>CAIJXU010000068.1 GCA_903824725.1 uncultured Bacteroidota bacterium | reverse complement strand
CTTTATAACGTTTTAACATTTGCTCCCTACTTGGAGAAAATGACTGGGTTATATTTTTCTGAGCAATTAAGATATTAATATATCCAGAGAGAAGGAGTAAGAGAAATAATAGTTTTGATTTCATAATATAAATTTATATCAAGTGAGCACTATTTTTTTTGTTTTATCCTTAATACAATAGTTGAATATGTAGGAAAAGAATTCGGCACTGTTTTGCTTTTAATAGCTGTTATCATTGATTGAACAGATATATATTTCTTGTAGGGTAAAGAGTGAATCTAACGATGACTTCTTTTCCTTTATGCAACTATTAAATTTAATACATAATTGGGAGTTCTGAGTTGAATAATTAGATTCTAATTAACATTTATACTTTCTATCATCCTTGTGCGCTATTTTTTGTCTCATTTTACTTAAAATGTAGTGATTAATAAAATATAACCTATTGTAAAACATATTACTAGTTAATTATAGCATTTTTCAAACCCTTAGATCCTGGGTTCAAATCACGGTCTCGCTAGGTGTAAATCAAGGACTTACGTAAAACCTTATTCTTGGCTACTTTATAAATTTTAATTTTTATCTAAAATAAAATGGGATAAGCATAAAATTGAACTATAAGTAATAGTGAACATTATGTTACATTTATGTAATACAAATGAATTCATTAAAATATAATTTTAACTATCAAATCATTTAATAAATTCTCCTACATGCGCTTTTCAAAAAAAATATTTTACGTTTTACTTTTTTTTATTTTAAGTGTCTTTTCTTTTCAAGCTTGCAATAATCAACAAGAACGTTTATTTGCAAGTAATGATATGCCTGATTCCATTAGTTACAATTTTGATATTCGCCCTATTTTATCTGATAAATGTTTTTCATGTCATGGCCCAGACATCAATAAACGCAAAGCCAATTTAAGATTAGACCAATCTGAAAGTGCTTATGAATCATTGAAAGAACACCCAATGGCACATGCATTGGTTCCTGGGAATCCTGATTTATCTGAAGTTTTTATACGGGTAAGTTCAAATGATACTAGTTTGGTAATGCCTCCAAATAATTCAAATTTGAAATTATCTAAATATGAAATTGCTTTGATTGAAAAATGGATTAAACAAGGTGCAAAATATGAAAAACATTGGGCGTTTGTTTCACCGGTTAAAAGGCCACTCCCAAAAATTGAAAATAAGAAATGGCCAAAAAATGAAATCGATTATTTCATACTAGCAAATCAAGAAAAACAAGGCATTCAACCTAATGAGGAAGCGGATAAAGAAAGACTTTTAAAACGCTTGAGTATTGATTTAACAGGATTGCCTCCTTCATTAAATTTAATGAACTCATTTCTTCTTGATAAAAGTGCTGCTGCGTATGAAAATCTGGTTGATCAGTTATTGCAAAAGAGAGCCTATGGAGAGAAGATGTCTATACTTTGGCTTGACCTTGCACGTTATGCCGATTCTCACGGTTATCAGGATGATGGTTACCGAACCCAATGGCCATGGCGAGATTGGGTAATTCATGCTTTTAATAAAAATATTAGTTACAAAGACTTTGTTACTTGGCAGTTGGCGGGTGATCTCCTCCCTAATTTTACAAAAGAACAATTATTAGCTACTGGATTTAATCGCAATCATAAGATAACAGAAGAAGGGGGAGTCATTCCAGAAGAATATAGACTGATGTATGTAACCGATAGAACAGATCTTATAGGAAAGGGTATTTTAAGTGTTACATTAGAATGCGCGCATTGTCATGATCATAAATACGATCCATTTTCTCAAAAAGAATATTACCAGTTTTTTGCCTTTTTTAATAATGTAAAAGAAAAGGGTATGGAGTCGGTTATTGGAGGTCCTGAGACTTATGCCAAACAACCATTAATGGAGGTAACCAATGATGATGTAAAAAAAATATTAAGTTTTATTAATAAACAGGATACAAATAAATTAATTGTATCTGTCATGGGAGACGAAGATACAGTTCGAAAAACACATATTCTTATAAGAGGCCAATATGATGTTCAAGGGGATGAAGTATTGCCTGCTACACCTTCAGCTATTTTACCTTTCGATGCGAGATATCCAAAAAATAGATTAGGGCTTACAAATTGGTTATTTGATCAAAATAATCCACTTACTGCAAGGGTCTTTGTTAATCTTTTATGGCAAGAATTTTTTGGAAGAGGAATTGTAAAAACATCGGGTGACTTTGGAATGCAAGGTGAAATACCAACAAATCCTGAATTATTGGATTGGTTAGCCGTTGATTTTATGCAACATGATTGGAATATAAAAAGACTCGTAAAGCAATTTGTAATGTCTGCTACCTACAAACAGTCAGCTGAAGTATCAAAAGAAAAATTGGCATTGGATCCTGAAAATATTTTACTTGCTAGAGGTCCGCGATATAGAATAGCTGCAGAATTGATTAGAGATATTGTTTTGTCGAGTAGTGGCTTGCTTAATGATGTTATTGGCGGGCCAAGTGTAAAGCCTTATCAACCTGCAGGTTTATGGGAAGGGGCTACTTCAGGTAGAGGTTTATTATCGGTGTATAAACAAGATCATGGAAAGGATCTTTACCGACGTGGTATGTATACATTGGTCAAGAGGACAGTGCCCCCTGCTTCAATGAGTATATTTGATGCAAGCAATCGTGATATTTGCGAGGTAAAAAGACAAAGAACCAATACCCCATTGCAAGCATTGGTGATGATGAATGATCCGACAGTTTTGGAAGCGTCAAGGGTGCTGGCAGCCAAACTTTTTCAAGAAAATAAAGACATCAATTTAGCTATTGCAAAAGCATTTAGATTAATTGTCTGTCGAAAGCCCAAAGAGAAAGAGTTAGCAATTCTGATGGACTATTATACACAACAACAAAATGCAATTAAAATTGTATCAGCACAAAAAATGCTTTCTATTGGAGAATATCCACTTTTAGAAAATGTAGATAAGAAAAAATTGGCAGCCTTGATGCGCGTAATAGCAACTATATACAATCTCGAAGAAACCATTACAAAAACATAATGATATTCTGTTAATGGATTAAAAAATTAATTTTATGGATAAAGAATTTATTGAACATGGGTTTTCTTTAAATCGTAGACGATTTCTTTCTTCTATGGGGGTAGGGATAGGAAGCGTTGCTTTAGGCTCATTGCTCATGCCAGATCTTTTTGGCTTGGGGGCTGATAAAAACGGGCTCCCCCCTGGAATTCCTCATTTTGCACCCAAAGCTAAGCGGGTAATTTATCTATTTCAGAATGGAGCACCTTCACAGCAAGAACTATTTGATTATAAGCCGATGCTTCGTGAAATGAATGGAAAAGAAATGCCAGCATCCATTCGTGGGACGCAAAGGTTAACAGGTATGTCTGCATTTCAAGATGCTTATCCATTGGCAGGATCCTTTGTGGATTTCAAACAATATGGACAATCGCGGGCATGGATAAGTGATTTATTACCCTACACTGCAAAAATAGCAGATGAACTTTGCATCATACGTTCAATGCATACCGAGGCAATCAATCATGATCCAGCATTAACTTTTCTTCAAACTGGCGCGCAACAAGGCAATCGCCCAAGTATGGGTTCTTGGTTAAGTTATGGGTTAGGTAGTGAAAATAAAAATCTTCCATCCTTCACGGTATTACTTTCGCGTGGCATAGGTAATGGGCAAGGTGTTTATTCAAGACTTTGGTCAAGTGGTTTTTTGGATTCTGTCCATCAAGGCGTACAATTCAGTAAAGGAGAAGATCCGGTTTTGTATCTTAAGGATAATGAGGGTACTAGTAGGCAAGAACGAAGACAAATGTTAGATAAGCTTTCGGAATTAAATGACTTATCGTATCAGCAATTTGGTGATCCTGAAATAACCACTCGAATAAAGCAATATGAAATGGCTTATCGAATGCAAACTGCTGTTCCAGATGTGATGGATTTATCAAAAGAGCCTGACAGTATTGTAAACATGTATGGACCAGATTGCTTAGTTCCTGGAACTTTTGCAGCTAATTGTTTGCTGGCTAGAAAGCTTTCTGAAAAAGGAGTGCGCTTTGTTCAACTATACCATCAAGGTTGGGACCAACATGGAGACTTGCCGTTTGAAATAGCTAGTCAGGCTAAAGATGTTGATCAGGCATCTGCAGCTTTAGTAATGGATCTAAAACAACGCGGACTGCTTGATGAAACCTTAGTAATCTGGGGTGGAGAATTTGGTCGTACGAGCTATACACAGGGAAAGCTAACAAAAGACAATTATGGGAGGGATCATCATCCAAGGTGTTTCACAGTGTGGATGGCAGGGGGTGGAATAAAGCCTGGAATGGTTTATGGTGAAACTGACGATTTTGGCTATAATATTATAAAAGATCCTGTGCATGTTCACGACTTTCAGGCGACTGTTTTAAATCAATTAGGGCTAGATCACGAAAAACTTATTTTTAAACATCTTGGCCGACGTTATAAGTTAACTGATGTCTCTGGAAAAGTAATTAGAGACATCATTAGCTAATCCATTATTATATGAGTTATAAAATAAAAAATTTAGCTAATCAATTTTTAATAGCATTAAATGTGTTTGTATTATTCTTCTTGCTATTTTCCAAATATTTGGTAATTCCATTTTGGCTTCAACCTTTTGGTAGAATGCATACTTTATTATTGCACTTTCCTATAGTTATACTAATTCTTGGTGTGATACTTGGACTGCGTCGTTTTTCAGTAACCTATAATTCGAATACTATATTTGAAAACTTAGTAGATAGTTTTTTACTCTTAGGGGCTATATTAGCTGGGGTAACGGTAATCATGGGATTATTTTTATCTAGGGAAGGTGGCTATACGGGGGACGCATTACTATGGCATAAATGGATGGGTGCGGGAATTTTTTTATTATCCTCGTTAATGTACTGGCTTAGAAATAAGGTATGGTATAAAAAGACCTTGGCATGGTGTTTGGGGTCTGGAATGGTTATAATTATAATTATTACAGGACATTTTGGTGGCATACTAACCCATGGTGAAAATTTTATTATTCAACCCATTTTATCTAATATCAAAGAGCCAGTAGTGCCCATAGATAAAGCCATCGTGTTTGATCACCTTGTTAAACCCATATTCGATAAAAAATGTGCTAGTTGTCACAATCTAAATAAACAGAAAGGCGAATTGTCCTTTGCTGATTCACTTTCAATATTAAAGGGGGGTAAAGATGGAAAGCTTTATGTTTCTGGAGATCCACAAAAGAGTTTGCTTTTTCAACGAATACATCTTCCGCTTGATGATGAAAAGCATATGCCACCTTCTTCAAAATCGCAACTTAGTTTGGATGAAATAAACTTACTTGGTTGGTGGATAAAAAATAAAGTAAGTTTTACACAAAAAGTTACTGAATTGCCTGAAGCTGATTCCTTAAAAGTATTGGCCTATAAATTATTGAAAGGCCCAGCAGCTGTGGAAGAGTCATATGATTTTAATGCTGCTGATGAAAAAAAAATCACCAACTTAAATACGGATTATCGAACCATAAGACCTATTTCTAAAGAATCACCTGGACTGGATGTAAGAATATTTAATAAAGAGACCTATTCGGTAAATCAATTAGAGGAGTTAAATGAGATTAAAGAGCAAGTAATATCGCTAAGTCTTGCTAAGTTACCTGTTAAAAATGAGGATCTTAAAAAAGTGGTAATTTTTAATAATTTGCGCAAGTTAGATATCAACTTTACCGAAGTAACTACAAATGGTCTCGCAACACTTTCTTCTTTACAACATCTTCAATCATTAAGTTTGTCAGGCACAAAAGTGTCATTTTTAGGTTTGAAAGAAATCATCACCACACTAAAAACTTTAAAAACAATTACCCTGTGGAATACAAGTCTCAGTGCCTCAGAAATTGGACTGCTTCAAAAATCTTTTAAAAATATAAATTTCATAGAGGGCTTTAGTATTAATTTAAATGAGCAGCTCAAATTAAATCCGCCTAAGGTAAAAAATGGCAGCTTTGTATTTGGGAAGTCTGTGAAAGTTGAATTATTTCATCCAATTAACGGAACCGAATTACGTTACACCATCGATGGCAAGGATCCTGATAGTATCACATCCCCAATTTTTGATAGCAAATTGCTGATTACTAAGACGAGCAATATTAAAGTAAAAGCCTACCGGAAAGGCTGGTTTTCGAGCGAAGTGGCCGTTTTTGGATTTATAAAAAATAGTTTTATTCCAGACAGCGCGGTCTTACTGACGCAACTTGATAGAGTGCACCAAGCAGAAGGAGCAAATACATTTTTTAATTCAATCCTTGGCACATTTGGGGCTAATTCTCCTGCTTGGGCAAATTACTTTGCGGGTGTTGTGGACAATGATTTAGTGGCAATGTATTTTTTTAATCAACCAATAATTTTAAGTTCATTCGGGATGCACTATATGGTGGAAGAAAAAACTAATATTTATCCTCCAATATCTATTGAAGTTTGGGGAGGGAATGACTCAAAAAATTTAAGACTTTTGACAAAGCTAAAACCTAAGCTTCCTTTAGAAGGGGAGGAGCATACACTACCAATTATAGAGGGTTTATTTAAGTCACAAAAGGTATCCTGTATTAAAATTATTGCCAAGCCTTATTTAAAAATAAAAGCTAAGAGCAAAGGTAAGGGGTATGATAAAACTAAAACCTTACTATTGGTAGATGAAATGTTTTTAAACTAATAATTACTAAATATGTTTTTTTTGGTTTGATATAAGAATTTTATTAGAACTTAGAAGCGTTATTTCGAAATAAAAATATTGACTTATGCTTTTTAAAATAATTAAATGATGTCTAAATTAATTTTTACTACTAGTATTGCTTTATTTTGTTTTTTACTAAATTCTTTTGCACAGCAGGAGCCTTCGCCTTTAATAAATTCTTTTCAAACGTATCAAAAGATGAAAGAGGCAACCCAGTTCAATTTGAATTGGATTTCTATAGGACCTACTGTAAATAGTGCCAGGGCCGACGTTGTGCAAGTGGATACGGCCAACCCAGGAACAATGTATGTGGGGTTTGGCTCAGGTGGGCTTTGGAAAACAATTGACAATGGGCTTAATTGGAATTCAATTTTTGAAAACCAGGCAAGTTATAGTATTGGCGATTTTGCAATCGCACCTTCTAATCCTAATATATTATATATTGGTACAGGGGAGCATCTAAAAAAACCTCGAAATTTTACTTTACCAGGTACCGGAATGTATCGTTCATCTGATGCAGGTAAAACATGGCAGCATATTGGATTAGATGATTCCTGGTCTATAGCTGAGATTGCAGTTCACCCTCAAAATCCCAATATTGTTTTAGTTTCTGTTATCGGACATTTATGGACCAAAAATAAAAATAGAGGTTTATACAGAACAGAAGACGGCGGAAAAACATGGGAGCAGGTATTATATTTAAACGATAGGACTGGCGGTAATGACATTGTTATTTCTCCTTCTAATCCTCAAATAATGTATACTACCTTATGGGAAGTTTATCCAGGCATAAGTGGGGAACAGAGTGGTGTTTATAAAAGTGCTGATGCAGGTAAAACATGGGAGCCATGTAAAAATGGATTACCAAGCGGGCCTCATGTAGGAAGAATAAGTGTTTCAGTCTCCTTTACCAATCCAGCGAAAGCATATGCACTTGTTGATAATCTAAGTAATGCAAAAGATCAAGCTGCGGAACTTTATAAAACATTAGATGGCGGGCTTACTTGGACAAAAACACATAATGGCCCCTTTAAAATATTTTCATTGTATGGCTGGTATTTTACTAATGTATATGTCAACCCAAAAGATGATGAAGAGGTTTATTGTTTAGGTATAAGACTTGCGCATAGTAAAGATGGCGGAAAAACATTTTCATTTATAGGAGGGAAAGTAAATCATATGACACCAAGTCTCGCACAGGGACTGCATTTAGATCAAACTGAATTATGGGTGAATCCCAATAACCCCAAGCACTTGGCTTTAGGAAATGATGGAGGATTGTATGTGAGCATGGACAAAGGATTATCTTGGATGCACTATAATAATATCCCTACAGGTGAATTTTATGACATTACCATTGATTCTTCTAGTTATACCATCTATGGAGGAACACAGGATGATGCAACGGTATATGGCCCTGCTAAAGAATTAAATACACAATACAATGATCCATGGAAATATGTTTGGATTGATCCTTGGGATGGGGGAGATGGCTGTGTAACCCAAGTAGATCCGCTTAATAAAAACATAGTTTATTATAGTCAGCAATATGGAGATGCCATAAGATTGGATAAAGCCAAAGATAAAACTGTTGCTATAAAACCAACATTACCAAAGTCGATACATGATACTCTAAAGTATAATTACACTACGCCCTATTTTATATCTGCTTATCAAAACAGGACTTTGTATCATGGGGGTAATTATATTTTTAAAACGACAAATCGCGGAGATACCTGGAAAGCCATTAGTCCAAACATTGCTATTTCATCCAATCAGGATAAAATGTCGAATGCTGCCGGAGCCTTGGTAGAATCTCCTATTAAAAAAGGCTTATTGTTTGTGGGTACAGATAAGGGAGCATTTTGGGTTTCCAAAAATGATGGAATGCATTGGGAAGAATTATCCTCTGGACTTGCCAATCATTACATTCGAAGCATTGCTGCTTCTCGCTTTAAAATTTCAAGGGTGTATCTAAGTATGACTGGAATTAATACTGATGATTTGCATAGTTATATTTATGTTTCAGAAGATTATGGTGCTCATTGGAAAAGTATAGCCAATGGACTTCCTGATGAACCATTTAATGTAATCAAAGAAGATCCTACCAATGAAAACATTTTATATGCAGGTGGATTAAGAGGCGTATTTGTATCCTTGAATAGAGGCATCGACTGGTCTTTGTTGGGAAATAATTTACCACAAACAGCCGTTGCGGATTTAGAGATTCATATACCAACGATGGATTTAGTGGTGGCTTCACACGGACGCGGCCTATACAAGACAAGCCTAAAGCCGATTCAGCAATCTATGCGTAGTCCATTAGTTAAAGCAAAGAATCATTTTTTTGAAATAGATACTTTAAGAAGACCTTGGTTTAATTCAAATGGGGGAGAGGCTTTACAAAAAAGTATTGAAAAAGTAGATTTTACATTTTGGCTTACTCAATTACAATCCATAACACTTTCCATTCGTGACAAAGCAAATAAGGAAATTTGGAAAATTAATTTTGAAGGGAAGCCTGGATTTAATACCTATCGTTGGAATTTGGTATTAAGCAAAAAAGAAAGCGATGAGCCTTATTTTATAGAATATAACAAGTTTATAGACGCAGGGAAATATACTTTAATGGCTACTTCTCCCACTGAACATTTTGAACAGCCCTTTATTGTTGTTAATGGCATATCCCCTCATTTAAATAATTAAAGATTGCACTGCTGAGATAAATACCCTCTCAATTTGATGGAGTAGTTTAATAGCTGTTTTTGAAATCACAAACTATAACAGTTCTACGTCATTGATTTCTGATCATAAAAAAGAGGCAACTTAAATAAGTTGCCTCTTGGGAATAATATTTTTTATATAAATAAAACCTAATACCCTAATTAGTTTTTTTACGTAATGAATATTTATTGTATAAAACCTCACTTCTTTTTATAGTTCTTAAGGATGCTAGTTTTGGTTGATCAGCATTTGGAGGATTGGTTTCAGCTCTTGACTCCATCATATCAGCATAGGTACTGTAAAAATAGGCACCACCATAATTCCACATAATATCTTCGCCCATCAAATCAATTCTCTTAGCAAGCGTGAAACCCACAGCCTTATTATTTTTATTGGCAACATTAATTTTAGCTACTAATTTTTCGTATTCGTCACCGCTGCCAGCATTAATTTTAAGATAATTGAAATTGGCAAACTTAGCTGTGGTATCAATCATTGACCATCCATGCTTATTCACTAATACTGAAGTACCAACCACTTTTCTAGTTTGATCTATTTTATCCATAATGGCTTCTTCGTCTAAGTCGGTATAGTTACCAATTCTTTTGATACCCGATCCTTTAGACATACTGTCTAATGCACTATAAAATGTAATGATCACTAAATCATATTTAGATTCAGTATTAGTATGTCCAACACCCCATACATCCCAACCCAAAATGGTTCCGTTGTTCAAACGCTTTTGTGCCAACACCGACCATTTTTCTTTTAGGTATTGATCATAATTGCCATCTGGAGTAGTTTTGATAAAATCCATGGTTGCATATTTCCAAGTGGCTGTTTTACTTTGGGCTATCGTAACACATGTTATCAAAATACCCATTATTAAGATTGTGATTTTTTTCATACGAGTTGATTTTAAAATAGATTATTGTCTATCTAAATGATAAAATAAGATTATAAGGAATGATAGTGATTACAAGAATTGTAAATAGAACTGTTGCGTTAGGATTGCAAAAGTTTAAGCTGTTTACTTCCTTAAAGTAAGTAAATAAATTTGATATATTATACTTCTTAAATTTATCAAGAATGTAAAGTGGATCCCTGCGTGAGTAAAATACCCCCTTAACTCGCTTGAAATTGGTTAATTTCGATTTTAGGATAGTGCAACCTATTACAAATCAATGTCTTAATTTTCTTTTTATTATTAAGCGCATTTTAT
>CAIJXU010000067.1 GCA_903824725.1 uncultured Bacteroidota bacterium | reverse complement strand
CCTTATTTTTGCACTCCTCAAAAGGGGGCATAGCTCAGTTGGTTTAGAGCATCTGCCTTACAAGCAGAGGGTCCGCGGTTCGAACCCGTGTGCCCCCACAGAATAACAGAAAGGGTTTCAAGCAATTGAAGCCCTTTTGCAATTGTGCAGTCTTGAATAACATTATTATTAATTGTAACGTATCTTTATTTCTAAATATATTTTACTCATTCTTTGTTTAAATTATTTATATGAAAATTAATTGTTTCAAACTTTTACATTTATTTATTTTCTTATTTTTGAGTCACTTAGTTATTGCACAATCTCAAGTAGTAGGTGTTGTAAAAGGCTTAAAATATGGAGATACTGCAACAGTTAGAATTCAAAAAAGTGGTGAACAATTTTTCTTTAGTAGAATAGGGGGCGTAGCAAATAATGCAGATATTTCCTATTCCTTTCCAAATCTTCAAAATGGCAAATGGACAATAAGTATTGATGCCATTGGATATGCTTTTCCAACTTCAAAAGTACTTGATTTAAATAATAATACTTTAGATATTGCGATTACTTTAACACCATTGCCTTCTCTTTTAAATTATAATTACGAATGGCAGGATGACAGTAGTTTTGTAGGTCATGCTCAACAAAGCTATATTAACGATAAAGTGGAAATTAATGTATTAGGTAATGCAGAAAAAGTGCCTGATGATTTTAATGCCATTAATGCCTTAAATGAGTACGGATTCTTATTTAGTGATGCTGGTGCCAAATGGACAAGTGAAGATGCGTATAGATTATATCAAACTATTAAGAAATTTAATTTCAGAATTTTTGGCGAAAGGGATTCTGTTAAAGTTCGCTCCAAATGGATACTCACAGATAACTATATAGATAGAGACATTGATTTTACCAATACAGATGGAGTTGATATTGTTACTATCTCAAGAGCAGCCTTTACGTATGCTAGCCCTCAAATAGTCACTGTGGATGGGGTAAAAGGTAAATTCTTTTCCAAAAGATTATTTGCTGCTCTTGTTTATTATTATACAGATAAAGGAGTTAATAAGGATAAGATTGCTGAAATTGCTAAAACAAGATATGGGTTTGAATTTTTATTGCCCTCTGCACAATTAAAGCAATTGATGAATGAGACAGAGACTAATTTTCAAGAGTTTACAAGTGATGAAAAAATTATTATTCTTTCCATGTTTGAAGAATTTCCTGATGCCATGCAAAGACAAGGCGAACTTAAATACATGGTAAGAAGGGTGAATGGTCAAAAACATCCAATCTATCCAGATGCCCCTGCAATAGCTTGGGTTACCAATCAAAATATAGAATGGATGGAGTCGGCATTCAGTTCTCAGGATATCACTTATATGCAAAGATTGGTTTTACATGAGAAAGCCCATTTTTTATGGGAGCATACATTTGATAAAACCACCCAAGATGATTGGGCTACATTAGGAGGTTGGTTTAAAGACCCGACTTCTTTATCTGGTTGGTCTACCTCTAATACGACTGAGTTTGTTTCTGCTTATGCCCATTTAAAAAATCCCAATGAGGATATGGCAGAAAGTATTGCCTTTTATATTACCAATCCTGAAGCTTTTAGGAGTAGATCCTTAAAGAAATTTGAATTTGTTAGAGACAGAATCATGAAAGGAACAAGGTATATTTCTGTAATTCGTCCTGATTTAACCTTTCAAGTTTATAATTTATTTCCTGATTATAATTATCCTGGAAAAATTAAACGAACCAAATTAGATGTTACTGGAGGCGCGAACGAAGATAAAAAAGTAACACTCGAAATTGAGCTCAATATCATGGACAAAGCATTTGATGGTGCAGATTGGGCATCCTGTACATTCAGAAGCTCATTTGGAACCATCAAGGGTATGTCATTGACTCCCATCAATTCAGAAAAATCTATTTTAAGAGGTGAGATGACACTTTCGAAATTCGCTAAAAATGGATATTGGATTATACCACAAATGACTATAGGAGATATACATGGAAACATGCGTTTAGAAAATAATACAACTTATGGTGTAAAATGTTTTATTAATAATCCTTTAGAAGATATAACACCCCCATTGTATGTTCAAAAATCATTAAAATTAGATAGTGTCTCGGTGAAACTGATTGATTTTTCAGGAAGATTAGCATCAGAAATATGCGGCACTTGTGCAGATACCATTCAACCTTCTAATGCAATTAGAGTAAAATTTGATATGGTCGAAAAAAACACAATAAATCCTGATGGGAGAGCATTAGCAACTATTTATTTACCAAGTTTTGATAGTACCAATAAATACAATATACAACCGTATAGTTTTGAAACTCAGATTAACGGAAATGGTATTTTAAATGATAAAACGGATAGTTTAAAAACCGCTCAATTTCATTTTCCAGTTCCAGAATATTTTCCTTCAGGATATTATTCTATTAGCGCAATTACTATGCAAGATATTGCATTAAATGTCCGTCAAGTGTTATTTGACAAAGATTCAACCAATACTAATTATTATATTCCTCCAAGTTATGTAAATCAAAGAGCATTAAGAGATAGTATTTATATTAAAACAAAATATCCTGATTTAAAACCTCCTGTGATAGATTTAAATGATATTAAAATTCAAGCTACTCCAACCAATCCTATTGCACCTAATGGAGAAACTTTATTTGAAATGTGGTTGTGGATTAAGGATGAATCTGATTTTGCAGGTAAAGCCTCAGGTTTTTCCAATGGAGGTTATATTCTGCGAGATCCACAGGGATTAGAGCATAGTATTGCTATGCAACACGATTTAGGGAGTCTTTATTATAATATTCTTCCTGATTCATCTATTTATGGTTTTAAAAGATATTATTTTAAAACCTTATTACCTGCTGGTTCACCACCTGGATTATGGGGGGTTTCTGCAATAAGTGTCAATGATCATGCACAAAATAAAAAGTACTATAATTTTGTGGAATATGTTCGTTTTGATGTTGATCAATCCAGTGTCTTACAAGTGAATCCGTATGTTGAAATTTTAAGTAAAAAAGTAAATAGTAAAAATGTAGATTCTGTAGGTGTTAAAATTGGTTGTAATTCTTGTGCAAATCAAAACTATCGTTTAAGAATGTATAGTTCTATGGGAGGAAGTTCGGTTTTATTTGAGGGTAAAATGAACAACGATACTATTGTATTAAATAATTTGAATTTAAAAGGGGTTAATGATGGTATTTTATATGCAACCGTATTTATGCTAGACAGTACAAAAGCCTTAATTGGAACAGGGCGAGCAACCTATACTAAGGATGTGATGCCTCCCAAATCCTCCATCATCCAAGCAAATATTGCGAATCTTGGGAAAAGCAATCTTGATTCCTTAATTATTGACATAAAAGTATCGGAACTTAATTGTACTTATAATTTAGTATTAACCCAAAGTTCTATAGTTAAGACAAATTCAATAAATCCTGGATTAGGCCTTGTTAAATCTTTTTCAACAAAATCCATGTCAACTGCATTAGGTGATTCAGTAATTTTTACTGGTAGTTTTAGTGATTCTACATTAAAATTAAAAAATATAAATTTTTCTACTTTTCAAGATGGAATAATTGAACTTAAAATTGTGATTAAAGATTCACTAGGTAATGAAACAACTCCAGTGAAATCAAATATTTATAAGGATACAAAAGACCCAGTTATTAGTATTAAGAAGTCAACGCTCAATGATTTAAAAGCTTTATATACTATCGAATCCAATGAGTATTTATCCAATATATTATTAAAAGATAGTTTATTAATTAATGTGGGGAAGATTGACTCTATAAGTAAAGTTTCAAATAGAGTATATAATATGTATGTCAGTCGTATTTGTAATGATACTTTGATATTAACTATTAAGGCAAATACTTTAACTGATACAGTAGGGAATAAAAATATTTTTACTGTTTTAAATGTGATTGAAAAAGTTATTCCAGATATGCCAGTTGTTTCGCCTTCAAGTTATTGTCAAGGCATGAATGCAAGTCCAGTCACTGCGAATATTTTAGCTGGACATACTGCTACTTGGTATACCTCTGGATCGGCGGGGGCGCCTCCATTATCTTCAGTGCCGACACCTAGTACTTCTCTTGCTGGAAAAATTGATTATTTTGTAAGTCAAGTTAAAAGCAGTAGTGGTTGCGAAAGTGCTAAATCTAAATTAACTACTACCGTATTTGTAATTCCATCAACTCCTAATTTAATAAGAGACACTTCTAATTATTTAGTTTCAAGTTCAACCATTGGTAACTCATGGTATAAGGACGGAAATTTAATTTCAGATACTGCACAAAAATATAAACCAACATTACCTGGTGCATACACAGTTAAAACTACTCAAAATGGTTGTGCTAGTACCATAAGTAATTCCTATTATTTCTTAATTACAGATGTTCTCAACTTAAGTGCTACAGAATTTATCAAATTAGCACCTAATCCATTTCGGAATCAGTTATATTTTGATTTTGTTATTAAAGGGTATCAAAAGTTGAATATGGATGTATATGATCTGGCTAGTGGTCAAAAAGTTACTCATAGAATAGGCTTAAATGCAGGTTCGCCTGTTTATTTACCTGAATTAGCTGGTGGAACTTATATTATTCGTATTACAAGTAACGATGGTAAATTAAGCTATCAGTTTAAAATGATTAAAATGTAATTTCGATTAAAATATGTATATTATTTTTATCTCTTCTTGATAATAGGGCACTAGTTTAATTTAGTTTAACTTTGGTTTATGCAAGTATTTACCACGCCTCGAAAAATCATCATTACCTGTCATAAATGGTTAGCTTTTGCGCTTCATAAAGAAGTGGTTGCTTTAGGATTTACCACAGATCGTGTTTTTCAAACAGGGGTGGAGTTAACAGGAACAGTACAGGATTGTATTCGACTTAATTTGAATTTAAGATGTGCTAGTCAAGTAATGTATTCTCTTAAGTCATTCATTTGTAATGACCCTGATGAATTACATAGACAATTGGTAACCATTCATTGGGAAACGGTGATTGCACCCAATGGTTATTTTTCAGTGACCAGCAATGTATTTCATCCCTCCATTTCAACAAATTTATTTGCAAACCTTCGCGTAAAAGATGCCATTGTGGATCGTATGCGTGAAGTTACCCTACAACGCCCTTCCACTGGTTCTGAATTGTCTGGTGCAGTGGTTTATTTATTTTGGAAAAACGATGAGGCGGAGGTGTTCTTAGATACATCGGGTGAAACACTTGCCAAACACGGATATCGTAAACTACCAGGGACAGCACCTATGTTGGAAGCTTTAGCAGCGGCTACTATATTATCTACTAAATGGAATAAAACTGCACCTTTTGTAAATCCTATGTGTGGTTCGGGAACTTTGGCCATCGAAGCGGCTTTGATTGCCACGAATAGGGTGCCTGGCTTATTAAGAAGTCATTATGCTTTTATGCATATTCTAGGATATGATAAATCCATGTATGAAATTGAAAATTCAAAATTAAAGGAACAAATTATTAAAATTCCGGGCCTTAAAATTATTGCTTCTGATATTAGTAAACGCGCCATCGATACTGCTAAAATGAATGCCTCAGTTGCAGGTGTAGAACATTTAATACATTTTCAAGATGGCGATTTTGAAACGACTCAAATTCCAAATGCAGAAGAAGCTGCAGTTATTATGTTTAATCCAGAGTATGGAGAACGATTAGGATATGAAACTGAATTGGAAGCTACTTATGCAAGGATGGGAGATTTCTTAAAAAATAGTTGTAAAGGCTACATAGGTTATATTTTTACGGGGAATTTAGAGTTGGCTAAAAAAATAAGATTAAAACCTAGTCGTCGTATCGAATTTTATAATGCGACTATCGATTGTAGACTATTAGAGTATGAATTATATGCAGGTACAAAAAGGGTAGATAAATTAAATCCAACCCTTAATACCGAAACAAAAATTGATTAGGTAAAACTTGCACTTCCATATGACTAGAAAATAGTAATTCCCCATCTACTTGTATTGGTAATTCTTTTTCGCAGGTAATGGTAAATTTAGAACCAAGTCGGTGAATGACAAAAGGAAGGTTAAGATGCTTTCCTATTTTAATGATAGGCAAATAAAATAATCTTTTTAAAATAGCTATTTTTTTGCTCAGTACCATATTCAATAAACCGTCATTAATTTCAGCAGGAGGCGCTATAAAAAATCCACCACCCGCTCTTGATGAATTCACGATAAATACTAGTAGGAATTTTTCGTTCCATATTTCATCTCCTGATTGTATTTTAATGGTTTGTTCTTTAAATCGGAATATTTTGTATATAACTGCTAATAAATAGCCGTAATGTCCTCCAATAAATCGTATTGATTTCATGGATTGTAAAATTTCACCATCAAATCCAATACCTAAGCAATTGATGTATAAAGTATCATTTACTTTGCCAGCATCAATATATTTTGGTGTAGCTGTAAATAATAAATCAAATTGGGTTTCTAGCTTCATCTTGCCGTATAATTTCCATGCAAAGTCATTTCCAGTCCCTCCGCTAAATAATGCAATAGGTATTTTGCAATTTGGATATTGGTTGATAAAAAAATTGATCGTGCCATCTCCGCCAATGATCCATACATCCGAAAAGGATTCAAGTAGTTGTTGATGAGGCCATTCAAGTATATAAATGGAACTTTGTATCTTTTTTATTAATAGGTGTTGTTGTAACCAAAGTGCGTGTTGTTTTGATTTTCCTTTACCGGCTTTTGGATTTGCTAATATGGCTACATTGGTGATTTCCATTTTACATTAAAAACACTATTTGACGAACTCTTTTTTATTGTGGGTTAACATATATTTAGATGTTTCGTAAATAATCCCTGTTAATTTTTTCATTGAATTTGAAATAGAGTCGTTTTTAATACTTTTGTTATTATCGTTGTTTATAAATTTGTAATTCGTAGGATTTTTTATAGGGTAAGATAGATAACTTGTATTGTTGAATAAGCCAATGGATTGAGCAAATTCGTCAATCAAAAATATTTGATTTGTTTCCGATTTATTAATCAATGAAAAAACATTTCGACCTAGCGTAGTATTGGTATATGCTATATTGGTTAAAGAAGCAATGCTAGGTAGTACATCTATTTGAGAAACCGGGGTTGAAACATTTTTTGGTTTTAATATAGAGGGTGCATAAAATAACATTGGTACGTGCATATGAGTTAACCCATTTTCACTAAATACCCTTGGAAGCATATTTCCGGCATCACCAACTATTCCATGATCACCTACAAAAACAAAAAGCGTATTTTTAAAATAGGATTCTTTTTTTGCGGCTTCTATAAATTGAGCAATACAAAAATCGGTGTATCTGAATGCATTGAATTCATCATTATTTTCAAAACCAAACTTTTGTAAAGAGTCTTTAGATATAATGCGTTTTTGAAAAAGTGGGAAATCGACCGCCGGAATGGTATACGGGCGATGATTGTCTGCCGTTTGAATGATGGCAAAAAAAGGAAGTTTTCGTGTTTTTAAAGTTTGATTCGCTTCTTTAAATAAATCATGATCGCTGATGCCCCAAACATCTACTTCTTTGGATTTGTAGGTTCCTTGCTCATATATATTTAAATCAGAAATGTTGTTAGTGAGTACACCTCTAATATTAGCCCAACTTGTACTCCCGCCTAAAAAATAATATTTTTCATGATTTTTAAAATCACTCATGATAGTATGTTGATCGACCGCTAAAGGATTGCGACTAGATGTTCTACCATTTTGCACATCAGGTATCCCAGTTAATACAGCCCAGACACCTCTTGCAGTTCCATAGGCGGGAGAAAATGCGCGATTAAAAAACACCCCTTGCTTGCACATCTCATTAAAATAAGGGGTTGTATTTAATGGATTCCCAACCATTGAGCTTTTATACATACTAAAGGATTCGCAAATAACTAGTACTACATTTTTTATTTTTTTACTTATGGTATCGTTCTCGATAGGGGTATAAGTTCGATTAAATGAAAGTGTATTTGCGTTTTGTTGGTCAATAGGTATTTGTAAATAATCGCTAATAACTTGGTAATTATTTTTTAATAGTTCCGTATCCACTTTGGAATTTCGAAAGTCCATAGTGCTAAAAAAAGACTGATATGGGTTCAATGCTAAATTTGCTTTATAATCACTCCCTAATGAGTAAGCATTGCTCCATCTTAATGGGTATTGCCCACCGGAATACACTACATTACCGACAATACAATAGGAGAAAAATAGAAAAAATATAATAGAAATGATTACGCCTCCTTTATTAGGCATATTATTCTTTTCAAATCTTTTAAATGTGAACAGTATAAATTTATAAAAACCAAATACAGTTGCAATGAATCCGATGAAAATCCAAATAATCGGGTAGGATTGCCACATCATTTGCATAGATATGGTTAGATTCTCTAAATAACTTAATATGCTTGCATTTAATCGTTGATGTAAATAGGCGTAGTGTATAAAATCGGTGGCGTAAAATAAAAACAATGAAAGACTAAAAAATAGCCATATCCCAATTGCAATTTTTTTACCTATACTAGTTAAAAATGGATTTAACTTAGGAAATAGGCCTATAATAAAACACAACATCATGATGATGCCAACATATCTTAAATCATATCTAAATCCTAGTAAATAAGTTGGAGTATAGTTGCCTAATTCAAAAGAAGGCGATTTAAAAACAATACCAATGATAATGCGTAATAAGCTCATTAGTATTAAAAAACAAATACCTAATGTTAAGGTCCAGCCTATCTTTTTTGGTATTTTAATTGGTGTGCTCATGTATCTAGGATTATTTATATAAAATTAAGGAATTCGAGATGAATTTTTAGTCTAAGTTATTCATGCTGTTTATTGGTAAAGTAAATAGGGGTGCATCTCGTTTTCCCAATGGGAAACTCTTAATGACTTTGTGATTTGTTGTAACCATATTTGTAATGGTGCATCAAATAATTGTTCAGCGTTAGGAATTCCCAATAATAAGGATAAATGATTTTGTCCAGAAGGGTTGGCTTGTGTTGGATAAGGTTGCCAACTAAAATCCTGAGGGTGTAAATCTTTTATTAATTTCAATAATAGCAATCCATTCATCACCGATTTATATTGAGAAGGGTCAATAATTTTTATTCTAATTCCCTTTGTTTCATTTTTATCAGTTAAATTATTAATTACTAGGGTTTCAATTTTAATTTCTTCACGCAATAAATTTTGCCAAACCATTGTAATAGCAGGCAAGTTGAACCAAGTGGCGCCAATCCATTCAAAGGAATACTTGGAGCCTCGACCTACTGATACATTGGTCGCTTCAAAAAAGCATAGTCCTGGATATAGAAAACATGCTTCTTTGTTTTGTAATGCAGGCGAAGGATTTACCCAACTAAGCCCTTCGTTAAAAACAAATTGGTTTCGTTTTAAATTTTCGCAAGTAATAATTTCAAGATCAGTATTGATTGATTCTGTCTCATTAAAATAACGAGCCAATTCGCCCAATGTACATTGATGTTTTACAGGAATGTTAAATCGGCCAATAAAACTTGCAACAGAAACATCTAACATAGGGCCTTCAGCTAATTCAAAATCCCCACTAAGTGGATTAGGTCTATCTAATAGGACCATTTTAATTTTGTAATGAGCAGCAGCCTGCATTAAATAAGTCATTGTCCACAAATAAGTATAAAATCTGGTGCCAGCATCAGGAATATCAAAAACTAAAATTTCAATACCTTCCATATCCTTCTCGGTGGGCATCATTTTTTCTCCGTATAAACTAATGATATTCAATCCTGTTAATTCATCTTTTTTATCATTCATTTTTGCACCATCTGCACCTAGTGCATCTATTCCATGTTCGGGCGAAAATAATTGTACTAAATGAAAACCTTCATTCATTAAAGCTTGTCGGGTAGACGTTCCATTGGATGTTTTAGCGGCATCATTAGTTAATAAGCCAATGCGTTTATTTTTCCAAGAAGGTGGTTGTGCTAAAATTTTATCAATTCCCAATTGTAAAGTCATAGTTCATTACTTAGCTGATTCAAAACCCAATTCTATTTTTAAAGATTCAATTACATTAAAAATGATGGGGCATCTATCATAATGCATGTATGTGGTAAATAGGCGTTTATTAAAATCAGGCACATGAAAGGCAGGGAATTCTCTGCATCCTGCAAAACGGTATTCATAAACACTACAACTATTGCCCACTAAAAAATGACAAGGAATAGAGTTGATCACCATTCTTCCCGATTCCCCTTTTGAGATATAATCTTCATCAAATTGGGTACGTGTTTTACCTAAATGTTGTGCTAATTTGTTGGCTTCCTCCTCGTCAATATTGACCATTAAACTCTTACAACAATTACCACAATCCGTGCAACTAATCTTAGGTGAAATGGCTTCGGATAGGGCAAAAACAGTTTTATCTAACTCAGCGCTGTCTATTTCCCTTAAAAAGGCCTGAAATAGGTCATTTTCGGAGGTCAACGCATTTGCCTTAGTTTTGATGTATTCTAGGTCAACAATTGGGTATTTTGGCTCTGTTTTGATGCGATAAAGATAAGCGATAAATCTTTTATCCACATAAAAGCGCCATTTGGTGAAAAGTAAAATTGGGGTAACCGCCGTGCTCATTAGATTTGCACTCAGACATGGGCATATTTATGCCCCTAAAGCATTGATAATTATGGCAGAAACAAAAATTCCTGTAGAATATAATGAAGATTCCATCCGGTCTTTAGATTGGAAGGAACATATTCGTTTGCGACCAGGTATGTACATTGGTAAATTAGGTGATGGTTCGGCACCTGATGATGGTATTTATGTTTTAATGAAAGAAGTGATTGATAATTGTATTGATGAACATACCATGGGTTATGGCAAGCAAGTTGAAATTTCAATTCAGGGTAAAACAGTATCTATTCGTGATTATGGTCGTGGAATTCCTTTAGGAAAAATAGTAGATGTAGTAAGTAAAATTAATACAGGTGCTAAATACGATAGTAAAGCCTTTCAAAAATCGGTAGGTTTAAATGGAGTGGGTACCAAAGCAGTAAATGCATTAAGTGAAGATTTTTTAGTGACGGCTTTTAGAGAGGGTAAACAAAAATCGGCGAGTTTTAAAAAAGGAGTTTTAGTAGAAGAGACAAAGGAAACTAAAACCACTGAAGGCAATGGCACTTTAGTGGTCTTTACGCCCGATACCACCATGTTTAAAAACTTTCATTATATCCACGAATATATTGATGGTCAATTATGGAATTATTGTTATTTAAATGCGGGATTAAGTATTGTATTTAATGATAAAAAATATGTAAGCAAAAATGGTTTGTTGGATTTATTAGAACGTAAAACAAATCCTGATGAATTACGATATCCTATCATCCATTTAAAAGGCGATGATATTGAAGTGGCTATATCGCATAACAATGATTATGGGGAAGATATATTTTCATTTGTTAATGGACAATATACAACACAGGGGGGTACACATCAGCAAGCATTTAGGGAAGCTTATGTAAAAGTGATTCGTGATTATTACAAAAAAGATTATGAGGCTTCGGATATTAGAACCAGTATTGTTGCTGCTGTATCCGTAAGGGTACAAGAGCCCGTTTTTGAAAGTCAAACCAAAACTAAGTTAGGTTCTCAAAATGTGGCGGATGGTGGGCCAAGTATGAAAAACTTTGTAACCGAATTTTTAGCAAAAGAATTAGATAATTTTTTACATCGCAATCCTGCTACAGCTGATGCATTAAAAAAACGTATTGAGCAAAATGAACACGAGCGAAAAGAATTAGCTGGTATAAAAAAATTAGCTAATGAGCGCGCTAAAAAAGCGAATCTGCATAATAAAAAATTAAGAGATTGCCGTGTACATTTAAATGACGAATTACCTAATAAAAATAAAGAGATGTTTATTTCCTTGCAACAAGGAAGTACTTTATTTATTACCGAAGGGGATTCGGCAAGTGGTAGTATTACAAAATCGCGTAATGTAGATACCCAAGCCGTATTTAGTTTAAGGGGTAAGCCTTTAAACGCGTTTGGCTTAAGTAAAAAAGTAGTGTATGAAAACGAAGAATTTAATTTATTGCAACATGCTTTAAATATTGAAGAAGGTTTAGAGGGTTTAAGATATAATCAAATTGTGATTGCAACAGATGCCGATGTAGATGGGATGCATATTCGATTATTGATACTTACTTTCTTTTTGCAATTTTTTCCTGACTTAGTTAAAAAGGGACATGTATTTGTATTAGAAACTCCTTTATTCCGTGTGCGCAATAAACAAAAGACCATCTATTGTTATGATGAAACTGAAAAACAGGCTGCAATTGCAGAGTTAGGTGCTAAGCCTGAGATAACAAGGTTTAAGGGTTTGGGTGAAATTAGTCCCGATGAGTTTGGAAAATTTATAAATGCAGATATTAAGTTGGATCCAGTGATTTTAGAACAAGGAGATCATATTCAGCATTTATTAGAATATTATATGGGAAAAAATACACAGGAAAGACAAGAGTTCATCATTGAAAACCTGCGTGCTGATTTAGATATTATTGAAGCTAAATAATTATTGACAATAAAACATGTTTGAATTTCATAAAAATAGAAAACAATATTTTGAAATGCAGGTGAACAACGCTGCAGAATTTGTTATTCCGTTTATTGAAGCTAAAAAGCAACTAAAACAAGGAATGCAAGTACTTGAGATTGGTTGTGGGGAAGGTGGCGTATTGAAAGCATTTATTGATAAGGG
The DNA here is from genome assembly GCA_903824725.1 of uncultured Bacteroidota bacterium. Taxonomy (GTDB): domain Bacteria; phylum Bacteroidota; class Bacteroidia; order Chitinophagales; family Chitinophagaceae; genus Sediminibacterium. The sequence goes on along the minus strand of CAIJXU010000067.1, from coordinate 49,881 downwards.
CTGTATTGGAGTGGGGGTAGAATTAGACGAGACTAGATTAGTGAATGCAAGGGAATGGTTACAACAAGATATTGTTGATCATAAAATTCAATTTATATCAAAAGACATTTATCAAGTAAATCCGGTTGTTGATTTTCCTAGCTTATTTGACATCATTATTTTAAAAGATGTGATTGAGCATATTCATGATCAAAAAAAATTGATATCATGGATGCAACAGTTTTTAAAACCAGGAGGCGTTATTTATTTCGGATTCCCTCCTTGGCAAATGCCCTTTGGCGGTCATCAACAACTATGTACAAATTCCTTTTTAAGTAAACTACCTTATTTTCATTTACTGCCTAATTTTATTTACAAATTCATATTAACTATATCAAAACAGCCAGTTGCAGATTTGCTTGAAATTAAAGAGACGGGTATTTCAATTGAAAGATTTGAAAAAGTGGTAAAACAAAGCCATTATGTTGTTTTACACCAAATACATTATTTAGTTAATCCTATATACCAATATAAATTTAATTTAAAACCAAAAATTCAGTTTGGGTTCATCAAAGCAATACCATGGGTTAGAAACTATTTCACCACCTGTGTCTATTATTTAATTACACCCATAACACCATCAACTTTATGATACATTTAGTTTTCGAAACCGCGAACATGGCCATTTTGCAATCTGCTATAGATATGGATGAAACTTTAGCCGGAAAAATCATTGAAATAAAGGATGATTATGCTGTTGGCCCCTTAGGTGATATTTATGAAACCGATGGGTATCAAATAAGACGCGATTGGTGGAAGGAATTGTTACAACATTCTCCTTATGAAGATCAACTTGATATGGTAGATGATAAGCTTGTTGTCAACCAATTAATAAAAGACTTGCAAGAAAATGAAGAAGAACAAGTTTGGATTTGGATGGGACAAAACGTGCATGATGTTTGTGGGTATTATTGGCTCATGAGTCAATTAAAGGAATTACAAGGGAAAGTACAGGTTTTGTATTTGAATAATCTTCCATTCTTGAATGAAAAAGGACAATTATTTTATCCTACTAATTTAAGTCAAATTCAACCTAGTGAATTTTTGAAAGCTAAAAAATTAGCACGACCTATTACTTTGAGTGAATTTGAATTAGATCCAGATGAGTGGAAAAAGATATGTCAGGAAAATGGGTTCGTTCGTTTTTTAGAAGGAGGTAAAAAATTAGCAACGATGGATATTCGTTTTTATGATAAAGAAATTTTATCCTTACTTACAAAAAATGCACAAAAATTACCAAGTGCAATAGCACATATTTTAAGCAAGATGAAAATTAAAACAGGCGATGTTTTTATTGTATCAAGATTAAAAGTATTGGCGGATGAAGGTCGTTTAACGATTTCAGGTAAGTGGGAAAAAGGATGGAAGGATATGGTGATTACAATGGCTGGAGGAAGTTTGGTTTTAAATGAAGATGAACAAGTATAAATGAAAATTAAAATATCCAATATTGATTTAAAAGCAAAGGATGATCGCGGATCATTGCACTATTTTAATACGGATAGATCGGGTGAATTTTTATTAGTGTATCGACATGTAGGTGCAGTGAGTGGGCAACATTATCATACTGGGACATCTGCTTACAAGAATCCCGAAGATATGTTACTCGTTCAGGGTCAGTTGATGTTGAAATGGAAAGATTTAAATAGTTTAGAAGAAGGGGAGATTATGGTGGAAGCGCCTTCGAGGGTTTTGATTCCTGCAGGCATTTGGCATCAAACCACGGCGATAACGGATATTATTTTTGTTGAATTAAATAGCTTAGCAGACGGTAGTGAAGATACGCATCGTCTCTAATATCAAAATATATGGCAAAAGAGAAAAATTTAAGTAAGGTTACTGAAAACGAATCAGGCGTTCAAGGACAATATAAAAATTGGTTTTTGGATTACGCTTCCTATGTTATTTTAGAACGTGCTGTACCAGCGATCGAAGATGGTTTGAAACCCGTACAACGTCGCATATTGCATGCGATGAAGGAAATGGATGATGGTCGTTTTAATAAAGTAGCCAATATCATTGGACAAAGTATGCAATACCATCCACATGGTGATGCAAGTATTGGTGATGCCTTAGTGAACCTAGGACAAAAGGATTTATTAATTGATACGCAAGGTAACTGGGGTGATGTGCGCACAGGAGATGATGCAGCAGCAGCAAGATATATTGAAGCAAGGTTGAGCAAATTTGCTTTGGATGTTGCTTTTAATCCCAAAACTACTTCATGGACTTTAAGTTATGATGGTCGTAAGCAAGAGCCTATAACGCTACCAATGAAATTTCCATTGTTATTAGCACAAGGCGCAGACGGAATTGCAGTAGGGTTATCAACTAAAATATTACCGCATAATTTTTGTGAAATAATTGAAGCTGCTATTAAACATCTAAGAGGTAAAAAGTTTGAACTTCTTCCCGATTTTCAAACCAAAGGGAAGATGGATTCTTCTAATTACAACGACGGCAGAAGAGGGGGTAAGGTGAGAGTAAGGGCTACCATTGAGGAGCTTGATAAAAAAACATTATTAATTAAGGATGTACCCTATAGTGTTACAACAACTCAATTAATGGAAAGTATTACCAAGGCAAACGATCAAGGTAAAATTAAAATTAAAAAAGTAACCGATGTAACCGCAGCCGAAGTCGAAATTCAGATTGATTTAGCCACTGGTATTTCACCCGATATTACGATTGACGCTTTATATGCATTTACTGATTGTGAAATTAGCTTGTCACCGAATGTTTGTGTGATTGTCAATAATCGACCTCAATTCATTGGTGCTTCCGATTTATTGCGTCACTCCGTAGATCATACAAAAGGTTTATTACAAGCAGAATTACAAATATTATTAAAGGAATTAGAAGATAAATGGCATTTCACCAGTTTGGAGAAAATATTTTTTGAAGAAAAAATATATAAGGAGCTAGAGAAAAAACACATGACCTGGGAAAAAGTCATTGATGCCATTGATGATGCATTTGTGCCTTTTAAAAAGAAATTTAAAAAACCAATAGAAAGATCCGATTTATTAAAGTTGACCGATAAGCCAGTTCGCCGTATTTATAAACTAGATATCGATGAATTAAATGCACAAATTAAATCGATCGAAGATGAAATCAAACAAGTAAAAAATAATTTGGCTAATTTGATTGACTATGCAGTGGGTTATTATGATAATTTACTTAAAAAGTATGGAAAAGGTAAGGAACGTAAAACCGAGATAAAAGAATTTGATACGATCCAAGTAAAACATGTTGCCATTGCAAATACAAAATTATACATCAATAGAGCCGAAGGATTTGTGGGAACTAGTTTAAAGAAAGATGAATTCCTATGTGAATGTTCGGATTATGACGATATTATTGCTTTTGCAAAATCGGGTATCATGAAAGTGGTCAAGGTTTCTGATAAAACATTTATTGGTAAGGATATTTTACATGCCGCTGTTTTTCAGAAAAATGACGAACGCACCACTTATAATATGATGTATGTGGATGGATCAACCGGTATTAGTTATGCTAAACGTTTTAATGTCACAGGAATTACAAGAGACAAGGAATATCCATTAACCAAATCTGCAGATAAATCAAGAGTACACTATCTTTCTATTAATCCAAATGGAGAAGCAGAGTCAGTTAAAATTATTTTAAGTCCCAATTGTACAGCTCGTATTAAGGAATTAGAATTTTATTTTGACGAATTAGAAGTGAAAGGCAGAAGTAGTGTTGGAAATCAAATTACCAAGTACCCCATTAAGACCGTTAAATTAAAAGAAGCTGGTAAAAGCACCCTGTTGGGACGTAAGTTATGGTTTGATGATAAATTTGGACGATTTAATATGGAGGAGAAAGGTATTTATTTAGGTACCTTTGAGGACGAAAAAGTGTTGGTGATTACCAATGATGGTAATTATGAGGTGACGGATACAGAACCTACGCAACGCTTTGACCCTGAAAAAGTAATATTCATCGAAAAATTTAATCCTGATAAGATAATTACTGCAGTTTACCTAGATAAGGAAAAGCTACAGTTTAATATCAAACGATTTAAGATAGAAACCAGTACATTAAAAACGCCATTTTTGTTTATTAAGGAAGGTAATGGTAACTATTTAGAAACCATTACAACTGCGGAAGAGCCTATCTTAGTCGTTCAAACTGGCCGAGGTACCCAAGTTAGAAAGGCGAAGTTTAAAGTGAGTAAGATGGTGGATATCATGGGCTGGAAAGCCATTGGTACCAAATTGGTGGATTTTAGTAAATCTGTTGAAATGGAATGGGAGAAAAAAGCAGGAACAAAATCAGATGATCAACAACCGGAATTATTTTAATTATTTAAATACAACATTATGTCAACTGTTAATGTAGGTCAATTTAATCTCCTACGCGTGGACCGCAAGGTTGACTTTGGATTTTATATGGATGATGGCGAGGAAGGTATTTTATTACCTAAAAGATTTGTTCCAGCAGGTTTGCAAATTGGCGATACCATTAGTGTATTTATTTACCATGATTCAGATAATCGATTAGTGGCTACGACCCAAGAGCCTTTTGCTGTAGTGGGTGATATTGCTGCTTTAAAAGTAGTAGATGTTACCAAACAAGGCGTATTTATGGATTGGGGCTTGATGAAAGATTTATTTGTTCCTGTTTCGCAACAATTATCAAGTATGCGATTGGGGGGTAAATATTTAGTCAAATTATATATTGACAAACAAACAGGTCGTGTTGCTGCAACTGAAAAAATAGACAATCAGTTAAGTAATGATCAATTAACGGTAAAAGAGGGTGAGAAGGTTAATGTGCAAGTATATCGTGAATCTGATCTAGGTTATGTGGTTATTGTAAATCAATTACATCAAGGATTGGTATATAAAAATGAAGTATTTACACATTTACATATTGGCCAATTTATTCAAGAAGCATTTGTTAAAAAGATTAGAGAAGGAAATAAATTAGACATAGGAATTGGAAAACAAGGAGTTGAAAAATTGGACGATGATAAATCGACTATCATCAGGTTGTTGAAGTCACATAGTAATTTTTTACCTTATCACGATAAATCGAGTCCTGATGATATTTATGCCTTTTTTGGCATGAGTAAAAAAGCCTTTAAGATGAATGTCGGGATATTATATAAGAGTAAAAGAATTGCCATTGAAGAGGAGGGGATTCGTTTATTGCCTGAAGTTGAAATTAAATCCGACAACGATATCGTCACAGAATAATCTTTAAATTGAATGTTATGAACAAGGAAGTATATATTATATCTGCAGTTCGAACACCTATAGGATCTTTTGGAGGAAGTTTAAGTAGTTTAACTGCTGTTCAATTAGGAGGCATCGCTATTAAAGGAGCATTAGATAAATCTAATATAGATTCTAATTTGATTGATGAAGTAATGATGGGTTGTGTCATTCAAGCAGGATTAGGTCAAGCGCCTGCTCGACAAGCCGCATTGGCTGCAGGACTTCCCAACAAAGTAATTTGTACCACTATCAATAAAGTATGTGCAAGTGGCATGAAATCAATTGCATTAGCTGCTCAATCTATTTTATTAGGTAATGCCGATGTCATTATCGCAGGTGGTATGGAAAGTATGAGTAATGTTCCATTTTACAATATGCAGCAAAGATGGGGGAATAAATATGGAGATATATCCTTGTTGGATGGATTAGTAAAAGATGGTTTAATGGATGTGTATGATCAAGTGGCGATGGGCAATTTTGCTGATCAATGTGCCAAGGATCATTTTATTACTAGAGAAGCACAGGATGCATTTGCAAGTGAGAGTTATAAAAAATCACAAGAAGCTTCGGAACAAGGCAAGTTTAAAGAGGAAATAGTACCAGTTATTATTGCGCAAAAAAAAGGGGATCCAATAATTGTTGACAAAGATGAAGAACCCTTTAAAGTGAATTTTGAAAAAATAGCATATTTAAAACCCGCATTTAATAAAGAAGGAACTGTAACTGCTGCTAATGCAAGTACAATGAATGATGGTGCTGCTGCAGTTGTTTTAATGAGTAAGCAAAAAGCAAATGAATTAGGTTTAAAACCCATTGCCATCATTAAAGGTTTTGCAGATGCGGAACAATCGCCTCAATTATTTACGACAACACCTTCTTTGGCTTTGCCTAAAGCACTCCTTCATGCTGAATTAAATATGAATGAAATTAATTACTTTGAATTTAACGAAGCATTCTCGGTAGTAGGTATTGTAAATACTCAGTTATTGAATTTAGATGCCTCTAAAGTAAATGTACATGGAGGTGCAGTTTCCTTAGGCCATCCATTGGGTTGTAGTGGAGCTCGAATTTTAGTGAGCTTAATCCATATTTTACAAATCAATAAAGCTAAGTATGGTGCAGCAGCCATTTGTAATGGGGGTGGTGGTGCAAGCGCGATGGTGATTGAAAAAGTTTAAACTTTTATAAAGCAGCCTGCTCAATTATTTCATCCATGAGTATACCGCCATGGCTTTCATCAAATGTACATTCGCCATTTTTGATTAATAATATTTGAGGCGATTCATGTGACACACTAAATTTTTCAGCAATTGCATTTGAAATTGAACGAAAATTGAGTAAATCCAAATAATAAAATTGAATGGTATCGGGCGCTTCTGATCTTTCAATGCGAGCAAATGCCATTTGACTAATACTACAAGTAGTACTGTGTTTAAATATGACCTGAGGTATGGTATAAGATGTTTGTTGAATTTGGTCTAGCTGACTTAGGTCGTTTAATGGAATCCACTGCATAAAGGCAATTTTAGTGTACAAAATTAGACTTTTTCTATCATTTATTAAAGCAGTTTTCACACTAAAACAGGATTAGTTTAATTAACTTTGGGAATAATAAAAATTATGAATTTACAATTAACTAAACCGATTGTCTTTATTGATTTAGAAACTACAGGTATAAATGTGAGCTTGGATAAAATTGTGGAAATAGCACTAGTCAAAATTATGCCCGATGGCACTCAACAGGTTAAGCGTAAATTGGTCAATCCTGAAATGTCCATTCCAGAACAAGTAGTAGCGATTCATGGTATTTCAGATGAAATGGTAAAGGACGCGCCCACTTTTAAACAAATTGCGAATGAGATCAAACAATTCATAGAAGGGGCTGATTTAGGAGGGTATAACAGTAATCGTTTTGACATACCCATGTTAAATGAGGAATTTTTGAGAGCAGGGATTTCTGCCGACATGGAAAATCGTCAATTATTAGATGTTCAAAAAGTATTCCACAAAATGGAGCAAAGAACCCTCACTGCCGCTTATAAGTTCTATTGTAATAAGAATTTAGAGGATGCCCATACAGCAGAAGCCGATGCTATGGCTACTTGGGAAGTGTTGGAAGCGCAGGTAGCAAAGTACTCAAATATTGGAAATACAGTAGAAAGTATCGTTAAATTCACTGGGGAGGACCAAATTGTGGATTTCGCAGGCCGATTTATTATGGAAAATGGGGTAGAAGTGTTTAATTTCGGAAAGCATAAAGGGAAATCGGTTGTGCAAGTACTTAAAGATGAACCACAATATTATGATTGGATGATGAAGGGAGACTTTGCCTTACACACCAAACAGAAATTAACTGAAATCCTTAACCGCAGTATTTTAAAAAAATAAAGAATCAATATCCCCCTGTTGAAATGTCAAAATTAGTCATCATACCCACCTACAATGAAAAGGAGAATATTGCTTCTATTATTGATGCGGTTCTAAGTTTTGCAACAGAGTATCATGTATTGGTTGTTGATGATGGTTCCCCTGACGGCACTGCAAGCATTGTAGAAGGATTGATGCAAAAACATTTAGGTCGAATTTTCATTGAAAAAAGGTCAGGTAAATTAGGATTAGGAACGGCTTACATTCATGGATTTTTATGGGCTTTGAAACATGATTATGAATATATATTTGAAATGGATGCCGATTTTTCACATAGTCCATATGATTTAGATCGTTTATTACATGCATGTGAAAATGGGGCAGATATGGCGATAGGAAGTAGGTATGTTTCTGGTGGTAGTACCGAAAATTGGCCACTAGATAGAAAATTATACTCTTGGGGAGGATCCGCATATACTAGAATCATAACTGGGATGCCCATTAAGGATCCTACCGCAGGTTTTGTATGTTATAATCGAAAAGTACTAGATGGCATCAACTTAAGCACCATTAATTTTGTAGGCTACGCATTTCAAATTGAAATGAAATTTGCTGCTTGGAAATTAGGATTCAAAATCAAGGAAGTGCCAATTAATTTTGTTGACCGTAAAATTGGTGCTAGTAAAATGACAAAAGGGATTATTAAAGAAGCTATTTTAGGTGTATTGAATATGCAATGGCAATCAACTACTGGCAAATTCTTAAAAATAATCAAACGCATTCGTGTCAACTTTTAAAAAAGCGCTTTTACAATTACATATTTTTGTTTTTTTAGCTGGCTTAACAGGGCCAATAGGATTTTTAATTCAACTCAATGGTTTAGTATTGGTTTTTTATAGAATGTTAATTACCGTATTCGTTTTAGGGCTCATCTATTTTTTTACTCAAAAGAAATCTGTTTATCCCACTTCCACTTTATTTAAGTTATTAGGTATTGGTGCTATTATTTCACTTCATTGGGTTTGCTTTTATGGTAGTATTAAACTAGCGAATATTTCAATTGCTTTGGTTTGTTTTTCTTGCACCAGTATGTTTACATCTTTTATTGAGCCTATAATAGGTGGTAAAAAAATTATTTGGGCCAATTTTTTTATAGGGGCTTTAAGTTTATTGGGTATTTTATTAATCTTTCATTTTGATACCAAATTTAGACTAGGAATTATGGTAGGATTGTTATCTGCTTTATTAGCTTCCCTTTTCTCTGTCTTAAACAAAGGAGTGATAGATACAATAGATTCTTTTTCCATTCAATTATATGAAATGTTAGGTGGAATGTTGTTTTTATTACTCATCATACTCAGTATAAATGGTTTTTCACATACTCAATTCATTTTTCCAACACGAGTGGATTGGTATTGGCTTGCAATATTAGCTGTGGCTTGTACAGTATGGTCGAATCATTTAATGCTGTCTGCTTTAAAACACATTAGTGCCTTTACATTAAATGTAACTTTAAATATGGAGCCAGTGTATGGTATTCTATTGGCTTTTATATTATTTAAGGAGCAAAAGCAATTAGGATTTAGCTTTTATATAGGTATTATATTAATCACCTTATCGGTCATCATTCAGATGTTCCGAATTGTGAAACAAAACAAATTAAAGACCAGTGATTAAAATTCTAAAATAAATCCAATGGTAGGGGTAATAAATACTGAGAAGTTATTGTACAATTCTGGTACTGCATTGGATCCGTCTTTTTTTAATGGTAAACCATCTGTGGTTTTAAATACACCTTCAGGAGTTGCAGAAAATACATAAAAAGGAGGAGCAACCGATCTAGCTCCATACCAATTGGTTACATCTAAATAAAAATCTAGTGTTTTCTTTTTATAGTTGTATTTTTTATCAATTCTCAAATCACTTGAATGAAATGCTTTATTTCTAAGTGAATTTAATTTGGTGTAATCAAATACCCCCACACCTAAAGTGCCAAAATTGAGTTGACTTGCATTCATATCATAAGGCGTGTAAGGAGTTCCTCCTTGGTATCTATATTTAATTCCCAATTCCCAATTTTTATTAAATTTATAACCACCAGTTAAACTTAGTAAATGAATATTTTCCCATGAACTAGCAATGTACTTTCCTTCGGCATTGGTATAAGAACTTCTAAAAAAGCTATAACTCATCACACCAAAAAATCGCTTGGTTAATTTTTGTTGAGCAAATAATTCAAATCCATAACTTTTACCTAATCCATTGGTTGAAATATCTTCATTGCCTAGAATATTGAAATCGGCTCCCATATTAGATAAACTGGTTCCTTTTTGAACGCTAATAGGTACATTCTTATATTGTTTATAATAAACCTCGGCGGTGAATCGGGTAGAAGAGGATGGGATGTATTCAATTCCTGTAACATAATGGGTGCTTTGAATATAATCAGCATCCTTATTTAAGTAGTTGCCAGCACTATTTTTAAATCCTAATGCAGTATTAGGTGCCATTTTATAATATTGTCCAACAGAAGCATTCAATGTGATATAATCTGATAAAACCCAACTTAATCCAATACGAGGAGAAAGCTGGCTTGTGAATTTATTGCCATTGATTGTAAAATCATTTCCATCGGTTCTAATACCTGCACTTATTCCTAATCTATTATTAAATGCTTTTTTACCCATTTGAAAAAAAGCGCCATACTTATTATAATTAAAATTTGAGCTATAATCTATTAAGGTAGCAGCACTAGTAGGAGGTAAGCTAGGATTATTGTTGGTAAGAACATATTTCAATAATTGATGTGTGCTATTATCGTATCCAACGTTTTGAAAATTAACGCCAGCTGTCCATTTTATTCCTAATAAACTTTTTGTAATATCCATTCTAATTTTATTTTCAATTTCATTTGAAGCATAATCAAATGTTTTTTCACTTTGGATAGGCTCTAAATTATTTTCGTATTTTTCATTGATATTATTTAAATGATTACGGCTTATGGCTAAATTCCAATACCCATTATTGATTAATTTTTTCAGAGAAGCTCCTACTGTGTAACTCCATTGATTAATAGCTGGACTGGCATTTAATGCATAAATTTTTTGAGGAGTTGCATTTTTAGGTGCCGCAAATTTAAAATTATCAATAGCTCCAACACCTAAAAAAGTGATCGTGGTTTTAGGATCAATGGTATGAGTTATTTTATATTGGAAATCCCAGAAATTAGGTCGTATTGGTAAATCAAGAAGTTTAAATAATACTTGAAGATAACTGCGCCTTGCAGAAACTAAAAATGTGGTTTTGCCAGTTTTGTTTAAAGGACCTTCTAAAGTAGTAGACAATTCAGTTGCACCTAAACGCACATTGCCTTGTAGTTTGTTGGTATTGCCTCTTTTCTGTTTAAATTCAAAAACAGAGGAAAGGGCATTGTCATATTTAGCATCAAAAGCAGAGGAGGATAATTTCACTTCATCGATAAAGGATACATTTAAAATACCTTGTGGACCACCCGCACTTCCTTGCGTACTAAAATGATTGATAACTGGAATTTCAATCCCGTCTAAATAAAAAACATTTTCATTGGGTGCTCCACCGCGAACAATGATATCATTTCGAAATCCAGCACCAGTACTGGCAGCTCCTGTTACACCTGGTAATGCCTGAACCACTTTTGAAATATCAAAATTACCTCCTGGATTAGATTTAATTTCCTCGGCTGTTAATTTTTGGATACTTAATGGTGTTTCTAAAGTAGCTGTTCTAACTGTTTTTCGTGTGCTACTTACTTGTACTTCTTTTAATTGCATTTCTGTAGGGACAAGCTCAATGGTATTTGTAATTTCATTTCCTACGGTAATCACAACATTAAATAAGCTATAAGGTATACTGCCTATTGATGTAAAACTGACTTGATATTGTCCAGTAGGGATATTCTTAAAACTATAATAACCTTTTGAATCTGAAATGGTTTTATACTTGGTGTTCACTAATTGAATGCTCACACCTTCAATTGGTTTTTGGGTATTTTTATCAACGATCCATCCTGATAAATTACCGTTTGTTTGTGCGATAACAGTTTGAGTCAAAAAAAAGGATAAAATTATTAAAAGGCGTAGTTTCATATATACCATTATTTGGGTGCAAAAATATAACAATTAAATGCCCTAAAAGTTGAGAAATGTTATAAAATAGTGATTATAGGTATTGAAACCATTGTCTGTTGGGATCCCAAGCCTCGAAAGCTTTTGCGACAGCTGCCAAAAATTGAGAACCCACTGCGCCATCAACAATACGGTGGTCGTAACTCATGGATAAGTACATCATATGTCGCACTAAAATGGCATCACCTGAAGGAGTTTCAATTACCACAGGACGTTTTTTAATAGCTCCTAATGCAATAATAGCAACTTGTGGTTGATTGATGATGGGTGTTCCCATTATGCTTCCAAATGTTCCAACATTGGTCACGGTAAAAGTGCCATCTTGAGTATCACTCGGTTTTAATTGATTTTGACGAGCATTGTTCGCTAAATCATTGACTGCTTTACTTAATCCAACTATGCTTAATTGATTGGCTCCTTTAATCACAGGCACAATTAAATTGCCAGAAGGTAGGGCAGTGGCCATGCCAATATTAATATCTTTCTTTAGTATAATTTGACCCCCTTGTAAACTACTGTTAATGATAGGGAATTTCTCCATCACATTTGCAATACATTCAATAAACATAGGAGTAAAAGTAAGTTTTACACCTTCTCTCTTTTCAAATAATTGTTTTACCTTTTCTCTCCATACAACCATGTTTGTTACATCTGCTTCAACAAAGGATGTCACATGCGCGCTAGTGTGAACACTATCTACCATGTGCTTTGCTATCACTTTACGCATCCTGTCCATTTCGATGATTTCAGTATGACCTGTAATGATCACTTCATCAGGATGTGCTAGTTTTGAACTTGTAGTAATCGGTTCAAATGGAACTGTTTGAAAATTGTCCTTGACTGTGGAATTATTAACTATAGGTTGATTTACAATTACTTGATTAAGGTTACCTTGAATTTTTTTAGAAGCTATATATTGCAAAATATCCTTTTTGGATACTCGGCCTTGACTGCCAGTCCCAATTATTTGCTGTAATTCCTGCATACTCACACCCTCATTTTGAGCAATGTTCATTACGAGTGGGGAGTAGAATTTACCGTCTTGAATAGGAGTTGCGCTAGGAATATCACTAGGAGTGTAAGGAACTTCAATCCTAGTCACCTTTTGCTCTTCTTTGACAGGTTCTTCCAATATTACTTTTGGTTTTTGAACTAAGGTATTTTGCGTTTTTGTATCTAAAGAGATATGATCAGATTCGATGCGAGCAATCACAGTTCCAATAGGAACGACTGAATTGGGTTCATATAAAATTTCAACTAATTTACCTGCAGTAGTAGATGGGATCTCACTATCTACCTTGTCTGTTGCGATATCTAATAAAGTTTCATCTAATTGAATGGTATCACCAATTTTTTTGTGCCATTTTAAAATGGTCGCTTCCATGATACTTTCACCCAACTTAGGCAAAACCAAATCAACAATGGGCATAAGGGTAAATTTTAGTAAAAATAAGACTAAATTTTATTGATTATTAATAACCTAAGTAAATTTATAGCCTGAGTGGCTGTTATTTCAATATTCCTTTGTCTTTCAAAACGAAGATAAAATACCTTTGAAACCACTTTTTCTTTATTGGCGACTCCCACCCAAACCATTCCAAGCGGTTTTTCGTCTGTTTTGCCCGTTGGCCCCATAATACCGCTCACTGAAATAGCATAGTCGGTATTCATCTTTTCTCTTACTGCTTGGGCCATTTGTTCTACTGCTTCTTTACTCACTGCACCCACTGTCTGTAATATTGAAGTAGGGACGTCTAAAAATTCGGTTTTAATTCGATTATCATAACTAATGATGCCGCCAGTATAAAACTGAGATGATCCTGCATGTTTAGATAATAAATGGCCTATAAATCCTCCTGTACAACTTTCGGCAGTCGCCACTGTTTGACCACTTGCTTTTAGCATTTTTCCAACCACCACTTCCATAGTTTCATCCTCGTCAGTCACCAAATATTCAGCCACTGCTTTTTTTAATAATTCAAATTGGGTATCTAATGTTTTGTTTAAAATGCTGCCGTCTGCATTAGATCCTGACAATCTTAATCGGACCATTCCAAAATTGGGTAAATAGGCTAGTTTTATATCGGTTGGCAAATTGTTTTCAAAATCAAGAATCAATTCAGCTAAAAAGGATTCTCCAATACCTGCGGTGAGTAAGGTTCTGTGAGCAACAAAACCAATATTCAAATGCGTTTGTAGTATAGGAATCACTTTATTTTCGGTCAACCATTTCATTTCATGAGGTACACCTGGTAATGAAAATATAAATGCTCCATTCTTTTTAAACAACATTCCTGGGGCAGTTCCTGTTTCATTAAATAATACCTCACAAGTATCTGGGACTTCGGCTTGTTTACGATTACGATCAATCATTGGCCTTTTATGAACTTGTTCAAATATATAGGTGATATGATCTAAAGTAGGTTGGTGAACGATTAAACTACCTCCAAAATAATCCATCAATAATGGCTTCGTAATGTCATCTGAAGTGGGCCCTAAGCCACCGGTTAAAATCACAATTTGGTTTTGGCTGATCGCCGTATCTAAGGCATTTGAAATGGCTAATTGCTCATCACCAACAGCAATTCTGCTTGTTACTTTCACCCCAATTGCATTAAGTGCTTGTGCAATAAACGCACTATTGGTATCAATAACTTGACCAATTAAAAGCTCATCTCCAATAGTAATAATGGTGGCCGAATTTTGATCCATGTGTAACAGTTAAATTAGGTTGCAAAGTAAACCAAAAATAGGCGGTTTAACTAAAATAGGAACTTAGTTTTTCAGCCAAAATAGGAGGCATGCATGCCTTTTTTCCTAATAATTTATCCATAAAATAAAGCTTTACTGTACCTATGGTTAGTAGTTTTCCCTCTTCATTATGTATTTCTTGGTCAAATATGATTCGGTGATCTACCGGAAGTTGCTTTATTTGAGAAGTAATCGTCAATAAGTCGTCATATCGGGCTGGTCTGAGGTATTTAACATTAAGCTCCACCACTGGTAACATAATGCCCAAATCCTCAATAAGTTTATAACTAATACCTAGTGCTCTAAGGCTTTCTACACGACCAACTTCAAAATATTGTGCATAGTTGCCATAATATACCACATTCATTGGGTCTGCGTCTGCATATCTGACCCTCACTTGGGTTTTAAATTCGTACATAATTTTATAATTGTTGACAAATTTACGAATAGAATCTGTTTTTCCACAATAAGCTCATTTAACATAGCGTTTTATAGGTGTATTGTAATTTTACAAGGTTACACATAACTATAAGAACCCATGTCTCATTTTTATCGATTTTTATTCATTTGTACTTTATCCGCGTCATTGACGCTTGGAGCTAGTGCACAAACTTCAAAAGCAGATGAATCGGCCATTTCATCCTTCAATAAAGGATTGCATGCCCTTACCTTAGGAGATAGCTTAACTGCCTATTTGCAATTTGAACAAGCTTATGGATTTTCGTATAAAGAGGATAAGATCACTTATTATTATCTAATGATGGCGCTTCACCTTCAAAAAGCTTTTGCAGTTCCTGCAACTTTAAATTGGTTGAAGGAAACCACAAATGTTATTTATCAATCAAGATTACAATTTTTTTTAGGGGAATATTATTACCAACAAAAAAATGTCGATAAAGCGATTGCTGCTTTTTTGAAAGTCCCCATTGAGGAATTAAACAATGATGAAATTTTCAAAATGAAGTTTCATTTGGGCTATTTATATTTTAAGTCGGGACAATGGGAAAAGGCAGGCACTATATTAAATAGTTTAAGACAAATTAAAACAGCGCCCAATTATACAGATGCCAACTATTACGCAGGATTTTTAGCAATGAAAAGCAAAGATTATACATTGGCACTGTCCTGTTTTGAAATTGCTGAACAGAACAGTGATTATGCAAATGTGGTTCCTTTTTATATTGGGCAATTGTATTACTTCCTTGGTGATATAAAAAAAGCAATTCAATATTCTACCGAGGCTATACAAAATAAGAATCAATTTTATGATGCCCAAATAAGACAATTACTAGGTCATTTATGGTTTGATCAAAATGAGTATGAAAAAGCGTTACCTTATTTAGCTACTTATGTTGCTAAGCAAGAAAAAGTACAATCACAGGATTTGTATCAATTGTCATTTTGTTATTTCCAAACCAAACAATGGGATAAAGCAATTGAAGGCTTTAAGCAATTGAATAACGGGACCGATTCCTTGGCACAAAATAGCATGTATTTATTGGCGACCTCTTATTTAAAAATAGATGATAAAATGGGCGCTAAAACTGCATTTCAGTTTTGTGCGGCACAAAGTCAAAACCTAATTCAAAAGGAAATTTCATTATTTAATTATGGCAAATTATCTGTTGAATTAAAAGATTATGCACAAGCGGTTGCCAGTTTGGATCAATTTATGGAAGCTTATCCAAAATCCATTTATTGGGGTGAATCAAAGCAGTTATGGGTAAAAGCATTGGCATTAAATAACAATTATGTACTGGCATTAGAAGCATTCGAGTCTATTGAAACACCCAACGAGGAGTTGCAAAAATTATATCCAGCCATTTTATATGGTCGAAGTGTAGTTTATATAAATGATGGGCAAATTGACAAAGCCTATTCCTTATTAAATAAAGTTTTAATTACTCCATTTAATGAAAATGTATTGAGTCCCACTTTGTTTTGGGTAGGTGAATTGGGTTATAAATTAGGGCATATCAATGAATCTATTACTGCACTCACACAATATCTGAAGTCACCTATTAATGAAGGCGAAGTATCCATACAACATGCGAAGTATACTTTAGGCTTTGATTATTTGAAATTAGGTTCCTATTTAGAGGCATTGTATAATTTTAATGCAGTAACAACTATAAATCCAATCAATGCTACACAAAATTTTCAAAAAGACGCCTATTTGAGAGCAGCGGATTGTTTAATGATGTTAAAGCAATATAAACAAGCCATACAATCTTATCAGAATGTCATTGATTTGAAATGGAGCCTGGAAGATTATGCGACACTTCAAAAATCAATCATCCTAGGTGGTATGGGTAAGTCGAATGATAAAATTAGTATCCTTCAACAATTTGATCGTCGTTACCCTAATTCGGAATTTTTGAATGATGCTCGAATGGAATTGGCGGAAACCTATATTTTTAAAGAAGATTTTCAATTGGCCATCGCACCTTTAAGTGCAGTAGTGATTGACAAAAAAGCCACCGCTTTTTATCCAATAGCCTTGTATAAGTTAGGTGTGACTTATTTTAACATGAATAAAAACGAACCTGCTTTACAAAATTTTCAATCACTCATAAAAACATATCCTAATTCAGTTGAAACTGAAAATGCCCTTGAATTTGTTAGAAATATATTTTTAGAAGAACAAAAACCTGAATTATTAGTGGCATTTATGAATGAAAATGGACATCCATTAGCCATCAATGAACAAGATTCACTCACATATCGTTCTGCGATGATGCGTTATGATGAAAAGAATTATGTGGATGCTAAGTCAGGTTTAATTAAATATATCAACCTATTTCCGAATGGGAAATACCAAATTGAATCTAATTATTTAGTAGCAGAGATGAATTATGCTAGTCAACTATTTGACTCGGCTGCTTACTATTTTACAAAAGTGGCAGATCAATCTCCTAATCGTTATGCCGAAAGGGCTAATTTATTAGCGGCAAGGCTTTATTATTTTAATTTTAAAAATTACGAATTAGCAGAGCTGTATTATTTAAAGCTGAAGGAAGTAGCCGTACAAAAAGAAAACGTATTAGAAGCGTTAAGGGGTATTTTAAGATGCCAATTTAAAAATAATAAGTGGTTAGAAGCTGCGCCCATCGCAAAACAGATTATTGAGGAAAAAACATTTGCTACTGATGATATATTAATGGCGAATATGGTTTTATACCATGAACAATTATTGAAAAATGACACAGTAGGAGCAATGAACGTTTTGGGAAAAATAATATTGAATAATTCATCTATTTATACAGCGGAAGCTCATTATGAACTAGCTCATTTACAATACCTTCTTAAAAATTATAAACTTGCCGAAAAAATTGCTTTTGAAGTGACCAAAAAACAAGCATCACATGAGTTTTGGGTGACCAGTGCTTATATTTTATTGGGTGACATTTATGTTGCTCAAAAGGATTGGTTTAACGCACTAGCCACCTTTAAAAGTATTGCAGACAATGCTACTATCAGTTCCTTGAAGGAGGAAGCTGCTGAAAAATATAATCTAGCAAAAACGGCCGAGAAAATTTCTAATAAAGTTGAAAACCAATTACCATAGCATGTCAACATTTTTAAAATATAGTATTTTATTTTTAGTTTTATTGATGACATCATCCGATGCATCAGCTTGGCAGCGCAAAAATAAAAAGAAAGTAACCAAGACCAGTCAACAGTCGAAAAAGAAAAAGTCCGTTAAAAAATCAAATAAGAAGGCGATCAAATCAAAAAAGCCTTTGATCATGCCGACTAGAGTTAAATTAGAAGACATAGTAAAACAAGTGCCCATTGATATACCAGTATTAAAGGATAGCACGCCAGCTAAAGTAGTCAGTATTTTATCGGCATTTAAACCACAATTAAAAAGTGTAGTAAAAATTAATTTTACCAATGCCGCTACAATAGTGGATACACAATCGGTTCATTATGCTTATCAAGTACCAGGTCAGAATTTATCTTTTTCCTATAGGCCTATAGCTTTAAATCCCTTAGCAATTGTTTTAACAGACCCTCCAGTATTCACTAATAAAACTAATGTTAAAGTGGGTTTTGGTAATTATTTATACCAAGTACTCAATTTGAATATGGTAAATGTGGGGGTAAAGGCCATTCACCATTGGAGTGTCTCCACAGAATCGTCCGAGGGGGTACATCATTTACAAAAATATAGAAATAGCAAGGTTGATTATCAAGGTAATTTTATGCTAACCGATTCTAGTTCTATATTAACTAACTTTTTTGCTACCCAATCACAATCATATCGGTATGGTTTAGTGCCTGATACTTTATCCTTGCCTACTAGTCAGTATGAGCAAAAATATACAGAGGTGGGTTTAAAATTGGTTTTATTAAATAAAATAAAGCCTAACAACAAACTTTATTACAAACCACAATTTGAATTAGCGCATTTATCGGATTTTTCAAATAAGTCCAATACTTATATCGCTCTTTCTAGTCCTTTGAGTCACCCAATGAAAGGGGATATGACAATGAATTATGATTTCAATTTTAGCTATAGTCAAATGAATAGCTTCAATTCAAGTTCAAATACTTTATTTAGAGTAGATCCTTCATTGAATTTTAATAAGTGGAAATGGCAAATATTATTAGGTGTTTCACCTATCTATACTTCAACTGATTTTAATTTATATCCCAATTTTCAATTACAACATCAATTAAAAGATACCACATGGTCTGTAAAAGCTGGATGGACTACTAAAACCAATAATACACAATATGCTAATTTATTGAATGAAAATCCTTGGATTGTTACTCCAACATTTTTAAAGTTGACCACACAACAAAAACAATTCATTCAATTAGAAGTAAATGCTTCTAAAAATTTACAATATGGTTTTGGCTTATCCTTAAATACCTATTCAAATCTGCCCCTTTTTAATAAAGAACCTCTTGCAATTACTAGTTTAACACCTGATATTGTTTTCCCAGATAATTTAGAGTATACCAACCGAATTGCGAATGGCCTGAGGTATGTTGCCAATTTTGAATCCAAAGCAAAGACCATAGAATTAGAAGCACATTTAAATTATCAATTTAGCGACCAATTTTCAGTACAAAATCAGTTAAATTATACGCAATTCAATTATTTAATGGACAATGAAAAGCCATGGGGTTTTGTTCCTTTAAAGCTTAATTCCACCTTTTTTTGGACTGCTAGCCAAAAATTACTTATTGATGGCTCGTTTAACTTCCTATCAGGCATAGAATCTTCCACAGAAGGGGCAAATTATATTGCACAAACATTGAAACCAGTTACTTTATTAAATGTTGGGGCAACCTACAAATTATCCATTCCTTGGAAGTTATGGATTCAATCTACTAATCTTTTAAACAGTCAATATCAAAGGTGGGGTGATTATCCTTCATTAGGTGTTCAAATTAATGCAGGTGTTGTATATTCGTTCCATAAATAAGTATGATTCATCACATAGTCACATATTTTATTCGATTTGGTCAATTAGACATTCCCTCGATAGGTAATTTAAAATTATCAAAAAAAGAGGCCGAATGGGAGGAAGGTATTTTAATGGCACCTAAGGAAATGATTCATTTTGAAAAAGGGGATAGTACCCCGACTAAACATTTTTATCAATATTTAGCTAATGCACTTGATATTTCGGTAGAACAAGCGGCTATACAATATGAGCAAATTTGGAAAACTCAATTAGAGCAAGATCGTATATTAGCTTTAGGCAATTTAGGTGTTTTATCAAAAGAGGGTGATTCCTTCCAATGGAAATCTCATTTTGATTCCACTCAATATTTTAATAATATAGATTTAAGTAGTTTACCCAATTCGGTGAGTTATGAAGAAGAGGAAGCTATTCAAAGAAAGGATAAATGGTATATTTGGGCAATTGTATTAACTGTGGTTGCCATCATCGCTATTTTATGTAAACAATAATATATGCCAAATACAAATGAGCCATTTTCACCTTGTCCTGTTTGTAATGCCTCTGCCATTTCATTTTTAATTCATGGAAAAGATTTTTCATTAACTGGTGATTTGTTTGACATAATTCAATGTGAAAATTGTGGTTTAAAATTCACTCACCAAATTCCAGATAAGGATCATATTGCACCTTATTATAATTTTCCAGCATACATATCACATACTGATATAAAAGAGGGTTGGATGAATCAATTATATCACAAAGTTCGTCGTCATACCTTACAACAAAAGACAAATTGGGTTCAATCTTTATTTACTGGGCACAAAGGAACTATTTTGGAAGTAGGGGCAGGTACAGGTGCATTTGCTGATGCAATGGTCCATAAAGGATGGAGTGTTACGGCACTTGAGCCTGATGCGGCTAGTCGACAAAAAGCATTGGATAATTATGCGATCAATTTACTTCCTATTGAAAGCTTGGAGCAATTGACTCCCAATAGTTTTGATGTCATTACTTTGTGGCATGTTTTAGAACATGTACATGATTTAAAAATATATATAGCTACTTTTAAAAAGCTACTTAAGCAAAATGGCAGATTAATCATTGCCGTACCCAATTATACAAGCTATGATGCTCAGTTTTATAAAGAATATTGGGCAGCCTATGATGTGCCTAGGCATTTATATCATTTCTCACCAAAATCAATGGAGCATTTAATGAAATCGTTTGGGATGATCATAGCGAACTATAAGCCAATGTGGTTTGATAGTTTTTATGTAAGCTTGTTAAGTGAGAAGTATAAAAAATCTGGTTGGATGGGAATGATTAGAGCTTTATTCATTGGACTTATTTCAAATTTTAAAGCCTATAATGATAATAAAAAGGCAAGTTCAATCATCTACGAGATAAAAAAAATTAAACTAGATTAATATTATTTTATTCTTATTTGAACTAAGACAGGCCAACATTTACCCCCTATAAAAAAGGTATTAGATTTCTTTTGATATGCGATACCATTAAATACATATCCAGGATCAATGCTAGCGGGATCATATTTCACACCAGCTTGTGCTAATAGATTACTGAAATTTATATTCTTAACCACTTGTCCAGAATTCATATCAATAACTATTACTTCTTTTTGGCCGTATATATTTGCATATAATAAACCATTTACAAATTCTAGTTCATTTATATCACTTACGTAGCCGTAATTATTAAAAACGCCAATTGTTTTTTTAATCGAAAAGGTAATAGGATCCACTAAATAAATATCACTACCGCCAGTAGAGACGATTAAAGATGAATCGTTATGTGTTAATCCCCAACCTTCATAAGGCCAGTACAATTCCTTTTCCTTATTTAAAGTAGTAGCATTGTATACAAAAACCTTATGTTCCTTCCAGGTAAGTTGATAAATTTTATTATTAAATAGGGTAATGCCTTCACCAAAAAATTCTTTATCTAATTTTACTTTATTCCCCTGAGGACGCATACTACTGTCCAATTTATGTAAAATGCTTTTTCCATAATTGCCAGTACTTTCCAATAATACATTTCCTTGCCACTCTATACCTTGTGTATAAGCACTGGTGTCATGCGGATATACTTTTACAATCTCATATTGTAATGTAGTAGGGGCTTTAATTGCATCCTGTCCCTCATTTTGTTCAGAAGAGCTAATCGTATTATTACATGCTATTAAGGCCAATAACAAGAAATAAAAAGAAATATGTTTTATAAATAATCGCATAAAATATATTATACATTAAATCTAAAATGCATCACATCGCCATCTTTTACTAAGTATTCCTTTCCTTCAATTCTTAATTTTCCATTATCTCTGCATGCAGCTTCACTTTTAAATTTGATAAAATCTTCAAAAGCAATCACTTCTGCTTTAATAAATCCCTTTTCAAAGTCGGTATGGATTACACTTGCTGCTTGTGGCGCTTTCCATCCTTTTTCAATTGTCCAGGCCCTTACTTCTTGCACCCCAGCTGTGAAATAGGTTTCTAAGTTTAATAATTTATAAGCAGATTGTATTAACCTATTTAATGCGGGTTCTTTCATTTGGTATTCTTCCATAAAGACCGCCTTGTCAGCAGGATCTTCTAATTCGGCAATCTGAGCCTCAATATTATTACACATGACAATCACTTCAGCACCTTCTGCTTTGGCCATATCCACTAACATGGCCGAATATTTATTACCAGTATGCATCGAAGCTTCATCCACATTTGCCACATACATCACCGGTTTCTCTGTTAATAAAAAACTGTCTGCAATGGCAACTCTATCTTCTTTTGATAATTGTAATGAACGAATACTTTTTCCTTGCTCTAAATGGATTTTGCATTTTTGTAAAACTTCTAATTCCACTTTAGCCTTAGGATCAGTTTTAGCCATTTTTTCGCACCTTTGTATTTTCTTATCTACACTATCTAAATCCTTTAATTGCAATTCTGTTTCAATAATTTCCTTATCGCTGATAGGATGGATGGCACCTTCTTCTCTTAATACATTCTCATCTTCAAAACAACGAATCACATGAATAATAGCACTTACTTCACGAATATTCGCTAAAAATTTATTTCCTAGTCCTTCTCCTTTACTTGCTCCTTTTACCAATCCTGCAATGTCTACAATCTCTAACTGAGTAGGTACAATTCGATTGGGTAATATTAAATCTGCTAATTGTTGCATTCTATGATCGGGCACATCTACCAAACCCACATTGGGTTCGATGGTGCAAAATCGGTAATTACTTGCTTGCGCTTTAGCACTATTACTTACTGCGTTAAATAAAGTTGATTTTCCTACATTGGGTAATCCCACAATTCCTGCCTGTAAAGCCATAATCTGACGTGTTTTAAGAGCGCAAAAATACAATTCTAATCCCAAAATTGACTATATTAGAACCATAAACAATTGATTTATGGCTTTGAATATTATCTGGATGGCATTTTTTGTGATTGCATTTGTAATTGCCTTGTTTAAATTGGTTTTTTTAGGGGATACTGAAATTTTTAAATTACTGGCAGATGGCCTTTTTGACTCCGCTAAATCCTCTGTCATGGATGTGGCCCTTCCTTTGGCAGGCACGATGGTATTTTTCTTGGGTTTAATGAATATTGCCGAAAAAGCAGGTGCTATCCAAAAGCTAGCCAAATGGATGAACCCTTTTTTAAGTCGATTGTTTCCTGGCGTTCCAGCTAATCATCCCGCCATGGGGCAAATGGTGATGAATTTTAGCGCAAATATGCTTGGTTTAGACAACGCAGCCACTCCATTTGGGTTAAAAGCCATGGAAAGCCTACAAAGTCTTAATCCGGACAAAGAAAAGGCCACCAACGCTCAAATCATGTTCCTTGTTTTGCATACAAGTGGATTAACCATTATTCCTTTAACCATCATTTCATATCGATTAGCGGCTGGGTCTCATGATGCAGCTAGTATATTTATTCCCTGTGTTCTAGCAACGCTAGGGACAACATTAGCTTCTATTTTTATGGTGGGCTTATACCAAAAATTAAAATGGGATAAAGTCTTAATAGGTTGGATACTTGGTTTAATCTTACTAATGGTGGGTATTTTATTTAGTGTCAATTCATTATTGCCCATTCAAAAGGAAGTATTTTCTAAAACAGTTGGAAATGCTTTATTGCTTGTTATCATTGTAGGTATTATTATTGGAGGGGCGTATAAAAAAGTATCTGTTTTTGATGCATTTATTGAAGGTGCCAAAAATGGATTTGATGTCATTATTAAAATTATTCCATACTTAGTTGCAATGCTGGTCGCCATCAGAGTATTTAGAGATAGTGGCGCTATGTTGTACCTATTAAATGGAATTACTTTTTTAATCCAATCCACTGGGGTGAATACCGAATTTATTGGAGCATTACCTGTTGCCATTATGAAACCTTTAAGTGGTAGTGGGGCTAGGGGAATGATGCTAGATATTTTTCAAACACAAGGACCTGATTCATTTGTAGGAAAATTGGCATCTATTTTTCAAGGATCTGCAGATACCACTTTTTATATTATTGCCTTGTATTTTGGAAGTGTAGGAATCAAGAAAATACGATACGCTTTATGGGCAGGTATATTCGCAGATTTAATTGGTGTGGTAATCGCAATTTTGATTGGGTATACCTTTTTTAAATAAAAGATTTTAATTGAAGTAGGTATTATAAACCCTCACTCATTTTCATTACTTCATTCCATTCGGCAGTAGTCACTTTTTGAACTGACAAACGACCTAATTTAACCAATTCCATATTAGCTAAATTGGTATTGGCTTTTACATCTGATAATTTAACGGGATGTTTTAATTTTTTATGTGGTGCAAAATCTACAGCCAACCATGCCGTTTCAGTAGTGGTAGGGTCTTGGTAAGATTCTTTAACCACTTTTGCAATACCCACAATTTCCATTCCTTCATTGCTATGGTACCAAAAGGCAAGATCTCCTTTTTTCATAGATCTTAAATTATTTCTTGCTCCATAATTACGAACCCCATCCCAAAATGTTTTTTTGTCTTTTACAAATTGATCCCAAGCATATTTAAAAGGTTCTGATTTGATTAGCCAATATGCCATGAGATATAAATTTATTAAATTAAAATAGAGTAGTGCTTTAATAACCACTAGCTAAAACTTCAGATAAATGAAGCACTTTGATATCTTGACCATTGTGTTTCATGCGTCCATCTAAATGCATTAGACAACTCATATCAGTACTAATTAAAATAGGAGCTTGGGTCTCTATTACATTGTCAATTTTTTGATCAGCCATAGAAACACTAATGGTATCAAATTTTACTGCAAAACTACCTCCAAATCCACAACATATATCAGTGTCCTTCATTTCAACTAATTCTAATCCCTTGACTGCTGCTAATAATTGCCTAGGTTCTTGTTTAATTGAACATTCTCTTAAACCTGCACAACTATCATGATATGTTGCTTTACCTTCAAAGGAAGCACCTAGATCAGTAATATTTAAAACCTTTACTAAAAATTCGGACAACTCGTAAATACGATTCGCTACTTTTTTAGCAGGACTCTGAAAAGCATTATTTTCAAATAATTTTCCATAATTATTCCTTACAAATCCAGCACAACTTGCGCTTGGGCTTACTATATAATCAGCCCCTTCAAAATCTTGAACAAACTTTGTACATACATCTTTCGACTCGCCCCAATATCCAGCATTAAAAGCTGGTTGACCACAACAGGTTTGTTCTGCATTGTATTTGACATTACAGCCCGCTTTTTCCAATACTTTGATAGTATCAAATGCTACTTGAGGATATAGCTGATCAATAAAACAGGGAATAAATAATTGTACTGTCATACTCAAAAATACGAATTGTATGTAAATAAAAACATAAAAAAAAGCATTCTCAACAATTTGTGGAGAATGCTTTAAATAGGTTCCTTAAATGGATTAAGGCTGTACTTTCAATTTATTGATAAATTTATCTGCCAATAAACCTTTTTCAGATTTAGGGTATTTCGATTTAATGTTTTTGTAAATTTCAACTGCATCATCAGCTTTGCCATTTAACTCTAATAAAGCGGCTGCTCTGTAAAGGTATTCTGAGCTAATGGCTTCATCTTCTGGAAAATGTGCCCCAGCTTTTTTATAATAACTTATGGCTTCATCTGTATTTTTTAATTCACTGTAGGCATCTCCAGTAGTGCCATAAGCAATCGCTTGAACTTGTTTTGCACTAGTTGAAAAATCTTTTAAATACTCAATCGCTTTGTTAAAATCATTAGTACGGTAGTAACTAATACCTGCATAATATTTAGCAAGATTAGCTGCTTTAGTACCGCCAAATTGATTAATTACGTACAATACTCCTTTGCTACTTCCATCTCCATTTAAAACTAAATTAGAAGAATCCATTGCAAAATATTTTTCAGCTGCAAACATAGCATCTGCTGCTTTTTCTTCTCTAGGTTTTTGATACATTTCAGTATAGCCAAAGTAACCAGCTAATCCAATTACTAATGCGGTTAAGGCATAAGTCAACCCTTTTTTATTATTTTTTACGAAATCTAAAAATGGATGTTTTTCTGTTTGTAACTCGCTCATATTATTATTTTATAATTTTTCGGGAATATTAATCAACAATGAATGGATAATTTTGATCTATATAAACATCTTTATATACTTCACTATCATCAGGCCAAGGACTTTCTTCGGCAAACTTAACGGAAGCGTCTACGATTAATGTTATTTTATCATCAATTGCTTTTAATTCAGCTTCTGTTGCAAATTGACTATCAAGAATTGTTTTTGTCACTTTGGTAATAGGATCTTGGTTTTTATATTCTTCTACCTCATCCTTAGTTCTGTATTTTTGTGGATCTGATACTGAATGACCTTTGTACCTATAAGTTTTCATTTCCAATAGAGTAGGGCCTTCGCCATCTCTAGCACGTTTCACAGCTCTTGCTACACCTTCATGTACAGCCTCAGTTGTCATGCCATCAATCTTATCTGCAGGCATTTCGTAGGCATCTGCTAATTTATAAATATCAATTACGTTACTTGTTCTTTCAATAGAAGTCCCCATGGCGTAATTATTGTTCTCGCAAATAAATACAACTGGTAATTTCCATAACATGGCTAAGTTAAATACCTCATGTAACATACCTTGTCTTGCTGCACCATCTCCAAAAAAACATAAAACGACATTTTTTGAACCTCTGTATTGTTCAGCAAAAGCCAATCCTGCTCCTGTTCCAATTTGTGCTCCAACAATACCATGTCCTCCAAAAAAGTAATGCTCTTTACTAAAAAAGTGCATACTTCCACCTTTACCTTTTGAACAACCAGTGGCTTTACCATATAATTCAGCCATGGCTGCATTAGGACTCATGCCTTTTGCTAAGGCTAAGCCATGATCACGATAAGCGGTGATAAATGGATCTTCTTGATTTGTTGCTGTCATACAACCAGCGGCAATGGCTTCTTGTCCATTATAAACATGAAAAAAACCTCTGATTTTACCAGCCATTTTATACATTTCCTCGGATTTGGATTCAAATTGACGTATTAACTGCATCAATTCGTACCAATAGAGATAAGTTTCTTTAGAAAATTTTTGGGCCACAGTCCTTTTATTTTGAGGAGCAAATATACAGTTTTCTGAATAAAAACCGCTTAAAAGCAGCAGGTTATGCCTCGTTTAAAAAGGGATATTTATAGTCAGTTGGTGGGTTAAAGGTTTCCTTTATAGTACGAGCACTTAGCCAACGATACAAATTGAGCATACTTCCTGCTTTATCATTGGTTCCAGATGCCCTAGCGCCTCCAAATGGTTGTTGCCCAACTACTGCACCTGTGGGTTTATCATTGATGTAAAAATTACCAGCAGCATGTCTTAGTTTTTCGGTCGCTAATTCAATGGAAGCTCTGTCTTGCGAAAGAATAGCTCCCGTTAAAGCATATTTAGAGGTGGTATCCACTAATTCTAAGGCTTTTTCAAACTGATTGGTAGGATAGGTATAGATGGTTAATACTGGCCCAAATATCTCCTCACACATGGTTAAATATTTTGGACTGGTGGTTTCAATTACGGTTGGTTCTACAAAGTAACCATTGCGTTTATCTACTTTACCACCCACCAAAATTTTTGCATTTTTATCCTGCTTCGCTTTTTTAATATACTGCGCAATATTGTCAAAAGATTTTTCGTCAATAACGGCGTTCACAAAATTTGAAAAATCTTCAACAGTCCCCATCTTCATAGATTTGACTGTTTTCACCAATTTCGTTTTTACTTCTTCTGCAATATTTTTGGGAAGATACGCACGAGAAGCAGCAGAACATTTTTGTCCTTGGTATTCAAAAGCACCTCTGGCTAATGCAGTGACCACAGCGTCCACATTCGCGGAAGGATGTGCTAATACAAAATCTTTTCCTCCTGTTTCTCCAACAATTCTAGGATAAGTTTTATACTTAGAAATATTTTCACCAATTTGTTTCCACATATTATTAAATACGCCCGTAGATCCGGTAAAGTGAACTCCTGCAAAACTAGGATGTGTAAAGCAAGTGGCACCTAAAGTTGGCCCATCCACATATACTAAATTGATGACGCCATCTGGTAATCCTGCTTCTTTTAAAATGCGCATGAATAATTGCGCAGAATATATTTGAGTATTGGCTGCTTTCCAAACAACTACATTACCGCACATAGCTGCAGATGCTGGTAGGTTTCCGCCAATGGCAGTAAAGTTAAATGGAGTGATCGCTAAAACAAAACCTTCTAGACCACGCCATTCCATACGATTGTGCATGCCTGGAGAAGAAAGAGGTTGTTGTTTATAGATGGTACTTAAAAAGTGTACATTAAATCTTAAAAAATCGATCAATTCACATGCGGCGTCAATTTCTGCTTGATAAGCATTTTTGCTTTGTCCTAACATCGTCGCTGCGTTCATTTCAAAACGATATTTAGTAGCTAATAAATCAGCTGCTTTTAAAAAAATATTAGCGCGTGATTCCCAATTCATATTTGACCATGAGATTCTTGCATTTAATGCACTATCAATAGCCATATCTACATGCTTCTTAGTACCCGCATGAAAATGTCCAAGGGTATGTTTTATTTCGTGTGGGGGATGTATGGCTATTTTGTTACCTGTTCTTTCCTCCTTACCATTGATATACATTGGAATGTCCATTGTCAATGACTTCAAATTTAAAATGGCTTTTTTTAAAGCAATTTTTTCTGGTGAACCTGGAGCATAAGATAAAACAGGTTCGTTTACTGGGGCGGGGTAATCAAAATAACCTAGTTGCATATGTGGTAGTTTATAATACAAAAATAAGCATTAAATGAATATCTTAAGGAAGATCTGCATATTCCTTAAACTTGTTTTACTTTTACATATAAATGAGGACGTAATGCAATATGTATTAGTGGACATAGCAGATAGAGAGAAATTTTATCCTTTTAGTTTGACGCATTCTGTAGCGCAATTGAGAATAGGTATTTTTTCATTTCAAGAAAGATGGGAGCGTTATTTGAATGAAACTACTTCTGTTTTTACGGTTCCTTATTTGCAAAAATTATATAACGACGCACCATTTTTACAAAATAAAGAAGCGGCTATTTTTATTAATGTCACTTGTCTTCCCTCTGAAAATTTAGTTACTCAAATTTTAAGTTTAAAAGAAGGTGAAAAACTAGTAAGCAATTCAGGAAAATGGATTGCGACTCATACCACTGAGCGAGTTTTTGAAAAAATATTATTAGCCAATTTCGCACCAATTGATTTTGATCAAGCTGAATTTATTCAAGATGCAATGGATATGTTACAATGGCATACCAAGTTGATTGAAAACGATTTTACTTCTTTAAATAAGAATTCAAAAAGTCAAACTATTGATGCTAGTAATAAAATTATACAACCAGAAAATGTATTTATTGAAATAGGGGCAACAGTTCATTGCGCCATTTTAAATGCAAGTACAGTGCCTATCTATATTGGTAAAAATGCAATGGTCATGGAGGGTACAGCCATTCGCGGCCCCTTTGTATTAGGTGAAAAAGCCGTAGTGAAAATGAATACTAGTATTTATGGATCTACTACGATTGGGCCTTATTGTTTAGCTGGAGGCGAAATTAAAAATTCAATTTTAATGGGATTTTCTAATAAAGGGCATGAAGGTTATTTAGGAGATAGTATCATTGGTCATTGGTGTAATTTAGGAGCAGGTACTTGCAATAGCAATATAAAAAATACAGCAGGTGCAGTTCAAATGTGGAATGAGGCCAAACAAATTTGGGAATTAGCTGGACAAAAAATGGGAATGTTAGTAGGAGATTATAGTCGATTTGCAATACAGTCTAGTATAAATACGGGTTCCTATATTGGCGTAAGTGCTAACATTTTTGGTAATGGGTTATTGCCTAAATACATTCCCAATTTCACATGGGGAATTGTATCGGGATATCAAATTGACAAAGCAATAGAAGACATTGATAACTGGAAAAAATTAAAAGGATTTGTAATAACAGATGAAGAAAAGCAAATCTTACAATTCCTATCTAAAAAGGGGGCCTAATCCATTCAAATTGTCCCATTTTTCATCTAAAATTTAACTACCTTCGCTGCGCTAAATAAGTGTTTCACTTGTTTAAACATTTAAAAATTTATGAGAAAACAAATAGCCGCCGCCAATTGGAAAATGAATTTGAGTCAGCAAGAGGCAAGTGATTTATTAACATCATTATTAGGTAGCTTATCTAATATTAATGATAATCAACAAGTTATATTTTCAGTCCCTTCTATATACATACCGCAGGCTTTAGGGCAAATTCAAGGAAAGGCCAATGTTTTTATAGCAGCTCAAAATTGTCATCAAAAGGCAAATGGCGCATTTACAGGTGAAATTTCGGCAAATATGTTTGCTTCAGCTGGGGTTAAGCATATTGTAATCGGACATTCTGAACGCCGTGAATACTTTGGTGAAACAGACGCTTTATTGGCAGAGAAAGTGAATGCGGTTTTAGAAATAAGCAGTACACCTATTTTTTGCTGTGGCGAACCTTTAGCAATCAGAGAAGCAGGGACACAGAATGCATTTGTCGAAGCGCAATTAATAAATGCTTTATTTCATTTAACGGCCGATCAAATAACACAAGTGGTTATAGCATATGAACCAATTTGGGCAATTGGTACAGGTAAAACTGCAACAAGTGCTCAAGCGCAAGAGATTCACGCTTATATTCGATCTGTATTATCCTCTAAATATGGTCAGGACATTGCTAATCAAATCTCTATTTTATATGGAGGTAGCGTAAAAGCAGCCAATGCAATAGAATTATTTTCACAACCCGATGTGGATGGTGGTTTAGTGGGAGGTGCTTCTTTAATCACATCTGAGTTTACCGCCATCATTAACGCATTACAATAGATTTTTAAAGCCTACTTTCACTGACATGAAGAACATCAGAAACTTTTGTATTATCGCTCATATTGACCATGGTAAAAGTACTTTGGCAGATCGTTTATTGGAACACACTAAAACGATTACAGAACGCGAGATGATGAATCAAGTGTTGGATGATATGGATTTAGAACGTGAGAAAGGTATTACTATTAAAAGTCACGCGATTCAAATTAATTACATACATAAAGGAGTTACTTATACTTATAATTTAATTGATACCCCAGGACATGTGGATTTTAGTTATGAAGTGAGTAGGGCCTTAGCAGCTTGCGAAGGTGCTTTATTATTAGTAGATGCTTCGCAAGGTATACAAGCACAGACTATTAGTAATTTATATTTGGCATTGGATAATAATTTAGAAATCATACCTGTTATCAATAAAATTGATATGGATGGTGCTAAAATTCCCGAAGTAACGGATCAAATCATTGAATTAATTGGTTGTAAACAAGAAGATATATTATTAGCAAGTGGTCGTTCTGGAATTGGAATTGAAGAAATTTTACAAGCCATATGTGAACGCATCCCAGCACCTGTAGGTGATACAGAAGCGCCATTGCAAGCTTTAATTTTCGATAGCGTATTTAATAGTTTCAGAGGAATTATTGTTTACTATCGTATTATGAATGGGGTTTTAAAGAAGAATGATAAAATACGTTTTGTGGCTTCTGGCAGAGATTATAATGCGGATGAAGTTGGTGTGTTAAAATTGGCCATGACTCCTAAAGCAGAAGTAAGAGCGGGTGATGTTGGATACATTATTACTGGTATTAAAGTCGCGAAGGAAGTTAAAGTAGGAGATACCATTACACTTGCCAATAATCCTGGCCCTATGATCAATGGTTTTGAGGAAGTAAAGCCAATGGTATTTGCGGGTATTTATCCTGTGAATACAGATGAGTTTGAAGAATTGAGAGATTGTATGGAAAAATTACAATTGAATGACGCTTCATTAACTTTTGAATTAGAAACTTCACAAGCTTTAGGTTTTGGTTTTAGATGTGGATTTTTAGGGTTACTCCACATGGAAATTATCCAAGAAAGATTAGAAAGAGAGTTTAACCAAACGGTGATAACAACTGTGCCTAACGTAAGTTTTATTGCCTATACGACTCGAGGTGAAAAAATAATCGTGAACAATCCATCGGAAATGCCCGATCCTGTAAAAATTGAACATATTGAAGAGCCATATATACGTGCTCAAATTATTACTTCACCTGATTATATTGGGAATATCATTACACTGTGTTTAAGTAAGAGAGGTATACTAATGAATCAAAGTTATTTAACACCCACTAGGGTTGAATTGATATTTGAAATGCCTATGACTGAGATTGTATTTGATTTTTATGATAAATTAAAAAGTCAAACAAGAGGATACGCTTCCTTTGATTATTCTCAAATAGGATTTAGAGATGCGGATATTGTAAAAATGGACATCTTATTAAACAGTGAAAAAGTTGATGCCTTAAGTGCTTTAATTCACAGAGGTAAAGCTTCAGATTTTGGTCGTCGCCTTTGCGAAAAATTAAAAGAATTATTGACAAAGCAACAATTTCAAATTGCAATACAAGCTGCCATAGGTGCTAAGGTGGTGGCAAGAGAAAATATTTCTGCCATGCGCAAGGATGTGACTGCAAAATGTTACGGTGGTGATATTAGTCGTAAGCGTAAATTATTAGAAAAACAAAAGGAAGGTAAAAAGAGAATGCGTCAAATAGGTAATGTAGAAATACCTCAGGAAGCTTTCTTAGCGGTACTTAAATTAGATTAATTCTTTATCTTTTTTACTTCTTCAAGCATAGATAATTCCCATTTATTATTTATCCAGGAAAAGTATTTAAAATTACCTGAAGGGACTAATGTTTCAGTCTTTTTTAAATCATTTTCGGTACTTGCTAATTCTGATAGCTGGATCATATTTTTTGTTGCATCATATTTTATAATGGCATTACTTCCTTTTTTATAGGAGTAAATAAAACGATCTACTTTACCAATTGGATAAGTTGGATCAGTTGAATAACTAAAATAATCCCCGCCTAACACTGGCTCATTATCTACGAATCTCAACACTTCAATTATTTTCTTAGAAATGGTATTGGTATTTTCATCATAGCCTAACAAGGTATAAATAGTTTCATTGTTATATTGAATAGGTATAATATCATAGTAAATAGCACCAATCCATTGTTTCCGACCATTCACCCCTAAGGTAATATTTTGAACAAAATCGGAGTTGTCAAAAAAGGGTAATAATTTCAATTGGCCATTTGTTGTAGGTAATTGCATGGCTCCTCTTTGACGATAAGTACCATCTCCTAAATCAATTTGCCAACTAAAAAATTTAAACCGGCCATCCGGTGAGGTAATGTGTTTAATCGCTTTTAAGGAATCAAATGTATATTGAAATGAAAAAGGAGTTTTAAGCGTTTGAACCAAAGCGCGTGTAAAAAGACTATCTGCATTTAATCGATTAGAAAGCAAGGTGTCCATCTGAATGAGTGATGCTAATTTTTGAAGTTCAACACCAGTGGTGTCTTGATTTAAATTAGATTGAGCTTCAATAGAAAAGCTGAGTAAAATAAGTCCTGCAATAGTGGTTAATATTTTTTTCATAGCAGTTGCAATTATTTAGATATCGCATTTGCAAAATCTAGTAAATGATCAAATCTAAAATCAATATGTGGGCTAGGAAATATTTCTTCAGGATGGGTGGTGGCTAAAAATACAGTATGCATACCTGCGTTACGACCAAAAATCATATCACTTGTTCTATTTCCAACCATAATCGATTTTTCAAACTGTATGTTTGGAAATAAGTTTTTTGCTTGATGGGCCATTCCAGTTTGGGGCTTACG
Source organism: uncultured Bacteroidota bacterium (assembly GCA_903824725.1). Lineage (GTDB taxonomy): Bacteria > Bacteroidota > Bacteroidia > Chitinophagales > Chitinophagaceae > Sediminibacterium. The sequence continues at coordinate 15,553 of CAIJXU010000067.1, read as the reverse complement.
ATTGATTGAGTCATCATTGATTTCAATACAGTAAAATATATGATCAATTCTACCACCAATGGTATGAATGGTCCGCGACATATTGGTATGAATTTTTTGTAATTCAGATTCTTCCATGAGGCCACGGCCTACTCCTTTTTGATTCGTAGTGATGACAATAGTATTAAATAAACCAGCTAAAAGGGGGAGGGCTTCAATACTCTCATTATAAAATTCAAATTCACTCCAGGTTTTGATATAGTCATTGTTCTTTTCCACATTGATCACGCCATCACGATCAAGGAATAAAGTCCAATCAGGATTAATATCAGATAAATTGAATGACAATTGCGTTATTTAAGAATGAATTGAAAAGGGTTAGGGTCATTATCCAAAAATCTGCAATTCTACTAACTCACAAATAATATGACCTACTAAAATATGCGATTCTTGAATTCGAGGAGTATCCTTAGAAGGGATATTGATTAAATAGTCTGATAATGGTTGCATTTTGCCACCCGCTTCACCGGTGAATCCAACGGTAATCACTTGTTTCGTTTTAGCCATCTCAAAAGCTTTTACAATATTTCCAGAATTGCCAGAAGTACTGATTCCTACTAATACATCACCAGGTTTAGCTATACCTTCAATGAGTCTTGCATATATCACTTCGTAGCTATAATCATTGGCTACAGCAGTAATATAGGAGGTATTGCAATGTAAGGCTTCAGAGGGCAAAGCTTTACGATCCTTATAGAAACGACCCGAAAATTCGGCAGCTAAATGTTGTGCATCCGCTGCACTTCCTCCGTTACCAGCAAAATAAACGCTATTGCCTGATTGAAAAGCTTTGGTAATCACATTCACTACTGTATTAATTTGATCTATCAATGCACTATTTCCAAGAAGCTGCTGCTTTACTTTAATGGATTCGCTAATAATATCTGAAATCTTTTGAGTAGACATATATTTATCTTTTTGAGCTGTTTTATAATTGTTGGTACAAAGCTAAAAACTTTTCGGTCATTTGAGTCCAAGTATATTTCTTCTTTTCTTCAATGATATTAGGAATAAAGTTATCTGCCCCTAATTCATATAAATTAACAATACCCTTGCCAATAGCTTCGGCATTAGGTTCTACCACTATACCTACTGACATATGAGGCACTGTATCAGCTAATCCGCCAACATTAGTGACTAACATGGGTTTTTCAAAATGATAGGCCATGGGGGTAACACCACTTTGAGTTGCTGTTTTATAGGGTTGAATGATGAAATCAGCACTACATACATAATTTTTAACTTCCGCATCGGGTATATAGTTAGCGTAAACTATAACTTGTTCTTGTAATCCTAGTGTACTAATTAAGGATAAATAGGGTGCTTCATCATCATAAAATTCACCCACAATCATTAATTTGATATTCATTTTTCTGATGGATTCATTATCCATGGCATGTAATAACAAATCAAGTCCTTTGTATTTTCTAATGTACCCAAAAAATAAAATTATTTTATCGTTTTGAGGAAGTCCTAAATTTTCTCTCGCTAATTGTTTTGAAATCGAATTTCCAAATTGATTAAAGATAGGATGGGGTGTTACCGTTATTGGTTTATGTGAGAATAATCTGATATCCGATTTTACCTTTTCGCTCATCGCAATAAAGCCATCCACCATTTTAGAGAAATAATTTGTAAATAAATGATCTCCCATTCTTTTTTCGTGAGGGATCATATTGTCAACAATTGAAATCACTTTTGTATGTTTGTTCCTTTTTGCAATATATAATATGGTTCCTAGACAGGGCGCTAAAAAAGGAATCCAATATCTTACTATAATCAGTTCCGGTTTTTCACGATATAATTTTAATCCAATTCGAATCCAATTAAAAGGATTGATTGAATTAATACAGACATTGATATTTACATTTTGGGGTGCTGGATCTGAACTATACTGACTAGTACCTGGAAATAAGAAGGAAGGGTATTGTAAGGAAAATGTATCAATTCTTGTTTGAATACCTTGTTTTGTAAAATGGGTAGCGAGTGTTTCATCAAAAGCAGAAAGGCCACCTCGCAAAGGCCATGCTGGGCCAATTATGACCAATTTGTTTACCATCCTAGTTTATCTTCAATTAAATAAACATTTCTTTCAGATGCATTTCTATTCACTAACTCTCCAATGAATCCTGCTAAGAATAATTGCATTCCGACCATCATTGAAGTAAGCGCAATATAAAAACTAGGTTTATTGGTAACTGTATAATTAGGATCTAAAATTTTACCAGTAACAATAAAGCCAAATGAAATAAATCCAATCATAAAAAATAAAGTACCAATAAGTCCAAAAAACTGCATTGGTTTTTTACCAAACTTAGATAAAAACTGAATGGTCATTAAATCTAAAAATCCATTAACAAAGCGTTCCCATCCAAATTTAGTGGTGCCGTATTTTCTAGCTTGATGTACCACCACTTTTTCTCCAATTTTTTTAAATCCAGCCCATTTTGCTAAAATGGGAATATAGCGATGCATTTCACCAAATACTTCAATACTTTTAACCACTTTTAATTGATAAGCTTTGATGCCACAGTTAAAATCATGAAGTTTAATGCCTGAACTTTTACGAGCTACAGCATTGTATATTTTGGAAGGAATATTTTTAGTAAAAGTGTTATCGTATCTTCTTTTTTTCCAACCACTCACTAAATGGTATCCCTTTTGAGTGATCATTTCAACAAACTCTGGAATCTCTTCTGGTGAATCTTGTAAATCGGCATCCATAGTAACAACAATTTCCCCTTGTGCTGCTTTAAATCCTTCATTTAAGGCTGCGGACTTACCATAATTCCTTTGAAATTTAATTCCCTTTAAAGCTGAATATTGCTTTCTTAAATTTGTAATGGTATCCCAACTTCCGTCATCGCTACCATCATCTATCATAATGACTTCGTAAGTATATTGATTTGCTTGCATTACACGATCAATCCAAGCCATTAATTCGGGTAAAGAATCGGCTTCATTGAATAGGGGGATGACCACTGTAATTTGCATATAAATATTTTAGGCTGTGGGTTCGCTAAAAGGATCGGCAGGTATTTTTTTTGCAATACCAGCACCAATTAATGAAGCTATGGCACCCATAAATCCAGTTCCAATGATGGCGCCTCCAATGGCAAATGGCATAAAGAATTTCTTAGTCATTGATATGGCTTGTTCAATCATATCGTCGGTCATTTGAGGATTTTCAGCCATCTTCTTTCTTGATATCTCTAAGATTTTATCTTGCATATCTGGAAACAATAATTTCAAAGAAAGGAAAGTATATACCACTGTTATAACTATTATAACTGAAGTTGTTTTAAATCCATGAGCGAAAATATTACCAAAAGTTACTTTGTTATTGTTCTCGTTAGCAAATAAAATACAACTATAAATTAAACCCCCAATCATAACGGCATAAGTTATATAATTAACCCAAGAAACTTCATACAAATTAAACACGCTTACGATAATACTCATTAAAATGACAATGCCACTTAAAATAGAGCCCTTTACAATATGAGAAGTAATTTTTTTGTCCATGATTTTTATTTTTTTGATATTAATTTAAATGCAAAATTCCTTTGCTATAAGATCCGGTTATTTTTCCTGTTAGTTTAATATTCCAAAAAGGTGAATTAGCTGATTTGCTTTTCGACTCTTTTTGAGAAAGTAAAGTGCTATCGGTTTTACTAAACCAAGTTAAGTCGGCATTAGCTCCTTCTGTAATTCCTTGGTTGTTTAGTTTGAATATAGATCTTGCATTGATAGAAAATAATTCAGCTATTCTGTTTTCTGTTAATTTTGGAAACAGTTGATGAATAGTTGCAAAACTGGTTTCGATACTAGCAATTCCTGCTTTTGCATTTTCAAACTCAATAGTTTTTGCGTCCCAATCTTGTGGCATATGATGTGAGCTGATACAATCAACAGTTCCATCTTCAATTGCTTTGAACAAAGCTTTTTGGTCTAGCTTGGTTCGTAATGGAGGGAATACTTTTAAAAGTGTATCGTAGTCCTTTAAATCTTCTTCAGTAAAATATAAATGATAAGGAGTTACGCTACATGTTATTTTTAAACCCTCCTTTTTCGCTGCTCTAATAAGTTCAATTCCCTTTGAAGTACTCACCCCAGTGATGTGTAATTGAGATTGAGTGTATTTTAATAGTTCAATATCTCTTGAGATGATTAACTCTTCGGCGATAGCTGGGATACCTGGTAAACCTAACTTAGTTGAAAGTATCCCTTCATTCATTAAGCCTAAACTTCCCAAACTTTTGTCAATGGGCATTTGAATTACAACACCATCAAAAGCTTTTACATATTGGAGTGCTTTTAAAAATAGTAGGGTAGATTGTACTGGATATAAACCATCACTAAAAGCGACCGCACCATTCGAATGCATGTCAATCATTTCAGCTAAATCTTTTCCTTCCAATTTTTTAGATAAGGCGCCAATGGGTAAAATATGAATGGGTAAATCTTGACTATGTTGTTTAATGTAAGTAACCTGTGATTTGTTGTCAATAACAGGTGTTGTATTTGGTATCACAAATACAGTAGTAAATCCACCTTGGATGGCTGCATTGGACCCTGTTGTTAAAGTTTCCCTATGTTCAAATCCTGGATCACAAAAATGTACAAAAGGATCTACAAATCCCGGAGTTACTATATTGTTTTTGGAATCAATTACTTGATCAGCTTCGCCTTTGTAATGATCAGTGATGGAAATGATGGTGTGGTCTTTGATTAAAATATCCTTAACCAACCCATTAAAAGGGGACCTCGTATCTGCAATTTTAACTTGACTTAGAAGAATTGTCATCGGGTCTGTAAAATTTTGATGCAATATACCCCGATTTTTCTATTTAGGGTTATATTTACACCCGAAATCATGTCATTTTAGCTGTAAATAGAGTATTATCATACTTAAAAGGGGGGTGATTTATTAATTCAAGGGGGTCGTCTATATAAATCGGGTGGTAGCGCAGTCCGGTAGCGTACACGTCTGGGGGGCGTGTGGTCGCAGGTTCAAATCCTGTTCACCCGACCAAAAATTGGGAGCTTGCTCACCTATTCGAACAAGCTAAACAACGCATAGCATGAGCGAAGCGATTGCGCTCTTGTATTATGCTTTTGCAAAAAGGGGATAATAGGATGCCGGAGCAGCGCGACGGCAATCCTTACTTACAATATTGCCTCAAATAACTATCCACCCCAGTATATCCTTTTCTCTTTGCAGTAATCAATGGAGTACATATTTGTTTCTTTTTTCCTAGTGCGATATAACTCATTGCCATAAAAAATTCAGATTTACCTGTAGTCGCATTGGAAAATTGAACAGCTTTCTCAAAATAAGGAATTGCTTTTACAAATTCGCCTCCGGAATAATAACTTATACCTGCATTTTCATAATGCGTATAGTTGGTAGGATCCAATTGTGCAGCTTGTAAATAAAACTGTGCTGCTTTCATATATTGACGTTTTGTGAAAGCAGCAACACCGTTGTTTAATAAATTAGTTAACACATCTGTGCTTTTAATACCCGATTTGTTTCTTGAAAAAATACTATTCACAGTTGCTAAAATGGCACTGTCCATTGGATATCTAGCATTCGTTGAATCTAGTAAGTTCATCATATTATAATCAATAGTTCCTTTTACCTCATATAATGCAAGCAGGTATTGCGCATTGGCTACAGCACCAGGTCGGTATTTTTTGTATAAATTATATGCTTTTTTGATTTCTATCGTGTCTTCATTTTTGGTAGAACTAAACATAATATTTTTATAATAGCTGGTTGCTCTTGGCCAATTATAAAATGCTCTTTTTGCATAAATAGCAACGCTATCAAATTTTTGTTTGTCAGCATACACCGCAGTTCTTATAAAATCATTATAGTGTAAATAAGGATTGTCGTTTTCACTTTCATTTAATAATCGCAAAGCTTCCTCATAATGTTTGTCTCTAAATTCATATCGGGCAATTAGTCCTTTAATAGGAATGGCAGAGGTGGACAAATTAGGTATAGCAGGAAAGGAAGATTTTACCTCTTCCAATGCCATTTTGGGATCAGTATCTATTTCGCCCATAACATACTTTTGAATTTTTAAAGAATCATAAGTTTGTTTTGCAATATAGATAGAGGGTATGATTAATAATAATGAAATAAAATAGAAGATTACCGGAACAGTTTTATTTAAAATGCCACTCGAGGTTTTTGTTTTACATATATGACTGATAGGTAAAAAAACGAATGCTGCTGAAACAGCCAATATGGTTTGCATTGCTGTTCGTTCGGCAGGGAAGTTTAAAAACGCATCCACTGCATAACAAGTAACAGCCATGAAAGAGATAGTAGCAGTTAAATGATAGGGTTTGAATTCGCTTTTTCGCCACATTTTAATAGTGAAAATGGGTACTAATAAAAACATGAACCCAAAAGTGATACCTCCAACGACGCCCAAATCTGCAAACATTTCAATGAAATCATTGTGGCAATGATAGGGAACAAATAAGTCATTGGTAAACTCTTTTTCATATGGAATAGAAGCTAACTTCCAATTACCATAACCAGCACCAACAAAAGGGTGCTTAATTGCATAATCTATAGCACTTTTCCACAAATGGATTCGACTTCCTTGTTCACTTTGGATAGTAATATCACCCGCTCTTTTTGTAACGGTACCGTAACCCCCTTGATATCCTTGAAGTTCAACAGCATTGGCTAAAAGTAAATTGGCAACAAATAATCCAATGAGGATTGGGCCTAAAAAATAGGCTACTTGCAATGCTGCTTTTATTTTATTATTTATACCTATAAATAGTATCGTAGAAATAGAATAAATTAAAAATATGATACCTAATCCTACATAAGTAGATCTTGTATTCAAAATAAATAAGGCGACCACCCCAAAAAACAAAACGCCAATATTAATTATTTTTATGAAGGATTTATGGTTGATGATTAACCAAAGGACAAATGGAAATTTGATCAGTAAACTTGCTGCCATCACATTCTTATTTCCATGATTACCTGACAAGCTTAAAATATTGGCATCCAAATCCATGGTTTCTATATTTCTAGAAAATCCTTTTAAAATATAAAAAGAATCTAATAGTAATATAAATGAAATGGCAAAAAAAACAATATTGGATATATACTTTATATCTTTTTTGTAAAATAAAATAGAGACCTGAATAAATAATAAATAGGTTGAAATTAATCTTACAAGCGTAACTAGAGTTTCAGTGGGGTTGATTGCATAAAAGTAAGATCCAATTGCCCATAATACCAATAATGAAAATAGGAGGGTGAATTTGTAATTAAATATTGACGTAAATGCTTCTTTGTATGTATTTCTATTTAAAAACAGATACAATAAAACGACTAAATCTAGGGTGCTAGTATATAGCCATTGAGCTCCCATAACATCTGCGCCACCAAAATCAGAAACAAAATGTACCATTAAAAATAGTACCGTAATAATGGAGCCCATCAAACCTTTGTTGTCTTTAATGCTCATGCATTTTTTTTAAGAGTGTATAGTTAATCTATTAATATTTCTACCATTTTTGAATTTGACTTATAAAAGGGCATGGGTGATTTATTTTTTTCAAGTGTCTGTTTCAAATATAGGGTAAGTTGTTTTGTTATGAGGGGATTATTTTTAGAGATATCATTGTACTCTCCCAAATCATTCGCTAAATTATAAAGGGATGTATGCCCATTTCTTAAATTATAAATCAACTTCCAATTTCCTTTACGAACAGCCGAAGTATAATTAATAGCAGGCCCATCTCCATCAATCCATTTATTAGGATAATGCCAAATTAAATAACGATTGCTGTCGGTTAAATTTTGATTTTTTAAATAAGGAACAAAACTTTTTCCATCCACCTTTTGCAGGGTAGTGGTTTGGGATAACCCCGCCATTTCTAAAATACTAGGAAAAAAATCCTCTGCAATGATGTATTGATTATTTTTAGTATTGGGTTTTACAATTTTGGGCCATTTAACAATCATGGGTACTCGAATACCTCCTTCATACAATGAACCTTTTCCTGCACGTAGTGGAAGATTTTGTACATGCGATTTTGGGCCTCTTGCACCACTTAAACTTAATCCACCATTATCACTCATGAAAATAATGATGGTATTATTTGCAATATTTTTTGCAGTAAGAAATTTCATGATATCACCCAAGCTTTTATCCATAGAGGCGACCATACTTGCGTATTTTGCATTTGCCGTATCTAAACCCTTATCCAAATAGGATTGATAAAATCGAACATCGGGTTGTATGGGAACATGCACTGCATAATTCGCCATGTTTAAATAAAAAGGAATTTTTAAACGAATGGGTGCTTCTAAACTTTTGATTGCTTCTAAGGTAAGTGCTTCTGTTAAATTGGTATCTGTTCCATGGTAGTTGGATAAATCTGGAACCGCTTGATAGGAAGCTTTATTGGGAATATTACCATAATTATCCTTTCCGTAATAACTTTGCGGATGACCTGCTGCATGACCTGCTATATTCACCATATATCCTAAGTTCAAAGGATTGGACATAGGTGTTCCAGCTGGCCCCCAATGCGCTTTACCAACATGAATGGTATAATATCCTGCTTGTTTTAAAAGCTGAGGATAAGTAGTGATTGAATTAATAACTACACCATTCAAATTCCAATTAGCGCCACTAAATTGATCGTCCTTGGCATCGGTAGAATTATTTATAATAGGTGAAGTCCAATTGGTCACACCATGTCTTGTCGCATTCATTCCAGTTAAAATACTAGTACGAGTCGGCGTACAAACAGGGGTGGCATATGCATTCGTAAATTTTACGCCCTCCTTTGCCAATAATTGCATATTGGGTGTGGTAAATATTTTATTGAGTGCATAGGAACTATCTCCAAATGGCACACCACTGTCCATCCATCCCATATCATCTACTAAAAATAAAATAATATTAGGTCGTTTAATTGTTTGTGCATTTAAGCATGTAAAACTTAAAGCAAAACATAAAATCGTAACTACTTTTTTTATCATAATAAAAATGGCAAAAACTTATTTTTTTGTAAACGTGGTATTACTGAGCAACACATTTCTAGGATCAAATTCCATTTTTTCAGGAGCTTCGTTCACTTTAAAACTTTGGGTTTGTTGTTTTTTAGAAAAATTCATTTTTAACAGCTTAGGTTGGGTACTTCCTTTTTTATAATAACCTATTTCAATGGGAACATTAAATAACATATCTCCAACCTGTGTTTGTTCTAATTGTATGGTTATTTTTTTATTGGCTGCATCGTATTCCCATTGTGCATTTATTTTTGGATTCGTGGGTTGGTATAGCCATTGCTTAAAAAATAATTTCAAATCTAATCCGGAAGCTTTTTCCATTGCCAATCTAAAATCATCGGTAGTGGCATTGGCATTATAAAATTGAGCATAATAAGATTGAATGCCTTTATGGAAATTAGTTTCTCCCATTAAATTTCTAAGCATATGTAAAATCCAGGCCCCTTTTTGATAAGTGAGTCCGCTTGTTACTTGTTCTTTTTCGGCAGTTCTAGGACTTACAATACTAAAATCAGGCATTTTAACCGACATGTCCAAGACTGCTTTTCTTGCTTTGATAATTCCTTTATTGTATTCTTCTATCCCATATGCATTCTCAATAAATCTTAATGTAAAAAAAGTGGCAAAACCCTCACTCAGCCAAGCGTCATCCCAACTTGTTTCTGTAACTGCGTTTCCAAACCATTGATGGGCAATCTCATGGATCACCACATTTCTAGTTCGTTCATCTCTTTTACCATTTACTAAATCCTCACCGTAAAAAATAGCAGATGAAGTTTCCATTCCTCCATTCACGCTAGGCGTTTGGATGTTTGCTAATTTTTCATAAGCATAGGGGCCAACATAATTTGAATAAAATTCCAACACTTTTTTAGTAGGCTCATCAAAATCATAAAACCCCGCTTCTCTATTTTTTGAATACACCCAGGTTTGAATAGATTTTCCTCTGAAGTCGTCTACATATTTAACTGCAAAATCAGCTACGCCTAACACAAATAACCAAGATGAGACCGGTACTGATTGTTTCCAATGCGTCAATCTTTTATTATTTCCAAGATCTGATTCTTCTAATAGTAAGCCATTTGAAACCACTTTGTAATGAGAAGGAGCAGTGACAATAAATTCAGATGTGGCTTTATCGTGTGGATGATCGATGATGGGCAACCAATGTCTTCCTCTATTCGGCCAGTTTTCATTAAAAAAACTACGGTCACCTAATTTAGTGGCACCAATTCTTAAACCATCAAATGGAATTCCATGGTATTGAATAGTAAAAGTTAAAGTTTCATTGGCAGCGACAGCTTTAGGTGTAGTGATAATAACTTCATCATTTTGATGTGTATAAGACACATTTTCATTTCCTAAAGTAATGGCATCAATGGTCATTCCTTTGTCCTTTCTAGCTGTTGTTTTATTAATAAAATCTAAACGGAAACTTTGAGCACCTGCTTGTTTAAAAGTAAGGGTGACATTCGTAATTCCTTTAATTTCATTATTATCATCCGATAAGCTAAGCTGGAAGGAATAATGTTTTACATCAATATTTTTATTGATAGGGTAGTTGTCCGCTTTAGATATAAATGGACAAACAAAAAATAGAGCTGCTGTAATTAGTTTTCTCATTATAGTATTGTTACTTTTTTCAAATAATATCCTTTTGCATCCACCTGAGGCGGTAATGCACTATTAATAATAATTGCTTCATTTGAAATATTCATACGAGTGGTTTGACCATTGGCTGTCACTTCAAATGGTAAAGTCATAAATGAATTGTTGACTTTAATTTGAAATTTTTGATAACCTATTTCCTTAATTGTAATGTCTAAAATATCAGTGGTTCTTAAATAAAAATCAAAGAAAGGTTTTAAATTTTTGCCAGACGCTGTGCTAAATAATTTTTCAACATCCATTGTTGTAACAAAATTGTCATAAGTGGTTTGCGGATCGGTAGAAAGTTTCTTTAAGGTTGGGAAAAAGATATCATCTCCTATAACAAATCTTAATGTATGCATGAAAAAAGATCCTTTTCCATAAATGTCTCCACCAGAATAAACTTCCTCTTCGGTCGCAACATCACCAGGTACCACTGGTTTTTTATTACGAACACGGCGATGGCCAGCAATGATTTCATTATAAGCAGCTTCCCCACCTAATTCATACATAGCAAGGGCTTCAGCATAAGTAGCAATACCTTCCTGAATCCACATATGTCCCCAATCCTTATTGGTTACTTTGTTTGCCCACCATTCGTGAGCATATTCATGAAATAAGTTTGCTGAATAATCTTGGCCATTAATTGTTTTATAAGAAAATTTATTATCAAAAGTAATCATGGTTTGATGTTCCATGCCAGAATTGGGCACTTCAGCTATACCAATTTTTTCCTTTGCCCAAGGGTATTCTCCAAAATACTTTTCTAAAATTCTGGTATCTCTTTTTTTAGTTTCAATTACTTTTTTAGCATGGCTTGTATCTACTTCTAGCACATAGTATTCAATAGGAACCTTAGTTCCAAGAATGGTTGTGAATTCATCTTTATACACCTTGTATTTGCCTATATTAAATAAGATGCAGTAATTACTAATGGTGTAATTTGTTTTCCAATGATAAGTGGATTTATTTTTTTTAGTGGTGACGCCCATTAATAATCCAGGACCAGCAACGACTAATGAAGAGGGTATAGTAATATTTAAATCAACTCCCTCATTAGGTTCATCACTTGGATGATCTTTACATGGGAAATACATTTTACCACCTTCACCCTGAATATTGATTGATACCCAATCATTTCGACTACTGTCTTTTTTCCAAGTAAATCCTCCATCCCAAGGTGGTCTTATTGCTACGGGTGGTATACCGTTGTATTCGATCCATATTTTTTGATTTCCTATTTCAAAACCAGTAGGTGAAGTGATAAATATTTTATCATCGTGTTGATAATAAGGTACTACCTTATTATTCACTTTAACCTTAGTAACTGCATATAAGTGTATCAAGTCAAGTAAAATGGTATCCGTTTTTTTAGAAAAATTGATACTCACTTCTGTTGAACCACTGATAGATTGTTTTACCAAATCCACTTCTAGATTAATGGTATAGTGCCTAATGTCCATAATAGCTTGCAAAGGGAGTAGTTTCCCACCCGAAGTAAGGTATAAGATGTCTCTGCTATTGATGTTATCGTCATTTTGACTCATAGCAAATAAACTTTGCAATAATAGGATGACCACAGTGGCCATACTGAAAAAGTTAAAACGATGGCGTTTTACAAAAGATCTCTGATTCATTTGGATAATTTTAATGAAATGATTTTGAAAGAATGATTAAATATAATTTTTTTAAAGGAGTGTACCTTCATTTTTTTAGCTTTAATTTTGTTTTCACATAAGAGAATATATTTAGATTTACTTTATTAATATATTGATTTACAATAGATTATAAAATACTAATCATCTAATAATTTAATTTTTACTGTTTTTAGCGCATTTAATAAACTACCTTCGCCGCACATTTATAGTATCATGACATTTCAAGATTTAAACCTAAATACGCCCTTATTAAGATCTTTAGAAGATTTAGGCTATACTAGACCCACAACCATACAGCATCGCGTTTTTCCAATAGTCATGTCTGGCGCAGATGTATGTGGCATTGCTCAAACAGGTACTGGTAAAACATTTGGATATCTATTGCCCTGTTTAAGACAATGGAAATACGATAAAAACAAAGACCCTCAAATATTAGTAATTGTCCCCACTCGTGAATTAGTAGTGCAAGTTGTAGAAGCAGTTAAAAAATTAACCACTTATATGAGTGTGGTCACAGTGGGTGTTTTTGGAGGTGTGAATATTAATACACAACAAATAGAAGTAGAAAAAGGGGTAGATGTTTTAGTGGCAACACCGGGTCGATTATTTGATTTAATTATGAATGGAGCTTTTAAAACCAAGATGATTAAGAAATTAGTGATTGATGAAATGGATGAAATGCTGAATCTTGGATTTAGAAAACAAATAACCAATATCTTAGAGTTATTGCCTAAGAAAAGACAAAATTTACTTTTTTCAGCAACGATTACAGATGATGTTGAAAAATTAATGCATGATTATTTTGATGCGCCAGTGAGAGTAGAAGCAGCCCCAACGGGCACTCCATTGGATAACATAATTCAGACAGCATATAATGTTCCCAATTTTAATACTAAAGTCAATTTATTAAATTTATTACTTTCGTCGAATGAGGCCATGACTAAAGTCTTAATTTTTGCAGCCACTAAAAGTTTAGCAGATCAATTATTTGAACAACTTTCCCTTTCATTTCCTGAAATCGTAGGTGTTATTCATTCAAATAAAGAACAGAATTACAGGTTTAATACAGTAAAGCAATTTAAAGCAGGTGTGTTTAAGTATATCATTGCAACGGATGTGATGGCAAGAGGAATTGACGTGGCTGAAGTAACCCATGTTATCAATTTTGATACTCCAGAAGTGCCCGAAAACTATATACACCGTATAGGTCGTACAGGTCGTGCAGATAAAAAAGGTATCGCCATTACATTTATTACAGAAAAAGAAAAACCGTTTCAAAAAGCAATTGAAACTTTGATGAAACAAGAGATTCCATTATTACCATTACCTGAAACACTTGAAATATCTAGTATTTTAACCGAAGACGAGAAGCCTAAAATTCGAATGAAGATCATACAAATTAAACTTCCTAAAAAAGAGGAAGTAGGGCCTGCCTTTCATGAAAAATCCGCTAAAAACAGTAAAGTCAATAAGCGGAAAAATCATAAAGAGATCATGCAAAAAAAGTATGGCAAACCTAAAACTAGGGGTGCCAAAAAATAGGTTGGACTAAAATCTTTCTAATTTAGAAAAGAAGAAATTGCCTTCGATTTGTGCATTTTCATCACTATCACTTCCATGAACAGCGTTTTCTCCAATAGAAGCAGCAAAATTCTTTCTTATAGTACCTTCGGCAGCTTGAGCTGGATTAGTAGCACCAATTAAAGTTCTAAAATCAGCGACTGCGTTGTCTTTTTCCAAAATAGCAGCAACAATTGTTCCACTGCTCATAAAAGCAACTAATTCACCATAAAAAGGACGCTCTTTATGTACTTCATAAAATTGACCGGCTTGTTCAGTAGTTAATTTTGTCCATTTCATAGCCTTAATGGTAAAACCTGCTTTAACGATTTGATCTAATATTGCTCCAGTATAGCCTTTTGAAGTTGCATCAGGCTTAATCATGGTAAAAGTGCTGTTATTCATATAATATTTATTTAAAGTTTCTAATTGAAGGCGCAAAATTACTGAAAAACATCCGATTTATGTTAAATTTGTCCACTTATGCAATCCATTGAACAATTTTACCCAATTCTAAATCAACCATTTAAAGCGGTTATAACGGCTCATCAAAAGCCAGATGGAGATGCGATGGGTTCATCACTTGCTTTATATCACTTTTTAATTCAATTAGGACATGAAGTAACCGTTGTTTCACCTACCAATTGGGCTGATTTTTTGAATTGGATGCCTGGAACAACACAAGTAATTGATTTTGAATCTAATAGAAAAGAAGCATCAAAGATTGTACAGGATGCAGATTATATATTTTGCTTGGATTTTAATATTCTACATCGTACTAAAAATTTGGAACCCGTTATAAAAGATTCGAAGGCCATAAAAATATTAATTGACCATCATCAACAACCTGATACTCCAACATTTGGATATGGAATTAGTGATGTGAAAATGAGTTCTACCTGTGAAATGATCTATGATTTTATTGTTCAATCAGGACATAGCAATTTAATTAACATAGATATTGCCACTTGTTTATATACTGGTTTAATGACTGATACCGGTTCCTTTAGATTTCCTTCAACAACGGCTTCTGTTCATAAAATTATTGCCCATTTGAAGGAATTAGGTCTACAACATGCTAAAATCCATGAGCATATTTACGATAATTCGAGCGAAGGGCGCCTTAAGTTTATGGGAAATGCCTTTTTAAACAGAATGACCGTGTTACCCGAATTTAAAACTGCGGTTATGGCCATCCCTAAAACAGATATATATAAGTACGAATTAAAAACAGGGGATACCGAAGGATTGGTCAATTATTTATTATCCATAGAAGGTATTAAATTTGCGGCCATTGTTATTGATCGAGAAGAAGAAAGAAAATGGAGTTTTAGAAGCAAAGGTAACTTTGATGTTAATATATTTGCACGAACTCATTTTGAAGGTGGTGGACATGCCAATGCCGCTGGTGGAAGGTCTTCAAAAACGGTCGATGAAACATTAAACGATTTTAAAACCATAATAGAAAACTATAAATCACAATTAACACAATTAAATTAAAAATGATAAAATCAACTTTAAAGTTAGTAGCTGCTATTGTATTGTTTGCAAGTTGTAATCAATATGAAAAAGCCCCTTCTGG
>CAIJXU010000066.1 GCA_903824725.1 uncultured Bacteroidota bacterium | reverse complement strand
TTAAAAAATAATATTAATAATTGCTATTAGCAATATATAAAAAAATGATCAGAAAATGAACTATTTTTCAATAATACCACTTTCTGACCATCAACGATTAATTCAAAAAAAATCTACTGTCTATCCGCGTTACTCAAATTTGGATTCAAAGTAGTTTGACCCAAAGGATATGTAAAAAATTTATTTTTTGGCATTACGATATTAGCTGGTTGTCCTATTCTTTGTAAATAAGCATTTACTATTACATCATACTTGCCCATTCTAATTAAATCAGATCTACGTTTTCCTTCATAAAAGAACTCCCATCCTCTTTCTTGTAAAATGGCATCTCTCATAGTGGCTTTTGTAAGACCTGATAAAACCAATTCCGGTGCATGAGATCTTCTTTTCACTTGATTGACCAATTCTACACTTTCAGCGGTAGGACCTGTTAATTCATTTAAAGCTTCTGCTCTACTAATAAGTACATCAGCATATCTTAATATATCTACACTATGACCATCATAATAAGTAGGTGATCCATCAGGATCGGCATATTTGCTTGTTGCAACATCGGGCATAAAAAATTCATTTGCGCCAGGCTTAGCCGTCTTTGAGGGAGCTTGCTTATATATTAAACCATCCACCCCTTCATATTCAGGAAAATAGCTTTTCTTTCTGTCATCTGCATTATTATAGGTATTATAAAAATCCCAAGTAACAGCATAATATTGCCATCTGTCCATAATCACAGGGTGATTCACTGGTCCAAAGTGATTTTTCAACTCTGTTCCATTTAAATTCGCATCACTCAATACTGAAAATATATTTTCACTACACCATTTATTTGCTTCCGCAAATAATCCACTGTAACTTGGAAATAACTTATACTCATTCAAATCGATTACTTGTTTAGTTAAGTCTGCTGCTTTTTGCCACTCGTTTCTACGTAGTTGTAATTTTGCTAATAAAGTAAGTGCTGCTCCTTTGGTTGCCCTACCTACATCATTACTAGCATATATTGCATTGCCTTTATAATTTACTGGAAGTATACTAATGGCCTCTGTTAAATCAGCAATCAATAGAGCTTCGATATCTGCTACTGGTGTAGGTTTAGGTTGACTAGAATAAGCTGGAGCTGCAATATCTTTTTCAGTTGCTAGAATAACTGGGCCCCAAGCATCTGTTAAATCTGAATAAGCAATTGCACGTAAAAATTTAAGTTCAGAAAGAAATTGCTTTTTTTCCGCATCCGTGATCGACTTCATTGGAGTGATATTATAAATCGCATTGTTCGCATTGGCAATTAATTTATAAATCATCTTCCAATCTTCTGCTAACAAGCCATTGGATGAATTCCAAAGGCCTAATGACAATTGACCTGGATCACCACCATAACTACAACTACCTAAGTCGGTTGTTAAATCAGTTAAGGCAAAATGTCTCACGGTCCAATAATCAAAGTTATCTCCTACAGCTGGCCCCTTTAAACGAGCATAAACTGAATTGACAACCGCGACAGCATCAGACTTAGATTGAAATGCATTGGCATTCGTAAGTGTACTGTATACTTTTGGATCTAAATCCTTATTACATGCGTATTGCATTAAAATAGGTATAATCAGTAATAATATTTTATATGGTTTCATTATCTTAAAATTTAAAAATTTTTATTTATAGTTGTATTATGCTTAATGAATTGTCAATTTAACTCCTAATGTCAAAGTTTTAAATGCAGGGAATGCATTAAAATCAATACCGCCGCCCACATTACTTCCTGAATGGGTATTTACCTCAGGATCGGTTCCGGTATACTTTGTAAAGGTTAATAAGTTTTGACCAGAAGCATACACTCTCAACCCGTCTATAAAGTTAAATTTCTTAATTAAATTAACTGGTAAATTATACCCAATAGAGATTGATTTCAATCTGATATAGCTTGCATCTTCTACAAATCTAGAATTGACATAACTACCATAGATACTTTTAAAATACCCTTCTCTTGGAATGTCTGTATTTTCATTTTTACCAGCTACCCAACGATTTAATACATCGGTACTAGTAGTTGATTCCATGACCAAGCGATTCATATTATACAAAGAATAATCAAAAGCGCCTTGGAAGAAGATATCTAAATCAAAGCCTTTGTATTGAAAACTGTTACCAAATCCACCAACGATATGAGGGTTGGTATTACCCATATAAGTTCTATCATCAGGTGTAAGTTTTCCATCTCCATTCAAATCGGCATATTTAGGATCCCCTGGTTTTGAATTGGGTTGTGGCGCATATGTTTCGCCCGTTTTAATGACTCCATTATAAATAAATCCATATAATACTCCCAACTCTTTACCTGGTTCAATTCTTGTAAATTCTCTTCCCGAAACAACACCACTAGGATTAGCCGTATTGGTACTTATAATTTTTACATTATTAGCTAACTCCAAAGTGTTTTGTTTATTATACGCAATATTGAAAGTAGAACTCCATGAGAAATTACTTTTTTTAATATTTTCTGTATTAATCGACATTTCTATACCTGTATTCTCAATTGAACCCGCATTGGTAAGTTGACTACTAAAACCCCACCATTGACCAACAGGGACACTTAAAAGCAAATCCTTTGTTGTTTTTTTATATAAGTCGATTGTTACATTTACCCTGCCTCCTAAGAAACCCAAATCCAATCCTAAATCTGTTTGGTAAGTTGTCTCCCATTTCAAATTATTATTGGATAAAGAAGCCGGCTCAATTCCAGATACAAAAGTATTTTCACCAATACTTGTTCCGTAAGAAGAGAATCTACTTAAGAAAGCATAATCTCCAATACGATCATTACCAGTGATACCATAACTAGCTCTCAATTTTACATTTGAAAAAGTATTTAAATTCTGAATGAAAGGCTCGTTCGTTAATTTCCAAGCTAATGCTCCAGAAGGGAAAAGACCATGACGATTGTTAGGTCCAAATCTTGAAGATGCATCATCTCTTAATGTGAAAGTAGCTAACACTTTATCGTTGTATGAGTAATTTAATCTACCATAATAAGAGGCCAATTTACTTTCTATCCTACTACTCGAAGGAACTGAAGCACCTTGAACGGTTGGATTTGCACCTGCATATAAGTTATAGAATAAAAACAAATCAGTTGAGAAATTACTTGACCCTGCAGCTAAACTCTCATAAACGTCTTTTTGACTAGAAGTTCCTACTAATGCAGTAATCGCATGTATGCCTCTTGTATACTTATAAGTTAGATATTCTTCAGCCAACCATCTAAAGTTGGTATTCATTTGTTCTTGCGCTATACCTCCATTAGCAGCACCCGCTGTTAAAGTTTTAGGGGTATATTGTCCTGCAGTTCTTTGCGTGTACTCAGCACCACCACTTACGTGGAAGGTTAAATTTTTCAAGATGTCATAATCTAAGAACATATTACCATTGATTAAACGACTCGTCGCTGTATTGGTAGGTTCTAAAATGCTAGCAACCGTATTGTCTCTACCTAAGTACTTATAATAGGTACCATCTGCATTATACACTGGCAAATTAGGGGCAGACATAAATAAACCATACAAAGGCGCCGTAATATCAGCGACATAGCGTTGTAAATTTGACTTAGTACTTGCTCCATAAAAATTAGCGCCCACTTTAACTCTTTCATTAAATCTTTTTTCAGCACCCATTCTTACGGAATATCTTTCCATGTTGGTACTTTTCAATACACCCTCTTGTTTGAAATAGTTACCTGACATATATAATTTAGAATTCTTATCATTTCCACTAAAGCTAATTGTACTATTTAATATGGATGCAGGTTGAGTGGCTGCTGCAAACCAATTGGTATTGGCAACTGGAAGACTAGAAGGAAATATAGGTGGTTTACCATTCTCTGCTGCTATTGCATTTTGAGTAGCCACATAATCAGCACCTGAAATTAAGGAAGGATTATAAGAAACATTTTGTGTACCTCTTGTAACATCTGCTTCTAATTGCATTTTTCCTGATTTACCTTTTTTAGTAGTAATCAAAATAACACCATTACCCCCTCTTGCTCCATATATCGCTGTAGCAGATGCATCTTTTAATATTTGAATATCTTCAATATCACTAGGACTAATATATTTTCCATTATCACTAATCAATCCATCCACTACATATAAAGGCTCATTGGTCGTGTTGATTGAATTACCACCTCTAATAACGATGGAGATGCTACCTCCTGGAGAAAAATCAGATTGTTGCACTTGCACACCCGCTGCTCTACCTTGAATTGCTTGGGCGATATTTGATACGGTTCCTCCTAAAGTCATATTATCACTATTAATAGAACTGATAGAACCTGTTAAATCCTTTTTTCTTTGCGTACCATATCCCACAACAACCACATCCGTCAATTGAGATGAAGACGATTTTAATTTTATTGTTATGGTCTTTTGATTCGCTGCTAAAATAAAATTCTCAGTTTCATAACCAACATAACTCACTGTCAATGTGTTTTTGGAAGTTTTACTTGTTAAAGTAAAATTACCTTTCGCATCAGTAGTAGTGGTTTCAGTTGAGCCAATTAATTTTACTGTCGCTTTAGAAAGTGCTGTCCCGTCTTCAGACTGAACAGTTCCTGTTATTTTGGTTTGAGAAAAAGCGCTTAAGCTTATCAAACCTGTAAAAATAACAAGCAGGATTTTTCGTAGTCTCATATGTTAATTTGTTTAAAATATATATATGAACATAGT
>CAIJXU010000065.1 GCA_903824725.1 uncultured Bacteroidota bacterium | reverse complement strand
CTCAAAATCTATTCTTGTAGATGAACTGAACTTTAAGCCTTGGTATTCATACTTTGAAATAGCAAATGGAACGAACATTAATTTCAATCAACTTTTGAGCAAGAAAGATAGTGCAGTTGGTAAAGGTTATATAACAATAAAATGAAATTCGGATTTCGCATACCGTCACTCACCAAACGAATTGCAGCTCGCACTTCGGTAAAGCGTGTTATTCGTCACAACCTAGGTATTAAAGCTCCTAGAGGCATGGGCTGGTTAACTGATCCTAAGAAAGCTTTGTACAACAAAGTGTATAACAAAACAAGTAGAGGCTGCTTGGTAAGTTTGGTCATTTTGATGAGCATGCCATTGGCTTTGGCTTATGGCGTGTGGAAAATATTCATTTCGTAAAGTTAATACTGCCAGGGAAGTTAACTATGTATTTTTCTTTACCACCTTTTGAATGAATTTAATAAATTCTTTAGATCCCAGCACTTGTACTTCCTCTAAAAATCCCAATACAAAACGACCTGGAGCTTGAAAACTTTGAACATTTGCTTTGAAATAGTATTTACCTGTATCGGGAATTGGCTTTATAAATGCCGTACTCATTGGGTATTCTTCCTTCAACAATAAATATGCTCTCATAGACATTTCTAATTCAATTTCCTTGTTCATGCTTTTGCCTTGAAATCCAAAAATATCGGGCTTGTAGAATTCATGTTGGTCTTCATACTTCATAGGTTTTTCTAATACTTCAACGCTAGTCATACGTTCAATATTAAAATACTTATTAAGCCGTGTTTTTATTTCAAATGCAGAAACCGAATCATAGTTTTCTGTAAAGCAAGTTGGTTCAACCAAGCGATCAGTAACACTTTGACTATTTGCCGAGCTATATCCTTTGATCAACAATTGTTTTCCCTCGATGATAGCAACGGAAATCTGCTCTACAATTTTGGCAAGGTGCGCCTTGAATAAACTATCAGCTCCTAATTCAATTTCACTCGATTGTTGCACTTTTTGCAGTACACTTTGTGCTAATTGATTTTCCTTTCCTGCTGATAAAATAAGTTTTTTTAGGTAGTCAGCTTCTTGTGGTGTAAAAGGTATATGCTCAAGCTCAGAGGTGGCAGCAATAAAAAGTTTGTTTTTGCTATCCTTTTCAATCTGAAAGCCCAAATCTTTTAATAAGTCCAAGTAACGATAGGCGGTTCTCTCAGATGTTTCAAGAAAGGCTTCAATACTCCGTACCGATTTCGCTGGTCTGGCTTTTAGATAATTTATCAGCTGAAATAAGCGGTAAATTCTATTTTGATTGAACATGTTGAAAAATAGTTTGCCAAATAAAGTCAATTAATTTAAAATATTCAAACGATTGACCCTATTTGGCAGAGAAGTTGATTTCTTTTGGTTAATTAAAATATCTAAATAAAAACTAAAACCAAAAACCAACTACTCATGAAAAAAAAATACATTTTACTTGCTCTAATATTTATATTTTCAATTGGTGCTAATGCTCAAAATCCTTGCAACGATAGTCTATATCAGGTCTTAAAAAATACGCCACTAAATCGTATGTCAGATCGCGAGTTTTCTTATTTTCAAGAAACTGAAAAGGCCTGCGCATCTTATAATCAAACTAAGATACAGGAAGAAACTAAAAAAGATAATGTAAAAAAAGCAACTGACACCTATGTAACGGTTGTTTTGGTAAGCTTAGCCGCAGCGTTTATTTTACCATTTTTAATATTCCTATAAT
>CAIJXU010000064.1 GCA_903824725.1 uncultured Bacteroidota bacterium | reverse complement strand
GATTATTCCAGAGTTTATTAAATAAAGCGAACAAGGCGTTAAATGATAAAATTAATACTATTTCAGATAAAGCAATTAACGCTTCTGTAAATGCATTAGAAAATAAAATTAATGGTAAGTTTACAGTAGTTTCAAATAGAATTAATAAATCAAACGCTACGCCCCGAATTGCAAATAATCAAGCAACCCCTGTAAATAAGAATAATAATTCTAATGTAAATAATACTTCGGATAAGCAGTTTGATGATAATTCAGAAATAATCGAAACACAACTAAAAGATAAATATCCAAGTTTCTACAATGCATATAAAGATGTCATTACTAATAATTCCAATGTAAAAGAAGTGCAATTCATAGTTAGGGATACTCACGAATGGAGCAGTTCAGTAATTAATGATAAAATTGTATTTGACTTATTTGCATTTGATGAAACAAAAAAAGGCTTTTCAGAAGGTGCTAAAATATGGGAACTGCTATTTCAAGTTTCTACTTTAGACACAAAAAATAATTCCACGTTTCCTTCCATATATGATAAAATCAACGCAAATTTTACTTATGCTTTAAAAAAATCTAAAGAGTATGCAGCAAACGGAGATTGTAATGCACTAGAACATGCTGTTTCTGTATGGAAAGTTAAAAAATTCAATGGTCCTAATTCAAACAATTACAGAGATCAAGTAAGAAACAAACTCATTCAGGAAGATTTATTCAAAAACTGCGAATCGTTTTATTTAACTAAATGTGGCAAATAATTAATGACAATTTTGTTCTACAAAGGATAAATAAGATTTAACTATTGGGCCATTCATCATGCGCTTCAATGCCCTTACATGCTGATCTTGTAAATCATTTGACAAACTTCTTTGTTGCATATACTTTAGCCCTGTTTTCAATGGTTGACAATCACCAAAAAGTGCCAAATTTTTTGTTCTTTTTAATGAGAATTCAAAAGCAAATTTTTCATTATCCTCTCTATTATTATCATTTGTATTATTTGTAAAATAATACAAATGACCTAATTCGTGATATAGAACTACTACAAGCCTATTATCTTCATAGTCAACAGGGGTATTCTCAAAAAATGAAACATTTAAATGTATAATGCCGTCTTTAGATGCTTTTGCCGGACTTCCAGCATTATTATCTCTAAAAAAATTAAATCCTTTTATTCTTGATTCTGTTTTATTTATATACTGAAACTCTCTGAAAAATTTTGGAAATTTATAAGAGGACTTCCTCATGATTGCAAATCCTTCCTTCTTATCTATAATAAGCTGAGAGAAAGATGCGTTAGTATAGAAAATAAAAAACAACACTAATTTAATTGCCGTTTTCATAAAATGATTTTTATTAATTGATTAAACTAAATTCCAAATAATTTTTCTGCTGTTAATGTTGTAATTGTCGC
This sequence comes from uncultured Bacteroidota bacterium, assembly GCA_903824725.1. Taxonomy (GTDB): domain Bacteria; phylum Bacteroidota; class Bacteroidia; order Chitinophagales; family Chitinophagaceae; genus Sediminibacterium. The sequence goes on along the minus strand of CAIJXU010000064.1, from coordinate 276,048 downwards.
CACCTCGTGAAGAGTCCTACTTTTTATTTCAGCTAATTTTTTAGCCACTTCTAACATAAAAGCAGGCTCATTTCTCTTCCCCCTATAAGGTACGGGTGATAAATAAGGTGAATCAGTTTCTAAAACAAGACACTCCATGGGAATATCTTTTATTGCTTCGGCAACGCCCGCATTTTTATAAGTGAGCACCCCACCCAAACCTAAATGGAAACCCATATCAATAATTTGCTCGGCTGATTCCTTACTTCCACTAAAACAATGGAATACCCCACGCAAACCTTTTTTCGCAAATGGTTTTACTGCGTCAATAGTCTCGCCCATTGCATTTCGAGTATGAATAATTATCGGAATATTGAAATTTAGAGCCCATTGCATTTGAGTTTCAAAAACCTCTTTTTGTTGATCCACAAAAGTCTTATCCCAATAATAATCCAAGCCTATCTCCCCAATAGCAACAAATTTTCTTTTAGTAAGCCATTCTTCGATAATGGCAAGTTCCGCTTTGAAATTCTCCTTAACATAACAAGGATGCAACCCCATGGTTGGAATACAGATTTCAGGATAATCTTTTTCCAATAACAACATTGCTTGAATTGCAGTACTGTCAATACCTGGCATTACAATTTTTGTAATGCCATTAATTATGGCAGACTGTATTGTAGTGACAATATCTTCCTGAAATTCTTCTGAATATAGGTGAGCATGTGTATCAATAAAGTTCATAGTTCATACTTATTAAATGCAAAACAAGTGTTTTTTTTACTCCTAACATACTAAAATAGGAATTTATATCGTTTAAAGGGATGAATAGCATCTGCTATCACTTTCGAATTAAACTTTGTTTTTTATAGGGTACGGATTATACCGGCTGAGGTTTCTACCTTGGCCTTTTTTTTGCCAATATTATCGGATGGCTTCAAAAGTATAACCCAAGGAGGTAAAATGATGAAGTACGATGGGCAATGCCACTTGCAATCTTTCCCATGCTTTCGCACTATCATGAAAAACAACGATAGATCCAGGCACTGCATTTTTAATGACATGCTGGGCGCATTGTTCCCCACGTAATTGCGTATCAAAGTCGGCACTTAACACATCCCACATAATCATTTGCTGAGGTAAACTTGAATCCTGACTTATACTTTTTATTTGAGAAGGTTTTATTCGACCATAAGGTGGTCTAAACAAATTAGATGTAATTAATTTACTCGCAGCTTTTATATTTTGAATATAATCCTGCCGAGACACTTTCCACCCATTTAAATGATCATAAGTATGGTTGCCCACCGTATGACCCTGAGATAAAATAGATTCATATAAATTAGGGAAGGCAAGCACATTTTTTCCAATACAAAAAAAAGTCCCCTTAGCATTAAATTTATTTAATTGCTCCAAAACAAATGAAGTGGCTTCAGGGTGCGGCCCATCATCAAAACTAAGGTAAATCACCTTTTGCTTTGTTGGAATTCGCCATGTGCCAGATGGATAAATTGCCCTAAGCCAAAATGGGGTTTTTATCAAATACATACACAAAGATAAATAGTTCTTTTGCCCAATTGAATATTATCTTTGTGTAAATAAACGAAAGCATGGATTCAAAGGTCAGAGTAAGGTTTGCGCCCTCACCTACAGGCGGATTGCACATTGGTGGGGTGAGAACCGTTTTATTTAATTATCTATTTGCAAAACATCATGGGGGCGAATTTATATTAAGGATCGAGGATACCGATCAGTCCCGTTTTGTAGCAGGTGCCGAACAATATATATTAGACACCTTAAATTGGTGCGGCATGGTGCCAGACGAAAGCCCAGTGCACCCAGGCGCTTATGGCCCTTATCGTCAAAGCGAGCGCAAACATTTATACAAGCAATATGCCGATCAATTGATCGCGCAAGGACATGCCTATTATGCGTTTGATACTGCTGCTGATTTAGAAGCAAAGAGAAGTCAGATTCCAAATTTTCAATATAGTCGTGCACATCGAATGGAAATGAAAAATTCCATTGCATTAAGCGAAAGCGAAGTAAGTGATTTATTAAAAAGTAATACACCCTATGTTATTCGTATTAAAATGCCAGAGCAAGAAAATTTAACTTTTCACGACTTGATTCGTGGTGAAGTTTCATTTGATACTAGTACCGTAGATGATAAAGTTTTACTTAAAGCCGATGGCATGCCTACCTATCATTTAGCAGTTGTGGTAGATGATCATTTAATGAAAATTACACATGCTTTTCGTGGCGAAGAATGGCTACCCAGTGCGCCTGTCCATATTTTATTATGGAAATATTTATTTGGATTAGATAAAATGCCTAAGTGGGCGCATTTACCTTTAATCTTAAAGCCAGAAGGTCATGGAAAATTAAGCAAACGAGATGGAGAAAGATTAGGCTTTCCTGTATTTGCGATGGATTGGATGGATCCCAACACCAAAGAGCAAACCATTGGATTTAAAGAAAGAGGATTTTTACCGGAAGCACTTATTAATTTATTAGCCTTACTAGGTTGGAATGATGGAACAGATAAAGAAATTTTTTCGATAGAAGAACTCATCTCGCAATTCTCATTAGAACGCGTCCATAAAGGAGGTGCTAAATTTGATTACGAAAAAGCAAAGTGGTTCAATCAGGAATGGATTAAAAAAACAGATGACGCCACACTTGCTGCTTTAGTGAACCCTTTTTTCGATGACGCCCAAATTGAGGTACATGAACCCTCTTATTTAGTAAAAGTAATAGGACTCGTGAAAGACCGATGTCATTTACTCACCGATTTTATAACACAAAGTAGCTTCTTTTTTCAAGCACCAAGTCAAATTGATACTGCCGCCCTACTTCCTAAATGGGACGACAAAAAACAAGCCTTTTTTTCGGCTTTGATGCTAGAATATCAAACGATGCTGAGCAAGGGCGTGACACTTACGCAGGCTTCTGAATTAGAACTCCATTTTAAAAACTTAGCAGCGACCCACGAGATTAAACCAGGCGACCTCATGCTTCCTTTAAGATTGATGTTGGTAGGCGGCAAATTCGGACCTGGCGTTTTTGATATTATACAATCCATCGAATTAGAAGATGCGCAAAAAAGAATTGACCACAGTTTGAAATTACTTTCCAATAAATAATGTAAATTGTTACAACACTTAATATGTCCATTTCAAAACCAATAAGAGTATTAGTCGCCAAAGTAGGATTAGACGGTCACGACCGAGGCGCCAAAATTATTGCCACCGCTTTGCGCGATGCTGGAATGGAAGTCATTTATACAGGACTTCGTCAAAGCCCTGAAATGGTCGTGCAGGCTGCCTTACAAGAAGATGTGGACGCCATTGGAATTAGTATATTATCAGGAGCGCATATGACTGTTTTTCCCAAAGTATATAAGTTAATGCAGGAAAAAGGTTTGAAAAATGTTTTACTAACAGGTGGCGGCATTATTCCTGAACAAGATAATATCGTGTTACGAGAAATGGGGGTAGGTACTTTATTTGCACCGGGTACCAACACCATTGATATCGCTCAATACATTCGTGATTGGGTGGAAGAACGCAGAAAATAAGGTGCAATAAAAATTAAATTTTTTATTATGTCATTTCAAACTTTGTTTACCAAATTGGAAGACCACACTTTAATCATCACCATAAATCGTCCTGACAAACTAAATGCACTTAACCAACAAGTGATGATGGACTTATCTGCCGTCATGGACAGAGTATATAAATTTCCTGAAATTAAAAGTGTAGTGATTACTGGAGCAGGTTTAAAAAGCTTTGTCGCTGGTGCAGATATAAAAGAATTTGAATCCTTAACAAAGACCGAAGCAACCGCGCTCGCTAAAAAAGGACAGGAAGTATTTTTTAAAATTGAAAATGCGCCCAAGCCGGTGATTGCCTGTGTAAATGGTTTTGCATTAGGAGGTGGTTGCGAATTAGCAATGGCCTGTCACTTTATCATTGCTTCAGAAAGTGCTGTTTTTGGTCAACCCGAAGTGAATTTAGGTATCATGGTGGGATATGGTGGTTCGCAAAGGCTGACACAAAGAGTAGGAAAAGGAAGGGCGATGGAACTAGTCATTACTGGTAAAACCATCAATGCCACCCAGGCAATGAATTATGGATTAGTGAATTATGTTGTACCTCAATCTGAACTATTAGATAAAGCTTTTTCTATATTAAGAGTATGTCATGAAAAAGCCCCATTAGCCGTTTCTAATTCAATTAAAGCAGTCAATGCCGCATGGAACGAAGCGGTGAATGGCTATGATGTGGAAGCCACCCTCTTTGGTGAATGTTTTGCTACTAGCGACAGCAAGGAAGGAATTCAAGCTTTTGTAGACAAAAGAAAGCCCCTTTTTAAGGGACATTAAATCTATTATTTAGCCGAATTTAATACTGTTCACTGACGCTATTTTATGATAGCTGTAGTACCTTTGTGTTATCAAAATTTGCAATTATGGAATACAGAATTGAAAAAGATACGATGGGTGAAGTAAATGTACCTGCAGATGTTTATTGGGGTGCACAAACACAAAGAAGTATTGAAAATTTTAAAATCGCGCAGGATATCAATAGAATGCCAAAGGAAATTATTAAGGCATTCGCTTACTTAAAAAAAGCAGCTGCCATTACCAATTTTGAAGCAGGCGTACTTTCAAAAGAAAAATCAGATTTAATTGGAGTGGTTTGTGATGAAATATTAGCTGGCAAATTAGATGACCAATTTCCATTAGTCATTTGGCAAACAGGTAGCGGCACGCAAAGCAATATGAATGTCAATGAAGTCATCGCTTATCGCGGACATGTTATTCAAGGTGGAAAATTAACGGACAAAGAAAAGTTTTTACATCCCAATGATGATGTAAATAAATCGCAGTCTTCTAACGACACCTTTCCTACCGCAATGCATATTGCAGCCTATCAAATATTATCCAATATAACTTTACCAGGTATCAATAAATTAAAAGATACTTTAGAAGCTAAGAGCGTTGCTTTCATGGATGTCGTAAAAATTGGACGCACTCATTTCATGGACGCTACACCATTAACACTTGGTCAGGAGATAAGTGGTTATGCAAGTCAATTAAAGCATGGTATCAAAGCCATACATAATACATTATCTCATTTAAGCGAATTAGCTTTAGGTGGGACTGCAGTAGGTACGGGTATTAATACGCCAAAAGGATATTCAGAAAATGTTGCAAAACATATTGCTACTTTAACAGGGCTCCCTTTTATTACAGCCGAAAATAAATTTGAAGCATTGGCTGCGCATGATGCCATTGTAGAATCACATGGTGCTTTAAAAACAGTGGCAGCCAGCTTGATGAAAATTGCAAATGATATTAGAATGTTATCCTCTGGTCCAAGAAGTGGCATTGGAGAATTGTTTATTCCCGACAACGAACCAGGATCTTCAATTATGCCTGGCAAAGTGAATCCAACTCAAAGTGAAGCCTTAACCATGATTGCTGCTCAAGTAATGGGTAATGATGTTGCAATTAATATTGGTGGTGCCATGGGGCATTTTGAATTAAATGTATTCAAGCCTGTTATGATTTATAACTTTTTACATAGTGCAAGATTAATAGGTGATGGTTGTGTAAGCTTTAATGACAAATGTGCTATAGGTATCGAACCCATTGCGTCAAACATTAAAAAACATGTCAACAATAGCTTAATGCTCGTCACTGCATTGAATACCAAAATTGGTTATTATAAAGCAGCAGAGATTGCACAAAAAGCACATAAAGAAGGGACCACTCTAAAAGAGATGGCAGTAAAATTAGGCTATGTTACCCCTGAAGAATTTGATGCATGGGTGATTCCAAAAGATATGGTAGGGCTGTAAAAGAATCAATGTTCGTTCGAAATAACATTGATTCTTTTTAGTATTTAATTTATCTAATAAACTCTTTCTCCGTTCAAATAAGTCTTCAACACTTTAATGTGTAAAATACTATCTGTGGGTACTTTCATTAAGTCCTTGTCCAATAAAATAAAGTCGGCCTTCTTTCCTATTTCTAAACTACCCACTTGATTTTCCATTCGATTGGCTTTCGCTGCCCAAATGGTCATTCCGCGAATGGTTTGCTCACGCGTTAATGCATTCTCCATTTGAAAACCACCCGAAGGAAATCCTTTCGCATCTTGTCGAGCCACTGCCGCTAAAAATGTTTTAAAAGGATTAATCTCTTCAACAGGAAAATCGGTACCTAATGGAAGCCATCCATTTTGAGCCAACAATTGTTGAAAGGCATATCCTCCTTTTAATCTTTCTGCTCCTAGCCTTTCTCCTGCCCAATACATATCACTTGTTGCATGTGTGGGTTGCACCGATGGAACAATGGCATTGTCACCAAAATAATGAAAGTCATCTGCATTCAATATTTGCGCATGTTCAATTCTCCATCTTTTATCATTTTTCCCTTTTAAATATTTCGCATACACTTTTAAAATCATTCTGTTGGCGCTATCTCCAATGGCATGAGTACACATTTGGAAATCGGTATTAATTAATTTTGCAGCAATACTATCAAAATGAGCTGGGTTACTTAATAAAAATCCTGACCATCCTACTTTATCTGCATAAGGTTGTAATAAACAAGCCCCTCTTGAACCTAGGGCTCCATCCCCATATACTTTAATTCCCTTCACCCTCATTTTATCGGTCACATAACCACCATCAGTAAAATATTTTGAAAGATAACTACTTGGCTGATCGCTAAGCATCACATACAAACGCATTTTTAAATCATTGGACTTTTGTAAGGCATCTATCTTGTCAACATCATCAATACTTAAACCGCAATCAGTGATGGTTGTTAATCCAGTTGCAAAGCAATTTTGCTCTGCTGCCATTAACCATGCTTTATAATCTGCTTGGGTTGCAGTAGGCACCTGTCTTTCAACTACACCCACTGCATTGTCTATTAACAAACCAGTTAACTTCCCATTTTGCATTGTAAATTGTCCTCCTTGTATGTTTTGACCTGCTTTAATCCCTGCAAGTTGCAACGCAAAATCATTGGCAATACTAGCATGCCCATCTACCCTTTCTAAAATTACTGGACGATCAGGAAATAAAATATTGAGTTCTGCATTGCTAGGAAATGATTTCCCTGGGAAGCGATTTTGATCCCAACCTCTTCCCTTAATCCATCCTTTTCCTGGATGATTCACTGCAAAAGTTTTTACTTTCTCCAGTGCTTGCTCCCAAGAAGAAACAAACATTAAATCAACCGAAAATAAGGATTGCCCATAACCTAAAAAATGAGCATGTGCATCAATAAAACCTGGATAAACATTTGCCCCATGGGCATTCACCATGCTATCCGATTTGTATTCTTTTAAAATATCATCGTTGTTCCCAATGGCTACAATTTTACCATCCTGTATGGCCATTGCTTCGGCTGAACTAAAATCATTGTTCACCGTAAAAATTTGCGCATGGTGCACGATCAAATCCACTCGTTGGTTGATACATGCACTAAATAAAAAAACAATGGAGAACGCTAATAATAATCGCATACAATTTATTTTAAGACGAATAAAACTAAGTAAAAAATGACAATACTATACCAACACTAGAACAAAAATGAATCTAGTTTAATAATTCACAAGGCTTTAAACCTGTATGCTTTTTAAAAGCAGCCGAAAAATGGGAAATAGAAGAATACCCAAGTAATGCTGAAACATCGGTTACGCTTAAAGATTTTTGATACAGCAAATACTTTGCGTGCTCCATCCTTTGCTGTTGGTAAAAATCAAATATCGTGGTTCCAAATACTTCCTTGAAACCTTTTTTTAGGTAACATTCATTCATCGCTACTTTTCTACTCAACTCCTTAATCGTAATGGGATCTCCAATATGTTGCAATAAAAATTCGCGCGCTTGATAAATACTTTCAGTGCCTCTTTCATCTGCCAAAAACTTACAAGAAAAAATAACCTCTTTCTCTTCCACTACACTTTCTAAGCTATACACCAATAACTCATGTACTTTTGCATTGACAAAAATATTTTCCAAAGAACCGCTGTAACTATGGTTCAATAAGGCATCTAGGGTAGCGCGCTTTTTTAAACTGAGTGTAAAAATTTTAGAAAAATTATCGGGATGCCTGAACGCCAATAACTCATCTTTTTTGTTATTCAATTTTACATGATGTACAAACTGATGTAAAAAAGTGGAAGTAAAATGAAATGAAAAAACATCTACTGTTCTCAAAGGACCAGCACAATCACTAGTAGGTATTTGATTGCAAGTACCGCATAATTTATTATCGCAATACCTATTGCCCGAAATACAAAATCTTAACTCCAAATAATTCTCTTTTGGCTTTTTAGCATTGTAATGATAAATAAACATACCTGTATCCTCGGCCGCCCAGCTATCTTGCGCCGCATACCTTCTAATATGGTATTGGGTTGATCCCGGAATGCGCTGCTCTTTATTGTACAGCATGGCCATCCCATCAAAACCATGCGGGGTATTTACCTGCTTTAATATTTCATGTGCTGTTGTCATCTATTGCAAAATTAATGTATAAACATTAAACGACCCTCTTGAAGAAAAAATTGCCATTTTAGGCGTCATTTTAGGGTAAAAAACTATGCACAAAATGGCTAAAATGGGGATAACTAAATTGACTCTAAAAAGGGCTTTAAACCCTTAATTTTCTTAAGTTTGTATGCATTCGAAATGCCCATAAAAACAATCTAATTTCAACCATTTTATGTCCAACGATTTACAATCAAGCGAATCAGCAGAAAACAAAAATTACGGCGCCGATAGTATCCAGGTTTTAGAAGGCTTGGAAGCAGTTCGAAAAAGACCTGCCATGTATATTGGCGATGTGGGCTCAAAAGGCTTACACCACCTTGTATATGAGGTAGTTGACAACTCTATTGACGAAGCGCTAGCAGGTTATTGCTCTCATATCGAAGTGTTTATTCATCAAGATAATTCCATTTGTGTTCAAGATAATGGTCGAGGCATCCCTACCGCTATGCATACTAAGGAAAAGCGTTCCGCCCTAGAAGTGGTAATGACAGTGCTACATGCTGGAGGTAAATTTGATAAAAATACCTATAAAGTATCAGGTGGTTTGCACGGAGTGGGTGTGAGTTGCGTGAATGCCCTAAGTAAAAAATTATTAGTAACCGTTGAAAGAGAAGGAAAAATATTTGAACAAGAATATGCCATTGGTGCCCCACAATATGCAGTAAGAGAAATTGGCACAAGTGAAAAAACAGGTACACGCGTTCACTTTTGGCCCGACTTAACTATTTTCCAAGAATCAGTTTATAAGCGTGAAATTTTAGAAGGTCGCTTGCGTGAACTTTCTTATTTAAATAAAAGAATCAGCATTACATTAACTGATTTAAGAGAATTAGATGAAACCGGTACTGCTTATACTAAAAACTTTTATAGTGAAGGTGGTATTGTGGAGTTTGTACAAATGTTGGATAAAAACGGAAACAGAAACCCAATTATTGCGCAACCCTTATACGTTGAAGGTTTAGACGAAGCATCGAATGTGATGGTTGAAGTAGCATTAACTTACAATGACGATTTTAAGGAAAATATTTTTTCCTATGTCAATAACATCAATACCATTGAAGGGGGTACGCATGTAACTGGATTTAGAACAGCACTTACCCGCGTTTTTAAAAGTTACGGAGATAAGGAAGGTTTATTCGAAAGAGCCAAAGTAACTGTTGAAGGGGATGATTTTAGAGAAGGCTTAAGTGCCATTATCTCTGTAAAAGTTCCTGAGCCTCAGTTTGAGGGCCAAACCAAAACTAAATTAGGCAATAGTGAAGTGAGTGGTGTCGTGCAAACTACGGTTTCTAGGGTATTAGAAGCTTATCTAGAAGAGAATCCTAAAGAAGCTAAGTATGTGATCTCTAAAATTATTTTGGCTGCCCAAGCGCGCGTAGCGGCTAAAAAAGCCCGTGACATGGTGCAACGCAAAACCGTCTTGACAGGTGGTGGACTTCCTGGTAAGCTCGCCGATTGCTCGGATAGAGACCCTGAAAGATGTGAACTTTATTTAGTCGAAGGAGATTCGGCTGGAGGAACTGCAAAGCAAGGTCGTGATCGCGGTTATCAAGCCATTTTACCTTTGCGTGGTAAAATTTTGAACGTAGAAAAAGCAATGGAACATAAGATATACGAGAATGAGGAGATTCGCAATATGTATACAGCACTTGGAGTTACGGTGGGTACTCCCGAAGATCCAAAAGCTTTAAATATTACCAAGCTTAGATATCATAAATTAATTATCATGACCGATGCGGATGTGGATGGTTCTCACATCGCTACATTAATTTTAACTTTCATCTTTAGATATATGAAAGAATTAGTGCAAAACGGTTATGTATATATTGCTCAACCTCCTTTGTATTTAGTAAAAAAAGGAAAAGAGCAAGAATACGCTTACAGTGAAGAACAAAGAAAAGGATTGGTCACTAAATTAGGCGGCGGAAAAGATGATTCAGTGACCATACAACGATATAAAGGTTTGGGAGAAATGAACGCTGATCAATTATGGGAAACCACAATGGATCCTTCTCGCAGAACCCTCAAACAAGTCACTATTGAGAGCGTCGCAGAAGCCGATCGCATATTCAGTATGTTGATGGGGGATGATGTAGCTCCAAGAAGGGAATTCATTGAAACTCATGCTAAATATGCTAAAATTGACGCTTAAACCCTAGGATTTCTCGTCATTTTGGCGTTTTTATCAAAAAACTGCGTCTGAACTCAAATGAATAACAATAAATAACCTACTTTCAATTAGAAACTTTCACTTTAAAATTTATACAAAATGGACACTTCAAAAATGATTAAAGCGTATTGCTTAAAAACAAAAGAAAAAAATGTACCCATGCTAGATGCTGTCATCACTAGAACTGCTAAAGGCGGTTACATGGCTGGTGGCAATGATGGTAAAGGAAATAAAATGGCAGCGATCCTAAGCGAAACAAATGCGCTTAAGGCAATTGCTGACGGTGTGGCTAAAAAAGGATTCTAGTTTTTACTAGACCATTTTAAGCTCAACTTAATAAAAAAGCTCCTCCCTTTATTTGGGTTGGAGCTTTTTTATTTCATACCAACGACCCCTGTATGAATTTTATTTAAAAGCTGATAGCATGATTCCATACCCTTGATGTCCTTAATAATCAAAATGAAATTTTTACCTACTTGTTTAAAATGGGCAGTGTTCATTGCCTTTTGAGCAAAGGCCAATAAATGCTTAAATGTATCACTTTCAAAATAGGGGGCATCTGGGCGATTAATAAAAAAACATCTTAACACTTCCTCTTTCAAAGTCATCTTTTCAAAACCCAATGCAATGGCTATGCGCCTGCATTTGATGGTGGTGAATAAATCTTTTACCGAACTAGGTAAAGGTCCAAAACGATCCACTAATTCAATGCCTAATAAATCAAGTGCGTCATCGTCCTCTGCTTGATCCAATCTTGTATATAATGATAATCGTTCTCCAATACTTTCTACATAAATATCAGGAATCATTATCTCCAAGTCAGTATCAATGGTGCAGTCCTGCACATAGTCATCCTGTTGACTAATTTCTTCCTGAAATAATTCTTTAAAATCCGATCTTTTTAATTCTCTTACTGCTTCCGCTAATATTTTTTGATACATTTCAAATCCAATCTCTGCCATGAAACCACTTTGCTCACCCCCCAATAAATTACCTGCACCCCGAATATCTAAATCACGCATGGCAATTTGAAAGCCACTTCCTAGTTCACTAAACTGTTCTAAGGTTTGTAATCTTTTTCGAGAATCATCTGGCAGGGTACTAATGGGTGGTGCCAATAAATAACAAAATGCTTTTTTATTACTACGGCCTACCCTACCTCTTAATTGATGTAAATCACTCAAACCAAATTGATGTGCGTTGTTGATGATTATAGTATTAACATTGGGTATGTCTACGCCACTTTCTACAATATTGGTACATACTAATACATCATATCTGCGTTCAATAAAATCTAATATTTTTTCTTCTAACTGATGTCCTTCTAATTGTCCGTGCGCATATCCAATACTTATATCTGGACATAATCTTTGAATCAATGCACACATTTCGGCCAAGCCTTGTACTCTATTATGAATAAAAAACACCTGCCCCCCTCTTTCTGTTTCATAATAAATGGACTCCCTAATAATATCTTCATTAAATACTTGTACTTCGGTATGAATGGGTTGACGATTGGCAGGGGCTGTATTAATAATACTTAAATCACGTGCACCCATTAAGCTAAAATGCAAGGTACGAGGAATGGGTGTTGCAGTTAATGTTAAGCAATCAACACTCGCCCTTAAAGTTTTTAATTTTTCCTTATGCGCGACTCCAAATTTTTGTTCTTCATCAATGATCATTAATCCTAAATCTTTAAAAACAACATCTTTGCCTAACAACCCATGCGTTCCCACTAAAATGTCAATCTTTCCTTCTTTTACCTTTTCAATGGTATCCTTTTTTTGTGCTGCAGATTTAAATCGATTTAAGTAATCAACTGTAATTGGAAAGTCTTTTAAACGATCAAGAAATGTTTTATAATGTTGAAATGCCAATATGGTCGTGGGCACAAGTAATGCTACTTGTTTTCCATCAATGGCTGCCTTGAAAGCAGCGCGCACAGCTACTTCCGTCTTACCAAAACCTACATCTCCACAAACCAATCTATCCATAGGCGCTGGCGTTTCCATATCCTTTTTTACATCTGCAATCGCTTTAGCCTGGTCGAGTGTTTCTTCGTACATAAACGAAGCTTCTAATTCATAAACCATATAATTATCTGAAGAAAACGCAAAGCCTGCTTGTGCTTTTCGTTGTGCATATAATTTAATTAAATCAAATGCAATCTCTTTTACTTTTGCTTTCGTCTTGTCTTTCAATTTAACCCAAGCATCAGATCCCAATTTATTCACCTTAGGAGGAGACCCTTCCTTTCCTGTATATTTTGAAATTTTATGAAGTGAATTAATATTGACATATAAAATATCACTGTCTTTATAAATAATTCTGACTGCCTCTTGTAACAATCCATTTACTTCCATTTTTTGCAAACCACTATACACGCCCACGCCATGATCAATATGGGTTACATAATCCCCTGGTTGTAAATCACGCAAGGTCCTAAGTGTTATCGCTTTACTTTTACTGTAAGCCTGCTTGACCTTATATTTATGGTAACGTTGAAATATTTGGTGATCTGTGTAACAAACAACTTTATGATCATGATCAATAAACCCTTCATGAATATTTTTAACAATCGGAGTAAAAGGAGTCTCTGTTTTTAGATCTGTAAAAATTGCATGCAAACGTTCTAATTGCTTAGCTTGCTCTGCAAAAATAAATAAAGCGTATCCCTTTTTTTCTAGCTCCTGCAAATTGGCAATTAACAATTGAAACTGCCTGTTAAAACTAGGCTGTACTTGTGTGTTAAAAACCATCAAATCCTTGGCAAGGTTCGCTTGAAAGCCCCATTCCAAGATAGTTTTATGAAGCAAAGCTTGCTCGGTATTTTGTACCGATTCAAAGTCATCTAATTGTGTATGCTTGATATGTGCATCCCCGTCATCCATTATTTTTGATGGATGCGCATGCTCTAAAAAATCGTTTAATGCTTCTCTTTGATCTATTCCTCTTTGCTGAATCACATTCCAATCTTTTAACCAAATCAAAGTATTAGACGCCATAAAATCAATCAAGGGTATTTTTTCGGTGTCTTCAAATTGAGTAGTTACATTAGGAATAATATTAACTTGCAATAATTTACGCTCACTTAATTGTGTTGCAGGATCAAATAATCTTATACTATCCACTTCCTCTCCAAATAATTCAATTCGATAAGGCTTTTCATTTCCGAAAGAATAAATATCAAAAATGCCCCCTCTTAAAGCAAATTGCCCAGGCTCGTATACAAAATCAGTGCGCTCAAATCCATAATCAATAAACTGTTGCATCATTGCATTTAAATCAATACTGTCATTGGTTTTAATCTGAATGATATTTTTTTGTAAGGTTTTGGGAAGTATTACTTTTTCAAACAACGCTTCTGGATAAGTAACAATAATTTTTTTATTACCACCCATCGATATTTTAGTTAACGCTTCCGTGCGCAACATCACATGAGATGGATTTAAAATATTAAAATTATGCGGTGTTTTAAAGGAAGAAGGAAAATAAAATAAATCCATTGCCTCAGTGACACTTTCAATTGAATTAAAAAAATAGGCCGCTTCTTCAGCATCGTTTAAAACAACAACATGATTCCATTGATTGGTTTGCTCATGCGTTAGAATAGATTGTAAAACAAAGGCAGCAGCTGATCCGTTTAAGTGTTGTAAAAAAATCTGAATGGGTTTATTTTGAGCACTGGACATAGCTATCCTGTCCGCCAATGAATTAAGGAGGGGGGATAATTTAAAACGTTCAAACAAAGATTGCTCATTCATACATCACACAACAAAGATACTATTCTCCCATCAAAAACTTGCCTTGACGTTGATAATAACATCCATAGATTGAAATAAGCTAGGCAATACCTGAACAACTGCTAATTCATTGTATTGATTAAAAAAAGGAACAAAATAAGCCCCTTCATACCCTACTAATATACTATACTTCCCAGGTGGTAATGAAATTGAAAAATGTCCAGTACTATCAGTTGGGAAAGTACCTAATAATTGAGTGGCTGGTTTTGTATAAAGTCCCCCTGACAAAGACGAAACAGAAGTCATGTTGGTGGGTTCAAAAACATAAATATTGGTTGCATATCCCTGCCCTTTTGAAATAGGTTTTCCTTTTTGAGGCATGGCATTCCCTTTTTGTTCAAAAACCTGACCTATCAATCCTTGTGTGGGTGGCAATTTGATGGGTTGTTTAAATGAGATGCAACCCATCCCTAATAATGCGATTAGAAATAATGTAGTAATAACTGAAAATAATCGTCCCATTGTATGTTCATTTAACTAAAGTTACAACTTATTAATTCACTTACCCGCATCGCAGGGATGGACAACTCTTACTCACCTAGGATTGCGTTGATAATTACAGGTAAATTAATATAAAATAGAGAATAAATTGTAATTTCGACTAACTCAATAAATGAGCTATTTTATAAAAATGATGCCATGAAGAAATTGCTTCAATACACCTTGTTTTTTTTCTTTTTCATGCCCACTTTAAACGCGCAAGTTAAAACAAGCAAATTAGTATTATTAAATACGGCAAAGTCTTTAGACCTTGAATCGCGCAACTCCTATTCAAAAGCAGTCATCAAAGCAAAAGAAAAAGGTTGGCCTTTATTTTATAAATCAAAAAATAATACAACCAATTCATTAAAGGGTATAGACGTTTTTGGGCAACCTATTTATTTTACTAGCTTTTCAGATCCTATACATGCAATTTCAGTCAACACCAATAAATTATGGCCTACCGCTAATTTAGGATTTAACTTAACAGGAGAAAGTGATAGTTTAACCAATAAGCTAGGAGTGTGGGATGAAGCAGCCGTCCGTGCAACGCATTATGAATTAAAAAATAGAGTGGTTCAAAATGACAATGCCACTTCGGCCCTAGACCATGGCACACATGTGTTAGGAATTATGATGGCAAAAGGACTGAATCCCTTAGCAAAAGGGATGGCCTATAATTTAAAAGGCGCTTATTCCTACGATTGGAATAATGACAATAGTGAAATGGCTGCCGCCGCCGCCAATGGTTTACTTATTTCAAATCATTCTTATGGCATAATAAGTGGATGGGATCAAAATTCGGATTCTTCCTGGAGATGGGAATTTAATGGGAGATGGAATGAAAAAGAAGATTACAGATTTGGATTGTACAATGATGATGCTCAAGTTAACGATTCTATTATGTACAATGCCCCTTATTATTTAATTGTTAAAGCAGCTGGAAATAATCATGCAACGACGGGTCCTAAAGTGGGTGAAACCTACTGGAGAAGAGATGCCAATGGTAAAATGTATAATGCTGGTGTAAGACCGGATAGTTTAAGCAGTAATGATGCTTATGAAACATTGTCAACCGATATTAATGCAAAAAATATATTAGTGGTAGGCGCTGTGAATGGGTTATCTACCCCCTATTCAAAAAAAGAAGATGTCGTCATGTCTTCCTTTAGTAGCTGGGGCCCCACCGATGATGGCAGAATTAAACCTGACATCGTTGCTGATGGTGTGGGTGTATTTTCTACTATTGCTACCAATGATTCAAGTTACGATTCTAAAAATGGGACTTCGATGGCAACACCCAATGCTGCTGGATCCTTATTATTATTGCAAGAGCTAAGTCAACAATTAAGTCCCAAAAAATTTATACGCGCAACTACGCTAAAAGCATTAGCGATTCATACTACAAATGAGGCAGGCCCTAGTTTAGGTCCAGATTATCAATTTGGATGGGGATTGCTAAATATGTATGATGCCGCAACGGTTCTCAAAAATGCATTGACTTCTAAAAATAGCAGCGCCAGCAATGATTTAGTTTATGAAAATGTAATTAATAATTCAGATTCTACTGTTTATAATGTTATCGCATCAGGTAAAAAGCCATTGAAAGCCACTATAGTTTGGAATGATGTTAAGGGCACTGTAAAATATACATTGAATGACAATACACCTCAATTAGTAAATGACTTAGATTTAACAATTTCAAAAGGTACTAAAACTACAAATTCATGGAAATTGGATCCACAATTACCATCAAAGGTTGCAACTAAGGGAGATAATATATTAGATAATGTTGAAAAAGTTGAAATTGATTCTACTATAGTGGGTGCCACCTATACCATTAAAGTAAAACATAAAAGAATTTTAGAACGCGGACAACAACCCTATTCATTAGTGATAAGTGGCGCTGGTGGCGCAACCTATTGTACTTCAAGTCCAAGCACTACAGCAGGAAGTAAAATTGACAGTATCAGTTTAAATAATATTCAATATGCACCTGTTACTAATAAAGAATATATAGACAATACCAACTTGTTAATTAAAGCTGAGCCTAATGGCGTTCTTAATATTTTTATGAAATTAGGCAGCGCAGATGCAACTAATAACAATCGCTTTGTAAAAACTTTTATCGATTACAACAGCAATGGCGTATTTGAGACAACCGAATTAGTCAATACCAGTGCTGCTATTGCCAATGGTAATTATACTAGTAGCATTAATTTACCCGACACTTTACAGTTGGGACAACTATTTAAATTAAGGGTTGTGGTAATGGAAACAAGTAATAGTAGTAATGTATTGGTATGCGGTAGTTATACGATTGGAGAAACGCAGGACTATACAGTTGTCATTGTGAGTCCTTCTAGCGATTTACAAATGTCTGACCTCGTTCATCCACAAAGTGCAGCTTGTAAAAAAGGAGTACAATATGTTACTGTTAAGATAACCAACAATGGTACTAGTTTGCAACAAAACTTTGCACTTAGTTTAATAGTTTCAAAAGGGAACACAGGCATCCTGAATATAAATGAAATTTTTACGGGCCGTTTATATGGTGGTTCGTCAATGAACTATACTTTTCAAAAACCAATTAATTTAGAGGCGGCTACTACTTATACTTTTTCTGCAACAGTTACCGCTACTAATGATCAACAAAAAGACAATAACACATTAAATACAACTATTACAACCGCTGCCAACATTGCAGCGCCTATTGGAAATGCCACCAATTGTAATAATACACTAAAACTTCAGGTATCAAATCCAATAAGCGGCGGAAATTATATATGGTATGATAGTTCCATACTATCTAATCCTATTGCCGTAGGCACTAATGTAAGCTACAATACCACTAAAAATAATTTATATTTAACACAAGGATACCAAGGCTTTGTAGGTCCTGCTACCAACACTACCTATGGCGCGGGTGGCTATAATAATTTCGTAGGAAGATACTATATGAAGATTATAACTGGCATGCCGCTCACCATCAATACGGTGAAACTTTATACGGCTAATGCAGGCAAAATTGATCTTGAACTTATGTATATGGCGACGGATTCCACTTACTACCCTAGCCTGTCTCAATTTGTTACCCTTAATGCAGTTGCTAGTTCGCCTAGTCCTGTAGCGGGCGCCTCTAGCTATGTAGCAGGTGATACTGGAAGAATTTATGAACTCAATTTTAAATTAAATGTAGCGGGCAGTTATTTTCTTGTTGCCTCTTGCGATAGCACTGCAAGTATTTATCGAAACAATGCCATAACGAGCAACCCCTATCCTATTGGTGTCGATAAAATTTTTAATTATACCAGCAACTCTGCAACTCCAACCTTTCAAAACTTTTATTACTTTTTTTATAACACACAAATTTCAACGAACGATTGTGTGAGTCCAGTAAGTACTATTCCTATTACCATCGGAGCTAAGCCTACTATTGTGTTTAAAGGAGACAGCATCACTTCTAGCCCAGCATTGGCTTATCAATGGTTTATGAATGACAACCTTATTTCAGGTGCAACAAAGCAAGTATACAAGCCAACGGTGAATGCAAACTATAAAGTGATGACGACTAATAATAGCTGTCAAACTATTTCAGACAATTTGCTTGTCCTAGTCCGAGACGGGAATGGCAATGTGATTACGGATATAAGTGAAGGCGCCGCGAAGGAAATTAATTTAAAAATTACATCTACAGATTACATTGAAAATTTAATCAAAGGGAATTCTTTTTTCATACAATTCAGTAGCGTTCAAACGAAAGATATTTCATTAGATATTATTAATTCAATGGGGAATCGGGTTGGACACAAGGAAAACTTAATTAATCAACGAACACCTCAAAAAATAGATATTGGCAATTTGGCGACTGGCGTATATTATGTAAAAATTTATGCCAATAACAAAGTATATGTACAAAGGGTATTCATTACAAACAATTAAAAAATTAAAATATGGCACTAGAATGGGTAGAAGGCACATTGACAAAAATTATTGACGAAACAGCCAATACAAAAAGATTTTATTTTGAAATCTCCGCCTTAGAAAAATTTGATTTTATTCCAGGTCAATTTGTAACACTTGACTTGCCAATACATGAGCAAAAAAATAAAAGATGGAGAAGTTACTCCATTGCATCAGCCCCTAATGGCACCAACACTTTCGAATTAGTCATTGTTCATTTGGAAGGTGGACTTGGAACAACTTATTTATTTAATGAAGCCAAAGTGGGTACAAAAATTACGCTTAGAGGTCCACAAGGAGTATTTGTGTTACCTAAAAACTTTGATAACGATGTTTACTTTATTTGTACTGGGACAGGTATCGCTCCTTTCAGATCAATGATTCGTTATATTCATGAACACAAAATTCCGCATAATAATATTCACTTGATTTTTGGTTGCCGTAAATTTCAAGACGGATTATACATTGATGAATTAAAAGAATTAGAATCAAAAGAACCAGGATTTCATTTCCATCCATGTTATTCTAGAGAAAACGAAGTTCCTGCAGGTGCGCACAAAGGTTACGTGCACCCTGTTTACCAAGCATTATTACAAGAAAACAAAGAAACGGCACATGTATGGTTATGTGGTTGGAAAGCCATGATTGACGATGCACGAAAAAACATGGCCGACTTAGGACTGGATAAAAAGCAAGTACACTTTGAATCTTTTGGATAAAAGTAACTAGCTAATATGAGCTAATACTAATTCTTTCACTTTTGTAAGTGCAATTCGTTCCTGTAACATGCTATCGCGGTAGCGAATGGTTACGGTACCATCCTCTTTAGTTTGATGATCGACGGTAACGCAAAATGGCGTTCCTATTGCATCTTGACGACGGTATCTTTTTCCAATGGCATCTTTTTCTTCATAAAAGCAATGGAAAGATTTTTTACAATCATTCATTAACTCTTTTGCCAATTCAGGCAAGCCATCCTTTTTAGTTAAAGGCAAGATGGCTAATTTATTAGGTGCTAATCTAGCAGGCAAGTGCAATACGACTCTTGAATCGGTCGTGCCATCTTCTTTTGGAATAGCTTCTTCCTCATAGGAGTTGGCCAACAATAATAAAAACATTCTATCTAATCCGATCGAAGTTTCAATGACGTATGGAATATAATGCTGGTTGATTTCAGTATCAAAATACTGCATCTTCTTTTTACTAAATTCCTGATGACGACTTAAATCAAAATCAGTTCTTGAATGAATCCCTTCCACTTCTTTAAAGCCAAAAGGAAATTCATATTCAATATCCAAAGCTGCATCAGCGTAGTGTGCTAATTTAACATGATCATGAAAACGATATTTTTCGGGATCAATGCCTAAGCTCAAATGCCATTGCATTCTTTCGTTTTTCCAATGTTCGTACCACTCCTTTTGTGTACCTGGCTTAATGAAAAACTGCATTTCCATTTGCTCAAATTCACGCATTCTAAAAATAAATTGACGGGCTACAATTTCATTTCTGAAAGCTTTTCCTGTTTGTGCAATACCAAAAGGGATTTTCATCCTAGCGGTTTTTTGCACATTTAAAAAATTAACAAAAATACCCTGTGCCGTTTCGGGTCTTAAATAAATGGTACTTGCTTCTTCCGCGACTGCACCAATTTCAGTTGAAAACATAAGATTAAACTGTCTTATTTCGGTCCAATTGCAGGTGCCACTAATACTACAAGTGATTTTATTGTCTTCGATTAATTTTTTTAACCCTTCAAAATCTTCTTTGGCCAATAAGGTATCCATATCAGCTAATAACTGATCTGCAACGGTTTGATTTCCTTTGGTGATTAAAGCTTCTGCGTGTCCTTCAATTAAATGGTCAACACGATATCTTTTTTTACTTTCTTTGTTATCAATTAATGGATCACTAAAACTATCTACATGCCCACTGGCTTTCCAAGTAGTGGGATGCATAAATATAGCGGCGTCAATACCTACAATATTTTCGTTCAATTGCGTCATACTATTCCACCAATAATCTCGAATATTCTTTTTTAATTGTGCGCCATAAGGGCCATAATCATATACTGCACTTAACCCATCATAGATTTCACTACTTGGGAAAACAAAACCATATTCTTTGGCGTGCGATATAATCGCTTGTAATGTATTGTCGGTGGTTACCTTGCTCATAGGATGCAAATATACTGAGAATGAATTAACGATGTAATTTTTCATTGTTTTGGTGCCTAGAACTGTCTCTGAGGGTTTTCTTTTGAATGTTTTTCTCAAAGGCAGTCGCTAAATCAATACCTGTTTGATTGGCTAAGCATACTAATACAAATAAAACATCGGCCATTTCGTCGGCCAACAATACCTCTTCCTCCTTATTTTTAAAGGATTGATCTCCAAATTTACGCACCATAATTCTAGACAATTCGCCAACTTCCTCCATTAAAATACCCAAATTAGTGAGTTCGCTAAAATACTTCACACCCACTGTTTTGATCCATTGATCTACTTGTTCTTGCGCTTGCTGTAATGTTAAATTATTTGCCATATCGTTTATTCTTTATTTTTTGAATCAATGACAATGGTCACAGGACCATCATTTAAAATACTCACTTTCATATCCGCTCCAAATACTCCCGTTTGAATCGATTTCCCTATGTCCATTGCAAGCTGTTTAATAAAAGCCTCATAGATTGGAACAGAAATGTCTGGCTTGGCAGCTGCTATATAGGAGGGTCTATTCCCTTTTTTAGTACTTGCGTGTAAAGTAAATTGACTTACTAATAAAATATCTCCATCCACTTCTTTCAAACTCAGATTCATCACCCCTTCGGCATCATCAAATATTCGAATATTTGCTATTTTATTAGATAGCCATTGAATATCTTCCTCATTATCTGCATTTTCGATACCCACCAAAACTAATAGGCCCTTTTGTATGGACCCTGTTATCAGCCCATTTACAGTGACGCTTGCCTCTTTTGTTCGTTGAATTACCACTCTCATATTAGTATGAATTTCGACATGAAGATAAACAAAACTATTTTCACTAATTTAGCTGTAATTTCAAGCCCTTGAGTAGTATTAAAAAATTAGTAAGTCAAACCGCCTGGTATGGACTTAGCTCTATTGCAGCTAGGTTTATCAGTTATTTGTTAGTACCCTATCTTACCTATAAGTTTACCGAATCGGCTTATGGTGAAATGTCGATGGTATACTCCTTTATTCCCTTTTTAAATGTGATTGTATCACATGGCATGGAAACGGCTTATTTTAGATTTGGCACTAAGGAAAACGAGCTAAAAATTTATCATACCAGTAGCTTTTCAATGTTGATGGTCACTGCCTTGGTGATAATGGCGCTCATTCATTGGAGTGCTCCTGTTGCACAAATTTTACAAATTACTGTGCATCCCGAATACATTACACTTATAGCTTGGGTGGTTGCATTAGATGCAATCACTACCATTCCCTTTTCAAGATTAAGATTACAAGAAAGACCCAAAAAATTCGCCTTTATAAAAATAGGAGGCATTGTTGTAAATATTCTAGCTACCTATTTTTTTATCAGCTTTCTACCACAATACATTCAAGCACATCCTACTCATTTTTTAAATAGTATCTACAAACCTGACTGGCCTGTTGGATACATATTAATGGCAGGTATCATTCAAAATGTATTTGTTTTATTATTACTTAAAAAAGAAATGGGCGCATTGCGCTTTTCATTTGATTTTGATTTATGGAAACAAATGATGTTATACGCCTTGCCACTTATATTAGTTGGATTGGGTGGTATGATCAATGAAACATTAGATAGAATCATGTTGGGCTGGTGGGCACCGGGCGGATCTCCAGAAGCAAATAAAGCCATTGTTGGAATTTATAGTGCTTGCTATAAATTAGCTATTTTAATCACCATTTCGGTCCAAGCTTTTCGCATGGGCGCAGAACCATTTTTCTTTAAACAAGCTGAATCAGATAATGCGCAAAAAACATATGCAAGGGTGATGAAATTTTTTGTAATTACCTTATGTATCATGTTTTTAATGGTGGTACTTTACCTAGATATCTGGAAGGAGTTTATACGCAATCCCGCCATGCATGTGGGTTTGAAGGTGGTGCCCATTTTATTAATGGCGAATATATTTTTAGGAATTTATTATAATTTAAGTATTTGGTATAAACTAAGTAATAAAACAATGGCCGGCGCTTGGATTACTTTACTGGGTGCCTTACTGACCATTGTAATCAATTATTTAGCGATTCCTTATTATGGTTATATGGCAAGTGCCTGGGCTACTTTTTTCTGTTATGGTGCTATGATGGTGGTGAGTTATAAGTGGGGACAAAAAGTATATCCAGTTCCTTATGCGACCAAAAAATTAATTGCTTACTTTATTATTGCATTAATAGTTTATGGTATTAATACTTTAATTAATTTAGTATCGCAAAACCAACCCTTCAATTATTTATTCGCTACCATTTTATTATTTGCATTTATTGCATTTGTAGCAAGAATTGAAAAAAAGGAAATTAAATTATTATTGAACAAGTCATAAAAAGAAAATCATTTCATGGCCGAAGATTTACATATCATTCAAGGAGATAAAAAAACACAATACGAAACTTTAATTCCACAAATACAAGGTTTACTTTCAGGTGAAACAAACTTAGTAGCCAACTTGGCTAATATTGCTGCGGCTCTAAAAGAACAATTTAATTGGTTTTGGGTAGGCTTTTATTGTGTCATTGAGGATGAATTAGTTTTAGGGCCTTTTCAAGGACCTGTTGCATGTACCCGCATTAAAAAAGGCAGAGGAGTTTGTGGAACTTGTTGGGAAAGGGAAGCTACAGTGATGGTAGATGATGTTGAAAAATTTCCAGGACATATTGCTTGTAGTAGTTTATCCAAATCGGAAATAGTCGTTCCCTTTTTTAAAGATGGAAAAGTAGTAGGCGTATTAGATGTAGATAGTAGTGAATTATCCCAATTTGACGCCATTGACCAAATCTACCTTGAAAAAATAGTGGCATTGATTTGCTAAGTCATTTCAAAAAATAGACAAATTTTAAAAAAATCAATTAAGTTTGCAACCCCTAAGCGGATGTGGCGAAATTGGCAGACGCACTAGACTTAGGATCTAGCGCCGTGAGGCGTGTGGGTTCGACCCCCTCCATCCGCACCAGACCTTATAAAAAAGCCCTTTCAGATTCATTTTGAAGGGCTTTTTTTATTTAATACGCTGTTTTTTAGGTGCAAAAACATACCTTTGCCCCCCTTAAACCCTAGAATTTACTAGAAAAAAAGAAAAGTATATGGCAAGTATAAAAAGAGAGAACATTAGTCTTTTAAATGACAAATTAACTGTTCATCTAACTCCAGCGGATTATTTAGGCGGATTTGAAACCATCTTAAAAAAGCATGCTAAAACAGCAAATATCCCAGGATTTAGGAAAGGCATGGTTCCTGCTGGTTTGATTAAGAAAATGTATGGTCAATCTGTTTTCACAGACGAGGTACTTAAAAAAGTAGAAGCCGAATTAAATAAATATTTAGCTGCGGAAAAAATTGAAATCTTCGCACAACCCCTTCCATTGGATTCTCAGTTGGCGAATATGGATTTTAATCAACCAACGGATTATGATTTTTCTTTTGAAATTGGATTAAAACCAAGTTTCGAAATTAAAACAAAGGACATTAAAGTGAAACGCTATCAAGTGAAGGTAACTCCTGAAATGATTCAAAATGAAGTGGAGCGTATTCAAACAAGACAAGGCAAGATGACAGAACCTGAAACTGCGGAATCAGAAGACAATGTTTTGAATGTTTCATTTATCGAATCGGATAAAGAGGGTAATGAAATTGAAGGTGGCATTAAAAAAGACAACTCTTTATTAATTAAATATTTTGCCGCTGCAACTCGTAAAAAATTAATAGGCAGTAAACAAGATGATTCGCAAATCATTCAGTTAAAGAAAGCCTTTGAGGACAAAGAGCTTGAAGTGATTATTGGAGACCTTGGTATCACCAAAGAGCAATCCGATAAATACTTTAAGTTAGTCATCACCAAAGTTGGATTGGTTGAAAAAGCCAACTTAGATGAAGCACTATTTTTAGCAAGCTACCCTAATCAAGAAATAAAAACGGAAGATGCATTCAGAGCAGCTATTCAAAAAGATATTGAAGGCTATTATGAGCAACAAGCAAGAAATCAAATTCACGATCAAATATACCATAGCTTAATTGAGCATACTAAAATGGAGTTTCCAACTGCATTTTTAAAGAGATGGTTGCAACAAGGTGGTGAAAAACAAAGAACATTAGAGGAAGCTGAAAAAGAATATCCTGTCTTTCAAGATCAATTAAAATGGACTTTGATCAGTGGACAATTAATGACTGCACAAAAAATTGAAGTGGTTGCCGAAGATTTAAAAGACTTCGCAAAACAACAATTAATGAGCTATATGGGTAATCAAATGGGCGCGATGGGCGACAACGATAAGTGGTTAGAAGATTACGCGGTTAGAATGATGCAAGACAAGAAATTTGTTGAAGATAGTTACCACCGAATTAGTACAGATAAATTATTCAAAGCCATCGAAACCGAGGTGCAAACCAAGGACGAACCTATTGAAGCAGAGAAGTTCGCCGATATGCTGAACAAGCACCAACACTAGGTTGGATGGTTTGAAACTACCCCAGCTCCAATGAAATGGGCGGTAGTTTCAAATAAGACATTGATCTCCAAGGCCTTCTATTTTTGATAGAGGGCCTTTTTTGTGTCAGATCCACAAACTTTGGCACCCTTTTTGTAGTTCCTTTGGGTACAAGGATTTACCTTTACCCACTGAAATCAGAAATTATGAACCTAGGAAAAGAATTTGAGCAATTTGCGATCAAAGGAAGAGGGATCAGCAGCAATAGTTTACACCAATACAAAAATAGTGTCACCAATTTGACGCCTTATATTATTGAGGAGCGACCTATGAATGTAGCGAGTATGGATGTGTTTAGTCGTTTAATGATGGATCGCATTATTTTTTTAGGCGAAGGCATTAATGACTATGTTGCCAATATCGTTACAGCGCAATTACTATTTTTAGAAAGTACCGATCGTACAAAGGATATTCAAATGTATATCAACAGTCCAGGCGGTAGCGTATATGCTGGATTAGGCATTTATGATACCATGCAATTTATAAGCCCAGATGTAGCTACCATCTGTACAGGAATGGCAGCAAGCATGGGTGCGATTTTATTGTGTGCAGGGGTAGAAGGAAAAAGAACTGCTTTAAAACACAGTCGTATTATGTTACACCAACCTAGTGGTGCGATTGGTGGACAAGCTTCAGATATTGAAATAACAGCACGTGAAATTAAAAAATTAAGACACGAATTATATGAAGTGATTGCACACCATACTCACAAGGAAGTGGATATAGTGGCAAAGGATTGTGATCGAGATTTTTGGATGACAGCAGCCGAAGGAAAAGCATACGGATTGGTAGATGAGGTATTATTAACCAACCCAAGAAAAGTTAAAAAATAAAAGAAGCAATAAAAATAATTGTATGATAATTACGAATCAATTTTTAATGGAGGACGACGAAGACCCTAAAGAAAATAAAAAGGAAGAAAGCGGCCCTGGATTTTTGAATAAAAAAATGGAACAGATCTTTTTTGAAAAAAGAGCTATTTATTTATGGGGCGTAGTAGACGACAAATCAGCAAAAGATATTGTAACCAAATTATTATTATTGGATGCCGACAAACCAGGCGCCGAGATAAAATTTTATATCAATAGCCCAGGCGGTGTGGTGACGAGCGGAATGGTTATGTTTGATACCATGAACTTAATTAAAAGTCCTGTTCATACTATTTGTATGGGCTTGGCTGCAAGTATGGGATCTATCTTATTAAGTATGGGTGAAAAAGGAAAACGAACCATATTTCCACATGGCGAAGTCATGATACATCAGCCTAGTATTGGTGGTTATTTTCAAGCGACGAGTGCCGATATTGAAATTCAAGCAGAGCAAATCCGAAAAACAAAGGAATTAGGCGCTCAAATATTAGCCAATAACTGTGGTAAAAAAGTAGAACAAATTATGGCCGATTTTGATAGGGATTACTGGATGAATGCAAAAGAAGCGGTGGCTTATGGAATAGTAGATAAAATAGCAAAATCGCTTTAATTAATTTAAAAAATCATGGCTAAAATAGAAGCAATACAATGTTCATTTTGTGGTCGCAAGCGCGAAGAAGTTAAAATTCTAATCGCTGGCCAAGAAGGACATATCTGCGAGCACTGTATTGAGCATGCGCATGAAATTATTCAAAAAGAATTTCACCAAAAAAAGGCGGACGGGAAGGCAGGTAATTTGAAAGTGCAAAAACCAATGGCCATTAAAGCATTTTTGGATCAATATATTATTGGGCAAGATGATGCTAAAAAAATATTATGTGTCGCTGTTTACAATCACTTTAAGCGTATCAATTTACCAGTGACGACCAAGAACGAAGTTGAGATTGAAAAAAGCAATGTCATCATGATTGGAGAAACGGGTACAGGTAAAACCTTGCTTGCTAAAACCATTGCAAAATTACTCAATGTCCCTTTTGCAATTGTAGATGCTACTGTATTTACAGAAGCGGGTTATGTTGGTGAAGATGTAGAAAGCATGCTTACTAGATTATTACAAAATTGCGACTACGATGTGGAAGCAGCGCAAAGAGGCATTGTATATATAGATGAGATAGATAAAATTGCACGCAAAGGTGATAATCCATCCATTACCCGTGATGTAAGTGGCGAGGGCGTACAACAAGGCTTATTAAAAATGCTAGAAGGTACCGAAGTGCTTGTTCCACCTCAAGGGGGACGCAAGCACCCAGATCAAAAAATGATTAAAGTAGATACAAAAAATATTTTATTCATTTGTGGTGGCGCATTTGACGGCATAGATAAAATCATTGCTAGACGCATTAATACCAATGCCATTGGGTTTAGTGTCAATAAAAATGAGCAAGAATTACAACGAAAAAATTTATTGAGATTTGTGAATGCACAGGACATTAAAGGCTTTGGTTTAATTCCTGAACTTTTAGGCCGACTTCCGATCATCACCTATCTTGAGCCATTAGATGCCATTACTTTGAGAAGTATTTTAACCGAACCAAAAAATGCACTCATAAAACAATACACTCAATTATTCGCAATTGAAAAAATTAAGTTAACCATTGACAATGAAGTATATGATTATATAGTTGAAAAGGCAATGGAATATAAATTAGGCGCGAGAGGATTGAGAAGTATTTGTGAAAGTTTATTTACACAAGCGATGTTTGAAATGCCAGGCACTAATGCGACCGAATTTAATGTAACACTTGATTACGCTAAAAACATGTTTAATAAAAGTAAGTTAAGCACTTTAAAAGTGGCTTAGCTCATTTATACTATTACAACCACTTTAAAATCATCATTATGCAAGAACTTATTGATCGTTTAGTAAAAGAAACTGGCGTTACTCCAGAACAAGCAAAGCAATCTATTGAAACCATTGCAGCTTTTGTAAAAGAAAAATTCCCAATGTTGGGTGGTGCAGTAAATCAAATTTTCAAAGCAGGGAAGTAATTGTTTGCAACTAGGTTATAAAAGTAAAATCCTCCCGAAGGAGGATTTTCAAGCAAGCAATCGAAAACTAGGAACTTAATCCTAACTCAAACTAATACTTTTTTTTAGACTGAAATCTTTTTTTAGTTAGATTTTATACAGACCCGCTGTTCGAGCTTCACATTATATTGTTTATCAATCACTTATGACAATTTGGGTTTTTAACCAAAGGGCTTGATTTTGTGGCAAATCAAACAAAATAACCAAATGACGCCAGGTGATTTGCCCCGCTTGTTGTTTCCTTATTTTTAAAATTTGAAATATTTGTTGGTCATCAAATAAGCCAAGTGATTTCCATTGTTCAAAATTCATAGTACTGCTATTTAAAGTCGCTTTAAAGTTTTTTTGGACTATTAAATGAGGTCGCAAAAGTTGATAACTAGTGTCACCTAAGCCATATACTTTATTTAATTGTTTGACCGAACTAAATCCACCTAAATGATTTTTATATTGAATGATTTGTTGAATAATATGAAATGGCAACTTGGTTTTAGTTGACCATTCATTCGCATCTGCAGTGTTGATGTCCATTTTCCAAAAAACATCACTTTTATTTTTATACCTCTCGAATTTTCTAGTATTTGGAATTGAAGACAATTCAATCATTGGTAATAGTTTTTCTGCAAGTTTTTTATCTAGACCATACAATTTAAAAATATCTTCTTTTTTATAAAATCTTCCCCCTTTTTCTCGATAATGAATTAGTGTTTTTACTTGCTTTGGCGGAATACCCAATGATAAAGCGGCTAAACTATCAATGGTATTGGGATCAAATTTAAATAAGTGAATGGGTGTTAAATTGACTTTTGCATTTTTTGATACACTTTGTTTTTGGGGACTCATCAAAAAACTCAGTAGGATACTAGTGGTTAATATGCAACCTAAAACAATGATCCCCTTTTTTTCTTTTTCAGAAAAGATAAAGTAGGCCTTCCACAAATGAGACATAAAGATAATTTCATGCTAATTAGTGAAAATAGCTAAATGACTGAATGAATAAATACTTATCAAAGTAGGTACAAATACCTCTATTCGTATTGGAGGGATTACTGCGAAAACCTAAGCCCATCATAGGCTAAGTGCATCCCTTTTGGCAAACTCGCTTCAACCTCATGGTGTAACCCAATTTGATGGCTGAAATGAATAAAATAAACGGTGGGTATATTTAAGGAGCCAGCTAGTTCAATGGCTTGGTCTAAATTAAAATGCGTTGGATGATGCTGTTTTCGTAATGCATTTAAAATTAAAATTTGGGACCCTTTAATTTTTTCTATTTCATTGGGAGCAATATAATTCGCATCCGTGATGTAACTTACCTCCCCTATTCTAAATCCAAGTACTGGCATATCTCGATGCATTACTTGTATAGGCGTGAAAGGAATATCCCCTACCAGAAAAGGATCGGTATCAATAGTATGCAAAATCATTTCGGGTAAGCCTGCTTCTTTTTTTTCATCAAAAGCATAATAAAAATCTCGCTTGATGGCCACTTGCGTTAATGCATTAGCATAGATGGGCATTGATTTATTGGAAAAAAAATTAAAAGGTCTGATGTCATCTAAGCCTGCATAGTGATCTCGGTGAGGATGTGTAAAAACTACTGCATCTAATTGTAAAGTTTGGGTGCGCAACATTTGATACCTGAAATCGGGCGTCGTATCTATAACAACACAGGTAGTCGCACTTTGAATTTTGATACTTGTGCGAAGTCGTTTATCAAATGGGTCATTGGATTGACATACATTACAATCGCAACCAATTAAGGGAACGCCCGTACTTGTTCCAGAGCCAAGAATGGTAAAATCTAACAAAATAAAAAAATTTGCTTATAACAATATTTAATACCCCTATCAATAAATTATTCAGCGACGGTTAAACTCATTTTCTTTACTGTTTCATACAGTTTTTGTGAATCATGCGTTAATTTATCAAATTGAATATCTAATTGGGGTATTAATTCCAATAATGTATTAATACGCGCCTCCAAGTTTAAAAACTTATTTAAAACCACAATTCTTTTTGATTCTAACAAACACCAGCCACTTTGAAAATTACCTCTCTCATATCTTACAACATATTCAGATTCGCCTAAAATATCTTCTAATTTATCTAATGTAGTTTGTGTCAATTTCATATTAAGCATTGATTTATAGGGTAATAAGTGGTCGTACAAATATAGTTTTTTTGTTTCACTGACTATTTAAATTAGCGTGCCGAGTTATTCACATTTCGTACCTTTGCTATCACGAATATACTATGGCAACCAATACTCGAAAAATTATTAACGACCCCGTTCACGGATTTATTACCATCAACGATCCCCTGATTGCTGCATTGGTGAACCACCCCTTTTATCAACGCCTAAGGCGAATTCAACAAATGGCCTTAGCTCAAATGGTATACCCCGGTGCGGTTCATACCCGATTACACCATTCATTAGGCGCCTACCATTTAATGTGCAACGCCATCATAGAACTAAAGGACAAGGGCATTGAAATCACAGATGCTGAAGCGCAAGCGGCAAAAGCTGCCATTTTATTACACGATATTGGACATGGTCCATTTTCACATGCCTTAGAAAATGTAATATTAAAAGGAGTGACGCACGAAGATCTATCCTTATTAATTATGAAAGCTTTAAATGAAGATGAAAATGAACAGCTCAAAGGAAAGCTAACCCTTGCTATTAAAATATTTACCAATCAATATCCAAAAACTTTTTTACACCAATTAATAAGTGGTCAATTAGATGTTGATCGTTTAGATTATTTATCTCGTGATAGTTTTTTTACCGGAGTAAGTGAAGGGGTGATTGGTTATCAAAGAATATTGAAAATGCTCACAGTTCATAACAATGAATTGGTTGTGGAGGAAAAAGGAATTACAAGTGTTGAAAAGTTTTTAGTTTCTCGCCGTTTAATGTATTGGCAAGTATACATGCATAAATCTGTTGTCGCTGCCGAAAATATGTTGGTTAAAATTATTGAACGCGCGCAATGGCTTTTGCAACAAAAAGACGAAGCCATTAAAACCGGAACCGTGTTGGATTATTTCTTAAATGAATTTTCTGGGAAATTAGCCAACATCGACCTCAACGCTTATTGCCAATTAGATGATATAGATATATTAAGCGCTATTAAAAAATGGCAACATCATTCGGATCCTGTCTTATCCCTTTTATGCAACCGACTTTTGAATCGAAAAGGATTTAAATGTAAAATGCAAGCGGAACCCATAAGCAACGAAGATTGGGACACCGCTCATCAGAAGGTTAAATCTCAATTTCCAATGAACGAAAAGGACCTTTCATTTTTATGCTTCAAAGGCGAAGCCACCAACACTTTATACAAAAATGACGGAGAAACTATTAAAATTTTGCTAAAAACCGGTCAAATAAGCACTATTTCGGAGATTCAAAATGCATTAATTAACGAAAGTCTTTCTGCCCCGGTTAAAAAATTTTACATTTGCTCACTCCATGAATAACCCCCATTCAAACACTAGCGCATGATTTCATTTAGTGCCCAACAAATAGCTTTAATGATCCAAGGTCAGGTCGAAGGTGACGCTTCGGTCTTAGTCCACAATTTTGGAAAAATTGAAGATGCAAAACAGGGCGAAATTTCTTTTTTAGCCAACCCGAAATACGAGGAATTTTTATATACAACCAAGGCCTCCATTATTATCATTAACGATTCTCAGGTTTTAAAAAATAACTTGGCTGCTACTTTGATTAAAGTGCCTGATGCATATGCTGCATTTGCTACCTTACTTACAAAATACCAGGAATTAAAATCAAAAGAATTACAAGGCATACAGCAACCTTCTTTTATTGCCCCCGATGTTCAACTAGGAAAAAATCATTTTATTGCTGCGTTTTCATATATCAGCAATAATGTCTCACTTGGAGATGATGTCAAAATTTTCCCAAACGTAGTCATAGGGGAAAATGTAAAACTTGGCAACAATGTTATTTTAAATTCAGGTGTCATTATATATTCGGATTGTGTCATTGGAAATAATGTAACCATACATTCCAATGCAGTGATTGGAGCAGATGGATTTGGCTTTGCTCCTAAAGCAGATGGCAGTTTTCAAAAAATACCTCAATTAGGCAATGTCATTATCGAAGATGATGTAGAAATTGGTTCCAATACGACTATCGATAGAGCAACTATAGGGTCTACCATTATAAGAAAAGGAGTTAAGTTAGATAACTTAATACAGGTAGGTCACAATGTAGAAATTGGAGAAAATACGGTCATCGCTGCGCAATCTGGCATCAGCGGTAGTACTAAATTGGGTAAAAATGTAATGATGGGCGGACAAGTGGGAACTGCGGGACATATCATCATTGCCGATGGTGTTAAAATAGCAGCCCGAAGTGGCCTCACAAAAAGCATCAAACAAGCCAATTTGATCGTGACAGGATACCCTGCAGGTGAACAAAATGCCACATTAAGAAGCCAAATTCAGGTCAAAAACCTCCCTCAAATGGAGAAAAGGCTCAAGGATCTCGAAATATTAGTGCAACAACTGTCCCAAAAAGGGTAATTCAACCTAATTTTGCTGAAAATCATCGCTTTAACTAAGTGAAGCCTTAAACACGACCCATGGATCAACAATTTAATCCCGATAAGCAACACACATTAAACAATAGTATTAGTATTAGTGGAACAGGTTTGCATACGGGGGTATTAGTGGATATGACTTTGAATCCTGCCAATCCAGGTTATGGCATCCAATTTCAAAGAATTGATTTACCTAATAAACCGATCATCAAAGCAGATTGTGATTTAGTCACCGACACCAGTCGAGGAACTACATTGCAAGTAGGAGATGCCAAAATAAGTACAGTGGAACATATCCTTGCTGCCTTAGTTGGTATGGGTATCGATAATTTATTGATCGAAGTAAATGGTCCAGAAATTCCAATCATTGACGGAAGCTCTAGTCCATTTATTGAAAAAATTGAAGAAGCAGGAATTCTCGAACAAGATGCGGCAAAAGCTTGGTACAGCATCGACGAAAATATTTTTCATTACGATGATAACAAGCGAGTAGAAATGGTTGCACTACCCGCATTAGATTATCAAATTACGACTTTGATTGATTTTAATAGTCCTGTTTTAGGAACACAACATGCGGCTTTAAAAACCATCAATGATTTCAAAGCAGAAATTGCACCTTGTCGTACCTTTTGTTTCTTACATGAATTAGAGACTTTATTAGAGAACGATTTAATTAAGGGTGGTGATATTAATAACGCCATCGTAGTGGTTGATAAGCCCGTTTCAACTGCCGAAATGAATCGTTTAGCAAAAGTGTTTAAGAGAGAAAAAATAGAAGTAAAAAGTGAAGGCTATTTAAATAATTTGGAATTAAGATTCCCGAACGAACCTGCACGTCACAAGCTTTTAGATGTAGTGGGCGATTTAGCCTTGATAGGCTATCCAATTAAGGCACGCATTATCGCCAATCGTCCAGGCCACAGCAGCAATGTGGAATTTGCTAAAAAGATAAAGCAGTACATCAAAAAAAATAAGCACGTTAAAGATGTTCCATTGTATAACCCTTCGGCAACGCCTGTTTTTACATTAGAACAAATCGAAAAAACACTTCCTCATCGTCATCCATTTTTATTTATTGACAAAATAATTGAACTTACCGATACGATGATCGTAGGGGTGAAAAATGTCACTTACAACGAATGGTTTTTCCCAGGACATTTTCCAGGTAATCCTGTTATGCCTGGCGTTTTACAAATTGAAGCCCTGGCACAAACGGGAGGTATCTTATGTATCAATGCGATGCCAAAAGGTCAATACGATACTTACTTTTTAAAAATAGATAATTGCAAATTTAAACAAATGGTTAAGCCAGGTGACACGATGTTATTGAAGATGGAATTAACCTCTCCTATTCGTCGTGGTATTTGTGAAATGAGAGGAACCGTTTATGTGGGAGGAAAAGTAACCACTGAAGCTGACTTGGTAGCACAGGTAATTAAAAGACCATAATAAAAAATAATCGACACCAACTTATGACACATCCATTTACTTATATAGATCCCAATGCAAAAGTAGCATCCAATGTAAAAATTGATCCTTTTACAGTCATACACGGCGATGTATCCATTGGAGAAGGCACTTGGATTGGAAGTAGTGTTACCATTATGAATGGTACTAAAATTGGAAAAAATTGTCGCATTTTTCCTGGCGCTGTTATTGGCGCAGATCCTCAAGATTTAAAATTTAATGGAGAAAAAACGAATGTTGAAATTGGAGACAATACTACCATTCGAGAATTTGTTACAATTAACAGAGGTACTTCAGATAGATGGATTACCAAAGTAGGTAACAACTGTTTAATCATGGCATATAGTCATATTGCGCACGATTGTATTATTGGGAACCATTGCATTTTAAGCAACAGTGTTCAAATTGCGGGGCATGTAACCCTTGGTGATTATGCTTGGATTGCAGGTGTGAGTGCGGTACACCAATTTGTTAATATAGGCCAACATGCTTATATCGCTGGAGGAAGCTTGGTAAGTAAAGATGTTCCTCCTTATATTAAAGCGGTGCGTAATCCTTTAAGTTATGGCGGAGTGAATAGTGTAGGATTAAAAAGAAGAGGCTTTGATTTGGAAAAAATTAATCATATCCTTGATATATACAGATACATTTTTAGCAAAGGAATGAATACCACACAGGCTTTGGAATTTATTGAAGAAGAAATTCCTGCAACCGATGAACGCGATGAAATTTTAACTTTTATTAGAGAAAGTGGACGTGGCGTCATTAAAAGATTCGGCAAAGGTGTCGTTGAAGAAGATTAATCAATATGCAAATTAGCTTACATCAAGCCAGCAAAAGATTCAATAAAGAATGGATTTTCAAAAATCTAGACTATACTTTTGAAGCAGGCCAGCATTATGCTTTAATTGGAAATAATGGTTCTGGGAAAAGTACGCTACTACAAATCATTTCAGGTTATAGCACCTTGACCAAAGGAACGATCGAATGGACGGAACATAAAGACAGTACCATTTTTAATCAAATTAGTTTTGCAGCACCCTACTTAGAATTGGTAGAAGAATTAACAACGCTTGAACAGTTTCAATTTCATGCTACGTTTAAACCTTTACAACAAAAAATAAGTGTTGATGAAATCATTGAATTGATTGGGCTAAAATCAGCTACACATAAGCAGATTAGGTATTTTAGTAGCGGGATGAAACAAAGACTCAAATTAGCATTAGCAATTTTTTCCGATAGTCCTATCTTATTATTAGATGAGCCTTGTAGTAATTTAGATAAGGAAGGTTATGCACTCTACGATCATCTAATCAAGCAATATGCTTTGCATAAACTAATCATCGTGGGGAGCAATGACCCACAAGAGTACCAGTTTTGTAAGCAACAGGTTAATTTAATGGACTACAAAAATAGTTAGTGTTTTAGCTTTTGCTTGCAATCAACAAATTTAAATCGGTATACTTAAGATTAAATTTTTCACTGATATAAATATCAGTTAATGCACCCTTGTATAGATAGATCCCTTCTCTTAAATGTATTTGTTGCCAAATAATTTCAGACAACCCCCCTAAGTCACCAATCTGTATCAATAAAGGCATGAGAACATTACTAATAGCTTGGCTTGCTGTTCGAGCAAACCCACTTGGGATATTAGGTACGCCATAATGAATGACGCCATGTTTAATCATGATTGGATTTTCATGATTAGTTAATTCACTTGTTTCAAAACAACCACCGCGATCAATAGCCACATCAATGATGATGCTTCCAGGACGCATAGCAGCCACCATTTCTTCGGTCACTACGATCGGCGCACGACTAAAATCATTTCGCAAAGCACCCACTGCCACTTCGCAAGTTTTTAATTGCTTTGCTAATATTTTAGGTTCCAACACACTAGTCCAAACCCTCTGTCCTAAGTTATTTTGAAGTCGTTGTAATCTAGATACATTATTATCAAACACTTTTACTGACGCGCCCAAGGCTAATGCATTTCTAGTTGCAAATTCACCAATGATATCTGCCCCAATGATGACCACCTTTGTAGGAGGTACCCCACTTATGCCTCCTAATAATATTCCTTTACCTTGATTAAAATTACTTAAGTATTGCCCAGCGATTAGCATTACCGCGCTACCGGTAATTTCGCCCATGCTTCTTAAGATAGGAAAATTTTGATTTTCATCTTTTATATTTTCGATCGCCAATGCAGTTATTTTTTTTGCCATTAACTTTTCCATTAACCCTTTTTCTAATGCAGTTAAATGTAATGGGGAAATAATGGTTTGATGCATTTGCAAAAAAGGCAAATCTGCTTCCACTGGGGGTGCTGTTTTAACAAGGATGGGACATTTATAGACTTCTTCCTTCTCAAATACAATTTTAGCACCTGCTTCTGCGTAATCCATATCAGAATAACGACTTCCTTCCCCTGCATTGTGTTCCATTAGAACTTCATGGCCATTGGCCACCAAAACGCTAACCGCTTCGGGAATTAAACCAATTCTATTTTCTTGAAATGCAATTTCCTTTGGGATTCCGATGAGCAAGGGTTTACTCCTATATCGAATATCCAAAACCTCCTCCTGCGTTTCATAAAAAATGGAACTGTCAATTTGGGGTTTTAAGGTACTCATATCGTCTTATTTTTTATGAAGATACAAAAATTGGATGGAAGACTTAAGGTATAAAAATGCGTCTATGTTCAGGGTCAAGTATTTCTATTTCAAAATATTGGGTATCTGCTGGCAATAATTGTATGGCACGCTCCGGCCATTCGATAAAACAATAATGGGCTTCCTCTAATGCCATCTCAACCCCTGCTCTGCTGGCTTCTGCCTCGTTTTGCAAGCGATACCAATCCATATGATAAATCACTTTGCCCTGCACTTGGTATTCATTCATGATAGCAAAAGTGGGACTATTCACACGATCCAATACCCCTAGTTGTTTACACAATTCAGTAATTAAAGTGGTCTTCCCAGCTCCCATGGGTGCATGAAATGCCCAGATGGGTTTATTACCAAATTTCTTCAGTAAACCCTGTGCTGTACTCTCCATTTGACTTAAAGTATAAATCATATCCATAAGGCAAAGATAAGTCAACAAATACAATGTTTTAATGGGTATTAATGCTTTATTATAAGCTAAAATGTCTTCGTATCTTTACATCATAAATGAATCCTTATGGAATCAATTCAATGGAAAGTCGACGGGATGAGTTGCACCAATTGCGCCTTATCTATACATAAATATTTACAATCAAAAGGCATTGATGAACCCAAAGTAAATTTCATGGAAGGGGAAGTGCAGTTTGAAAAGCCCGATGAAATCAACAAAGAAATTTTGATTAAAGGGATACAAGGACTCGGATATAAAGTGAGAGGCCAAGATGGTCCTAGCCCCAAAAAAAAGTGGCTGGATAATAATGCCGATCGATCTTTATTTAGTTTTTTATTCACGCTCCCATTGGTACTTCATATGATTCCAGGAATACATATTCATTGGTTGATGAACACCTATGTACAATTAGCATTTACAGTTCCTGTTTTTATAGTGGGTATGAGTTATTTTGGAAAAAGTGCATGGAATAGCATACGTAGTGGAATACCTAATATGAATGTTCTAGTTGCCATTGGTGCATTATCCTCCTTTGGTTATAGTTTATATGGA
The DNA here is from genome assembly GCA_903824725.1 of uncultured Bacteroidota bacterium. Taxonomy (GTDB): domain Bacteria; phylum Bacteroidota; class Bacteroidia; order Chitinophagales; family Chitinophagaceae; genus Sediminibacterium. Next base: position 237,687 of record CAIJXU010000064.1, on the reverse strand, counting down.
ACCTTATCAGGACAAGGAATTGCTTTTGCTTATTACGAAACCACTGCTACTATTATCACTTTAGTCTTTTTTGGTAATTATTTAGAAGATGCTTCAGTACAATCCACGCAACGTGCCTTAAAGGATTTAGTACGCGCACAAAAAGTGATGGCCAACATGATTGTATTTGATGAACATCATAAAGAAATTATTTTTAATGTTGAAAGTCAAACTTTAAAAGTAGGTGATTTAATTTTAGTGAATGCAGGTGAAACGGTCCCCATGGATAGTAAAATTTTATGGGGTGAAGCCAATGTGAATGAATCGATCGTCACTGGCGAAAGCGAACCCATTCAACGAAAAAAAAATGATCTATTATTGGGAGGAAGTACCATTCAAGATGGTACTATTAAAGCCTATGTAACAGCAGTAGGCGACGATACGGTACTTGCTAATATTTTAAAAATGGTCAAAGCCGCACAAGGCGAAAAGCCACCAGTACAAATATTAGCAGATAAAATAAGTGCTGTATTTGTTCCACTCGTATTAAGTATAGCAGTACTGACTTTAATTGGAAATTATTTTTTAACAGATATCGGCTTTGGTAGTAGTATGTTAAGGGCCATTGCTGTTTTAGTGATATCATGTCCTTGCGCGATGGGGTTAGCCACTCCTGCGGCTATTGCAGTTGGTTTGGGAAGAGGCGCACGCAACGGTGTTTTATTTAAAAATGCTAAAAGCTTAGAAACTTTTAAAGATATACGCCAAGTTGTTTTTGATAAAACAGGTACCTTAACCACCGGACATTTTTCAATGCACCAATTTAAAATTTTGGATGGGACCAGTGAAGATGATTTTAAATCATTAGTGTATTCATTAGAGAAGTATTCAAACCACCCCATTGCAAAATGTATCAGTAACGAATGGAAATCAAGTGGCGCGCAAGCATGGGCTAGTATTGAAGAAGTAAAAGGATTAGGAATTAAAGCAATAGACAAAGAAGGAAATCAATATTGGGCAGGCTCCTATAAGATAGTTGCCGATCAAAAAATAGAAGATGGGCATAATATATACATCCAAAAAAACAATGCCCTCATAGGTTGGATTGATGTAGAAGATGAAATCCGACCTGAAGCCAAACAAGTCATAGAAATATTACACCGTCAAGGGGTGCATACTATTTTACTAAGTGGCGATAGACAATCTAAATGTGATAAAATTGGAAAAGCTTTAGGCATACAAGAAATCATTGGAGAACAAAGCCCATCGGATAAGTTGACACAATTAGATGCATTTGTAAAAAAATATCCAACTGCAATGGTGGGGGATGGCATCAACGACGCACCTGCATTGGCAAAAGCTACTATTGGTATTTCTTTAAGTAATGCTTCTCATATAGCCATACAAACAGCACAAGTCATATTAATGAACCAAGGCTTAAAAAATCTTCCTATGTCATTAGGGTTAGGAAAAAGAACTTATGAAACCATTAAGGAAAATTTAATTTGGGCATTCTCATACAATATTATCGCCATCCCCGTTGCAGCGCTTGGGTTATTAGGTACTTGGGGACCCACCTACGGCGCATTGATTATGGGATTAAGTGATGTGGTATTAGCGCTCAATTCATTAAGGCTATTTAATAAAAAACTAGTATAGCTTTCTTGAAAAATCCATTAGATATATTAAATCAATATTGGGGATATACTCAATTTAGGCCTCAACAAAAAGAAGTCATTGACGCTGTATTAGCAGGAAAAGATGTACTCACTTTACTTCCCACAGGGGCTGGTAAATCATTATGCTTTCAATTACCCACTTTAGCGAAGGAAGGTGTTTGCGTCATCATTAGCCCCTTAATTGCATTGATGCAGGACCAGGTAAAGGATTTATTGGATAAAAATATTAGCGCAGTCAATTTAGGCGGTCAACTTTCTCAAGATGCTGAATCACTAATATTAGAGGATGCTTTAAAAGGAAAATATAAATTTATTTATTGTAGCCCAGAAAAATTAGCACAATCTCATTTTCAAACTTTTTTATCTAACTTAACTATTCAACTATTCGCAATAGATGAAGCACATTGTATTTCACAATGGGGCTATGACTTTAGACCTTCCTATCGCAAACTATCTATCTTAAAAAAGTTATTTCCAAAAGTGCCCATTTTAGCAATGACCGCTTCGGCTATTCCAATGGTGCAGGAAGATATCATTAAACAATTATCATTACAACAAGCTATTGTCATAACAGATTCTTTTTTGAGACCTAATATCAAATATAGTATTCATCAAGTGCCTGTTAAATTGCATACTTGCCGACAGCTCTTAAATGAAATAAGTGGCTCGGTGATTATTTATTGCAATACCCGAAATAACGTAAGTCAACTTACTCAATTATTAAAAGCATATCAATTTAAGGTAGCCGAATACCATGCAGGATTGTCAATTGAAACCAGGCAACGAAATCAACAAGCATGGATGAGTGATGAAATTCAGATCATGGTGAGTACAAGTGCATTTGGAATGGGTATCAACAAAGGGGGTGTTCGTGCTGTAATTCATTATGATATTCCAGGCAGTTTGGAACAATATTATCAAGAAGCAGGAAGAGCGGGACGTGACGGATTGCCTGCATCAGCCATCTTATTATTTCAACAAAATGATTGGGAATATTGGCAAAAGGTCCAAGAAAAAAAATACCCTTCTATTGCTACCATAAAAAAAGTATACCAGGATTTAGCAGATTATGTTCAACTACCAATTGGCATGGGTGAAAAGCAACAGTTTATATTTGATTTTGATAGTTTTTGCTTAAGATTTGAATGGGATAAAATGACGGCCCGTAATGCATTGCAGTGGATTGAACAAGAAGGGCATATAAAGTTTTCAGCCAGTTCCTTTAAACCTTCGATGGTTCAAGTAATAGCAGATCGTCAGATGCTCGAAGATTTTGAAAAAGAAAATACCATCCTTAGTATCGTACTTCAAAACATATTACGTACTTACGGAGGTGTTTTAGATAGTCCTCAATATATTAATGAACAACTGCTTGCAGAATTATTACAACGTGATGTAATATTTGTACAAAACAGTCTTATTAGTTTACAAAATAAGGGGATGATTCAATTTGAACAAAAAGAAAATCAACCCGTTGTTCAATTTTTATGGAACCGAGCATCGGCAGCACATATCAAAATTGACTTAGACAATTATCAATTACGTAAACAGGCTTTTTTGGAAAGAGTGAAGCAATTTTCAGACTATATATGGGGTAAAAATGAACCCTGTCGCAGCAGTTTTTTGGCAAAATATTTCGGAGAAATAAACCCAATACCATGTAAAATTTGCGACCTTTGTACAAGTACGAAGAAATAGGTATATTTTAACAAAACATTGGAAACCCTTTTTTAGAAGCAAAACATAAAAAGCGTTTCTTTACACAAAGCAATCAATATGGAAGATAAAAAAACAAGCAAAATTTTATTGTGCGAAGACGACAGTAATTTAGGTTTAGTTCTTAAAAATTACCTAGAATTAAATGAATACGAAGTGACACTTGAACGCGACGGCCGCTTAGGATTAGCCGCTTTTCAGCGTGAAAAATTTGACCTTTGTTTATTAGATGTAATGATGCCGCATGTAGATGGATTTACATTGGCCGAAGAAATTAGAGATATTGATCCTGATGTACCTCTTTTCTTTTTAAGTGCTAAAACATTAAAAGAAGATATCATTACTGGATATAAATTAGGAGCAGATGACTATATCACCAAACCTTTTGATAGTGAAGTTTTACTACTTAAAATTAAAGCCATTATCAAACGTAATGAGGAGGATAATAAAGTAACCGAAAATGTAGAATTTGATTTAGCAGGATATCATTTTAATCCTAAACTACGTGAACTAAAGTACAATGATAAAACACAAGTATTGTCTCCAAAGGAAAATGAGTTATTAAAAATGTTGGCTGAAAATAAAAATGACTTACTTACTAGAGAAAAAGCACTTAAAAAAATATGGGGTAGCGATACTTACTTTAATGGTCGTAGTATGGATGTATATATTGCTAAATTAAGAAAGTACTTAAAGGAAGATGAAAAAATAGAAATTGTAAATATTCACGGAAATGGATTTAGATTGGTGGTCCAATAAGATCTAAACTTACCTAAACAATTCAGGATTGTCTAAGTGACCGCGATCTCTTTTTTTTCCTAAATGATCATAGGCTTTATGAGTTACTTCACGCCCCCTTGGGGTACGCTGTAAAAATCCCTCTTGTATTAAAAAAGGCTCATACACTTCTTCGATGGTGCCTGACTCCTCTCCCACCGCTGTTGCAATGGTGGAGATACCCACGGGTCCTCCTTTGAATTTTTCAATGATGGCCAATAAAATACGATTATCCATTTCATCTAATCCATGCTCATCCACATTTAATGCTTTTAAAGCATGTTGTGTAATCCCTAAATCAACAGCGCCATCATTTAATACTTGAGCAAAATCACGCACCCTTCTTAATAATCCGTTGGCAATTCTTGGTGTTCCTCTGCTTCGTCTTGAAATCTCACCTGCCGCGTCCGCATTAATTTTAACATCTAAAATTTGAGCGCTTCTTAAAATAATTTTTTCAATCACCGTGGCTGGATAATATTCCAACCTGGACTTAATTCCAAATCTTGATAATAAGGGTGCAGTTAATAAGCCACTACGAGTGGTTGCTCCCACCAAGGTAAAAGGATTTAGATTGATTTGAATACTACGCGCATTGGGGCCAGTATCAATCATGATGTCAATTTTGTAATCCTCCATGGCCGCGTATAAGTATTCTTCCACGACAGTGCTTAATCGGTGTATCTCGTCAATAAATAATACATCATTCGTTTCTAAACTAGTCAACAAACCCGCTAAGTCACTAGGTTTTTCAATCACAGGGCCTGATGTTTCTTTTATTTGAACGCCCATTTCATTTGCAACAATTCGACTTAAAGTGGTTTTTCCTAATCCAGGAGGGCCATGAAATAAAATATGATCCAATGCCTCTCCACGCATTTTAGCTGCCTTGATAAAAATACTCAAGTTTTCAATTAATTGAGGCTGCCCAGCAAATGCATCCATTTCCCTAGGACGAATACTATTCTCAAATTCTTTATCTAAAGGATTGCTATTCGAACTATCTAATATCGGTTGGGACATGAATGAAAGTTTTGGGTGCTATTTATTGGAAGGAACTGGCTTTTCTAATAAATATTTATAAATAAACTTATTTTTCAAGTCAGTGAAATGCTTGCCTTTGGCACCACCCCAACCATGTCGACCTCCAGGATACAACATAAATTCAACTTCTTTTCCATTGTCTTCCAAAGCGCTTAAAAGTTGTATTGAATTTTGCATATGCACATTGTCATCCATGGTGCCATGTACTAATTGTAAAACGCCCTTAAAGTTTTTTGCAAAAGTCATTGCACTGCTTGATTTATAACCTTCTGGATTTTCTTTAGGAGTATCCATATATCTTTCAGTATAATGGCTATCATATAATTCCCATGATGTCACACTACCCCCAGCCATGGCATGTGTAAATACAGATGCGCCATAAGTTAATGCATAACAACTCATATAACCACCATAACTAAATCCGGTAATACAAATTTTAGTAGAATCCGCTTTGCCATTAGCAATAAACCACTTGGCCATGGTCATATAATCCTTCATTTCCCAATAACCTAAATTGCGATACATATAATTCACACCTTCTTTTCCAAAATGACCACTGGCACGATGATCAAATGCAACTTGAATCAATCCTTCCTTTGCCCAATTTTCACGTGTGCTTGAATAATTCCAACTATCCATTACAGTTCCTGCATTAGGACCACCATAAATACTTACTAATAAAGGATATTTTTTGGTAGGGTCCATATTTTTAGGCCATGTCACTAATGCTGGTAACTCATATAAACCATCTTCACTTTTAATATAAATCAATTCGGTCTTAGCCACATCTGCAACTTTAAAATTAGAATCTACCGAACTGCCTAAAGTTGTTATTGATTTTGACTTTACATCTATCAAACCTAATGTAGTAGGAGTGGTTACATTGCTATACAACGATACCACATGCTTTGCATCTGGAGATAGATTGGTTTGTGTATGATTAAATTCACCCGCTGTTAATCTTTTAAAATTTTTACCATCCATTCCAACGGCATACAAATCGATACGAGTAGAATGTTCTACACCTCTAGCTGTAAAATAAATAGTCTTTGCTTTTTCATCAACAAGTTTAATCCCAGTCACAGTGAATTTGCCATTCGTGATTGGGTTTAATAATTGACCATCCATTTGATACAAATACAATTGATTCCAGCCTGTTTGATCAGATTGAGCAATGTATCCTTTATTATTGGCTAAAAAATTTATTCTACCGCCCACTCTATCTTCTAAATCAATCCATGTTTTTTGATATTCCTTATACACTTCTTTTTTAGATCCATTGGCCATATCTAATTCATATATCTTCAAATTATTTTGGCCACGATCCATCCAAGATAACCACATCTTATTATTGTTGGGGTTCCAAATAGGCCATCCAAAATATTGATCGTCTTGGTCATTAAAATCGGCCCAGGTTATATTTCCACCTGTCGGCGCTACCCATCCAATTTTAACTGTTGGATTGGGATCTCCTACTTTTGGATAACGCGTTTCCTCCACAAATCCATGCTGCCCTTCACTATTATAGATGGGGAACATGGGCACATTACGCTCATCAAAACGCATAAAGGAAATAAATTTACTATCTGGGCTCCACCAAAATGCACGATATTGAGTAGGGCGGCCAAATATTTCTTCAAAATAAACCCAACTCGCATAACCATTTAGTATACCCTTAGTTGTTTCATTGGTGATGGCTGTCAATTTTAAATCAGCAACCGAAACGGTATATAAATTATTATTTTGAGTATAAGCAACATATTGTCCATCTGGGGATAAAGTTGGATTCTTCTTTTCCTTTTTATCGGATGTGATTTGTTTATCTACTCCATTGATTTTCACAAAAAGGTCTCCGTCTTTGACAGTTAATAATTTCTCTTCCTTAACCAAAGGAGGTGCCGGCGTATATTGCTTTGTGTTTATATTATAAACATAATCAGCGGAGGCAGTCTTTCCTGCCAACTTTGTATTGATGACAAACTCATCATTATTTAGCCAACGATTAAATCTTGGCATATTTGAATTAGGCATTTGCGCGTTCATTAAAAGCGCTATACATAATTGACTCGCTAAAAAAATTATCTTTTTCATATTTACATTTTTAAAGAATTCAAACGATTCCCTTTTAGATTAAATTAATTCCAATTGTTTAAATTACGACATTTATCATTTTGCCTTTCACAAAAATCAATTTTTTTACAGGCTTTCCGTCAATCCATTTTTGCACCAATGCATTGGACAATACAATATCATTTACTTCCTGCTCTGTAGCAGCCAATTCAATGGCTATATTGGTCCGCATTTTCCCATTAATACTCACAGGGTAATCCTTAGTGGTTTCAACGACATACTTTTCCTCAAACACTGGGAAACTGGCATCTAATATAATGCCCTCATGGCCTAATACCTGCCATAATTCCTCACTAAAATGAGGCGCATAAGGGGTTAATAAAATAAGCACCTGAGACAGTATACTTTTTTTATGACATCCTAGATCATATAATTCATTAATACAAATCATAAATGTACTCACCGCTGTATTAAAACTATGTCTATCCGTATCCTCCTCAATTTTTTTAATGGTTTTATGCAACACTTTAAGCTCTTCCATAGTGGCTGGCTCATCTACCCATACTTTTCCTTTTAGTTCATCGAAAAATAATCTCCAAAACTTTTTCAAGAAGCGATGTACTCCTTCGATTCCTTTGGTATCCCATGGCTTGCTTTGCTCCACAGGGCCTAAAAACATTTCATACATCCTAAAAGTATCTGCACCATATTTTTCAACCAAGTCGTCTGGATTTACCGTATTGAATTTCGACTTTGACATTTTCTCTACTTCAACTCCACAGATATATTTTCCATCTTCTAAAATAAATGTTGCATTTGCATAATCGGGCTTCCACTTTTTAAAGGCTTCTGTATCCAATTCAACGCCATCTACTTTATTTACATCAACATGCAATTGATCTACTTCATATTGATGTGCTAAATTTGCTGATACAAAGGTTTGCGTACCACGCTTACGATATACAAATCTGGAACTACCTTGAATCATTCCTTGATTTAATAATTTTTTATAAGGCTCATCAAAACCAATATGGCCTAAATCGTATAATGCTTTCGTCCACATTCTACTGTACAACAAATGCCCTACCGCATGTTCTGTTCCTCCAATATATAAGTCCACTTGTCCCCAATAATCACTGGCCTTTCTACTACAAAATTCATTTGTATTGTGCGGATCCATGTACCTTAAAAAATACCAGCTACTTCCTGCATAGCCTGGCATGGTATTGGTTTCGTATTGCGCATTCCTCCAAGATTCAATATTCGCTAAGGGCCCCTCTCCATCTGGACCGGGGGAATAATTATCTACTTCGGGTAACAATAAGGGTAACTCTTTTTCATCCATCGGATACGCAACGCCTTCTTTCCATTTAATTGGGAAAGGTTCCCCCCAATATCTTTGTCTACTAAAAGCAGCATCGCGCATTCGATAATTTATTTTTCGATGACCCAATCCTACACTTTCCAATCGATCATTTACAATTCGGATCGCGTCCTTTTGAATAACACCATTTAAAAAATCGCTATTCATTAACATAGCTTCTTTAGTCGGATTGGCCTCTAATCCATTGAATGCGTCTCCAATAATATTGGTAATAGGAATATTAAAATGCTTTGCAAATTTAAAATCACGGTCATCCCCACAAGGCACAGCCATGATGGCGCCAGTACCATATCCTGCTAATACATATTCCGAAATCCAAATTGGAATTTCTTGCCCATTAAAAGGATTTAAAACGAAAGCACCTGTAAAGCAACCTGTAATTTTTTTCTCTGCCATCCTTTCTCTTTCACTACGGCTTTTTACATAACTAATATATTTCTCAACTTCTTCTTTATGCGAATTAGGCACTATTTTTTCAATCAAAGCATGCTCAGGTGCTACTACCATAAAATCAACACCAAAAATAGTGTCAGGACGGGTGGTATACACTCGCAAAATTTCAGAAATGTCTTTCACTTTAAAATCAATTTCCGCTCCCTCGCTTTTACCAATCCAATTGGATTGCATTTCCTTCATGGCTTCACTAAACTGTATTGTTTCTAAACCAGATAATAATCGATCTGCATATTCTGTAATACGTAAATACCATTGTCTTAATTTTTTCTTTTCTACAGGATGTCCTCCTCTTTCGCTTAATCCATTAATCACTTCGTCATTGGCCAGAACAGTTCCCAAGGCCGCGCACCAATTCACTTCTCCAATACCACAAAAAGCCAAACGGTATTGCATTAAAATATCCTGTTGCTGTTTTTCGGAATTCGCTTTCCAATCCTGTGCAGTAAATTGCTTTACCCCATCACCAGGACATGGAAAATGAAGATTCCCCTCCTTTTCAAATTGAGCAACCAACTCCTTTATGGGGCGAGCCTTTTGTGTAGTTCTATCAAAAAAGCTATTGAATAATTGTAAAAAAATCCATTGTGTCCATTTATAATAAGTCGCATCACAGGTTCGAACTTCTCTATCCCAATCGTAGCAAAATCCAATATTATCTAACTGCTTTCTGAAATTATTGATATTGTCTTGCGTACAGATGGCCGGATGTATTCCATTTTCGATGGCATATTGCTCAGCTGGCAAACCAAAAGCATCATATCCCATGGGATGCAATACATTAAATCCCTTTAATCTTTTAAAGCGGCTATAAATATCTGATGCGATATAACCCAGGGGGTGACCAACATGCAATCCTGCACCGCTTGGATATGGAAACATATCCAATACATAACACTTAGGTTTGCTCGTTTCATTGGGCACCTGGTATGCTTTTTTCTCCTTCCAAATAGTTTGCCACTTTTTCTCAATGGCCCTAAATTGATACTCCATCTAATTGCTTTTCTTTTTAAAAAGGACGAATGGGAACCCTAATGATACCAAAATCAAAAAAATACTTCATTTGGCTAAAAATTAGGATAATTCACCCTATGCAAATGTAAGCCATTAGCGTTCAAAACCCTACATTTGCAAAGTGAACAAGTAAAATTTAATGCTATGGCAGTCAACGGATCAGCATCTTTAAAACGCAGCAAGCCCAATTATATTTATAGCGTGATTGGGGTCGCGATTGTTTTGTTTATTATGGGCATTATGGGGTGGTTATTTATCAACCTGCATTCGATTGGCGATAATTTTAAAGAAGATATCCGTATCAGTGTGTACTTAAGGACTTCAGATAAAAATGCCATTGGCAAAATACAGCAATATATTGCCAATCAGCCCTACGCTAAAAATGTAGAATATGTCGACAAGGAAAAGGCGAAAATAATTTGGAATAAGGAAAACAATGAGGATTGGGCTAAAATTTTAGATGTAAATCCACTTCCAGAAAGTGTTGATTTTTTTGCAAAAGCCAATTATGTTAATCCCGATAGTTTAAATCATATCAGTAGCGTTATAGAGAGTGAATTTAAAACAGAAGTAGCAGATATTCAATATCCAAAAAGTTTGGTCACCAATCTAAATGAAAGAGCCACTAAAATTGGCGTTATCTTTTTAGTCATGTCTATCATCCTATGTATTATTGTCATTATTAGTATCGACAATACCATTCGCTTGGCCATGTTTAGTAATCGATTCTTAATTAAGACAATGCAAATGGTAGGAGCGACTAGAGGATTTATTGCGAAGCCATTAGTGGTGCGTGCTTTAATGAATGGATTAACAAGTTCCTTTATTGCTTTATTTTTATTGTTTGGCTTGATACAATGGGCTGGAATACAATTTCCGCAAATCAAGACCATGCAAGGCGTTGGAAACGATTTGTTACTTTTTGCAGGAATTATAATACTAGGAGTAGGTATTTCGGTGTTCAGCACCTACCGCAGTGTCGTAAAATACCTAAAAATGAAATTAGACGAACTTTATTAAGTATCTTTTATAAACATAACTATTGTTGAACAAACAGAACAGTAAAAAACAAAATACTATGACTCAAAAAGAAACAAAAAAATCATTAGTCCTATTTGGTAAATCAAATTACCTATGGATGTTAGTGGGTGTCGTATTCATTGCTGCTGGTATGTTATTAATGGCAGGCGGAAAAAGCGCAGATCCTAATGTATTTAATGTAAACGAAGTGTATAGCTTTCGTCGAATCACTTTAGCCCCAATCTTAATGATCATTGGCTTTTTGATAGAAATTTACGCCTTATTTAAAAAAGCATAATCCTATTTGACTTACAACGATCCCGAATACATCGGGATCGTTTTTTTAATACCCTATTATGAATACCATTCAATCCATCCTCATTGCCATCATCGAAGGAATTACCGAATTTTTGCCCATTTCCAGTACGGCACATATGAAATTCGCAAACCCTTTTTTAGGAATTGAAAACACCCCATTTGTTGACTTGTTCGAGATTGTGATTCAAATGGCCGCCATTGCATCTGTGGTGGTTATTTATTATAAAAGATTTTTTGATTTCAAGCACTATAGCTTTTATTTAAAATTGATCGTTGCAGTCATACCTGCTTTAATTTTCGGAGCTTTATTAAAAAAATACATTGATGCAGCCTTAAATAATTTGTGGGTCATTGCCATCGTCATGATTGCTGGCGGCGTAATATTATTGTTTATTGATAAATTATTCAAATCAAATGAAGCGGCTAATAATATTAACAATGATGCTGATGAAATAAGTTATCAAAAATCATTCATCATTGGTTGCTTTCAAGTACTATCTATTTTATTTCCAGGATTAAGCCGAAGTGCAGCAACTATTGTAGGTGGTATGAGCCAAAAATTAAGTAAAAAAACAGCACTTGAATTTTCCTTTTTCTTAGCAGTGCCGACCATGTTGGCAGCCTCAGCTAAAAGCAGTTTAGATGTGTACAAATCCAACCCAGAAGTATTCGCCGCAGATAACCTAATTACATTATTCATTGGCGCAGTTGTCGCTTTTATAGTTGCCTTAGTGTCGGTTCAGTTTTTTATTAAAATTGTTCAAAAAATGGGATTTGCCCCATTTGGTTGGTACAGGATTGTGTTAGGTATCACTATTTTGATATTGTTATACACTAATTATCTTTGCTAAACCCAACTATAGGAGAGTTGCGTTTTTATTAGTATTTTTAAAACACTAATAAAACCTGTATGCAAACTGCCTCAAAAAAAGTTGTCAACGGATGGGCCATGTACGATTGGGCCAATAGTGTTTACAATCTAGTCATCACTTCTACTATATTTCCTGCTTATTATGAAGCAGTCACTGGTGACGGCAATGAAAATACTTTAATTGATAAAATAAAAATTGGGGCCTACGAATTTTCCAACACAGCTCTCTATAATTATATATTAGCTATAGCCTTTATTATTGTTGCCTTTCTATCCCCTATCTTATCCTCCATTGCTGATTCTAGAGGTAATAAAAAACAGTTTCTTCGTTTTTTTTGTACCATGGGTAGTTTGGCTTGTGCCTCTCTTTATTTTTTTGATAGCAACCATATTATAGGAGGACTCATTTCAGTGATCATTGCTTGCGTAGGCTTTTGGGGAAGTCTGGTTTTTTATAATTCTTATCTACCTGAAATTGCTGCGCCAGAGGACAGAGATCGAATTAGTGCAAAAGGTTTCATGATGGGTTATATTGGCTCTGTACTTTTACAACTAATATGTTTTGTATTTGTATTAAAACCTGAACTATTAGGAATTACGGTGGGCAAAGCCTCCCAAATTTCTTTTTTGTTGGTGGGTATTTGGTGGGTGAGTTTTGGCTGGTTGGCTATTTCAAGACTTCCGAAAGGAACAGGTGTTAAAGAAGTACAACACAAAAATATATTTACACAAGGCTATAAAGAAATTCATAAGGTTTGGATAGAGCTTAAGTCACTGCCAGTGTTAAAAAGATTTTTAGTTTCCTTTTTCTTTTATAATATGGGAGTACAAACAGTAATGCTGGCTGCCACTTTATATGGGAAAAGTGAATTAAACATACCTACGACCAATTTAATCATAGCGATACTCATCATTCAAATAGTTGCAATTCCGGGTGCTAATTTAATGGCCAAGTTGGCCAGTAAATGGGGCAATTTTAATACCATCATGGTAGCCATCCTCATTTGGATTGGCGGCTGTATTATGGGCTATTATCTTCCAAGAAATAGTGTTTTACCCTTTTATACTTTAGCCATTGTGGTAGGCTTTGTCATGGGTGGAATACAATCCGTGAGTAGAAGTACCTATTCTAAATTAATGCCAGAAACACACGACACCACTAGCTATTTTAGTTTTTTCGATGTTACTGAAAAAATAGCTATCGTCATTGGTATGTTTAGCTTTGGTTTTATAAATGAAATCACAGGGTCTCAACGTAATTCAGTATTGGCCTTATGTATATTTTTTATTATTGGATTTGTATTGTTATACCGAACATCAAAAATAAAAGGACATGAAGGTATTTAGTATTGATACTGGGAAATTTAAATTAGATGGCGGTGCAATGTTTGGGGTGGTGCCTAAATCTATTTGGAATAAATTGAACCCTGCAGATGAAAATAATTTGTGTACTTGGGCATTGCGTTGCTTACTTGTAATAGAAGGTGATCGAAAAATTTTAATTGATACAGGGATGGGCACAAAGCAAAATGAGAAATTTTTTAGTCACTATCATCCTCACGATACCATTTCTTTAGTAGCGGCATTGGGAAAATTAAATATGACAACAACTGACATCACCGATGTCTTATTAACTCATTTACATTTTGATCATGTGGGCGGTGCTGTAATCAGAGAGAATGAAAATTTATCACTTCAATTTCCTAATGCCACTTATTGGGTAAGTGAGCCTCAATGGAATGAGGCAATGCAGCCCAATCAAAGAGAAAAAGCCTCCTTTTTGGCTGATAATATTTTACCACTACAGCAAAGTGGGCAGCTTAAATTAATTAGCCTACCTCTATTTGACAACAGTAACCAATTGCAAGAGATACACTTTAGCCCTTCCATAAGTTGTTTTGTTGTGAATGGGCATACCAAAGGAATGTTGATACCTAAAATCAGTATTGGCGCACAACAAATTGTATTTATGGCCGATTTACTACCAAGTGTAGGGCATATACCTCTACCTTATATTATGGGATATGATATGCAACCCTTAATCACATTAGCCGAAAAGGAAATGTTTTTAAAACAAGCTGTTCAACATGATTATACTTTATTTTTTGAACACGATGCGCATCACGAGTGCTGCAACTTACAAGAAACCGATAAAGGGATTAGGGTAAAATCAACTTTTAATCTTAACCCTTAAAGTATAATCGTTTTATTCCACGACTTCAAGAAGGGAACTTAATGGATGTCTTAAATTTTCATAAGCGTCCAAATCTACTTTGATACTTCCAATAATGATGGGGGTTTCAATACGAACTGGTATATGGTTCTCGTCATCTGTTACCCAAAGAATCATTTTTTCTCCTCCATTAAACATTGTCCCCTTTAACAACAAAGGTGCAAATTTGATGACTTTAAATCTTCCATAACGAGTGGTGATTTCGGATCTTCCCAAAAATTTAAAATATGATGGATACAATTCCTTATCTAAAAAAAAATTGAGCGTTATTTTATCATTGAGCTGTAGATTCGAATAATTAATATTTCGAGCAGCATAAATAGCACTAATTACATCAAATGTACAATCAGTCGTTTTATACAAAGTGCCATCCGCTATTGCAGTATTGGCTTTTTGGTTGAATAGTACTTCCTGCTTTAAATGATACCCTCCCTCATTAATTTGCCTTGTGAATTGATAAGGTAATAAAGTTTTTTTGTCAACGACAGATTCATACTTATCCCTTACTTTAAAAATCCAGTCGTATTTAGAATTAGATTTTCCTGTTGCTGTAAAAGTATAAGCTGGGGAATTATCCCAAGTAGATTCCTTTGTCGCAAATTCGGCTTTGCCCGCATTCATATACAAACCAAAGACATTATAATAAATTGTATATCTAATTGATTCTCCTGTCTTATACGCAGTATTAATTTGACTACAAATGCCATTATTAGGCTGAACAGGCCAAAATAAGGAGATGACAATAAATAAAAAATTTACGAAAAACATACAAATAGATTGGTTGTAAAATTATTGTTTTAAGCGGAATTTCAATAATAATATAGCTCCAAATAAGGCTGGTAATAAAAAATTAACTAACCATATAATGGTACTTAAACAAATCAACATTAAACTATTGGTATACCATGGCTCAAGCAATAATACAATAAGCTGCCCACGTATCACTAAATCCGTAATGCTGATGGCAGGAATGATGCTTAAGGCCAAAAAAAGCACCCCTAGGGCAATCCATAAATCCAGAAAAGAGATAGGTATTTGAAGCCTATTTACAACCCAAGTATACTGTAATACAAAAAACATATACTTAAACAAGGATAATATGATTAATTTAATTTTTAGTGTATTGTCAATTTGTAATGTGGTTAATTTTTTTAACCACCCTTTAAAATAACCTGGATGAAAATACAGCATAAAAGCACCAACCGTAATAAAGGGTGCCACCCATTTTAACCATGAAAAAAAAGGCAAATTAAAAAAAAGAGCGACGCTTCCTAGCCCTAATGTAATTAATAATTGTGCATAAGAAGACCAAGCCATTTGTGCAAGTCCTTTCATTTTACTGCCACTAGGCAACCATAAAATGCGGCCTACATAATCTCCAGAACGAACAGGGGTAAAAAAGGCAAAAGCTTGCCCTACTAATACCGATTTGAAGGATTCAATGATTGAAATGGGATGCCAAGATGCTAATAAAGACTTCCATTTTATTGCCTCCATTAAATAATTGCACAAAAAAAGTATTAATAAAACGACCCACTCCACTAGGCTAATTTTACCAAGTTGTATTTTAATATCAGCACTATATTGATTCAAATTTTCATTATGCAGCACCTTATTATAAATAGCTAATAAGCAAATTACAAATAAGATAAAGCCAACGGACTTATTGCCAATGGATCGCAACCGATTGATGAGTGCCTCATTCATAGGGAGCAAAGTTCGGAATTTGCCATCATATATGTAACTTTATTGCAAATGTCAAAAACACCCATTATTTTAGGAATTGACCCAGGTACACAAATACTAGGTTTCGCTGTTTTAAAAGGCGGTGCGCATCCTACACTGATACATATGGATGTACTTAAGCTCACTAAGGAAAAAGATATTTATGCTCGTCTACAGCTTATCCATGCAAAGATCATTGAACTCATTGACAAGTATCATCCGGAACAGTTTGCCATCGAAGCTCCTTTTTTTGGCAAGAATGTACAAAGCATGCTTAAATTAGGACGGGCACAAGGGGTGGCCATCGCTGCTGCCATGCATTATAATTTACCTGTCACCGAATACGCCCCTAAAAAAGTGAAGCAATCCATTACTGGAAATGGCAATGCAGATAAGGATATGGTATGGAAAATGCTTGAGCGTATTTTAGATTTAAAACAAAAGCCTGCGTATTTTGATGCTACCGATGCATTGGGTGTGGCCCTTTGTCATTATTATCAAATGAGCGGCCCCCTATTACCTTCTGTTAAATTAATTAAAGGAAAAAAAAGTTCAAAAAAATCAAATAGCTGGGATCAATTTATTACCAAAAACCCAGGACGACTAAAATTGAAATAAGGGATTACCAATAATTATAAATGACTTACTATTTTTTGTTGAATTTCTATAAATTCCTCCTTTGTCAACTGCAACTTGGGAGCAGAAAACTCCATATCAGCCGCAACATTAATAGGTATTAAATGCAAATGGGCATGAGGCACTTCCAATCCCACAGTCACCATGCCTACTCGATTGCAATCAAAGCTGGCTTCAATGGCTTTTGCTATTGGCTTGGCAAACAAAAGTAGCTCACTTAAAAAAGCATCCGGCAAATCAAAAATTTTATCAACTTCTGTTTTAGGTACAATTAAAGTATGTCCTTTTTGCAATGGAAAAATATCTAAAAAAGCGAAGAATAATTCAGACTCTGCTATTTTATAGCAAGGAATTTCGCCTTGGATAATTTTAGTAAATAGGGTCATAATATTGTATTGAAATACTAATTTAACTAAAAAAACAAAGCGCTCACCAATTAAAGTGAACGCTTTGTCAATTTTGAAAAGTTGGATTGACTTTTATATTGTAATATTTTCAATCGTGAATTTCATACTTCCATTAGGCGCGATCACTTCCGCTACTTCTCCAATTTTTTTTCCTAATAGCCCCCTGCCGATGGGTGAAGATGCCGAAATTTTACCTGCTTTTAAATCCGCTTCTTTTTCGCCCACTAATTGATAAGTAATCGTTTTTTTTGTTGCATGATTGGTAATGGTCACTTTTGTTAAAATCGTCACCTTACTTGTATCAATCGTACTGGTATCTACAATTTTGGCATTTGAAATCGCAGCTTCATGTTGTTTTATTTTTGCCTCCAACATACCCTGCGCTTCCTTAGCTGCATCATATTCTGCATTTTCCTTTAAATCCCCTTTTTCTCTTGCTTCTGCAATAGCCCTAGATGCTGCAGGACGATCTATCGATTTCATCTTTTGCAATTCTTCACGCATTTTATCAAATGTCTGCTGTGTGACATACATATTCATTTCACTCATACCCTTCAGTTTAGTTATAAAAAAAATACAACGCCACATAATTGTAGCGTTGCACATTACAAATATATTAAATTAAGCTCAAATAATACCTAATTTCTCCAATAGGATTTTGGCCATTTTTAGATACGCTTCATGGCTATAGCCCGCAATATGGGGCGTTAGAATGAAATTTGGACAAGCTATTAATTGCTGCAATAAAGCTTGCTCTTGGGTCGAATAAGTGGCTAATTGCTCATTTTCAAGTACATCAAGACCTGCTCCTCTAACTAATTGATTTTGAATGGCTTTCAATAAGGCTGCCGTGTCCGTGACCCCACCCCTACAAGTGCTCAAAAAATAGGGGGATTGTTGGCAAGATTCAAAAAAAGAATCATTGGCATAGTAACGCGTTAGGGAGGTCAAGGGCAAATGCAAACTTATCACATCAGCCTCTTTCTGAATTTGTTGTAAGCTAACTTGTTTTATTTGCGCTGTATCAAAATTAGTTTTATAAATATCATGAGCTAAAATTTGAACATCAAATCCGGATAATAGTTTTGCGAAAGCCGCTCCTGTATTTCCAAAACCAATGATACCTACTTTTTTACCTGTGAGTTCATCTGCTCTATTACTATCTCTTAGCCATTTACCCATTTTAATTTCATCATAGGAATGATGTATACGATTCATTAAACTTAATAATAACCCCAAGCAATGTTCACCTACTGTGGTGCAATTACCTTCGGGACTACTTTCACATTGAATATTTTTTGATGACGCATAATGAGTATCAATTAATTCCATACCACTCCCAATACGACCAATCCATTTTAATTGAACCGCTTTGTCTAAAATAGAAGCGTCTATTTTTAATCGAGTGGTGACAATTAAACCCGATGCTGTATTTATTATTTTCGATAATCCATCGTAAGTGATATCGGGTTCATAAATCACTTCGAACCCTTTTTGATTTAGGGTTTCCATTAAAAATGGATGAGCAGGTGCAGTAATGATAATATTATTAGCCATATTATTTATCGTTGTGCATTTTAAATGTGAGTTCGGCGAAGTCCTCAAAAGTTAAATTTTCGGCACGCTTGGTAAAGATAGGATCCTCTAGTTGCGCTGTTGTAAAATAAGGCTTCAATGGATTCCTAAGCATTTTTCGTCTTTGTCCAAATGCCATTTTTACAATATGATAAAAACTTTTTTCAGAAGCCATATTAGGAAAAATGTTTTTTCTTTTCATTTGAATCACCCCGCTCATTACTTTAGGTGGAGGTGTAAAGGATTCTGGAGGAACATCAAATAAATAAGTGACATCATAAAAAGCCTGAGTTAAAACACTTAATATGCCATATGCTTTTGAATTGGGCGAAGCAGCAATACGTTCTGCTACTTCCTTTTGAAACATACCCACTAATTGAGGTACTTGCATTTTCCAATCCAAAACTTTAAATACAATTTGAGTCGAAATATTATATGGGAAATTGCCCACCACCACAAATTCATCTGTAAATGGAGGTGCAATATTTAAAAAATCATCATTGATAATTTTTCCTTGTAATTCGGGATAAGTGTGCAATAAAAAGTTGACTTTTTCCGTGTCTAGTTCAATGGCTTTAAATTCCTTGGAAGCAATGGAATGAATATATTGAGTCAAGGCCCCACCCCCTGGCCCTACCTCTAACAATTGGGCTATATCTTGTTCAAGCAAAGCCTCCTTTATCTTGATACAAACCGAAGAATCCTTTAGAAAGTGCTGGCCTAATGACTTTTTTAGCGTGTACTGCATGTAGCAAAGTTAGGTTTTTGTGCGTACTTTTACAGCCTAATCAAATGGACATGAACCCTGACATCAGAAAACCTATTATTGGCATCACTTGTGGTGATTTAAATGGTATTGGCATTGAAGTAATCATTAAATCACTATCTGATAGCAGGGTATTGGACTTTATGGTTCCAGTGGTATTTGCCAACAATAAAAGTCTTCAATTTTACCGTAAGGGTTTACCTGAATTTCCCATCAATTTTGCGAGCGTTACCGACCTTAATAAATTAAACCCAAAACAAGTCAATTTAGTGAATTGTTGGGAGGAAGAAGTCAATATCACCCCAGGTGAACTAACCGATATAGGCGGGAAATATGCACTACTTTCTTTAGAAAAAGCAGTAGAAGCTTTAAAAAATAAACAAATAGATGGATTAGTGACGGCACCAATTCATAAAAAAAATATTCAGTCTCCTAATTTTCAATTCAGTGGCCATACTCCTTATTTACAAAGTGCCTTTGGAAATATTGAAAACCTAATGTTATTGGTTGCTGAAAATTTAAGAATGGCTTTG
Organism: uncultured Bacteroidota bacterium; assembly: GCA_903824725.1. Taxonomy (GTDB): domain Bacteria; phylum Bacteroidota; class Bacteroidia; order Chitinophagales; family Chitinophagaceae; genus Sediminibacterium. Next base: position 217,487 of record CAIJXU010000064.1, on the reverse strand, counting down.
GTTACCGAACATATTACAATACAAGAGGTAACGCAATACATTACCAAAGATAAAATAAAACAAAAGCTAAACATCTTAAATGAAAGTTTACAAAAAGATTTTGGCATCATTAAACCACGAATTGCAGTATTGGCATTAAACCCACATGCAGGTGACGACGGATTAATTGGTAAAGAAGAAATTGAAGTTATTAAACCCGCCATTAAAGAAAGTAAAAATCAAATGCTTGTTTTTGGACCTTATTCTGCAGATGCTTTTTTTGCCAGAGGTCAACATGAAAAATTTGATGGCGTTCTTGCCATGTATCACGATCAAGGTTTAATACCCTTTAAATCATTGGCATTTGGCGAAGGCGTTAATTATACAGCAGGACTTCCTATTGTCCGCACTAGCCCGGATCATGGCACTGCCTTTGATATTGCGGGTAAAAATAAAGCCGATTCGAGTTCCTTTACAGCTGCTTTATTTGAATGTGTCCGAATTATTTATGCTCGAAAAGGATATACCGATATGCGCTTAAATCCACTTAAGAAAATTAGCGCACGCATGTTTGCCAATGCAGTGGACGAAAGGCTATATGAAAATGAAGGTTAATCTATTCTGATACTGGGCAGCCATTCATAATTTCATTAATGATGGGTCTTCCCCAATGTGGCATTACTGTAAAATCATTTTTTTGTGCATCAAATATTAATTTAGCTTTTTGAGCTAAGGGTAATGATGACTTACAACCTCCTCCAAACCAACCTGGCATACGATATAAAAGGCTTGCTTGAAGTGTATATATTCGGGGATTATTTTTATTTAATCCTAATGCAAAAGTCAATGGATTATTAATTCTTTTCTCATAACTCTTCCACCTGAAAGTAGGGTTCACCGCCATTTTTGCAGTATAGGCAAAACTTTCGATACAGGCTACTTCATCGCTATTATGTAGGGCTTTTGTTTTCGTCAACCAAGCTAAAGCCTCATCAGCAAGCATATCAGGATTCCCCATTTTTTTAATACTCATTCTCGCCTTAATTAAGGTGGCATAATAAGCAGGCAGCCACTGACTAGGATCCATTTTATACAATGCTTCCATTTTACTAAAAGCAACTGTCGTTTGATCCTGCGTTTTTGCTTGATCAAAAAAGGCAACGGCTTCTTCCATTTTTTTTTGGAAAGAGCCCACTTGCGAGTAGCTAGTTTGAATAATGAACAATGTAAAAAAGAAAAATAATTTTTTAGACATGACGCAATATAATAAAATTAATTAAAAATAGAGGCAGGTATACCTTTGTTAATAGTATACTTCGAATAAGATATTTCAATGGTGCCTTTTTTATTTTTGAGTGCTTTTTGTTTAGATGCTGGTTCTTCATCTCCAAATTCTAATGTAATTCCATTGGGTAATTTGTAATCCTTGGTATTAAAACTAAAAATTATTTTACTGGCTAGTCCCTGATTTGCATATTCACCATATTGCATTGTGATTTCATAACTTCCATTTTCCTTAGTGGTGGTAGCGGTCTTATACACTAGTGCCTCTATAGGATCAATCCATAAGGTAGATATGACCCAATCCAAATTATCATCCGTAGGGATTAATTTAATGACCGTCAGGTTTTTACCATTTAAAACTTGACTGCCTGCGGCGATGGTGGTGTATTGTTTTGTATTTAATAAAGTATTGATCGTAAGAGAGACCCCGCCCCTAGGCAACAAGGAAATACCTCCCTCTTTTTTTACTTTTAATAAATTGGGCTTTTTAAAATACACTTTTACTTTTCCAAGAGAAGCTTTAATAAAAGAAACATCTGTTTTCATGACCCCTTCTGCCACATAGTCGTTCACTAGCCCCAATTTTTGACTCACCCTTTCAATTAAAGGATTGGCTTGAGCCATCCCATTGAAAGAAATAAATAAAATGCTGTTCAATAAAGTACAGTACAATATAATATTTTTAAACTTTTTCATTCGCATCTTAACTTAGTATATCTTTTTTCTTAATAATAATGACAGAGGCCGTTACAAATAAAATAATGTGCATTGTGAGCACCCACAAAGAAGTTTTGATTTTAGGGATATTTAAAATACTCCCTCTAATGGCTTCATTATTTATGTTCACTTTAATATCAAAAAATTCTTTCCAATTATTCATATGTGTTGTGAATAAATAAGGCTTCACTAAGTTGAATAAAGGGATGTTGAGTGTGCTGAGAATAGTAAAAAAAACTATGGCGCTCATGGTACCCACTATGGGCCCAATTGAATTATTAGACATACTGGACATTAAAAAACCAAGGCTTGTAACAGTTAATAACGAAAAACTGGCAAATACAAAGGCACCCACATATCTCCAAAGCACATCATTTTGCTCTATTAGCACCACATAATTAGACTTCATTAAAAATAAATCGTCGGTGCCAAAAATCCACATACTTACAAATAGCGCTAAAAAGGCCAGCCATATTAAAAGCAAAATGGTGTAAATACTAGCCGCAATAAACTTAGCCAATACCCAATGGGTTCTACTATAGGGTGTGCTAAATAATAAACGAAGCGTTCCTAAATTAGCTTCCCCTGAAATCATATCTGCTGCTATCAATGCGACTAACAAGGGAACATGAACCAACAATAATTGCAATAAAATATAACAAATCAAATAACCGTTTAACACTTTGCCATCCACCGTTAAGGTATCATTGATGTCTTTCATTAAAAAATTGGCATACGCGTCTCCATCAATTTTCAAACCCAATTGAATCACCACAATTAATGCAGCTACTGCTCCAAAAGCAATATAGGTTCTAGGACGTCTAAATATTTTATATAATTCTATTTGGATGAGCGACCACATAATTAAGCGTTTGAAGTAATTTGTAAAAAATAATCTTCTAAAGAATTCTTAGTTTCAATACCCATAACCGCAACGCCTGACTTGATAAGGCTTTCATTAAGCAATGGAATCGTATGCGCAGGTAATTTTAAAAAAATGCCTTCTTCCCTAGGTAAAATATACTGACCAAAACTACCCGACAATAGGATGGCTAATGCTTGTTTGTCATCCATTGTTTTTATTTGAACCACTCTTTTTTCGGGATCTAATAATTCTTTTGTCATTCCCTCTACCATTTTTTTACCTTGATGTATTATTAATATTTGGTTCGCCACTTGCTCAATCTCAGAAAGTAAATGGGAGGAAACAAAGACCGTCTTTCCTTCTTCATGAGATAGATGCTTTATCAATGCTCTAATATCTGCAATCCCTTGTGGGTCTAATCCATTGGTAGGCTCATCTAAAATAATTAAGCTTGGGTTATGCACTAAAGCAATCGCAATCCCTAAACGCTGCTTCATCCCTAATGAAAAGGTTTGCACTTTATCCTGCGCACGCTGGGCTAACCCTACTTGTTCTAAGGTTTTAGTAATACGATTGGCCTCTACCTTTTGTTTTCTTACTTTGGCAAATAATTGTAAATGCTCGGTTGCACTTAAATAAGGGTATAAATCGGGTCTCTCTATAATCGCACCCACTTGTTCTAAAATAGCAGCTCTGTTTTTTTGTATTGACTTTCCAAACAATTCAATGCTTCCACTACTAGGATGGATTAATGATAAAAGCATACGAATCGTGGTACTTTTACCCGATCCATTTTGTCCCAAAAAACCAAAGACCTGCCCAGCCTCCACTTCAAAGCTTAGCTGATCCACCGCTTTTAGTTGGCCAAAATGCTTACTGATATTTTCCACTTTAATGACTGCCATACCCTAATAACAAAAAACCCCAAACATAGTTCGGGGTTTTTATATCAATTTAATATTAACTAATATTACTTGTATTGAGGAATAATGCTGTTGGCTAAATCTAGCATTTGCTTTAATCCATCTTCAGGTAAATTCCCTTTTTTGAATTCAGCTAATACTTGAGGTAATTTAGTGGTCATTTCCAATAAGAAATGAGCTTCAAATTCTTTAACCTTACGCACTGCTACTTCTCTTAATAGACCATTTGTACCTAAGTATATAATGGCTACTTGTTTTTCTACAGAGAAAGGAGTGTATTGCGCTTGTTTTAAAATTTCAACGTTTCTAGCTCCTTTATCAATAACCGATTTAGTAGCTGGATCTAAGTCACCTCCAAATTTTGAGAAGGCTTCTAACTCACGGTATAAGGCTTGGTCTAATTTTAAAGTACCTGATACTTTTTTCATAGACTTAATTTGCGCATTACCACCCACACGACTTACAGAGATACCCACATTAATCGCTGGACGAATACCTGCATTAAACAAATTACCTTCTAAGAATATTTGACCATCTGTAATTGAAATAACGTTGGTAGGAATATAAGCAGATACATCACCTGCTTGTGTTTCAATGATTGGCAAAGCCGTTAAGGATCCACCCCCTTTCACCAAATGCTTAATTGAATCTGGTAAGTCATTCATATTTTTAGCTACTTCGTCATTGGCAATTACTTTCGCAGCACGCTCTAATAAACGACTATGCAAATAGAATACATCACCAGGATAGGCTTCACGTCCTGGCGGGCGACGTAATAATAAAGATACCTCACGATAAGCTACAGCTTGTTTTGATAAATCATCATAAACAATCAATGCTGGACGACCAGTGTCACGGAAAAACTCACCAATCGCTGCGCCCGCAAATGGAGCGTAGAATTGTAATGGAGCTGGATCAGCAGCAGGAGCAGCAACAATAATAGTATAAGCCATTGCGCCGTTATCTTCTAAAGTTTTCATCACACCAGCAATGGTGGATGCTTTTTGTCCAATCGCAACATAGATACAGTAAACTGGTTTGCCTGCATCAAAAAATTCTTTTTGATTGATAATAGTATCAACACAAATAGCAGTTTTACCAGTTTGACGATCACCAATAACTAATTCACGTTGACCACGACCAATAGGAATCATTGCATCAATTGCTTTAATACCTGTTTGTAAAGGTTCTTTTACAGGTTCACGAAAAATAACCCCAGGTGCTTTACGCTCCAAAGGCATTTCAAATAATTCTCCTTTTACAGGACCTTTCCCATCAATAGGCTCACCTAATGTATTAATCACACGACCAACTAAACCTTCTCCTACTTTAATAGAAGCGATTTGTCCGGTTCTTTTTACTTTATTTCCTTCCTTGATACCTTTACTCTCTCCCATTAATACGACACCCACATTATCTTCTTCAAGGTTGAGCGCAATGGCTTTGGTGCCATTTTCAAACTCTACTAACTCTCCACTTCTTACGCCATTCAAACCATATACACGGGCAATACCATCACCTACTTGTAATACAGTTCCCACTTCCTCTAAATCGGCAGAAGCATTGAAATTGCTTAGTTGCTGTCTGAGAATTGCTGAAATTTCATCGGGTTTAATGTCCACCATAACAGTTTATTTTAATTATATTATTATTTTATTTTACCTACGAATTCGTTGTTAACAAATTGTTTTTTAATGTCTTTTAAATCTCTTGAGATACTTGCATCTAATAAATTATTATTGAATTCAAGTACAAAGCCACCAATCAGACTCTCGTCTGTTTTGGTATTTAATTCAATGGTTGCAAAGCTATTTTCTGACTTTACTTTTTGTTCGATTAACTTTTTTGTTTCATCACTCACTGCAACTGCAGTAGTTAAAGTAACTTGATGAATACCCTTCATTTCATTGTATTGCTCAATAAAAGTATTTGCGATTTCGAGTAATTCACTTTCTCTTCCTTTTTTAACCAACAATACAATAAAAGAGTTTGTTAATACACTTACTTTATCTTTTAAAACAGCACTAATGATGCTGTTTTTTTGATCTGCTTTAATAATAGGACTACGCAACATATTGACAAAATCACTGCTTGCATTACAAACAGCTTGTACATATTTCATGTCAACATAAGCCGCTTCCAATTGACCTTGTTCAATGGCCAAATCTAGGATGCTCTTTGCGTATCTACCTGCTAATCTTGCGTTGGGCATTGCTTACGATTTAATTTAACTTAACGCCGTCAGCGATTTGTTTAATATAAGTTTCTTGTTCTGCTTTATTAGAAAGTTCGCGTCTTAATACTTTTTCAGCCACTTCAACGACTAAAGTACCTACTTGATTTTTTACTTCAGTAAGTGCCGCATTTTTTTGTTGTGTGATGGCTACTTGTGCATCTGCTACAATTCTTTCATATTCCGACTTCGCTTTATCTTTCGCATCTGCTACCATTTTTTCAGAAGCCTCTTTGGCATCCTTAATTAATGTTGCTCTTTCTTCACGCGCCTTTGCCAACAAAGCTTCATTTTCATTTTGCATTGCAGTAATGTCTGCTTTCATTTTATCTGCCTTGGCTAACGCTTCTTCAATGCCTTGCTCCCTATCGGAAATGGCTTTTAAGATAGGCTTCCATGCAAATTTTCCTAGTACAACTAAAAGTAATAGAAAAGCGATAGTGTTCCAAAACACCAATCCAATATCAGGCAACACTAACGGGTTTATTTCTAACAACATAGTTCTAATTTTATCTTATAATAAATAATGACTTCAATTTTTCATTAAATGATAGGCCCTTCGCCCTGTGCTAGGGCCTATCATCATTTGGAAATTTTTTGATAGATTATCCGTTACCCATCAAGGCAACCACCACCGCAAATAAAGCCACGGCCTCAACGAAAGCCGCCATTACGATCATGTTTGAACGGATATCATTCACTGCTTCTGGTTGGCGAGCGATACTTTCAACAGCACCTTTACCAATAAGACCGATGCCAATTCCGGCACCAATTGCAGCTAATCCAGCGCCGATTGCGGCTACACTTCCTACTACCATTTTGTTACGTTTTTAATTGTGATTGAAAAAAATTATAAATATTTTAATTAATGATGTGCATTATTGTTTGTTGCGCCTACCTCGTCATGTGCTGCATGATGCGCTTCTTCCGTTGCCATACCAATGTACATTGCGGTTAACATGGTAAAAATATAGGCTTGTAAAAAAGCAACTAGTAATTCAATTAAACCAATAAAAACAACAAAAGGCACTGCAATGGCAGAAGCATAAATAGTTTTGAAAATAAAAATTAAACATACTAAGCTTAGTACTAAGATATGTCCTGCTGTAATATTGGCAAACAATCGAATCATTAATGAAATAGGCTTATTGAACACTCCGATTAATTCAATCGGTGCTAAGAATAATTTCATAGACCAATGCATTCCAGGCATCCAGAAAATATGTTCCCAGTAATTTTTATTTGAACTTAAATTAACTACAATGAAAACAAAAACCGCTAATGTCATCGTGAAAGCAATATTTCCACTCACGTTGGCCCCTCCAGGAAACACAGGAATTAATCCTAAAAAGTTATTCGTTAATATTAAAAAGAAGATGGTTAATAAAAAGGGCATGTATCTAGCAAAACGCTTTGCCCCAATATTTGGAATAGCGATCTCATCTCTTACAAATAAGATAATAGGCTCCATAAAAGATTGTACTCCTTTGGGTGCTGTTTTAATTCCGGTTTTTTTATATGCTGCAGAAGCAGTTAAAAAAACAAGTAATAAAATAAAAACTGAAATAAATAAACTAGCTACATTTTTTGTAATCGAAAAGTCCCATAATTTTTTGCTTGCTGCAATATCAATCTCACCTGCCGCATTCACTACTTTGGTTTTGCCATCAAATAATTTATAATTTTGTTTTCCTTCATACACCACATTTTCATGATGTTCATTTAAAAAATGAGAGGAGGAAAAAATTTCCAAGCCTTGTGGGCTATATAAAATCACTGGTAAAGAAATAGATAGATGTCCCCATAAATGCCAGCTGTGGTCATCCTTAATATGTTCTAAAATGGTTTCAGTTACATTAAAGCTGCCTTCTTCCTTTGCTACATGTTCTGTAGCAACAGCAGTGGTGTCATTCGCCAAAATTTTTGTTGAATTCAACAACAGAAAAAGGCTCAAACACAGTGCCAGTATTGATTTAATAGGTCTACAAGCCATAAAGATCTCAAAATTTGGTGCGAAGATAGGAATAAAGCCCCTGATTTTGAATAAAATGAGATAGAAATTGTCACGAAATATTTAAAAAAATAATTAAGACAACTAATTGTAAATCAACTAATTAAAAATTATAAAGTTGTTTTATTCTCCTTGAATTGCATTTCGTTGAGTGCAGCATAAAAGCCACCCAATTGTAGTAACTCAAAATGACTGCCCATTTCCTTAATTTGTCCCTTATCTAAAACGATAATCTTATCCGCTTTTCGGATAGTAGACAATCGATGTGCAATGACAATTGAAGTGCGCCCTTGAATTAAAGTATCTATCGCTTTTTCAATGAGCCGCTCACTTTCGGTATCAATAGAGGAAGTAGCTTCATCCAAAATAAGGATAGCAGGGTTGTATAATAATGCTCTAATAAAACTAATCAATTGGCGTTGTCCCATACTCAAAGTGGCGCCTCGCTCCATCACTTCATAATCATATCCGCCAGGTAATTGCATAATAAAATCATGCATGTCAATCATCTTCGCTGCTGTATGCACTTGCTCCTTTGTAATGTCTGAATTCCGAAGTGTGATATTATCATAGACCGATCCTGAAAATAAAAACACATCCTGTAAAACCACACCCACAGAGGCCCTTAAAAAATCTAATGAATATTGTTCAATGGGTTGGTCATCCAAATAAATTTGACCCGATTGATAGGGATACAGTCTGTTTAAGATACTTATAATCGAAGTTTTTCCACTTCCCGTATGTCCCACCAGTGCAACAGTCGTACCCGCTTCAACTGTGAAACTTAAATTGTCCAACACCCACTGAGGTGGTTGATATGCAAATTGCACTTGCTTGAATTCAATTTTACCTTCTACTTTTTTAGGTGCTAAAATTCCTTCATTCAAAGTAACATCGGTATTGTCTAAAACTTTAAAAACCCGCTCGGCCGCTACCATGCCCATTTGCAGGACATTGAATTTATCTGCAATCATCCGCAGTGGTCTAAAAATTTGATTCAGAAATAAAATAAAGGCGACCAACATACCAGCATCTAAACTTTGATCTGCGACCCACCAAACAATCAAACCCACACTTAATGCTAATACCACTTCCACTACCGGAAAAAAAACAGAGTAAGCGAAGATGGCTTTTATATTAGCTACTTTATGTCCTTCATTGATCTTTGTAAATTTACTCATCTCTTTTTCTTCGGCCGCAAAAGCTTGCACAACTGCCATCCCGGAAATATGTTCTTGCACAAAAGCATTGAGTGCCGCTACTGAATTACGCACTTGAATAAAACTTTTATTGACACTTTCCTTAAAAAAATAAGTGGCCACTAACATAATCGGAAATGGAATTAAGCAAATCAAAGTCAACTCCCAATTAATAAAGAACATGGTGGTTAAAGTGACAATGATGGTTAAAAAATCGGCCATGATTGGAATGAGTCCATCGGAAAAAATATCATTGATACTTTCAATGTCGTTTATAGTGCGTGTGGTTAAAGTCCCAATCGCTGTTTTATCAAATTGACGCATTTCCCAATGCATTACTTTTTCATAAACTTTATTACGTAGATCTCGAATCACTTGCTGCCCTAGCCATGCCATGCCAAAAGTGAATAAAAAACGAAACACGGTTTCCACCATAATAAAAACGACCTGAAACAAAGTGATCCCTATAATTAATTGTATGGCAGATCCAAAAGCAGCAGTAGGTAAAAAAAAGTGAACCCAATCAGGTAAAATGGTGTGCTTCCCTATTGCGGTATTCACCGTCGCTTGGATAAGATAAGGTCGTATGGGGGTAAAAAAAGCCAGCAAAATCGCTAAAACAAGATTGCTGATGAAGATGAATTGGTAAGGCTTGACAAATGAAAAAACCCTTTTTAAAAGGGCAATATTAAAAAATGATTTGGGCGGATTCATCGTCATAAGCTTCAAAGTTACACTATCTAAATGTTGTATGTAAAAATCCTAAGGCTTTTATGTAATTTCGTAATAAGATGGAGTTACCCGAATTACATAATACTGCCAAAATCGCATCCAATTACGATTTAAATGAAGAACAAGAAAACAAAGAAATTGTTCGGCAGTATCGTGCCTTGCTTAGAGCCATTAGAGAAAAGCTAAAAAAGGGTGATAAGGAATTACTACGCACCGCATTTGAGATGGCTACCCATGCGCATAAAACCATGCGTCGCAAAAGCGGAGAGCCCTATATTTTACATCCCATTGCAGTGGCTATGATTTGCGTGGAAGAAATTGGACTTGGAGTGCGAAGTACCATTTGCGCTTTGTTACATGATACCATCGAGGATACCGATTTAACTTTAGAGGATGTCAAAAATGAATTTGGAAATGAAATTGCAAAAATCGTAGATGGACTCACGAAAATTTCGGGGGTAATGGACGCCAATAGTAGTCAGCAAGCCGAAAATTTTAAAAAAATATTACTTACGCTAACGGATGATCCTAGAGTAATCTTAATTAAACTAGCGGACCGCTTACACAATATGCGAACCCTAGATGCGATGAAGCAGGAGAAACAATTAAAAATCGCTTCTGAGACCATTTGGGTATATGCACCTCTAGCCCACCGTATGGGTTTGTATAATATTAAAACCGAATTAGAAGATTTGGCGATGAAATACATGGAGCCCGATACCTACAAAGAGATTGCAAAAAAATTAGCTGAAACAAAAAGAGAAAGAACCAAATACATTAATGAATTCATTAGACCTTTAAATGATAAATTAACACAAGAGGACTTTAGTTTTGAAATGCATGGCCGTCCTAAAAGCATTCACTCTATATGGAATAAAATAAAAAAGAAAGGTGTCAGTTTTGAAGAAGTGTATGATTTATTTGCCATTCGTATTATTATAGATGTGCCTTTTGAAAAGGAAAAAGAAGCTTGCTGGAAAGTGTATTCACTTATCACTGACGAATACCTGCCCTCTCCTGAGAGGCTCAGAGATTGGTTAAGCAACCCAAAGAGTAATGGTTACGAAGCTTTACACACCACAGTGATGGGACCACAAGGTAAGTGGGTCGAAGTGCAAATAAGAACAAAGAGAATGAATGAGATTGCTGAAAAAGGGTTGGCTGCACATTTTAAATATAAGGAAGGCACACAAAATGAAGATCGCTTTGATAAATGGTTTGTACAAATAAGAGAGGCTTTAAGTAATCAACAAGAAGAAGGCATTGACTTTTTACAAGATTTTAAAACCTCCTTTTTAGCTGAAGAAATATATGTCTATACTCCCAAGGGCGAAGTGAAGATGTTGCCTATCAATAGCTCAGCCTTAGATTTTGCATTTTACATTCACACCGCAATTGGTTCAAAATGTATTGGAGCCAAAGTGAATCATAAATTAGTGCCCATTAGTCATAGATTACGAAGTGGTGATCAAATTGAAATCATCACAAGTAATAAACAAAAGCCAAATGAAGATTGGTTAAGTAATGTAGTTACGGCCAAAGCAAAAAATAGTATCAAAGATGCATTAAGAGAGGAAAAGAAATCTATTGCAGAGGAAGGGAAATACACACTTCAACGAAAATTAGAGAGTATTGGCGCCAGCTATAATGCTTTTAATATTGATCAATTGGTTAATTTTTACAAATTGCCAAGTCATCTTGATTTGCATTTTAAAATTGCAAAAAAACAAATCGATTTAAAGGAGCTTAAATTATTCCAAGTTTTAGGTGATAAGATTGAAGCGCCAAAACCCATCGCAACCCCTGCTTCCATTAATACCGATCCTAACAGTTCTAAATTAGTTCCAAAGAAAGAATCCGAATTAATCATATTTGGAGAATCCAGTGATCAAATTAAATACAGTTTAGGAAAATGCTGTAACCCCATTCCAGGAGATGATGTTTTTGGATTTGTGAGTACTGGAAAGGGGCTCATTATACATCGAACCAATTGCCCCAACGCCACACAATTACTCGCCAATTATGGACATCGCGTGGTGAAAACCAAATGGGCTAAAAACAAAGAAATATCATTCCTAACGGGCCTTAGCATTATTGGAATGGACGATGTCGGGGTCGTGAATAAAATTACCTCCATCATCAGTGGGGAGCTTAAGATTAATATCGCCGCCATTACCATTGAATCCAAGGAGGGACTGTTCCAAGGAACCATTAAAGTGTATGTCCACGACAAGGACGAGCTAGAACTTTTGGTTGAAAAAATTAAGTCGGTGAATGGAATACAACAAGTTAACAGGTTTGACACCGAAACTGTGTAAAAGTTGCTTTAATTAATATTGGTTTAAATAGGTAATAAAGTTTCCAATACTTATTTTTGTCCTCTCAAACACAAATTCATGGTAGATGTAATATTAGGACTTCAATGGGGTGATGAAGGAAAAGGAAAAATTGTTGATTATTTCGCGCCTCATTATGATGTCATCGCTAGGTTCCAAGGCGGCCCTAATGCGGGCCATACTTTATATGTGAATGGCACCAAAATGGTATTACACCAAATTCCCTCTGGCATTTTCCATCAAGATAAAATAAACATCATTGGTAATGGTGTCGTATTAGACCCTGTTACTTTAAAAAGAGAATGTGACGCAGTGGCTGCCATGGGTGTCGATGTGAAAAAGAATCTGTTTATTTCGGAACGCACCAATATTATCATTCCTTCGCACCGCGCTTTAGATAAAGCATCTGAATTATCAAAAGGGGAAAGCAAAATTGGATCTACCTTAAAAGGCATCGGGCCTGCGTATATGGACAAAACAGGGCGCAACGCAATTAGAGTGGGCGATTTACTAAATAAAAATTTTATTAGTAAATACATTGCTTTACGCATGAAGCACCAAAAAATCTTAGATAGTTTTAATTTCAATGAAGACATCAGTGAAATGGAAACCGAATTTTTTGAGTGTCTTGAGTTTTTGAAAACATTAAATATTATTAATTGCGAATATTTTATTAACGAGCAAATATCAAAAGGGAAAAAAGTGTTGGCCGAAGGTGCACAAGGATCTATGTTAGATATCGATTTTGGTACATTCCCTTTTGTCACTTCCTCTAATACCATTTCTGCTGGTGTTTGTACAGGATTAGGTATTTCCCCTAAATTGATTGGAGAAGTATTTGGTATTTCTAAGGCTTATTGTACTCGAGTAGGCGGCGGACCCTTCCCTACCGAGTTGCACGATGCCAAAGGCGAAGAACTTAGAAAAATTGGCAGCGAGTTTGGTGCTACCACCGGCCGTCCAAGAAGATGCGGTTGGATTGATTTAGTGGCGCTAAAATTTGCCTGCATGATCAATGGTGTAACACAAATTATTATGACAAAGGCTGATATATTGGACTCCTTTACGGAATTAGAATTAGGGGTTGCTTATGAAATGGAGGGGAAGCAAATAGATTATGTCCCTTTTCAGATTGTCGGTACACCTATTACCCCCATTTGGAAAAAAATGCCAGGTTGGAACATCGATTCCACTAAAATGAAAAAAGAATCCGAATTGCCTGAAACAATGAAATCTTATATCCATTTTATCAATAGCTATCTTGGCGTACCCGTTAAATACGTTTCTAATGGTCCAGGAAGAGACCAAATTGTACATTTATAGTTTTTATACCATATTATAATAGGTTTAATTCTATTTTAAAATTTATTAAAAAAAGGCTCATTTTTTTTGGTAAATAAAAATTTAGTTTGAAAATTTACATTGTAATTTTGAATGACTTATGGCAATGAAAATAGTAAAAGAAAAAAAGACCGATGCAATAAAGCTGAGTAAAAACAAAGCTGACTCAATTGGTAAATCTACTTCGAAAAAAAAGGCAGAAGATGAGGAAGATGATGTAGACGAAGAGGAAGTAAATGATGATTGGGAGAAAACAGAAGAAGATAATTGGGATCCAGATTTCGAGGAATTTGATATGCCCAAAAAATCATCTACGCAAAAAGGGAAATTTAAGAAAATGGAGGAGGAGGATGATTTTTCTTTAGATGATGATTTGAAAAGCTTAGATGATGACGATGATTTATTTGACGAAAAAGATGAACTTGACGACGATTACTAATAAAGTAATTAATTCCCTTTAATTTTATATAAAGATTGTATAGAAGCCTGTAAAATTTCATTTTTACGCGCCTCGAACAAGTCTAACTTATCCTTTGGCAAGGTCATTTCAAAAGATTTTCCAGTCGCTAATATTTTTTCCATTTGTGGATTCAATTGGTCGATCTTTTCTATTGGGAATGATATGAATTGAGCAATTTGTTCTAATCTAAATCTACCCTTAATCAATAATGTTGCTAATGGTATTGTAGGATTCTCTAATTTTTGTACAGGCACAACTCTATTGGTCATTGAAATCGGCGCCATCTGATCCGACTCAAATACATAATTGGTCGCAATGAATTTTTTTACATGGTTTCGGGTTTCAAGCGGTAGCTCATATTGAATTGCCCAAAAATCATTCGATTTCATTTTTTTAATCGCCTGTCTTACCCTACCCGCTCCACCATTATAAGCAGCGACTACCAATAACCAATCTCCAAATTCAGTATATAATTCCTTTAAGATCGTCGCCGCTGCTTGTGTGCTTTTTTCATAATCCGTGCGTTCATCGTTGGGCGTTAATTTTAAACCAAGACGAGTGGCTTCCTCCGGCATAATTTGCCAAGGACCCACTGCCCCAGCCCAGGAAGTCAAATTTGAACTTAAATGACTCTCAATGACACTTAAATATTTTAATTGCGTAGGAATCCCTTTACTTTCTAATATGCCGTCATATAAATTAAAATAAGGCTTAGCCCAAGTTTTCATTTGTTTTAACTCAGCACCTTGCTTGTCCATATAGGTTTGAATAAAACTAATGGCCTTCTCATTTAATGTATATTCTAATGGCCCTTTTTTAGTATCCGCTGATATTACAGTAAATAAACTAGAAAAGCCAACTCTTATCTGAAAGCTTGAATCGATAGGTGGAATAGAATCATAGTGGGTGTAACTCGCCCCTCTTATGTTTGATTGTAACATAATGAATAAACAGAAAAAAATAAGGAGTCGTATACTTTTCATGATGTTTGTTCCTTTTTAATTCATCAATGATTCTGAAAATTGCAATAATGCAGTTTCGTTGAAATGATCACTCATGACCTGTAATCCAAAAGGCATGCCATTAGTATGTTTAAATAAAGGCAAGGACACCGCAGGTATACCAACCAAGTTGGCATACACTGTAAAAATATCTGCTAAAAACATTTCAGTGGGTGTATGGTTATGCTCACCTAATTTAAAAGCTGTCGTAGGAACCGTTGGAGATACTAAAACATCATAGTTGCTAAATAAGTCCTTGGTTAAGTCAACTAATTTTTGGCGCACCTGCTGGGCTTTGGTAAAATAGGCATCAAAATAACCAGCACTCAAAACAAAAGTGCCTAATAAGATGCGTCTTTGCACTTCGGCTCCAAAGCCTTCCGTTCTACTTAATTTATACAACTCGGTTAAATCTGAAATGGGTTGACTTGTTCTATGACCAAATTTAATCCCATCAAATCTTGATAAATTACTTGACGCCTCTGCAGTTGTTAAAACATAATAAGTGGGGACTAAAAATTGAAGCAAGGGGAAATCAATACCTTCTACTGTATATCCTTTATTTTTTAGTTGTTCAAGGTATTGCGTTGTTTGTTTTTTTATTTCAATATCCAATCCAGGATGAGAAAGTGTTTCCTTAAAATAAGCCACTTTTTTTGGAGACGCGTTTTTTAATTCAGTTGAATAAGAAGGAACTGGCTTTTCGGAAACGGTACTATCAAAATCATCAGACCCAGCAATCACTTCTAATGTTAATGATGCATCTGAAATGGATTTTGAAAAAATGCCTATTTGGTCAAAGGAGGATGCATAGGCAATTAAACCATATCTTGAAATACGACCATAACTTGGCTTTAACCCAATCACGCCACAAAAATCAGCTGGTTGTCGAACAGAACCTCCCGTATCGGACCCTAAACTAATCATACACATATTAGATTGCACCGCTACCGCCGAACCTCCCGATGAACCTCCTGGCACCCTCGTGGTATCCAAGCCATTTTTAACCGGACCATATGCCGAATTTTCATTACTGCTTCCCATTGCAAATTCATCGCAATTTTGACGACCAATAATAATAGCACCGGCTTCAATCAATTTGCTAATAGCCGTTGCAGAATAAATGGCTGTATAATTTTCTAATATCTTAGATGCCGCAGTTACTTTATGCCCCTGATAACAAAGTACATCTTTGATACCAACTACTACCCCATGCATTTTTCCCATAGGTATCGATGACGCACGCGCATTATCCAAAGCTCGAGCTTGCATTTTTGCTTCCTCAGCAAAAACTTCTAAAAAAGAATTTAAATGTGATTGACGTGCAATTTGATCCAAGTAATAATCTACTGCTTGGATACATGACACTTCTCCTGCTTGCAAAGCAGTATGATAGTCTTTGATTGTAGTAAAACGAAACAAAGGCTATAGAGTTAAATGATAAAAAATAGAATGATAATCCACTGAAATCAAAGTAACAAAAAACTAAGCAGCTTTTTCGTCTTTTTCTTTAATCCCTTCTTCGATTTCTTTTTTAACATTGTTCTTAGCATCGTTGAATTCACGGATACCTTTTCCTAAACCACGCATAAATTCAGGTATTTTTCTTCCGCCAAACATTACTAAAATAACGACACCGATGATTAATAATTCTTGAAATCCTAAGTTGCCCATAATATTAAATTTAGAATATTAAAGGTAAGGTAATTCTAAAATAGAAAGTCCACTATTTTTAATGAAAAAAGCTAATTATATGCCAAAAGAAGAGGGCGAAAAAAAGCCCCTTCCCGAAACTCGGAAAGGGGCTTAAACATATTAATATTTGATTACAAGTAAACTTGTAATCAAAACTAGAATCTTTTTTCTTTGATACGGGCACTCTTACCGCTTCTATCGCGTAAGTAGTACAATTTAGCACGACGTACTTTACCAGACTTGTTCAATAAGATTGAATCAATATTAGGAGATAAAATAGGGAATAAACGCTCAACGCCTACACCATCTGAAATTTTACGTACTGTAAAGGAAGCGGTTGCACCCGATCCTTGTAATTTAATCACATCTCCACGGAAGCTTTGAATACGCTCTTTACCACCCTCTACAATTTTGTAGTTTACGGTAATATTATCACCTGCCTTAAAGGCTGGATGTTCTTTTTTTGCGGTCAATTGCTCGTGTACAAATTTAGCTGCTTCGCTCATAATACATAGTTTTTGCGGACGGCAAAGGTAGGCGAACCCACCTTATTATCCAAATTATTTGATCCTAAATTAATTATCGCCTACCTGGCAATATTCACTGCCCTTTTTTCACGTATCACCGTTACCTTAATTTGGCCTGGGTAGGTCATTTCGGTTTGTATCTTTTGGGCTATATCAAAGCTTAATTGATCTGAGGTTTGGTCTGTTACCTTTTCAGCCTCTACAATCACCCTTAATTCACGACCCGCCTGAATTGCATAGGCTTTCTCCACCCCTTGGTAATTCATGGCAAGGTTTTCTAAGTCCTTGATTCTCTGAATGTACTGCTGCATGATTTCTCTTCTAGCCCCTGGTCTAGCACCACTAATAGCGTCACAAGCCTGAATAATAGGAGAAATCACATATTGCATCTCCATTTCGTCGTGGTGTGCTCCAATGGCATTTACCACAGCAGGATTTTCACCATATTTCTCAGCCAATTTAGCACCTAATAAGGCATGACTTAATTCCGTTTCTTCATCAGGCACTTTACCTATATCATGCAATAAACCAGCCCTTTTAGCCAATTTAGGATTCAATCCTAATTCAGCCGCCATGATACCACATAAATTAGCCGTCTCACGAGAGTGCATCAATAAGTTTTGACCGTAAGAAGAACGGAACCTCATTTTTCCAATGATTCTTATTAATTCTTTATGTAAACCATGGATGCCTAATTCAATGACAGTGCGTTCCCCAATTTCAGCAATTTGGTCCTCTAATTGACGACGAGTTTTTTCAACTACTTCCTCAATACGCGCTGGATGTATACGACCATCTGTTACTAATCTTTGTAAACTTAATCGTGCAATTTCACGACGAAGTGGATCAAATGAAGAAAGTAAAATAGCTTCTGGTGTATCATCTACAATTAAATCTACTCCAGTAGCCGCTTCAATAGCACGAATGTTTCGTCCTTCACGTCCAATAATTTGTCCCTTCATTTCATCTGACTCCAAATTGAAAACCGTTACTGTATTTTCAATAGCCACTTCGGCAGCTGTTCTTTGAATAGATTGAATAATGATTTTACGCGCTTCTTTATTTGCTTTTTGTTTTGCGTCTTCAATGATCTCTTGCTGTAAAACAAGGGCCTGCGTTTGCGCCTCATGCTTTAAGCTTTCAATTAATTGTTGTCTTGCATCATCTGCACTTAAATTGGCAATTTTTTCCAATCTACGAATATGCTCTTCTTGGTGTTTTTCTAATTCGGAACGCTTTAAATTCACTAAATCAGTTTGGCGATTCAAGTTGTCTTTAATCGTTTCGTTTTCCTTTACTTGTTTATCAATCGAAGCTTCCTTTTGATTGATTGTAATTTCTTTTTGTTTAATTCTGTTTTCTGATTCGCCGATTTTTTTATTTCTCTCCAATAAATCACGATCGTAATCGGACTTTAATTGAACAAAATGTTCCTTTGCTTCAAGTTGCTTTTCTTTTTTAATGGTCTCTGCTCTTAATGCAGTTTCTTTTAAAATATTGGCAGCCTGTGCTTCAGCTTCTTCGACTTGTTTTTTGGTATTGCGGGCAAAAACTAGTTTGCCGACGAGCAAACCTCCCAATAGGGAAGCGCCTCCAATGATGACAAATAATATTGTTTGGTCCATTGTTTAAATCTTGTTGTTTTAAAATAATACATACTCCCCTTTTTCTTTGTTAATGAGTTTAAAACATTAATCCTATATTATACATAAATCATTGATAATCACCTATAGCAAGCTTCGTTTATACAAAAATTACAAGATGACGTATTTCGATTTTTTATAATGCGTCAAAGGTTCCGCTACGAAGATAATCAAATAATGGAAAGAATAAAGCCGAGGAGGAGGTAATTTATGGAGTAGACAGCGCTTTGTCTACCCAGGCAGTGAGGGTTTCTATCTGGCTTTGGGCATTTTCAATCTCATATAAATTTTGCCCATTTTGTTGTTGTTCGGTCGTAAACCACAGTAAAACCATAGAAATATAGTCCTGCATGTCTTTTCCAGCATAAGCATTCTTGTACTCTACCATCTTCTGATTGATTAAAGCTGCTGTTTTGCGAACGGCTTCTTCGTCTTTTGAGGCAATTTTCACACGATAAGATCTATCGGCAATAGTGATATTAATAGGAATCAAGTCGGAGGAGGCTGTATTGTCGGACATAAATTAGGGATTCAAATTTTTAATAGCAGTATCAATTTCTTTGATATATTGATCAATTTGCTTGACCCATTTTTCCTTGTCCATTGAATTCATATCAGATGGGCGCATCATTGATGCAGCTAATTTCAATTGCGTTTCCTTTAATTGTTCTGCTAATTGTTTGGATTGATTTTCTTGTTTGGTTATAGCCAACTTAAGTTGCTGATTTTCCTTATCCATAACACCATACTGCTTAATTAAAAGCTGTAATTTTTCTTGTAATTGTGCAAGGGATAATTTTAAATCAACCATGGGTAATGAATTGTCTTGTTGAATTTAGTTATTTTCTAACTTCTGCTTGAATATTTTTTTCAAATTGTTGCACCAGCTTTTTCATCATCAAATCAATTTCGGTGTCAGTTAATGTTTTATCTGGCGTATTAAATACAAAATTAATGGCTACCGATTTTTTTTGAAGTCCTAATTTATCACTTTCGAAAATATCAAAAACACGAGTTTCCTGCAATGCGCCTATTTTAGCCTCTTGAATACAAGTTGCGATTGCTTCGTATGGAGTGGCTTGTGGAATCACCAATGCTAAATCTCTTTCAACTGAAGGATATTTTGAAATTTCTTGATACACCACTTGTTTGCTTTGATAAATAGAAAATAAAGTAGCTAAATCAAATTGTATAAATAAGACCGATTGTTTAATCCCAAAAGCTTGTAATTTTTTAGAACCTACCACCAATAATTTACATGCCGTTTTTTTATCTACTACAAATTCAACCTGCCCTTCGGTGGTTTGCTTCCATTGTCCACCCTGAATGCCTAATAATTGAAAAATGGCAGTCGCCATGCCTTTGGCCACAAAAAAATCTGCCAATACTCCTTTGGTTCTCCAACCATCCAATTGTTGTTTTCCAGAAATATAAAGGCACAACTGCTCCGCTTCATAATAGCTGCCTTTAGCAGATTGTCCATAAATTTTTCCTATTTCAAATAATGCAATCGAACTCATTTGACGGTTTAGATTATAAGCAATTGTTTCCAAACCTGTTTCCAACATCGAAGGACGCATTACATCTAATTCGGCACTTAAATTATTCAACATTTTAACAGAAGTCGCTAATGTCTCCTCTGTAAAATAAGCGCTATTGGTAATCGAGTTGGTTAAAATTTCAGTGTAACCTTGGCCCACTAAAAATTGAGCAATTTTATCTTTAAATTTTTCCTTTTTCTCCAATGGATCAATAGAAGGACTCATGGTAATCACGCTAGGAATTTCAATATTATCCAACCCATCAATCCGCAATACTTCCTCTACAATATCAGCTGGAATATGAATATCCGGTTTATGAAATGGGACCGCTACTT
Source organism: uncultured Bacteroidota bacterium (assembly GCA_903824725.1). Taxonomy (GTDB): domain Bacteria; phylum Bacteroidota; class Bacteroidia; order Chitinophagales; family Chitinophagaceae; genus Sediminibacterium. The sequence continues at coordinate 196,665 of CAIJXU010000064.1, read as the reverse complement.
CTATTCCTTCAATGGTTTCGTTGATGATTTCAAATCCTAAACTGCTTAAAATAGTTTTTACTTTTGTAACAGGATATAATTTCCCACTTAATTTTTTTAGATAAGCAAAACTTAAATTCACTTTTGCCTTTTGAGCTGGATGCGGATACACATCAACTAACTCACTACATTTTCCACCTGCTATTTCCTGAATCATTTTAGCAGCGCGTTCTAATACTTTTACTGTTCCATCAATATCCACTCCCTTTTCAAAACGAGTAGCCGCATCGGTTCTGAGCCCATGATGCACTGATGTTTTTCGTATATGTACATTTTCAAACCAAGCACTTTCTAAAAATAAACGAGTCGTGTTTAATTTTACGCCACTTTTTAATCCACCAAATACACCAGCAATACAAAGTGGTTGTGCCCCATCGCTGATCATCAAATCGGCCGCGGTTAAACTGCGCTCTGTTCCATCTAATGTGGTGAACTTTGTTCCTGATGCATATTTTTTCACTACTACTTTATTAGACTTAATTTCATCTGCATCAAAAGCGTGCAAAGGTTGTCCCGTTTCGTGTAAAATATAATTGGTGATGTCTACAATATTATTAATGGATCTTACCCCAATGCTTTGTAATCTGTTTTTTAACCAACTAGGAGATTCTTTGACTTCAACCCCTTCTATGATCATGCCACTATATCTTGCGCAAGCTTTTTCATCTTCAATCATCACTTCAAAAGCTTGGATTGATTTATCTTTTGTCACTTGTTGGGTGAGCGGACTCACAGCAGTCACGGGCGTTTCATGGTAAGATAAATAAGCACACACATCTTTTGCAACACCATAATGACTCATGGCATCCATCCTATTGGGCGTAAGGCCTATTTCATAAATCCAATCTTGCACATATTCATACAAAGTAGCAACAGCAGTTCCTATTTTAATATGTTGATCTAATACCATGATGCCAGCATGATCATCACTTAATCCAATTTCATCCTCGGCACAAATCATACCCTCACTTTCCTCCCCTCTAATTTTTGCTAATTTCATTGTAATAGGTTCCTTCCCTTTTGGGTAAATGGTGGTTCCCACGGTCGCCACGACTACTTTTTGTCCTACCGCAACATTAGAGGCACCACAAACAATATGTAATGGTTGCGCTGCGCCCGTATTTACTTTTGTCAATTTTAATTTATCTGCATTGGGATGCGGTTTTACTTCCATCACTTCCCCTACCACTAATCCAGCAAGGCCTCCTTTGTAATTTTCAAAAGATTCCAATGACTCTACCTCCAACCCTATGGATGTCAAAATAGTAGCTAATTTTTCCGGGCTCACCGTTTGGGGCAAATACTCACTCAGCCAGCGATAACTAATCGTCATATAGGATCTTTATTGTATAGCTTCAAAAATACAAATTTTTTTAGTGCTTTGGGTTAAAAAATAGCGCTTTCCCAAGCAGAAGCACCTACAAGCTTATCAAGAAAATGGTATTTTTTGCCACTAGGTTCGGCCTTTAGTGGATAACCATAAAAACCAGGTGCAAAAACCGTGTATAACCCCCATTTTTTGTGTATTCTAGATGAGAAGACCCTGTGTAAAACCCCATTGCAAAACTAAATTTCTTGAATTGCTAATTTGGGTTGATTTTCGCAGTAGAAATTCATCCACACTTATTCAACGCTCTATGGCCATCCCTAATATAAATACCAATCGTACTAAAAAGAAAAATACCAATGTTGACATTAGTAGTATGATGTATGGAAAAATTCCACCACAAGTAAGGGAATTAGAGGAAGCAGTATTAGGTGCCATCTTATTAGAAAAAAGTGCTTTTGATACCGTTACTGAAATTTTAAAGCCGGAATGTTTTTATGTTGAATCTCATCAAATGATTTATCGTTCGATGCAAAGCTTGCAACAAAAAAATATGCCCATTGATATGTTGACTGTGGTTGAGGAATTAAGGATGCAGGAAAATTTAGACATCGTGGGGGGTGCTTATTATATTTCAAAACTCACCAATGTCGTTGTTTCTACAGCTAATATTGATGCGCATGCGCGTATCGTTTTACAAAAATTTATTCAACGCGAATTGATAAGAATCAGTGGCGAAGTGATTGCTAATGCTTACGAGGACAGCACGGATGTATTTGATTTATTGGATGACAGTGAAACAAAAATGTTTAACATCACCAATAATTATTTGAAGAAAAATTTCGTTGATATTGGATTTGCATTAGCTACTGCTATTACAAGAATTGATGAATTGAGAACTAAGAAAGATGAAATTTCTGGTGTGCCTAGTGGCTTTGCTAGCTTAGACCGCATTACTTATGGCTGGCAACCTACCGATTTAATCATATTAGCCGCAAGGCCTTCCGTAGGTAAAACTGCCTTTGCATTAAACCTAGCTCGCAATGCAGCATTGCATCCTACCAAACCACAGCCAGTTGGATTTTTTAGTTTAGAAATGAGTGCATCACAATTGGTGCAAAGAATTTTAAGTGCAGAGAGTGAGATTAAAATGGAAAAAATTTCGAGAGGTAAATTAGAAGATTACGAATACCAACAATTACATGCAAAGGGAATTAAACGATTGGAGTCGGCCCCTATTTATATTGATGACACCGCTGCATTAAATATTTTTGAATTTAGAGCCAAAGCAAGAAGATTGGTGAATAAACATCAAGTTAAATTAATCATAATTGATTACTTGCAATTAATGAGTGGCCTAGGTGATCGCAATTCAAACAGAGAACAAGAAATTAGTAATATATCACGAAGTTTAAAAGCATTGGCGAAAGAACTAAATATTCCGATCATTGCATTATCTCAATTAAGTCGTGCGGTAGAAACAAGAAAGGAAAGTAAAATGCCACAATTGAGTGATTTAAGAGAATCAGGTGCGATCGAACAAGATGCTGATATGGTTATGTTTATTTATCGACCTGAATATTACGAAGTAATGAGTAACGAAATGGGCGAAAGTACGCAAGGTGAAACGCATATCAGAATTGCAAAGCATCGTAATGGATCTTTAGATTTAATTAAATTAAGAGCAAGATTAGATATTCAAAGATTCGAAGAATGGGATGGAGAAGGCGGTATCCCAGGATTAGGAAATAATTACAAGCCTGTTTCTTCCCTTCCTGGCAATACAAGTGCTGATGGCGGACGCTTTTTTATTCAAGGGAGCAAAATGAACGGAGGGGAATTTGACGAAGGCATTAATGACGACCAACCATTTTAATATGTCTGTACCCTATTTTTATGAACCTTTATTAACGATAGGAAACCAAAACTTCCAACTAAGTCCCGAAACAAGCAAGCATTGTATTCAAGTTCTTAGAATGCAGGAAGGCGCTAACATCGATCTCACCAATGGCGCTGGTACTATTTTTCAAGCGACGATACAATCAGCCCATAAAAGCAATACCCTTGTTTCCATTCAATCGCATCAAGTTATTCAAGCACCGAGACAAAAAATCACCATCGGTATTTCTTTATTAAAAAATGTGGTTCGACTAGAATGGCTTTTTGAAAAAGCAACTGAGATGGGCGTGCATCAAATAGTCCCTTTAATTTGCGAAAGAACAATACATGAACGTTGTAAGATGGATCGCATGCAACATATATTGCAGTCTGCTATGATTCAAAGTCAGCAAGCATGGCTGCCTTCCCTTTCAGCACCTATTACCTTCAATGAATGTTTGACAAAGCATCAGGCTTCAGTAAAATTATTAGCCCATTGCGAAACAGGGGACAAAAAAAATATCAAAGAAGTAGTGGCAACAGATGATGTGATATTATTGATTGGACCCGAAGGCGATTTTACACCTAATGAAATTGCAGCTGCCATGCAACAACAATATCTTCCTATACATTTAGGTCCTACTAGATTAAGAACTGAAACAGCAGGCATTTTTGCATTGAGTGTGTTAAAAATATTTTAATTTGTAGCAATGAATATTATTGAAGTTAATTCGCCTGCTACCCATAAAGCGTTTTTGGACATAAACGCGACCCTCCAAAAAGGCAACCCCCACTATATTCGTCCATTAGACAAGGAGGTAGCGCAAGTGTTTGATGCCTCTCAAAATAAATTATTTAAAAATGGGTCGGCAATTAGGTGGATTTTACAAAATGAAAATGGTGAAACCATTGGGAGAATTGCTGCATTTTATTATAAAGAATATAAAAATAAAGGAACCGACTTTCCTACTGGCTGTATTGGTTTTTTTGATTGTATCCATGATCAAGGTGCAGCCAACTTGCTTTTAAATACAGCACGAATTTGGTTAACACAAAATGGAATGGAAGCCATGGATGGTCCCATTAATTTTGGTGATAGAGATAAATGTTGGGGCTTAATGGTGGAAGGATTTGATGCAGAACCCATGTATGGCATGTCCTACCATCCGCCTTATTATGAACAACTACTAACACAATATGGTTTTCAAAATTATTATAACCAATATTATTACAGTAAAAATTTATTAAAGCCCCTTCCCTCTCGCTTTGAAGAAAGATATACCAAATTCACTTCTAAGCCAGAGTACACAGCAGTGCATCTTGATAAAAATAGGATTCCAAAATTTGCTCAAGATTTTGTTACCGTTTATAATGCAGCATGGGCGCAACACGGGGAAGAAAAAGTAATTACCCTAGATCAAATTTTAAAATTATTTAACTCATTAAAGGCCGTCATGGATGAAAGGGTCATTTGGTTTGCTTACTACAAGGAAGAACCCATTGCCATGTTTATTAATATACCAGATGTGAATCAATATTTTAAACATTTTAATGGGGCATTAGGATGGCGACAAAAATTGCAGCTCTTATGGATGAAATGGAAAGGACAAAATAATAAATTAACAGGATTGGCATTTGGCGTGGTTCCAAAATACCAAGCATTGGGGATTGATAGTTTTTTAATTTACGCCTGCCACCTACTTTTAAATAAGATAAAAGTTTACGACCAATATGAAATGGGCTGGGCTGGAGAATGGAACCCAAAAATGATCAATGTTTATAAAAGCTTGGAGGCAAGCCCCAGCAGAAGAATGGTTACTTTTAGGTACATTTTCGACCCCAATAAGCACCCTTTTGAGCGACACCCATTGATGGAATACAAAAAAGGGTCTTGATTTTTACCTGTTTAAAAATAAGGGGATAAGATTTAATTAGTAGCGCAATACTTTTGATTTTGAATGTGTATATTGCGCGTCAAGTATGGAAAATTTTATTGTTTCAGCCCGCAAATACAGACCCCAAAACTTTAATACCGTGGTGGGGCAGTCGCATATTACTACGACTTTAAAAAATTCCATTTTAAACAATCATTTGGCACATGCCTTTTTATTTTGTGGACCAAGGGGTGTGGGTAAAACAACTTGTGCGCGCATTTTAGCCAAAACCATCAATTGTACTAAAATCACTAAGGAAGGAGAAGCTTGTAATACTTGTGAGAGTTGCGTCTCCTTTGAAAAAGGATCCAGTTTAAACATTCATGAATTAGATGCCGCTAGTAATAATTCTGTAGATGATATTAGAACCTTAGTGGAGCAGGTTCGTTTTGCCCCTCAAGCTGGAAAATACAAGATATATATTGTGGATGAGGTACACATGTTAAGCTCAAGTGCCTTTAATGCATTTTTGAAAACATTAGAGGAGCCTCCACCTTTCGCTATTTTTATTTTAGCCACCACCGAAAAACATAAAATTCTTCCTACCATATTAAGTAGGTGTCAAATTTTTGACTTCAGACGCATTAATTCCAATGACACTGTTTTACACTTAGAGGAAATTGTCAGTAAAGAAAAAATTAAAGCAGAAAAAAATGCACTTCAACTCATTGCTCAAAAAAGCGAAGGTTGTATGCGTGATGCTTTAAGTATTCTAGATAAAATTGTAAGTTTTTCAAATGGTGCATTAACTTATGAAAATACACTGGAGCATTTAAATATTTTAGACGAGGCCTACTACTTTAAATTGTTAAATCATTTAATGGAGCAGGATTTAACAAGTGCCATGCTCCTATATGACGAAATCAATCAAAAAGGATTTGAGGGAGATATGGTATTATATGGATTTGCCGCCTTTATCAGAAACCTATTGGTTTGCAAGGATACGGCAAGCGCGCATTTATTAGAGTCTATCGAAGGATGGCGTGATCAATATATTACGACTGCGCAAAAAATAAGCACCCCTTATATGGTAAGTGCCTTAAATATTTTAAACGAGTCTGAAATTCAATTTAAGATGGCTCGTAATAAAAGATTACATGTAGAGCTTGCTATTATAAAGCTTAATTTTTTACAACAAGCTATTGAATTGAGTATGGAAGAGGGGCAACTTGTAAAAAAAAAACTAGTTGATGTACATTATCCTATAAAAACTAAACGTATAGTTCCATTTGGTAAAATGGTGGTGAATGAACAGGCTAAATTAGTTATTGAAACTGCAGATCCTGTCGTCAAAGTGATTGCTGCTCCAACACCTTCACCAGCAAAGGCTATCGTTCAGGAAGTCAAATCATCCCCTGCTAGCCCATCAACAGCTAGCACTACTCCTCAAGAAAGCAGTAATAAAAAAAATTTACTTGCCGCCTTACAGCATAAATATGGCAGCCAATACAATATTGAAGAAGTAAAAGAGGCCATCCCATTGAAAATTGATGCCCTTAGAAAATGCTGGGAGGACTACACCCTCTATCTCCAAACCGCTTTAAAGCATTCGGCTGCAGGCACTTTCAAATTAGCACAATTAGAGATTCTTGATGAATTACATTTCACTGTAAGCGTATCTGCTTTAACTGCTCAAAAATTTGTGGAACAAGAGAGAATGAATTTACTTGAAAAAATTTGGGAAACTTTTCAAAATAGAGCCATTCAATTTAGCATACTTGTAGAAGCAGGCGAAAGAGAGGATGTTCCACTTCATTTAAGGTTAAACAGCAAGCAAAAATTTGAACGCATTGCTGAGCAATATCCATTAGTACAAGAATTAAAAACTAAATTAAATTTAGAAATATTTTATTAGTCGAACGCTGCAATTGATTCAGTTATATTACAACTTCGCTTTTGCATACCCTTTTTGCTTCAAATATTGAAACACTTTTTGACGATGGTCTCCTTGAATAATGATTTCTCCATCCTTTACAGATCCCCCAGTACCGCAATGGTTTTTTAGAGCTTTCCCTAAATTTTCCATACTAGAAATGACTCCTTCAAAACCATAAACGATAGTCACCGTTTTGCCTGCCCTGTGTTTGGTTTCTAGGATAACGCGCAAAGGTTGTTCTGAAATAGGTAACTCGATTACTTCCTCCTGCTCTTCAGGTTTTAATGCCGAAGGATTAGTGCTGTATACCAATGGAGAACTAAGTTTGTTTTTTTTACTCATGATGCATTAATGGTGTCTGCTTGTAGAAGATAAAATTAACTTACCCGAATACTTACAATGGAGATTCCTTTTTTGTTGTCTTGTAAAAGCAAACTTACATTAAATTTTCCTTGTGCAGATAACAGCTTACCCGTGATATAAATTGTATTACCTACTTTTCGCTCTGCATTTTTTTCAAAGCCGATGATATTTTTATTATTGAAAAAAACTTGCAATTGTTGATTAGCTTGCGCGGGAGAAAATTGTTTTTGAGAAGTTTGATCTAATATATTGACTTCGGAAACGGGACTCCAAAAAGATAACAAATTGCTAAAATTTGCGGTTTGCAATGTTTGCACTAAGGTTTCGGTTTCATTTTGAGCATGAACCACACTCAATGAAAATGTAAAACTCAGAACAAGGACTATTTTTTGGATTAATTGCATCTTTTTTGGGATTAAAACTCTTTAAAGTTTGTAATGTGCGTAGTATTTTGAAACTTTGAGGTACAATTTAATTAAAATCAAACTTACAGCTTCCAAAAAGTTTAAAATATGTCCAAAAAAGTAATATTAGTCATTATGGATGGCTGGGGATTAGGGCTTGTCCCAGGTGCAGATGCGATTCAGCAAGCCAAGACTCCTTTTGTAAGTAGTTTATACAACCAATACCCAAATAGTACATTAACCACTTGCGGCGAAATGGTGGGTTTGCCAGATGGACAAATGGGTAACAGCGAAGTGGGACACTTGAATATTGGCGCAGGAAGGATCGTCTACCAAGAATTACAGCGTATTAATGTTGCCATAAGAGACGGCTCATTTGCTAAAAATACCACCTTATTGCAAAGCATTCAATATGCAAAGAAAAACAACAAACCACTTCATTTATTAGGCTTAGTGAGTGACGGAGGCGTGCATGCACATACCAGTCATTTAAAAGCCATCTGTGATGTTTGTAAAAGGGAAGGTTTAACTCAGGTTTTTATTCATGCATTTACCGACGGAAGAGACACCGATCCAAAAAGTGGTTATTCCTTTGTAAAAAATGTAGAAGACCATTTAAAAGATTCTGTTGGAACCATTGCTTCCATAAGTGGAAGGTACTATGCAATGGATCGAGATAAAAGATGGGAAAGAGTCAAATTAGCGTATGATGTTTTAGTGCATGGAAAAGGAGCTACTGCATCATCTGCTCTAAAGAGCATTCAAGATAATTATGATAATAACATAACAGATGAATTTATTAAGCCTACCATCATTACAACCAACGGGCAACCCATAGCTACTATTAAAGAAGGAGATGCTGTATTGTGTTTTAATTTTAGAACGGATCGTTGTAGAGAAATTACAGAAGTATTAACACAACAAGATTTCCCTGCATTTGATATGAAAAAACTATCACTTGATTACACCACAATGACGAGATATGATGAATCCTTTCAAAAAGTGCATGTCCTATTTGAAAATGATAATTTAGTCAACACCCTTGGTGATGTTTTAGCACAACATCATAAAAAACAAATTCGAATTGCTGAAACTGAAAAATATCCACACGTCACTTTCTTTTTTAATGGTGGACGCGAACAACCCTTTGAAGGAGAAACCCGAATCATGGCCGCCTCCCCTAAAGTGGCTACCTACGACTTGCAACCCGAAATGAGCGCTCAAGAATTAACAGATAAATTATTACCTGAAATACAATTGGGGCAAGCCGATTTCATATGCATCAATTATGCAAATGCAGACATGGTGGGTCATACAGGTGTCTTTTCTGCAGTAATCAAAGCAGTAGAAACGGTGGACGCTTGTGTCGAAAAAATAGCGAAAGCGGGTTTAGAAAATGGATATACTTTACTTGTAACTGCAGATCATGGAAATGCCGACTTTATGATGAATGCTGATGGCAGTCCCAATACAGCCCATACCTTAAATCTTGTTCCTTTGTTCTTGATTAACCAAGATGCTAGTGGTACTCTACAATCGGGTAAGCTAGGTGATATCGCCCCTACTATATTATCTATGATGGATATCAGTATCCCTCAAGATATGACAGGAAATGTGTTAACTTAACAGCATAAAAATACTTTTATGATAAAAAAAATCATCCTTGTACTTGTTGTCTTATTTGTAATAGCACAAGTCATTCGCCCGACAAAAAATAATTCAGGCGATACGCAAAAAGATATCTCTACATTGTACCCTATGCCAGACAATGTAAAATTAATTGTTAGTAAAGCCTGTGCGGATTGCCATACCAACAATACAAATTATCCTTTTTATGCCGAAATTCAACCCATTGCTTATTGGCTATACGATCATATAAAAGACGGCAAACGCCATTTTAATTTTAATGAATTTGCAGGTTATCGAATTGCAAAACAAAACCATAAATTAGAGGAAGTAATTGAGCAAATTAAAGAAGGCGAAATGCCATTGCCCTCTTACACTTTAATACACAAAGAAGCCAGATTAACGGATGCCGAAAAAGAAACTTTAACGCAATGGTGTCAAAGCATTAGAGATTCACTGAAGGCGCACTATCCAGCAGATAGCTTAGTGATAAAAAAACAAAAAGCACCTGCTAAATAGGGCTATTTAAAATATGAAAATTGTAAAGGCTACTTATTTAATCTCCAGTCCAAGTTTTGATCAATGTCCAAAATTGAATGTGCCAGAATATGCATTCATTGGAAGAAGTAATGTTGGAAAATCATCCATCATCAATGCCTTATGTCAACAAAAAAACTTAGCTAAAACATCGGGTACCCCAGGTAAAACACAATTAATCAACCATTTTGAAATTACAAGCAATACGGTTGCCAAAGGGAAACAAGACAAATGGTATATAGTGGATTTGCCAGGATATGGCTTTGCTAAAGTATCTCAAAGCAGTCGTCGAAGATGGGAGCAAATGATTGAAAACTATTTGAGAAAAAGAGAAAATTTAAATCGTGTATTTGTACTTATTGATAGTAGACATAGCCCACAAAAAATCGATATTGAATTTATACAACAACTGGTATTTTGGGAAATTCCCTACACTGTTATTTTTACCAAATCAGATAAAGAAAAACCAGGAGTGGTTGCTCGAAATGTAAAATCATTTTTCGAAATCTTAAACGAAAAATTACAATTTTTACCACAAGGCTTTGTAACGAGTGCTGAAAAAAGAACGGGCGTAGATGAAGTGTTGGCTTGTATTGACCAATACAATAAATTAAATGCAGAGGGTTTGTAATAAGGCTAATTCACAGCCTTATCTGCGCAACAACTGCTTGCAAATGCTTCTGGCTTTGCTTTAAATGCAAAACCCATTCCTAAGATATAGCCCATTGCTTCTTTTAATGCATCATTGCTTTTAAATTGCGGATTGGTATTAATATCGGCATGCACTTCCATTTCAACATTATATTGAATAAATAAATCGCAAAGTTCATAGGCAATTTCAATACTTTTTGCTACTTCAGCTAACATACGTTCCTTTAAATGAAATGTTTGTGTTGTCTTGTCATTATGGATATACATAAAGCCTCCATTGTGTTCTCTTAAAAAAACAATCACAGTAGCAAATTCTGTAATATTGGCTTTCACTTGACTGTCCGTTCCAATACAAACTTTTAATTTAGTTTTCTTTTCTGTTTCTGCAATAATCGCTTGGCGAACTGCCTCTTTAATAGGGAGGATAATTTTTTCACCGTTGAATTTTCTCCAAAGCATAAAAAATAATTTAGTTGCTGATCAAATGTGATATAGTAATTTACCACATTCGGTCCATTTTTGGATTGCATCGAAGCTGCAGTTTTCAACAGGAAGTGGATAAGCCTTGTTTTTAGCCAAAAACAATTTAGTTTGATTACCTTTGTCCCCCTAACATTTTGACCTATATGAAGATATTAATACAGTATTTAAAGCCCTACAGAAGCCTTGTTTTATTGGCTTTTGTACTAGCTGGTATCAACCAAACCTTCTCCTTGTTTGATCCTATGATATTTGGTAAATTAATAGATGAATTTGCAAAGAACCCAATGATTGATAAATCTGGTGCTATACGAAGTCAGTCTGAATTTTTAGCAGGAGTGGGCAATATGCTTTTGTTATTAGTAGGTACGGCAATGGTAAGTCGTATTGCTAAGGCATTTCAGGATTATGTAGTCAATGTAATTATTCAAAAATTTGGAGCAGCTTTATTTACAGACGGGCTTAAGCATTCGATGCAATTACCTTATCAATCTTTTGAGGACTTAAGAAGTGGTGAGACTTTATCTATCCTAACCAAAGCAAGAACAGATTGTGAAAAATTTATTGGCTATGTGGTCAATGTGTTATTTGGTATCATTGTGAGTGTGATATTTGTATCTATCTATGCCACCCGTTTACATTGGTCCATCATTCCTATTTACATGGGAGGCGCCAGTATGATTGCTTATGTGACTAATTTATTAAGTAAAAAAATAAAATCGATTCAAAAAAATATCGTCAAGGAAACCACCACTTTGGCAGGTACAACGACCGAAAGTTTAAGAAATATTGAATTGGTAAAAAGCTTAGGTTTAACTAATCAGGAAATTCAAAGACTAAATAATAATACCTATAAGATATTAGCATTAGAACTTAGAAAAGTTAAAAATATTCGTTCCTTGAGTTTCATCCAAGGAACGATGGTCAATTTTTTAAGACAAGTGATCACTTTTACTTTGATGTGGCTTATTTTTAAACAAATTCTAACCGTAGGCCAGCTCATTTCATTGCAATTTTATAGCTTCTTTATTTTTGGTCCATTACAAGAAATTGGCAGTATTATTATGAGCTACCGCGAAACGGAAGCTTCTTTAAACAACTTCAATAACTTAATGCAAAAGCCGATTGAACAATCGCCTACGCATCCAGTTGAAATTGGCGAAATCAATAATTTATCGTTTAAAGGAGTTGGATTTCAACATCAAACTGCCAACTTTAAAGCGATTGATGACATCACTTTCGATGCTAAAATTGGTGAAACCATTGCATTTGTTGGGCCTTCGGGCGCTGGGAAAAGCACATTGGTAAAATTATTAGTAGGATTATATCAACCGCAGGAAGGAGAAATTTTAGTGAATAATGTAAATACGAACAATATTGATATGGGTGCTTTACGCAATCAAATTAGTTTCGTGACACAAGACACACAACTATTTGCAGGTACGATCAAAGAAAACCTAGCCTTTGTCGCACCAACTGCCACAGATGAAGAAATGTTAATTGCACTTCAAAAAGCAAGTTGTAGTAATATTTTAGATAAAGGGGGCGACGGACTTGCTACATTAATTGGCGAAGGGGGTTTAAAATTAAGTGGTGGAGAAAAACAAAGACTTTCAATTGCTAGGGCGTTATTACGACACCCTCATTTATTAATATTTGACGAGGCCACTTCAAGTTTAGATAGTATCACAGAGGAATCAATCACCGATACCATTCGTCAATTATCTGAGGATCGCGCTCAAATTACAATTATGATAGCCCACCGATTAAGCACCATTATTCATGCCACTAAAATATATGTTTTGGAAAAAGGGCAGGTAATTGAAAAAGGAACACATGAATCCTTATTATTAGAGAAAGGATTATACTACGCCATGTGGAGACAGCAAATTGGAGAACGAAGAGCAGCAATATAAAAGAATGATTATTTAGGACTATTCTCGTTCGAATTTTTTACGCAAGTATTCCATCACAGAGGGATCCTCAAGCCCTTCCATATCACTAAGTTCCATATCAAGGGCTTTGGTACTTAACCTAATTTCAATAAAGGACAAAAAAATTGAAATAGCGAAAGTAATTAAGCTGACAGCAAAAATAAACTTTGCTACTGCCTGATATTCAATAAATATAAAGAACATAGAAAGTATCGATAACAATAAAGTAGCTACCCCGTAGGTTTGCATATTTTGAATCAGCTTGATTCTATATTTTAAATTCTTAATCTGCCCGAAAATAAGATGCCTTTGTTCAATGAGCTGGTATTTTTCATGCAATATCCTTACACGATTCGATAAGGCTAAAAATCGATTGGTATAGGCCAACATAATTAAACTAATGGCAGGAAAAAGAAGCGCAGGTATATTTACAGATAATTCCATACCACAAAAATATAAAGTATTTTTGTCATCTCAGCACTTCATATGGAAAAAGCCATTTTTAAGCAAATTCAAGCCAGCTTGCCAAAAGAACCAGGCATTTATCAATACTTTGATGATAAAGGCAAGTTATTGTATGTAGGCAAGGCTAAAAATTTAAAAAACAGGGTGAGCTCCTATTTTTTATCGGGACAACAAACTGCAAAAACTAAAGAGCTAGTCCAAAAAATTGAAGACATCCGATTTACCATTGTTGACTCAGAGCATGACGCCTTCATTTTAGAAAATGAATTAATAAAAAATTATCAGCCCAAATACAATATCAATTTAAAGGATGATAAAACATACCCCTATATTGTAATTAAAAATGAACCGTTCCCAAGGGTCTTTTTAACGCGACGAAAAATAAAAGACGGATCTACCTATATTGGACCCTTTACGCATGGATTGGCGGTCAATGAATTAATAAGTCATATTAAACAAACCATTCCACTTAGAACTTGCACCCTACCCTTAACACAAAAAAATATTGCCCAAGGGAAATTTAAAGTGTGTTTAGAATACCATTTAGGAAATTGCCTTGGGCCTTGTCAAGGATTTCAAGAAGCTTCCTCTTATGAGGATTCCATCCAACAGGTGCATCATTTATTAAAAGGAAATATCAAGCCAGTGATACAGCATTTAAAACAAAAAATGCAAAAGGAAGCTACTGACCTTGCCTTTGAAAAAGCAGAATTCACTAAAAGAAAAATTGACCAACTCGAAAACTATCAAACCAAATCGGTAGTGTATACGAAGCACCAATATCCTATGGATATCTTTAGTATTGCCTATGATCAACAACAAGCATATGTAAATTATTTAATGCTCAAGGAAGGTCGCATTATTCAAACTCATATTCTACCACTCAGTGTCCCATTAGAAGAAACAAAAGAAACCATTCTGTCATTTGCGATTCATCATTTTAGAACCTCCTTACATTCAACAGCAAATGAGATTGTAGTTCCTTTTGCCTTATCTGAAAAGGAACTTGATGTAAAGTATACCGTACCATTGGCAGGAGAAAAGGAACAACTACTTGCATTATCTCAAAAAAATGCCGACTATGCACTAAAAGATTGGAAACATAAACAGCTTTTATTAAATACCCAAGGCGCCCCAACCGACAATATTATATTACAGGAATTAAAATCGGTATTGCAACTTCCTGAAATACCTTTACATATTGAATGTTTTGATAATTCAAATATACAAGGCGCCTATCCCGTGTCTGCCATGGTTTGTTTTAAAAATGGACTACCCAGCAAAAGTGAATATCGACACTTTAATATCAAAACAGTAGTGGGCATCAATGATTTCGCGAGTATGAAGGAAGCGGTATCCAGACGATACACTAGTGTCTTAGAAAAAAAATTACCCCTACCTCAATTGATTATTATAGATGGAGGCAAAGGCCAATTGAATGCGGCGCTCGAAGCGGTTACCTCCTTAGGCATACAAGATCAAGTCACTATGGTTGGATTAGCTAAAAATTTAGAAGAACTATTTTTTGTACATGATACTTTATCTATACAATTAGATTGGCATAGCGAAGCGCATAAATTAATTCGAAACATCAGAGATGAGGTACATCGTTTTGGCATTCAATTTCATCGACTCAAAAGATCCAAAGGGGCTCTAGAAAACAGCTTAGATAGTATTCCTGGAATAGGACCCAAAACAAAAGAGATGTTGCTATTGTATTTCAAATCTATGCAAAAAATAAAAACCGCGAGCCCCGAATTATTAGCCGAAATTATCGGCAATAAAAAAGCGGCTATTTTAGTAGCCGCTTTTAATAAAGTCATTTAATATACCCATCGGTCCTGCTCGTAATCAAATATTCTTTGTCTTATTTTTTCACCCTCTTGTAATCTTCTTAGGGGATCTTTATAAATCGTATTTAATAATTTATCATTAAAATTATCCATGCTCGATTTAACGATATAGCTATTAAAATACCTGCTCTCAAATAGCTCTTCCCATGTAATTCTTGTTGAAACATTTTTAGGATTATACACTTCGTTTTTAGCTAAACTGGATCTTAGCTCAGGATAATACAACCAAAACAAAGTGCGTTTTACTGGCTTTTGATTGATGACAATGGTGGCTACAGGAGCAATCCCAATGATTCGGCAATACATTCTACTTGTTTTTTTATCAAAAACCCATTGCTCCTTTAATCTAAAAGTATAAATAGAATCAGGGTTAGGTGCTAGTTTTGTATTATAAATGATACTTGTATCGTAAATATTAGGATTGTCTACATTTATAACTAATTGTGTATCTAAACTGCCTTTTAACATGGCAGCAACTTGGTCACTAGTAATAGGTTGTGTAAATCGATCATCTCCTTCTTCGGCCGAGAAAGGTACCACTTCTTCCTTTTCTATTGCTCTCAATAAAATTGCAAAAAATCGTTGATCTCCATTATCGTCATAGGCCTGATAAATAAAAGGGCGATTCAATTTTTCTCGTCCGTCAATTTCTTCCCAAACAAATTCACTAAACAAAGCATCCTCTTCTCTTAAATTTTCATACGGTAATGGAATTCTTTTTTGAACGCCATTTCGCTTATTAGACTCAGAGAAAAAAGCGTAATTGTTTCTTAAACTTTTTTTGGTTTTAGCATTAAAGCCACCTACTAATGTAGTATCATAAGTTTTTGTTGATTTCACATTGGTGTCACCCACTTTAACTACTTTTTTAGCAGCATCTGTTACAGGTAAATTTGTTGCAGGGGTTGCCGTATCTTTTGCATTGGTCGTGGCTGGCTTTTTTTTATTGCCGAAATTAAATTGAGCATCCGATGTTTTCACTAAAATCAGGTTAACTAAAATAAAACCGGTAACAATAAGAATCTTTTTCATTTGATATAATTTTAAATCACTTCAACCACTTCCTTTTTTATTGGAGTATAAAAGTGATTGTTTGATCTAATTTTCTAGTGCCTCCGCCTGGTTCAGTTACTTTAATTTCTCCAATCGTTACTGTAGTTCCAGCTTGACACCTCTTTATTAAAGATTGTGCTTTGGGGGCAAATTTATTGCCATCCACTTCCACAAATTCTGGCTCATCAAATCCTTTACCTGTAGCTATTACCATAAATGAAATGATAGGGAATTTAATGCCTTCAAATACAAATTCTTTTAATTCTGCTATCACACCTTGTTGACTTCTAAATGTACTAGCTAACATACTTCCACCAGCGCTCTCGCCTACTACTGCTAATGGGTTTGGTACCCTTCTTACTGGAATAGCTATTTTTTGATTTTGCTTGCCATCATTAATATTCAATACAACGCTACCCAATTGCGTGCAATTCACAATATATTGTCCAGGTCCTGCTTTTTTTATAGTCGATGTGTTGCCTTCAACCGTAGCGTTAATTTTTTCAGCACCTCCACCGCCAGTAATACTTAAAGGATTGTCTAATCCTTTATAAAAAACCCTGGTTTTATCGGTAGAAACCACCAACCCCGTCGGGGTGCCTACCGTATAATTTACAATTTTTTCAACCACCGCAGTTGAGCCATCAGGTTTCAAAAAAGAAATACGAACTCTCTTTGAATTTACACCAGGCGTTCCTGCTATTGATTTATAAGTAGCTGAACCATCCGCTGTGATTGGAATAACTGTACCATCTATTGAAATAGTAGGCTTGGCGGCACTACTAAAAGCGCCTACTCCAGCCGTAATGATTAATTCTTCACCTGACATTAAATATTGTGAATTAGAAGCAGCAAATGCATTAAACTGATCATAAATTAATTCTACTTCTCCAATTTGTCTATGGCAATATTCAACTACTTGTGATTCGCTATTTCGAATGTCATTTTGAAATTTGGTTAAAATAGTCAAGGACGCAACGGTAGGCGTCATATGAAAATAAGAGTAGGCCCAATTTTGATTTATGTTGTTGCTATTAGACCTTGGGATAGTTAAATCTAAAGGTAAATTCGGGATCACTTCTTTTTCAATGGAAGGATCAATGCCAGCTAATTCTTTTTTAAATTGTGTTAACTTCTGCAATAAGTCTTGTCCTTTAGAAACACCAGAAACTTCAGATTTAATAAATAAGCGGGTGGAAGCTTCTAGATCATCTTCATTAAAAGTTTCTTTACCATCTACATTTTTTAATCTTGATTCTACTTTTAAATCATGCTTTAATGATTGGACATAATTGTACAAAACATCCGCTAAAGCATGTGCCTTATCTGCTTTTGGTGCCCAAATAGCTGCTTTTTCAGCAGTTTTAGGATCCGCTAATTTTTTTTGTAATGACTTTAAAATATCATCGTTCTTTTTTTGAATAATACCATTAGCATTAGTCAAACTTTGATCTATTGTCTTAAACGCATTTAGAATTTCGCTGGATACATTTAATGCCAAAAGCGCTGTCAACACCAAGTACATGATGTTGATCATTTTCTGCCTAGGCTCTTTAGGTAACGACATGTATACTAATTTTTTTTAGTGGTTGTAATTTTTTAATATTATGCGCGACCTTGCATTGCAACAATCATATTGCCATAAATCTGATTTAATTTAGTCAGATTATCTGCCAATATACCGATTTGCTCTTTTGCTCTCACTGCATCTTGTGCCGAACTTGACATCGCAGCCGAAGCTTCGGTCAATTTAGTATAATACTGATTCATTGCATCCATTGATTTACCCATCATCTCCACTTGCGCACTTAAGTCCTTAACCCCACTTGTTGCATTTGAAAAACCAGCTAGGTTAGCAGACACTCCTAAAATAGCATCATTCACACCCCCCATTGAAGCAGCAGCCGAACTTGTATTTTGTGCAAATTCCTTACTTGATTTTGCCATATCAGCAATATCACCCAAATACATTGCAGTATCATTTAATCTTTGAAAGCTATTGCCTAATTTATCAAAAGCTGCTTGGTCCACTTTTGCCGCTTCTAATTTAGCTAAGACTACATCTGTTGTTCCTGTTGCCGAATCTGAAGATGCACCTCCAATTTCTGGAGGGGGTAAAAAAGCGTAAATAACAAAGATGAGCGCTTCTGTACATAAACCAACAATCAAGGCATAATCTGCCCACGAAAGGTGAATGATTTTTGCTAATGCCCCAATAAGAACAACAGCTGCTCCTAATGAAATGACTACATTAACGATTTTATTTGTTCTAGGTGAAATGGAATTTGACATTTTACTGTTTTGTATGTTTAAAAATTATTTTTTCTTAGGTGTCATTGATACAGCACATCTAAAACCAATATAAGATTTTGCGGTATCTTGATATTCATAGTTACGTGTACTCACTTGACAATTATATGCAATGTCCTTCCATGAGCCGCCGCGTACCACTTTGCGTTTCATTGAAACAGGATCATCGTTCTTTGCATTGTATTGCAAATCCGGGCTAAAATCTCCAATAAAATTATAGCCACCTTCATAATAAACAGAGCTTGTCCATTCTGCTACATTTCCCGCCATATCTGCTAATCCATAACCATTTAAAGGGAAACTCTCTACTTTCATTGTATAGACATTGTCCTTACTGCTGCCAAAATAATCACCACGACCCGGTTTAAAATTGGCTAATAACCATCCTTGTTTTGTTCTTGCATTGGGACTTCCCCAAGGATACATGGTATTAGTTTTTAGTCCACCTCTTGCAGCATACTCCCATTCTGCCTCAGTAGGCAATCGATAAATACCATCTATTTTTAACTCAGGTCTTCCTGGATGTCCTGCATAATAATCACTATTATTGGTTCTCCAATTACAAAAAGCGGCTGCTTGTTTCCAAGTAATACCAACTACTGGATATTCATTATAAGAACGATGTGAAAAATATAATCTAGTTAAAGGTTCGTTGTATGAGTAGGAATAGTCACGCATCCAAACCAAACTATCTGGATAAACGGGTTGATTCTCTGTAACAATAAATTTACCAATGGACTGCTCCAATCCTTTAGATGCTCTTGCTGCTGCTTTTAAATCAACATAAATGGTTCTAAATATAAGTTTATTAGGATCTATTTCGATACGTCCTTGAATACGATTATCGGGTGAAAGAAGTAGTTCATTTAACTTCTCAATGACTGCTTTGCTTGAAAAATTTGTTCTCTTCATTCTAGCCCAATCCACTTTTAAGACAGTGTCCTCGGCTTGATTAACACCTCCTCCATATAATGCCAAATAGCATAAGGAGTCCCTTACATAATTTACAAATTTATGATACTGAAAATTGGTAATTTCAGTACGATCAATCCAAAAACTTGGTATAGACACTAATTTTTTTCGATTCATCATCGCCATGTCCACTTCCTCATCACTTGCTCCTAAATAAAAAGCGCCCCCCTGAATTTCAATTGTATTCGGATCAGGTCTCCATATCGCTTTTTTTGGTTTTTTTGCTTGAATAAATACAAATGCAAAAAGAACAATTAAAACCAAAATCGGAAATTTGAGCTTACCTATTGAAACATTTTTTATCATAATCTATTTTTAAAATCTCTTCTCTTTTAAGTTATATCCATATTTAGTAACTAATCAAAACAAAAATAATATAAAAAATAGTTATTATTAATTATACCGAATTATCTGATAGTCAAGTAGTTTATAAGAATTGCAAATTAAGGCAATAATGTGTTAGATTAATGCTAAAATATTGGCCAATTTTGGTGTAGGTGGTTGGCATGACTTATTAAGACATATAAAGTATTGATTATCAATGTTTTTTTTGCCAATAGTGAGGGGTAAAAGGGAGTCTTCTTCTGCTATAAATAGGATGATTTTATTAGGCTGAAACACAGATAATGCCACTTTTAGGTCCTGTTGGACATGGGGTCCCACAGCCACTAACTCAATCAAATCGGACGACATCCGGTTAAAACACTGGGCCCAATAACTAAAAGAGGAGGGGTATTGCAACATCATTTTACGCATTTGCTTCATCATTTGATCTGATTGCTGAATCCATGGCAAATGGTCAAACACCTGCCCTAAATAGAATAAACTCATACAGACTAAAGCATTGCCACTTGGTTGCGCCCCATCATAAGTTTCTTTTTGTCGAACAATGACATCGGTTTGGTATTTTGCTGTGTAATAAAAAAACAACCCCTCCTCATCTACAAAATGAATTTGAATATATTCCATCCACTTTTTGGCTTTGTGTAAATATGTAGTGTCTCCGGTGATTTCTTGAAGGTGAATATAAGCTTGAATTAAACTACCATAATCGTCTAAAAATGCAAATGATTTTTTAATACCCTTGGTATTGGTATGAAATAAATAATCATGTGCCTCATCCGAAAAATGAGTTTCTACCCATTGCATAGATTGAATCGCTTTTGATTTATAAGATTCATCTCCTAAGGCGGCATAGGCCTTACATAAAGCGATGATCATTAAATTATTCCATGATAAAATTATTTTATAATCCAAGGCAGGTCTAATTCGAGTGGTTCTATGATTTAATAATATATTTTTTGCTTTGATAAATTCAGGTGTCACACTTTTGTCAAAGGATTCTGTAGTCCATAAAATATTAGTATGTTCCCAATTGCCATTGGCTGTAATTTGATAATAAGCGCAAAAGGAATCAAAAATAACAGGGTCAATTAAGTCTTTAATCTCTTCATAAGACCAAGTATAAAACTTACCTTCTACCCCTTCACTATCCGCATCCAATGCTGCATAAAAAGCACCTTCTTCATTAGATAATTCTCTTTCAATGAATTGTATGCTTTGCTGAATTACATAGGCATATGATTCCTTTTTAGTAATTTGATACGCTTCAGAGATAAGCCCAATAAATAAAGCATTATCATACAGCATTTTTTCAAAATGAGGCGCCTGCCATTGCGCATCGGTACTGTATCTTGAAAATCCACCTCCTAAATGATCATAAATGCCGCCTTGAATCATCTTGTCAATAGATCTTACAGCATGGACCATAGAAGATTCGTTAGCGTTGAATTTATAATTTCTCAATAGCATTTGCAGGCAAAATGTTTGTGGAAATTTTGGAGCATTACCAAAGCCGCCCCATAAAGTATCTGCTGTTTGTAAAATTCTATTTCCAATTAACTCCACTTCTTGTAGTGTTGCAATGGGATCTTCTATTTCGGTATTGGTTAATAAGGAAGCGGTTATATTCTTAGTTAACAAATGTTGGGTGAGTTGATTCGCTTGGTCTTTTAATTTTTCAATTTGTTTAATATAAGCTTGTTGAACTCCATTTAATACATCCATCCAAGAAGCACGTTGTGGCAATGTACTAGGAGGAAAATAAGTGCCTCCAAAAAAAGGTTTCCCATCGGGCAATAAAAATATATTCAATGGCCAACCACCAGATCCAGTCATTGCCTGAAGCGCATCCATATAAATATGATCTATATCGGGTCGTTCTTCTCGATCCACTTTTACATTGATAAAATGAGCATTCATAAATTCAGCCACTTCCTCCTGTTCAAAACTTTCACGTTCCATTACATGGCACCAATGACAAGCAGCGTATCCTATACTTAATAGAATGGGTTTATTTTGTAACAACGCATCATCAAAAATAGAAGGAGACCATGCTACCCAATGAACTGGATTATGTGCATGCTGTAATAAATAAGGACTGGTTTCCTTTATTAATTGGTTGGTAAATTTTGGATTTGCATTCATTTAAATGCAATTTATTTAAAGTCGAAAGCTTTAATGTAATTCCCTCTTATTTCTTTTTACTACTTAAGGAAAGAAATTGATCCAAACCAGACATCATACTAGTGGTTTGTGGGCTAGGCACTTTAATGTGCAAAACTAAACCTGCATCTTCCACTGCCTTGCAAGTATTGGTGCCAAATGCACCGATGGCAGTTCCATTTTGTTTAAAATCGGGTTTATTATCAAACAAACTTTTTAAACCACTTGGAGTGAATAAACAGATGATATCAAAAGTAGTCGTATTTAAAAGTGCTGAGATATCACTGCTCACAGAACGATACATATAACCTAATTCAAATTTGCAACTATGTTCTTTTAACCAGTTTACGATGTCATTATCCTGTTGGTTTTCACTACATACATAAAGAAATTTTTCATTTAATTTATGCTTATTCAACACATCAAATAATTTTTTATTAGAGCCGTCAGTACCAAAAAATACTTTTCGCTTTCGGTACATAATAAATTTTTGCAAATACAACGCAACCGACTCGGTGATACAAAAATATTTTGTATCCTGACTAATATTTACTTTTAATTCATCACAGGTTCTAAAGAAATGATCAATGGCATTTTTACTTGTGAAAATGACAGCCGAATATTCAACTATGTCAATCTTGGTTTTTCTAAAATCTTTCCCAGTGATAGGAACTAATTGTATGAGTGGTTGAAAATATAAAGCAACTGAATGTTTCCGCTCTAAGTCGAAATAAGGCGATTTTTCACTTTCCGGTCTAGCTTGGGAAATTAGTATTTTTTTAATGGTCTTTGTCGTAGTCGATTTCTTTGCTCCACTCATTTCATTTCCATTTTTAATATTCGTCTCCTATTTTAATAAATACCACCAAAATATTGTACTATGAATTTATACAAGATGGCAAGTGGCAATATTTCGAAAGCACAAAGGTATAGAAAAAAATGAAAAGAGGATATATGTAATTTATTTCTAACTGATGTAAGGGAAAACAAATATCTATATAATAATAATAGGACTGTGATCACAGCAGCACCCAACATCGCATAGGGATGAAAAATGGGTTTTGCAAAGGCTAATATGAGTATGAAAGGAACGAGTAAAACGCCTAATATTTTATTAATCATGAATACTACGAAAATATAGGTATTAACCAATTCCTTTGTGTTGAATATATATCCTGCCAATTGCAAGCATACAAATTTTCCTAAATATAAAGAGGTAAAAAATAATGCAATATAAAAATAACCTTCCCAAAATGACAAAGCCAGCAAATGACGATTAAAAATAATTAAAGTTGCGATCATTGAAAAACTAAGAATAAAACTAATATTAATAATCAAGGACCCCATACTATTTTGCAAAAGCTGTTCTCGATATTGTATCATTCTTAAAGAAGACTGGCTGAACTGATTAAACAATTTGGGGAAATATTGAGGGAAAGTATTGTTTACAAACCCATATAAAAATAGCAGAAATAAAATTCCATAAAACAAAAAATCTTTATTTGGCAAAGCAAAACGTTGCTCGATTTTAAAAATAACCTCATCGTCATGTGACATTACATTTTTCGGAAAGTATAGTTTAAAAGCATTCTTCTTTTGTGTAAAATAATTCTTATAGGATTTAAGAATATTAAAATTGCTGTCTTGTTTATTAACTAATTGCGTTTGGATAAACCATGCATCTGTTAATTGAAATGAAGTAGGTAAAACTTGTACATATTTAATTAATAATGTATCCTTTACTTGAAGAGAGTCCGATGAAGACGAAACAGTATCCTTATTCAATAATGAAAAATTGCCTTGATTTTGAAAGGAGGATAATAGGATGATGGCTCCTATTTGAAATAATCTATTTTTTATAAATGACCACATTTGTTGCAAAAATAAGTATCCTAGTGCAGAATTAGTAACTTATAACTAGCTTTGTATGAACACCAATCAAATTATTTCATGGCAGGCATTTATATACATATTCCATTTTGTAAAAAAGCTTGTCATTATTGCAATTTTCATTTTTCGACACAAACCAAATATATTGATGCTTTTACAAATTCAGTATGCAAGGAAATAGAGCTTCAAAAAAACTATTTAGCACAACCTATTGACACCCTCTACTTTGGAGGAGGTACCCCTTCCTTACTTTCCGAAGCCGCTTTTAATATAATAGTTGACAAAATAAACGAAGTTTATCCTTTGCATATTAATGTTGAGTTTACGGTTGAAGCAAATCCAGATGACATTACGCCAATACTTGTCAAAACATGGAAAAAAGCCGGCGTCAATAGACTTAGCATGGGTATTCAAAGCTTCCAGCCACATGCATTAGAATGGATGAATCGTGCTCATTCTGCCTCACAATCACATCAAGCCATACAGATAGCCCAAAATGAGGGTATTGACAATATCAGTGCCGATTTAATATATGGCACGCCTCACTTATCAGAGGAGGATTTGCTTGCCGATCTTGCAATTTTAAACCAATATCAAATTCCACATCTTTCCTGTTATGCATTAACGGTAGAAGAAAAAACAGCCTTGCACAAAATGATTGAGACTAAAAAAATAGCGCCTGTTAATTCGGAACATCAATCTAGGCATTTTGAAATAATTGTCGACTATTTAGAAAGTGTCGGATTGGAACATTATGAAATATCCAATTTTAGCAAACCCGGTTTCAGAAGTAAGCACAATAGTAACTATTGGAAAGGGGTCCCCTATTTAGGATTAGGTCCATCCGCACATTCTTATAATTTAAATTCAAGGCAATGGAATGTGGCCAATAATCAGCTTTATTTCGCTTCTTTAGAAAAAAACATACTGCCATTTGAACTAGAAGCATTAGCGGTGCACACAAAGTATAATGAATACATGATGGTATCCTTAAGATGCCAAGAAGGATTTTCATCACAATATATTATTGATCATTTTGGATCATCCTTTTATGAACACAGTAAGAAAATAGCAGAACAAATGGTTGCTAAAAAATTAGTAGTCAAAACCGAGATTGGATTTGCCTTGAGTAAATCAGCGAAGTTTTTTGCAGATGGAATTGCCAGCGATTTTTTTTGGGTAGGCTCACAAATATAATTTTACACCAATATTTTTTCAATGTCTTTAAATGATTCAGCTGGATCATTACCCTCCCATAAAATTTTATAAATAGCGCTGATAATAGGAAGTTCTACTTTTAGTGTTTCATTGATTACCATGATACACTTGCTGGCATTATAACCTTCTGCAACCATATTTAATTCAAGCTGAGCCGATTTAACGGAATATCCTTTGCCAATCATATTACCAAAAGTCCTATTTCGACTGTGTAAGGAATAACAGGTAACTAATAAGTCACCCAAATAAACAGAGGATGCGTAATTGGCGGAATGCCCTTCTCCTTTTTCATTTTTTAAAATGGCAGTCAATAAAGTTTTCATTTCATTTGCACAATTGGCAATATAAACACTTAAAAAATTATCGCCATATTCTAATCCATGTGCAATCCCTGCTCCTAATGCATATATATTTTTAACCACCCCTGCGTATTGAACACCCAAGATATCATTATTGACAATAGTATTAATATAATCGTTCTTAAAATAGGATGCTACTTCTTGTGTATTTGGAGTATCCATTCCTGAAAATGTCAAATATGATAATTGTTCCGCTGCTACTTCTTCTGCATGACTTGGCCCTAACAATGTAAAATATTGTGTTATAGGAAAATTATATTGTTGGGCTAAAAATTCATTTAATAAAATATTATATTTTGGTAATACACCCTTAACTGCTGAAACTATTTTTTTATCCTCCAGCATCTTCGCATCTACCCCTTGCAATGCAGATTCCAGATGTATAGAAGGCACTGCGATAATGATTACAGAAGATTGCTTAATGATTTCGATCACATCATCCGAAAAATTAATCTTAGAAGTATCAAAAAACGCATTCCTAAGATAGTGTGGATTATGGTGGCGTTTTTTAAAATATTCAATATTATCAGATTGCCTAACCCACCAATTGATGACATGTCCATTGTCTGTCACTATTTTTGCAATGGCAGTTGCCCAACTTCCACTTCCTATAATACCAATTTGCATATTGCTCATTTTTACAAACATACGAAACTCGCAAAAAAAAGGGGCGCCTTTTTTAAAAGCGCCCCTTTTTAGGTTCATATTCAGCTAGATATGCTATTTTTTTTCTTCAAATAATTTTTCTTTAGCCACCACTTTCACCAAAGTTCCGTCTTTTAATGTTTTACTTACAATACTATAAGGGGCAGTAATAATTTTATCTCCTACTTTGACACCCGACACTTCGATAAAATTTAAATCCTGAATGTCTGTTTTCACTTTTACCATTTTTACCTTATTGTCATTTTGTAACACAAATACCACTTCACTTATGTCGTCATTTTTTGTAGCAGCTGGCTTTTCTGCATTTGCAGTTGTTTTAGTTACTTCAGTATTTTTACCTTCTCCATTACTGTCTCTGGTTGTAACAGCATTCAATGGAATGGTGACTACATTTATTTTAGATTTTGTTTGTATATCAGCACTTGCTGTCATACCAGGTCGAAAAGGAAAAATATTATTATCCTTTGTCAAATCCTCATAACCCGAAGGTAATAATCGAATATGTACTTTATAATTTGCAACATCTGCAGCACTAGCAAGGCCTGTAGTTGCAGTAACTGGATTGGCAATTTTATAAACCACTCCTTTAAATTTTCTATTGTTGTAGGCATCCACTTCTACTAATGCTGTATCACCTAATTTAACTTTAGTGATGTCATTCTCACCAACATCAACTCTTACTT
This sequence comes from uncultured Bacteroidota bacterium, assembly GCA_903824725.1. Taxonomy (GTDB): domain Bacteria; phylum Bacteroidota; class Bacteroidia; order Chitinophagales; family Chitinophagaceae; genus Sediminibacterium. The sequence goes on along the minus strand of CAIJXU010000064.1, from coordinate 169,642 downwards.
CAATACTTTTCATATCCGCAACACGCATCATTTCAGTTCCAGTCATTTGAGCAGTTCCAACTACCCTTTCTCCTTTTTTCACATTCATTAAACTTACGATACCATCCATTGGACAGGTAATGATGGTTCGAGCTAAATCTTTCTCGGCCCTTGCCAATTGTGCTCTTACCCCTTGGATTTGCGCTTCCCCACTTTTAATGGATTCCTTTGCGGAATTATAACCAGACTCCGCAGATCGATATGCTTGTTCTGTTTGTTCATATTCGGACCTTGAAACAATTTTATCAGCAAATAATTTTTTATACCGCTCGTTGGTCGACTTAGTATTTTCATAAGTGGTTTTTAGTCCACTTAAAGCAGCCTTTACATTTTCATATTGCGCTTTTACTTGATTGACACTTGCTGTTACCTGATCGCGTTGTGAAGAATAAATATCAGCGTATATCTTAGCCAATACTTGACCCTTGGTCACCTTATCCCCTTCCTCAACGAAAAGATTAACGATTTCACCGGAAATATCAGGACTCACTTTTACTTCAATTTCAGGATATACTTTTCCGCTTGCATTTACAGACTCGGTGATCGTTCTAAGTTGAACGGCTTCGGCAGTGACCAATATGCCTTCTTCTTTCCCAATCACACCTGCTTTTTTAAGTCCCACCAATAGGATAATTAACGCGACTAAGCTACCACCTATCCAAATCAATTTCTTGTTCATTGTTTTTATTTTTACTTCTGTAATTTTTTTTATTATTGTTGATTATAATTCTAAAGCAACGCCTTTATAAAATTCTAATAACTTGATTCTAAAAACGTACTCATATTGTGCAGTTTTAAAATTCACCTTCGCCTTTAAAAAGTTATTTTGATTATTCAATAATTCAATGGTTCCCAATAAGCCTAATTCATAACGCTTGGTTGCAAATAAATATGCTTTTTCGGCTGAGTTGACCGCTTTTTGATTGGCATTCAACTTATTCAACGCTACAATTGCATTTGTATAAGCAGCATAAATATCTTGCTTTAATTTTCGTTGAATATTTTCTTGCTGGAGCTCTGTTGATTTATAATTCAATTTGGCTTGCTGATAAGAAATTTTAGATTGCCCCCCGTTGAAAATAGGAATAGATAACTGCAAGTTTACACTTTGACCAAAATTATTACTCAATTGATTATTCCACCCATCCCAAATATTACCCCAATTGCGTTGAGCAGTGGTAGCTGTAAAGGTTGGACTTTGAACAAAATATTTATTATTATTCATGGTGACAAACGGACTAGCAGCGGTCACTTGACTAACACCAGTCATATCATACCCTGAAATATATTTGAACTGATTCGAGAAATTGGAAGAAATTCCATAGCCCAATCGCAAAGTAGGATAAAAATTTGCTTTTGCTACCTGTACCGTTTTTTGCGCCGCTTTGACACGCAAGCCCGCTGCTTTGATGTTAGGTAAATTTTGTTCAGCAATATTATAAACATAATCTGGTTGAAGATCAGCAAAAGATTGCACTTTAATTTTTTCAACTGGCTGAACTAAAAGATCAAAATCAGAACCTGCGTCTAAATTCAATAATGCTTTTAAACTTAATTTACTTTGCAGCACATTGGAGATCGCAGAAATGTAGGTACTGCTATCATTAGCCAATTGTGTTTCCAATTCCAATAAATTAATTTCCGGAAGCAACCCTACTTCCACTCTCTTTTTTGTTGCATTTAATTGCTCAATGGTTTGTTGAATTTGAATTTTTGTTATTTCAGATTGTTCAATTGCCGACAATACTTGCAGATAAAAAGTGGCTACATTTAAAGATATGTCATTAGAAATGGTTTGCTTATCTGTTTCAGCTGCATTCCAGCTTATACTAGTTGCCTCTGCATTGTTTTTAAGTCTGCCTGCATTAAATAATTGCATGCCTCCATTTAAACCAAAATTATTAAACAAAAATTGAGTGCTTGAAAAACCGTTTGTTGTAGGATCAATAGATCGTCCAAAATTGAGACCCATTCCCGTGGATCCATTGATGGTGGGTAATCGATTTGCACTAGCTAATTCGGCCTGTAATTTTGCCAATCTTGCTTGTACATCTGCTTGTTGAATGGAAATATTGTGCTGAATGGCATAGGCCACACAGGTTTTAAGGTCCCATGGCGCTGCCGTTTGCGATTGTACATTATAACTTGAAACGAGTAGGAAAAGTGAGAATAAGTATTTCATCGAATGAATTAGTTTTTGAAAGTCTTTTAACAATACAAAAGTAAACTAATAAAGAGTAATGACCTTATTTTTAGACAGACGGAAAAGCAATCTGCTGAACAGCAATTAGTATAGATGAAAGGCTACTTAGCTTCCCCCTTTTTTAGTCCAAACCTAAGAAAGCAGTAAAACCTATGATAAAACTGCTTTTTTATAATAGAAAATTCGATAAATAATCAGTACAATACCTACTAATATCATGGCCGTAGCAGCAGAATAGGGCTTGTCAATGACCACCGCAATCGCCACTAAAGCATAGGCTAATACAAATAGTACGCAAAATAGGGGTGTCCATCTTTTTAAAGCGCCTGTCACTGACAAATCGCCTTGTTTTTTACTTCTTAAAATTAACAAAGTGGCTGCCGAGGTACTCATCCCTAAACAGTCTAAAAAAATACTAAAACTCAACACATCGTCCACCCCCTTTCCAAAAAAAGTGACTAAAATAGTGGTCAATGCAAATAAGGTTAATCCTGGAACTAAGGCATCCGTTTTGGGATGTTTTTGTTGAAAAAGAGCTGGCAATACCTTATCCTCACTCATCGCATACATCACTCGAGGATTACTCATTAAAATAACATTGACATAAGCCAGTACACTTAAAACCATTGCGAAATCAAAAACTTTTGAACCTAGCTTACCAAACCATGCTTCAAATAAAAGCGACCCAATCGCGTTTGCATTTTTCATTTGATCAAAGCCAATGACATTAATATAAGTATAGTTAATCGTTAAGTATAAAAACAGGACGACTAAAATACCTACCACAATACCCCTTTGCATTGTTTTAGCCGATTTTACTTCAGAGCCAAAATTGATAGTTTGTTGATACCCTCCGTAAGTAAAAAATACAGATACCAAACTCACTAGAAGTAATAAAGCCCCATTCGTTCCATCATATACATACACTTTGCCTTCATTGATGCCATGTGGTGGAACAGTGACCCCTTTAAATAAAGAAGAAATCAATAATACGATTAAACTAATTTTAACAACGGTTAAAATATTTTGGGTTTGACTACTCGTTTTTAATCCAAACAAATTCACAATATAAAATAAGGCCACCGACAAGGAAGCGACGCCTATATTAAAAAGAGTTCCTGAAGGTTGTCCAAATAATAAATCGCTTACATAATCGGCTCCTATTAGTGCCACCACGGCTAAGGAAGCCGCATTACTGATTAATATTAATACATTAATTGTAAAACCCACACCAGGATGATAACAATGTGCAAACACTTTATAGTATCCTCCCATGACAGGAAGTCGTTGTCCAATTTCGGCATAAGTCAATGCGCCAAACAAAGCAATAACCCCTCCAATGAGCCAAGCACTAAAAAAGATCAAAGGGGTTCCTGATTTAGCTGCAATGGTAGCAGGTGTTTTAAAAATACCCATGCCAATCACTAAACTGACTACGATCATCGTTAAACTAAAAAAATTAATCCCTTGTTTTTGTTTCATATTGAAAGATTGATCAATGAAGCATTGTATTTTAATGGCCGGCCTTAATTCATTTATCGCAAGTAAAAATCCTTAATAAGTCTAAATATAATAAAAAGCTTCTAAGTTTTCAACAAGCCGTTAATAATTAATGATGAAGTCGAAATATTTTAATGATAAGTTTGTGTTGGAATTAGGTTCATGAAAATGATTAAAAGGGAATCCCGTTCAATTCGGGGGCTATTCCCGTAGCTGTGAGTTCAACGCTGAAAAGCAATTCCTGCAAAATATCCACTGAAGCAATTTGGGAAGGATGCAAGGAATAAGAACAAGCCAGAAGACCTGCCTAGTTTAAAAAATCAACAGCTTTCGGGTAAAAAGCAGGGATTGTAAAATTTAGGTAGGGACGCTTACCTATAAATTATGGTTCTCTTTCTCCAGGAAGCTCATTGTTCACGCAAAAAACAAAACAATGAGCCAAAAATTAATCACGCTCTCGGTGTGTCTATTGACCTCCACCCTCCTCTTTGGGCAAAAAGAAAAATCGCAAAAAGATTCCTTAAATACAAACACTTTAGAAGAAGTGATTGTAACAGCCAACAAAGTTGAACAGAAACAAAACACAACGGGCAAAGTGGTGACGGTGATCAATGCAGCCGAAATTCAAGCCAATGCAGGCCGAAGTATTGCTCAAATTTTAAATGAGCAAGCAGGCTTGTATTTACCTGGTAGTTTAAGTAATCGAGGGACCGTACCTAGTATATATATGAGGGGTGCTGCTAGCGGTCGAACTTTAATCTTAATAGATGGTATGCCAGTGGGAGATCCTTCCATGATAAGTAATGAATTTGATTTAAACTTGGTTCCATTGGAGCTGGTAGACCGCATTGAAATTTTAAAGGGTGCACAAAGTACATTGTATGGATCAGATGCAATGGGTGGTGTCATTAATATTATTACCAAAAATAAAGCTATTACAAATTGGGCAGGTGAAATAAGCACTGGTACTTATGGCACAAAAAAAATGAACCTACAACACGGAAAACAAATAGGTAAATTCAATTATTCGATTGGATTTGGTCAAGAATCCGCCACTGGATTTTCTTCTGCAACAGACATCGTTGGCAATAAAAATTTTGATAAAGATGGCTACAAAAATAAAAATTGGTTTGCCAATATCAATTACGCTTTAAACCAAAATTGGAATTTAAAAATTTCAACGCAGCAAACTAGCTATAATGCCGATATTGATTACAGTGCTTTTAAAGATGACGAAGACAATGAATTCCACAACGCAACCAAAATGACGGGGTTGAGTTTAAAATACAAAAAAAATAAAACTATTTTTCAATTTCAATACCAACAAAGCACACAGGATCGACAATATAAAAACGACAGTGCCGATAAAATGTATATTATTTTCGAAGACAATCAGTATACCGGAAAATCTCATTTCGCAGATGCCTTTTTTTCAAGAATGATAACAAAAAATATACAATGGATCATGGGTGCCGATCTAAGATATGGATCTTATCACCAGATTTATAATTCCATCAGTGAATGGGGGCCCTATAATGACCATTTTAAAGACACTTTTCTATATCAAACAGCCTTGTATAGTTCTTTGTTAATGAATGACGCCAGCAACAAATGGCTATTAGAATTAGGCGCTAGATGGAACAAGCACAATCGATATGACGCTAATCAAACTTTTACCATTAGCCCTTCCTATAAATTTAATTCACAAATTAGATTCATGGCAAGCGCCTCCACTGGATTTAAAGCCCCTTCGCTTTATCAATTAAGCTACAATGAAAAATTAAAACCAGAACAATCTTTCAATACGGAAGCAGGGTTAGAATTTAAAAATAATCAATTATTTGCAAGGGCAGTTTATTACAATAGAATGATTGATAATGGCATAGACTACAATTATATAGATTATAATTTTTTCAATTACATACAACAAAAAGTAAATGGATTAGAATTAGAAATGAATTGGAAACCTAATGCAAAAAATACTTTCTCAGCCAATTATACTTTCATGAATGGCCAAGAAACCAATCAAAACAGAGTCACTACCACTGATACGATTACTTACAATTACTTATTAAAGCGACCCAAGCATAGCGCAGGCATTCAATGGGCCAATGAGGTTTCACCCCAATTAGCTTTTAGCATTGCTGCAAGGTATATCAGTAAAAGATATGACGTGGGTGGTTATGCCGAAGAAGATGTTGCATTAAAAAGTTATACTTTACTCAATGTGCATATTCAATATACTTTTAACAAGCATTTAGTATTGTTTGCCGATGCACAAAATATAGGTAATGAGGTATTTCAAGAAATCAATGGCTACAATGCCATTGGACAGATGTTGATGTTGGGACTGAGGGTGAAATAATAAGCATTCTATCATTACACATTAGTAAAAAAAGCTTTGTATCTTCATACAAAGCTTTTTTATGGAATTTCATTTAGACCAGTTATTAACCATTGTATTTACCTTGTTCGCTGTTATTGATATTGTGGGATCCATTCCACTTCTCATTTCAATGAAGGAGAAAGTCGGTGTCATTAAGTCATTCAGAGTGACTATTATTTCTGGTGCATTAATGATTCTATTTCTATTTTTAGGTAAACCTTTTTTACAAATGTTAGGCCTTGATGTAAAATCATTTGCAGTGGGCGGTTCCATTGTTATTTTTTTACTTGGATTGGAAATGGTCCTAGGGCATGAAATTTTTAAAGGGGATAAAAATGCACATTCTGGCGCAGTGGTTCCTATAGCCTTCCCCATCATTGCAGGCAGTGGTACTTTAACCACCATCATGTCCTTGAAAGCGAATTTTGAAGAAATTTATATTGCAGCAGGCATCCTGATTAACTTAGTCATTGTCTATATCGTCTTAAAATCACTCAACTACATTGAAAAACTATTAGGGCCGGGTGGATTATTGGCAGTGCGTAAATTTTTCGGGGTCATTTTACTAGCCATTGCAGTTAAAATATTCTCTAGTAATATCAGCGCATTAAAACGATAAAATAAATTAATCGTTTTTTAATATTTCTAATGCATCTTTATCCTTGTATTCCTTAATCAAGACAACCAATTGTTTTTTCAAAACAGCAATGGTATTAGTTTGAGCTTGATCATGAATAAGGTTATGCATTTCCGTAGGGTCCTTTTTTAAGTCAAATAGTTCCCATTCATTTCTTGGGCCGTAAAATCGAATTAATTTATAACGAAGGGTTCTTATACCAAAATGAGGCGGTACTTTATGTGGCTGAGGATACTCGTAATAATGATAATACATTCCACTTCGCCATGGTATCACTTTATTGGGCTGCGTCATCAAGGGTAAAAAACTTTTACCTTGTATTTCAACCGGCACCGGCACCCCCGCAATATCTAAAAAAGTAGGCGCAAAATCAATATTAACCACTAAATCCTTCACCACTGTTCCTGGCTTGATATGGTGAGGGTACTTGATGACAAAAGGTGTTTTTAAACTTTCCTCGTACATAAATCTTTTATCAAACCAACCATGTTCTCCCATGTAAAAACCTTGATCCGATGCATACATCACGACCGTATTGTCTGCCAATCCCGATTTTTCTAAGTAATCTAAAATTCGACCAATATTTCGATCTAGTGATTTAGCAGTAGCTAAATAATCTTTTAAATAGCGTTGGTATTTCCATTTGATTAAAGCAATAGAATCTGATTTTACTTTTTCATATTCCATTCCAATTTTTGCATAATAATTTTTATACGCTATTTTTTCATCTGCACTTAATCTACCAAACATTCCTGGCTTATCAAAATTTACATTTATTTTTAAATCATCACCTATTAACATGGTTTTATTGACAGTCATGTCTTGTTCATGAGCTGCTGTTCGACCTTCATAAGTATCAAAAAAGTTTTCGGGCATAGGAAATTGTTGTTCATCATAAGCGCCTAAATCCTCAACTGCAGGCATCCAATTGCGATGTGTTGCCTTTTCACCAACTACCAAGAAAAAGGGTTTGGATGTATCTCGCTTATTGATCCAGTCCAATGAAAAATCGCTTATCAAATTAGTCACATAACCTTTATGTTTAACTGTATCTTTTGACATTTCAATAAAATCCGGTTGAAAATAATTTCCTTGATCAGGCAATATTTTCCAGTAATCAAAACCAACTGGCAGTGATACTAAATGCCATTTCCCAATCCATGCAGTTTGGTAATTGGCTTTACTTAATAATTTTTGAACCTGTACTTGACTTCCATCAAAATTTCGCCTTGGGCCATTGTCCATTAATCCGTTGACATGGCTGTATTTTCCAGTCAGTAAAACAGCTCTACTAGGAGCACATAAGGAATTGGTCACAAAAGTTCGTGTAAAAAGGGCTCCTTGATTTGCTATTCTATCAATATTGGGTGTTTGCATCAACTTACTGCCGTAAGCGCTTATAGATTGATTGGTATGATCGTCTGAAAATATGACTAAAATATTAGGCCGCTTTACGTTTTGTGCAATGCTTTTAAGTGGGCTAACACTACAAAAGATACAAATCGTATATATAAAAAGGGATCTCATACTTTTAAAATTAAAATTGCTGAATTTTCTATTTTTAAATTTAACAAATAAACCGACAAAAATGACATTTTAAGGTATTTAATGCCTTCACTTGTACAAAGAATCATCATCATTCAAATAAATTAAGTATTTACATATTTAATTGATGTATTTATCCATTATATTAAATAATTTTGTACGAGATGATTCATTTTATATACAACCCCAATGCGGGTAATAATACAAAAGCACGAAAATCGCATATATTAAATCGATTGCGTTCGGTTCCTAATGCCAAATTATGGGAAACGACAAAAGCAAACGAAGCCTCCATTTTTACAAAAAAAGCAATTGAAGAAAAAGCAACTAGGGTTGTTGCGGTGGGTGGCGACGGCACTGTAAATGAAGTGGCCTCTGTCTTAACTGAAACAACTATCCCCATGGGCATTATTCCTATTGGTTCAGGAAATGGCTTGGCAAGACATTTACAAATCCCACTTCAATTTGAAGCCGCTTTACAAAAATCAATTCATGGTCATGAAATTGGAATTGATGTAGGCTTAATCAATAATAGAATGTTTTTTTGTACGGCTGGTATAGGATTTGATGCACAAGTAGCTCATCGTTTTGCAAATGGAAGTAAAAGAGGATTCATCAACTATATTAAAGCCACTTTATCTGCGTTGATCCAATATAAACCAATCGAAATAAAGATCAATAATGGTCCTTTAATAAAAGTAAATTCCATCACGTTTGCGAATGCAAGTCAATTTGGAAGCAATGCTTTTATTTCTCCTTTTTCAGATTTACAAGACGCCTTTTTAGAAATGGTAATCGTAAAACCCATCCACTTTATCAATGCCGGAATATTGGTATTTCGATTATTCAGTAAAAGTATACATCAATCAAATAAAGTGAATATACAATCTGTCAAATCCATAACGATTCAATATCATGAAAATCAACCTATGCATATAGATGGAGAAGCTTTATTGACTAATAATGCACAGCTTCAAATTAGCATTGAACCCCTTTCTTTATTGGTGATTGTATAAATGATTTATTATATATCTAAGCCTAAAAAATACTATTTTTCCCAAATTGTTTAAGAAAAAAGAACCCTTACTACTGATTTTAATCAAGGTTGCTCAATACTTACAATAAGCCATTATCTTTACTTACAAAATTGAAATAAATGTCGATATCTAGAATTTTTAAAACAAGTTGCTCTACTTTTTTATTTTTTATTATATGCTTTACAGCAAATAGCCAATCCACTTTTAATGGGAAAATAACCAATCTAACAGGACAACCTTTAAGCGGTGCAGTAATTAATTTATTAAACACGCCTTATAAAGTTATTAGTGATAATACAGGTCACTTTAGTTTCAAAAATGTACCCTCAGGAAAATATGAAATTGTAATTACTTCTTTGGGATATGCTTCTATCATCTCACCCATAACAATCAACAGTAATACTACATCTCCAATAGTAAATTTCAAATTGGCTGATGAATTAGTTCAATTAGAAGATGTTATGATTACTGCACAAAAAAAAGAGGAATTGTTACAAAAAGTTCCATTAAGTATCACCGCATTTAACAGTACTCAAATAGATAAATTTAAATTTTGGAATAATAAAGACATCAGTGGTTTTGTTCCAAATTTAAACAGCGCTGATCCAGGAGATAATCGAGATGTAGTTTCTATTAGAGGTATTACAACCACCTCCTATGATCCAGCTGTGGCAACCTATATTGATGGCGTAAATCAATTTAATTTAGATACCTACATCCCATCTTTAAATGATATCGAAAGAATTGAGGTGCTGAGAGGCCCTCAAGGAAGTTTATACGGGCGAAATGCAATGGGAGGTGTAATCAATATTATCACCAAGCAACCCACTAATACATTAACAGGATACGCAGAAGTGAATATGGGCAATTACGGAATTCAACGTTATAGCGCAAGTGTGAAAGCCCCTATTATAAAGGACAAAGTTTTTTTTGGCGCTTCCTTTTTATATAATGCTAGAAATGGATTTTATAAAAATGAATACAACAATAGCTCCTACGATCAACAACATGCTTTTGCTGGAAATTATTTTATAAAATTTATTCCCAATGCACATTGGCAATTCAATTTAAATATAAAACATTATGCTGCTGAAAACAATGGCGCCTTCCCATTAGTGTATGGTGCCGATGAAGCATTCTCAAATCCATATGTTTTGAATCAAAACGGAATCACCCATATGCTGGACAATACTTTGAATGGATCTCTATCTATACAACACACAGGCAGTCATATCAATTTTAGCAGCATTACAGCTTATCAAAGCAACTATAGATACTATGATAAACCCATTGACGGTGACTTCTCACCTATCGATGCTATTTCTGTTATTAATAACTACGGTAAAAGCTGGAACAATATCAAAGCCTATACCCAGGAGTTCAAATGGAGTTCAGCCCCTTCATCATCCAATCGTTTAAGTTGGACCGCTGGATCCTATATTTTTTATCAAGCTGCCCCGGTAAAACAAGGCACCCGCTTTGGAATTGACGCCAATTTATTAATGATGGGGGATTCTTTATTTACTTTGGCGAATACCACCAATTCTACAAAAAAAGGAATCGCTTTTTTTGGTCAAATGACTTACGAACTCAATAGTAAATTAAATGTCACTTTTGGACTTCGTAGGGATGATGAAGAGCAACAACAAACCGTTGCTGGCTTTTACCAGCACGATCCCGATCCAACATTTGTTCAAATTGTCCCTAACACTTCTGAAAGTATAAAATTCAATGCATGGTCTCCAAAAATTGCATTGGATTATACTTTAAATAGTAGTTCTTTAGTATACACCATGTTTAGTCAAGGTTACAGAACTGGAGGACTAAGTCCTTTATCATCCGATCCTTCACAACCCCCTAATATGGGCTACCTACCAGAACACAGCAATAATTTTGAAGCAGGTATAAAAAATACATTACTTAATAATACACTAAAAGTAAATATTGCTTTATTCTACATCCATGTTAATGATGCTCAAGTGCCAACCCTAGTTTTACCTGACGCTATCACCATCATAAAAAATACAGGGCAATTAACAAGCAAGGGGATTGAAGCTGAATTTTTGTACACCCCATTCAAAGGTTTATTAATACAATACAATGCAGGCTTTACTAATGCAACCATGGAAGCAACAGGTAAACACCCATTATTTACCCCCGATCATACGCATGCGTTATCATTACAATATACAAAGGCTATTAATGATAAGTCGAGTGCCTTTATCAGAACAGAAACAAAATTTATTGGTAATACTTATTTTAATTCAGATAATTCAATACATCAGAGTCCTTATAGTGTTCAAAATTGCAGTATAGGATTACAATTAAAAAAAGCAAGTATTGTAGCTTGGTCTAAGAATGTGTTAAATCAAAAGTATATTTCTTATGCTTATGATTTTGGTGCAGTTCATTTAGGCGACCCTGCTACTTTTGGAATAAGTTTTTCACACAAATTTTAATATCAATCAATACAAAAAAGTAATTACTTTTTTAGGAAGCCATACATATCAACATCAAAAATGTTGAATACATTGTATTGATCTAAAATAGCCGCTAATTCATAACGCAAAATGGGTCTTTGTAAATCATAATTGCTAAGTCCGCAATCTTTCCATTTTAATTCGAAAATACTTTTTAATATTTCAGGATTCGATTTAGTAAGTTTTGCTGCAAAATACAAGGCATCTTGAATACTTAAATCTTTCGCTAGATTAATTTCAACCGCTCCAAATTTTTGTTCCCATTTTGCTAAAAATTCTTTTGAAACCACCTTGTCATTTGGATAAAAGTAAGTAGCATTAGCCCATCCAGTAGGAACGCCAACACCTCGCAACAAACCTGTTGCACCTATCTTTTGGATTGCTTTAAAATGTTTATCCTGTAGTGGAACATCCTTATAAGGCATAATGTAGCCATTCGCGTCTAATAAAATTTTTTGAATTTTTCGCATAGAAATAGCTTTGGGTTCCACTTTATCTATAATACTTTGTGCAGCTAGTAAGCCTGCAGCTTGTCCTATTTGTATGACACAAGGCTGAAGCCTTGTGGTACCATTAACGATGTTTGAAACACTAATCGACTTTTCAGCAACAATAAAATTACTAACCTCCTTTGGTATTAAAGCCCCCAATGGTATATTAAAGGAAGGCACAGGGAAAAATTCTAAATGCTGTGGCGCTGCAGTATTTTTTTTATGGTGATGATCAACGGGATAATCTCCTACAGCAATGCCAGTCGTATATAATGACTGGGGGGTATCAAATGGTTTAGAAATATGTTGCACTAACATGCGCACCATACCATGCATACGTCGAGATTCTCGATGATAAGGATATAAAGCCAACTTGTCTTTGGTAGGGAATTCGTCATTGGCTAATGAAAAATTATTAAATCCTAAATCCTTCTGGATAAAATAGACAAAGCGAAGTGTTTGTTGCTTTGCTTGTTCAAGTAATTCTTCCCTTTGCTTGGGTGTTTTCTCGACCACATTCAAATAAATATCATTACCATAAATGGGCCAATTTAGCATGTATTTATTATTGGGCATTTTCCCATATTCTAACATTTTTTTTGCATCTACAGAAGGACGCTTTCGATTGGTGTCTTTATAAAAAGAAGTATTACTACCATCAAATTCAGTAGAATCATAATGAGCTGGTCTTGAAATGAAAGCTTGCGGTGTACCAAAATCTTTTAAAATCGCAACATAAGTGATGTCTTGAATAATATCATTTGCACCTGCTAAATTTACCTGCTCCTTTGTCATATCATTGGATTCCATACCAAGATCATAAGTAATTTTAGCGGATGCCAATGCGTCTCCTAGTTCGGTTGCATCAATGACGCGCTGAGCAGTCACTTTCAATAGTGCCCCATTTTGAACATGATAAAACAAGGCGCCAGTAATCGTATTCCCCTCCTTAATTATTTCTTTAAATTGATATAAATATTTAATGGATAATTTTTTTTCTTGTCTAGCCATCGCTTTAAATATACTATCTCCAATATGAGGTTCAAATAAAGTATTACTCACCCAACCCGTTGAAACTGCATTGGCTCCTCCATAATAATTATACAGGCGTTGACGAAATTCTCCAAATAAACCAGCAGGCATAGCATGATTACCATCAAATGCAGACACCCCAGCAGATGTTAACATTCCGCCAAGCCAAGGGGTGGCTTCTACTACTATAGTAGGAACACCCATCCTAGCTGATTGAAGCCCTGCACTTATTCCACTAGCTGAACCGCCAATCACCAATACCTGGGTTTGTATTCTTTGGATTGGCATTTGCGCTACGCTTACACCAATGTGCAACATTAATAAAATTAAAAAAAGGGAGTGTTTTTTCATACCTAATTTTTAGCTAAACAAATCTATTTCATTTTAATTAAGTGCTCAAAAAATTGTAGCATAAAATAAAAATCCTCAACACCTTGTGTTGAGGATGGGTGGCCTCGCCAAGAATCGAACTTGGATTTGGAGTTTCGGAAACTCATGTACTATCCATTATACTACAAGGCCTAGTAGCAAAATTAGTAAAATAAAGGGTATAAAATGGTGGATTATCCTCGCCGACACAAAACAAGCAAAGCAGCTGGTAAAAATATACGTGTTGGTAATGAACGCATTATCTGAATGTCTTCCCAAAAAGAAGAAGTATTTGATAAAAATTTAAAAACAGTGGCTGCTTTGTTTTTTGCAAAAATTCTTTTAAATATTTCTGCTCCATTCATTTTATGATAAAATAAAATATGCAATAAGACCGCATCGTAAAATCGATGTCGCGTATTATGAACACTCGTATCAATTGCCTTCCCTTTTTCCAATTGTTCAATGATATTTTTACATTGCTGTTGTATGAATTGAAAGGCATAACCCGAGCTCGCTTTAATAGCATCACCCACTGCACCTATTTTATAAATAGGTGCTGCGAATTCTGTAAAAATTTGTTGCGTCATTGGAATAGCACCTACTTCCTCGTGTTGAATAGTATAACTATGCGATGGAAATGCTTCATTTAAATAGACATCTAATATATGATCATAAACCGCAGTCTCTAATATTTGATCAGAAAAAACAGTGTACTCAACCAGTGCTTGCTTTTCATTTAAAGGAAGTAAATACATAAATGCGGTAGCTCCTTGCTGGGGAACATTAAAATCCATCAATCTAGCCACCTTTTCATTAAAAACAGATTGCTCAAAATGGACGACTCTGCCTTTAAAATGTTGCCATAAAAAAGGAGGCGATTTCTGATCCCCTTTTTTTGTATCAAAAGTATGGGCACTTTGTAAACTATTCATTTGAAAAGGCAACATGCTTGTAAAAACAATTTTTGCTTTTGCAACACCCCCCTGCCAATAGACACTTGCATATTTCTGATCCAAATCATGATGCACTTCCATATTGGTAATAGTGGCTTCCTTCCAGTGAACATTAGAATGAATCGAAGCCGACTTTATGATATCATTATAAAAATCAATTCCTTGAATCATTTTATAGCAATAGGGTACTGTCGGCAATTCCTTATTAAATAAAGGGGCATGAATGGATATAGTCTCCCACTGATGTTTTACCAAATGTTCAAAACTACCCTTACTGTATTCCCAAAAGCACCAGGTCCGATCGTTCGTTTTATTTAATGATTTGTCAATCACTAGTACTTTTTTACTAGACAAAAGGGGATCCTTGATTATGTAATGTAATAAAGACAAACCAGCACAACCAGCTCCTGCAATGATATAATCATAGGTATCAATAGGTGCACTTATGCTATTTGAATTATCCATTATAATTATTCCCTATTTTGTAACGCTTCGTCGCGTCGTACCTTATCCCAATATTTTTTTGAAACATAAAGCATACCAAAGCTTTCGCCTTCTTGTTTTTCTAAATGCTTATGATGCATTTTATGCGCCCATCGAATTACTTTTATATAACGAATATTTGAACGCGTAAACCATTTGATTCTTTGGTGTATAATAACTTCATGTACCAAAAAATAAGCAAAACCATATAAGGCTACCCCGGTACCTAAACCTGCCAGCCATGACATATGATTAAATGTTCCAAAAAATATACAAAGCATGCTAGGAATAGCAAATATTAAAAAGAAGGCGTCGTTTTTTTCAAAGATATGCCCTGTTGGTTGGTGATGATCTTCATGCAATACCCACAAAAAACCATGCATCACATACTTATGGGTTAACCATGTAATCCCTTCCATAATTAAAAATGTAGCCAACATTACTAATAAAAAAATCATAACTATTTCAATTTTAACTTAATGAAAAATTTGTCTCATACCATTCAACCACTTTAGGAAATGCAATTTTAAACCAAACTGTATACTTTTCTGGAGAAGATAATAAGTTAATATTCACTTCTTCAATACTTTGATACACAAAATTAGCTACTTCTAAATGATTAGGAGCCACTTCCCCTTCATAATTTCCAATAAAAACATGGTCAAATTCATGTTCGACCAATTCATTAGGCAATTCGGCCTGATAAATAAAATCAAAGGCTTTTGTAACAGGTGTTGCAATTCCCATTTCTTCAAATAATCTTCGAGTAACCGCATCTTCTAAAGACTCCCCCGGTCTTGGATGACTACAACATGCATTGGTCCACAAGCCTCCACTATGGTATTTAGACAAGGCCCTTTGCTGTAATAGCATTTTGCCTTGTTTATTAAATAAGAACACACTAAATGCCCGATGAAGTTGGGCTTTTTTATGTGCTTCCATTTTTTCCATAACCCCTACTTCACGATCGTCAATATCCACTAATACAACTTTTTCCACTATAGGTATGATTTAAAATAAATTTAATTGGCTTCGAATACTTGCTTTTGCTAAAATAAAAAGTTTGCCATAATCCGGAATTCTAATTCTTGTTTTTAGAATAGACTGGGGATGAACTTTTTTTATTTTTTTAAATAAGGAGTAATAATATTTAAAAGCTACATATACACCAAATCTTGCTTTTAAGGGAAGCTGCTTTATTCCTGATAATGCCATTGAAAAATCATTTTGAATATCTTCTTCAATTTGAAGCTTATCTGCTTGTGTAAACTTTGAAAAGTCACAATTAGGGAAATACATTCTGTCCAACCCTTCAAAATCCGCTTTAATATCTCTCAAAAAATTAACTTTCTGAAATGCAGCGCCCAAACTACGAGCGGATGGTTTTAATAATTCAAATTGCGCTACATCGCCTTCGCAAAAAATATATAAACACATTAATCCTACCACTTCAGCGCTACCATAGATATAAGTTTGATAAGTTTGATCATCATATTCTTGTTTTGATAAATCCATTTCCATACTTACTAAAAAGGCATCTAATAAGGCCGGATCAATTTTATATTTATTATAAGTTAATTGAAAACGATGCAAAATAGGATTCATACTGATCCCTTGAGCCAATGCTTGATAAGTATCTATTTTGAATTGCTGCAACAAAGCTGCTTTATCAAAATCATGAAAGGTATCTACTATTTCATCTGCAAATCTCACGAAACCGTAAATATCAAAAATGGGTTGGCGTAAATCCTTATTCAATAATTTGATAGCTGACGAAAAGCTAGAACTATACATTAGCGTAGTGTACTTACTGCTAAATGCAGTTGCTTCATCATACAATTTTATAGTTGACATAAATATTATTATTTATTAAATTGTTTACAAATTAAATTCGCCACCACTTCCCCACTGATTAAACTAGGAGGCACTCCTGGCCCAGGTATGGTTAATTGGCCAGTGTAATATAAATTTTTTATTTTTTTACTTTTACAACTTGGCTTTAAAATTGCTGTTTGAAGTAAAGTATTGGCCAAACCATAGGCATTCCCTTTAAAGGAATGGTAATCATTTTTAAAATCAGATACCGCATAGGACCTTTTGTAGATTATAGCATCTGAAATAGTTTGACCCCATTTTTCTTCCAATCTGCCGATGACCGTTTTGAAATATTTTTCTCTTACCTCCTCCGTATCCCCTTCCAAACCAGCCGCTATAGGGATTAATAAAAATAAATTTTCGCAACCTACTGGCGCTACTGTCGAATCTGTTACCGAAGGAACGCTTGCATAAAATAAAGGATCTGAAGGCCAGGTAGGATCCGTGTAAATTTCACTCCCATGAACTGCAAAATCTGTATCAAAAAATAAAGAATGATGCGTAACTCCTTTTAATTTTTTATTAAGTCCCACATAATATATTAATGAACTTGGTGCCATTACACGTGTATCCCAATATTTTTTTGAGTAGGATTGATGTTCCTTATCTAGTAATTCGGTTTCAATATGATGATAATCGCCTGCGCCAATTAAAACATCAAATTCATATTGTCTTTGCTCTTTAGTGGAAACTACTTTAGTTAATATCTTTGTTGCAGTGCCTTTTTCCACAATCACTTTGGCTACTTCCTCTCCCATTTTAAATTCAACACCTAACGATGTCGCAACTTTCACCATGCCCTCTACAATACTATACATACCAAATGAGGGGTACCATGTCCCACCTTTAATATCAGCATAATTCATTAAACTATATAAAGCAGGTGTATTTTCGGGGAGGGCCCCTAAAAATAGAACTGGAAATTCCATTAAAAACTGAATATAGGGATGTTTAAAATAACGGGCAATATGTTTTTTCATGGACTGAAATACATCCAATTTGAATACCCCTTTAATTAAATCATAATCAATAAATTCAGTGATAGATACGCTTGGCTGATACACTAATTTGCCTACTCCTACTTCATATTTATATTTAGCTTCTGCTAAAAATAAATCCAATGCTTTTGCTGCACCAGGCTCCACGGACTCAAATAAATTTTGAAGTGACTCGTAATGTGCAGGCAAATCCCAAGTTGCTTTTTTAAAATAAACTCGATAAGATGGGTCTAATCTTTGTAATTGGTAAAAATCAGAAACTTGTTTACCAAAGGAGCCAAAATATTTCTCAAATACATCCGGCATCCAATACCAACTAGGCCCCATGTCAAAAGTAAAACCTTGTGCCTCAAATTTACGAGCACGACCTCCAGGTAAATCATTTTTTTCAACAATAGTAACCTTCCAACCTTTTTTCGCTAAAAAAGAAGCAGCGGATAAGCCAGCAAAACCAGCGCCGATCACCAATGCATTTTTGGAAGGGTTGATCATTAATTAATATCGTTGAATTTTTTGTTTTAAAATTTTGCGTGCAAAATGAATTCTACTTTTTATGGTACCCAAAGGCTCTTGTAAAGCCTCTGAAATTTCATTGTATTTATAACCTTCAAAATACAAAGAAAAAGGCGTTCTAAATAATTCCGGCAAATCATAAATCATTTTATTCACCTCTTGCAAATTTAAATTCGTTATTCCATCATTCAACACTTTGGTTCTACTTTGATCAATTAAAAAATCATTAGGGCTATTGTCTAAAACTGTAGCTTGTTTTGCTTTACGACGATAATCATTAATGAAAATATTACGCATAATAGTGTACAACCATGCTTTAATATTGGTGCCCACATTATATTTGTCCTTATTGGTCAAGGCCCTAAACAAGGTATCTTGAAATAGATCTTTAGCCGATTCATGGTCCTTCGTTAAATTGATAGCAAAAGGCTTTAAAAAGTCGGCATTTTCGGTCAGTAAAAGAGTAAATTCAGCGGTTGACATAAATTTATGTTTAACATTTTATGGTGTAAAGCTAAACAAAAGCATGACTTTTATCATCTTTTTTGTTTAATTTTTTTAATAAAATATTAAACAAATTGTAACCCGACTGAATTTGAAACGATGAATGAGCATACAAATAACCCATAAAAATTGCTCATTTTTGATATAACTTGTTGGTAATCAATAAATAAACTTAATTAGTCCTAGCACGACAGTAAATGGAGGGGTTAAACCAAAACCTAAATTGAATCTAAAAAGAGTAGGGTGTCCGCCAAACTTTTCTTGATATGAATATTGGACGCAACTGGGCCCTTATAGGCATGAAGTAATTGTCCAGATAAGACAATTGGGATTTTTCCCTTCATTTGCCCTAAATGTTCCAAGAATTTTTCTAGTTTAAATACTTTGGAGGGCGCTGTTATATGCGAAAAGATATAGTCAGGATTTTTAATACTTACATAGTAGTTTAAATTGGCAATAGGCATATTAGTCCCTAAATAATCCACCTGAACGCCCAATTGCTTTAATAAAAAATGTACAAATAATAAACCAATTTCATGAAATTCACCTTCCGGCATAAACAGGAC
Organism: uncultured Bacteroidota bacterium; assembly: GCA_903824725.1. Taxonomy (GTDB): domain Bacteria; phylum Bacteroidota; class Bacteroidia; order Chitinophagales; family Chitinophagaceae; genus Sediminibacterium. The sequence continues at coordinate 150,028 of CAIJXU010000064.1, read as the reverse complement.
TACCTTCTTACTATTTGAGGCTATTCTAGGCAATCGCTCGATACCTAAAATGATTTTTTGTCTTATAATATTTATAACTAAATGTTCATGGGAAGGATTGATATGATTGGTCATCCATAAAATTCCTACTCTTGATAAGAATGAAAAAATAATTTCAGTAATGGTTTTTTCTACTCCTCTTTGTTCAATATATATATCTAATTGTTTTTCAAATGCATGCATATTCAAGGAAATCATCTCTTTAATTAAGGTATTAATCACCCTTTCCTTTTGCGCATCTAATTGAGTTAAAGAAAGAATTTTTTCCTCCATTTCCCCCGTCGACATTTTGTCGATATGTGAAATTTTAAACCCATGCTTATTTAATAAAGAGACGTTCAAAATTGTCTTTAATTCAACGGAAGAATAAGTACGAATATTGGTGAGCGTTCGTGTAGGTTGTAAAAAATGATAACGCTGCTCCCAAATACGAATCGTATGGGCTTTTATACCTGATAATTGTTCTAAATCCTTTATGGAATAAGTTGACATATCCATAAAACAATGGATTCGCGAAATTGTTCACTCTTTAAATAAAAAATATAATAATTGATAGCACAGGGCAGAAAATCTACTTTTTTAGATTCCTTAGGTATTCACCATAACCACTTTTAGCATACTTATCAGCCAAAACCATCAGCTGGTTTTTATCTATGAATCCCATTCTAAAAGCCACTTCCTCAATACATCCTATCTTTTGACTTTGCCTTTTCTCAATCACTCTTACAAATTCACAAGCATCTGCATAGGAATCAAAAGTCCCTGTATCCAACCAAGCAGTTCCTCTATTCATAATACCCACTTGCAATTGCTTCTTTTCTAAGTATACCTTATTGACGTCCGTGATTTCATATTCTCCTCTTGGGGATGCAGGAATAGTAGCCGCAATTTGTACTACTTGATTATCATAAAAATACAAACCTGGCACGGCGTAATTTGACTTAGGCTGCTTTGGTTTTTCATCTAATGAAATGGCTTGGTTATGCGCATCAAACTCAACGACGCCATATCGCTCTGGATCATTTACTTCATATGCAAATACGGCTGCTCCATCAACATCATTAAATGCCTGAACCAACTTACTAAAACCTGCACCATAAAAAATATTGTCTCCTAATATTAAGGCCACTTTATCTTTTCCAATAAAATCAGCACCAATCACAAAAGCCTGCGCTAATCCATTAGGTACCGCTTGTACTGCATATTGAAACACACAACCAATTTCAGAACCATCACCCAATAATCGTTTAAATTGATCATTGTCTTCTGGCGTGGTAATAATTAATATTTCGTTGATACCCGCCAATAATAACACCGACAGTGGATAATAAATCATAGGCTTATCATAGATAGGCATAAGTTGCTTACTGATACCCTTGGTAATCGGATACAATCTTGTACCTGAACCTCCTGCTAATATAATTCCCTTCATTTGATACCGCTTTTGATTTTTAAAAAGATTTTATAAGCTAGCTACATAATCAGCAAAGCTACCAAGTTTCGTGTCCTTCTCTGAAAATATTAATTCGTTTGTAGGTAATTTCCAATCAATATTTAAATCCTTGTCATTATACATAATACCCACTTCATTACCAGGCTGATAAAATTGATCCACTTTATAAAAGAAGGTCGCCGTCTCACTTAATACAACAAATCCGTGCGCAAATCCAGAGGGCACAAAAAATTGTTTAAAATTATCTGCTGTTAATTCTATGGAGTAATGCTGTCCAAAAGTGGGAGAATTTTTCCTTAAATCTACTGCAATATCTAGCACAGCACCTTCTAATACCCTTACCAATTTAGCTTGCGCGGCATTACCTTTTTGCATATGCAAACCCCTTAATACCCCTTTTTGTGATTTGGATTGATTATCCTGAACAAATGTGATATTTAAACCAGTGGCTTCTTGAAAATCTTTTTGATTAAATGTTTCTATAAAATAACCTCTCGAATCACCATGCACGGTATCGTGTATTACAAAGCAATCTTTTAATGGTGTTTGTTCAATTTTCATTAGGTAAGTCTATCTTTAAAATGAGTTGTTATTAACTTTAGATGTAATATACATGGGTATTAACGATTCGTATACATATCTGTATAATAATCTTGATACGCACCGCTGGTCACATTTTCCAACCAAGCACTATTGCTTAAATACCAATCAATGGTTTCAGCTAAGCCTTGTTCAAAAGTAACGGAGGGGCTCCAATTGAGTTCTTTATTTAATTTGGTAGCGTCAATGGCATAGCGCCTATCGTGACCTGGCCTATCTTTCACATAAGTAATTAAAGCTTCGCTTTCTCCTTGCGCACGTCCCAATTTTGCATCCATTTGCGCACACATCAATTTTACTAAATCAATATTGGTCCATTCATTAAAACCACCAATATTATAAGTATCTCCTTTTTTACCTTCATGAAAAATAATATCAATGGCGCGTGCATGGTCTTTTACGAATAACCAATCACGAGTATATAAACCATCCCCATACACTGGTAAAGGTTTTTTATTAATAATATTATGTATAAATAATGGAATTAATTTTTCAGGAAAATGATTGGGTCCATAATTATTGGAACAGTTTGAAATGACAATGGGTAAATGGTAAGTTTCGCCATAAGCCCTTACAAAATGATCCGATGCTGCTTTACTTGCAGAATAAGGCGAGTTGGGGTCATAAGAAGTGGTTTCGGTAAATAATCCTTCCTTACCTAAGCTACCATACACTTCATCGGTCGAAACATGATAAAATAAATGATCCCTTTTTTTATCCCAGGTTCCGTCATGTGCTTTTTCATAGCTCAAATCCCCTTTCCAAAATTCCTTTGCCGTATTTAATAAATTAACGGTGCCTATCACATTCGTGTATACAAAATCCAATGGGGATACAATAGATCTATCCACATGAGATTCTGCAGCAAGATGGATCACATCGGTGATTTGATGTTTTTTAAATATATCGGTCAAGCTTTGGGGCTCTAAAATATTCGCTTTGATGAAATGATAATTGGGCGCTTTTTCAATGTCTTTTAAATTTTCTAAATTCCCTGCATAGGTAAGCGCATCTAAATTAAAGATTTGATAATCAGGGTACTTATTCACCATTAATCGCACCACATGCGACCCAATAAATCCTGCTCCCCCTGTGATTAATATGTTTTTTTGCATCTTAAATTTGTATCTTACAAAGATATTAAAACAAGGATATATATTACTAAGTAATTTAATAAACTTTACCGCATGAGCCAGCAGAGATATTATTCATTAGATGTATTTAGAGGGGCCACAGTCGCCCTCATGATTTTAGTAAATAACCCTGGATCATGGTCAAATACCTTTAGTCCACTAGCCCACGCCAGTTGGCATGGATGTACCCCTACCGATTTAGTATTTCCTTTTTTCTTGTTTGCAGTGGGAAATGCCATGTCCTTTGTCATGCCTAAATTACAACAAGGAACGAGTAGCCAATTTTGGAGTAAAGTAGTGAAACGAACAGTGCTGATTTTTTTGATAGGCTTATTTTTAAATTGGAGTCCTTTTGTAAAGTGGAATGACAATGATTTAATTTTTAAAGTGTGGGAAAATGTGCGCATTTTGGGTGTACTGCAACGAATTGCATTATGTTATTTTTTCGCCTCTATAATCATTTATTATGGAAAGTCACGAATTGCGCTTTTTATAGGCATGATGATTTTAGTTATTTACTGGGTCATCAGTTTTTCATTTGGAGTACCAGGTCATCCATATAGTTTATCAGGTTACTTTGGGAATGCCATCGATTTTCAAATTTTAGGACTAACACATATCTATAAAGGAGAAGGTGTCCCATTTGATCCAGAGGGATTAGGCAGTACCCTTCCTGCAGTCGTACAAGTTATTTTTGGTTACCTAGTAGGTGAATACATTCAATTAAAAGGTAAGAATTTTGAAATGTTAGCAAAGCTTTTACTGACGGGGGTTGTATTGGTTTTGGTAGGTTATATTTGGGATTTTAGTTTTCCTATCAATAAAAAAATATGGACAAGTAGTTATGTATTTTATACTTCAGGTTTAGCCATTATTACTTTAGGCATGCTTATTTATTTATTAGAATTTAATAATGCAAAAGGAAGATGGAGTCAGTTTTTTGATGTGTTTGGAAAAAATCCATTGTTCATTTTTGTTCTCAGCGGATTCTTGCCTAGGGTATTAGCTTTATTAAGATGGGTGGATCATGTGGACGAAAAAGGTGCACCCGTTTACACCAATGCGCTCCCTTGGTTTTACCAGCATATTTGTAAAGATGTCTCAACCGACTTACGCATTGGATCTTTATTGTACGCCTTGTGTATGATTGCTTTTATGGGATTGCTTGCCTACTTCTTAGATAAAAAGAAAATATATATAAAAGTGTAAACTACTTAAATAAAGTAGCTGCTTTTTCAATATTTTCAGGCTTACCCACATCTAACAAAACAGAATCGCTATGGTCATAATAACCAATAGTGTCATTCACTGCGATTTGCAAATACGCATCAATTAATGAGAACTTGCCTTGTAAACGAAGTGCTTTAAAAAAGGAAGCGTGTATCATTTGAATACCGCTAAAAGCCTTTGCAACAATTTCATTGGCGGGTATTGGGTTGGCCCATTTTTCTTCATGGGTAGTATTATTTTTCCAACCAGTTAAACTTCCAGATGGATTAAATAATAAATGACGGCTGGTAGTTCGATTGGTAACAGCCAAAGTCGCAATATAATTTTCATTATCCTTTGATAATAATTGATCGGCAGCTATTAATTTATCCAATGATAAATTGGTTAATATATCAGCATTCATTACCAACCAAGCTGTTTCATTTTCAAAATAGCGAGCAGCATGTAAGACGCCTCCTCCGGTTTCTAAAACTTCCTTTGTCTCGTCTGAAATAATTACGGAAGATCCCCATCCCTTATTTTCATTGACTGCTTGTATGATTTGTTCCGCAAAATGATGCACATTCACGACTACTTCGTTAATACCAAACTGTTGCAAGTATTCAATATTTCGTTGCAATAAAGTTTTGCCATTCACCACTGCCAAGGCCTTTGGATGATGATTGGTAAAAGGCTTTAACCTAGTACCTAAGCCTGCTGCTAAAATCATGGCGCGCATAATGAAATTATTTAACCCAGTTTTGTTGGTTGGTATGTTGTAAAATGGTTTTTACTTTATACTTATTTTTTAAATGCCTTGCAGTTTGCTCAGCAGCAAACACACTTCGATGTTGTCCTCCAGTGCATCCAAAATTGATATGCAAGGAAGCAAAGCCGCGCTCTAAATAATTTTCGGTTGTAATGTCTATTAAATCCCAAACACTATTTAAAAAAACATTCATCTTTGTTCTTTGTTCTAAAAAATCCTGCACTGGTTTATCTAAACCTGACAATTTTTTATATTCATCAAATCTGCCTGGATTTAAAATTCCCCTCATATCAAAAATAAATCCGCCCCCATTTTCTGAATCATCTGTAGGTATTCCTTTTTTATAACTAAAACTGTTTATAGTAATGACCAATGGTGTTTGGTCATTGGCCTTAGGTGGGGTAAAACGTTGTATCACTTCATTACCTACCATCCACTTTAAAATACCAGCAAATACAGGCGTATCATTGGCAATAGTATTGTAAGTTAAAAAGCTTTTGATATTTAATAAACCCAATGGGATGCTTGTTAAAAAGTGAGCTTTTCTTTCAAATAAACCTCTGAAACCATAAGCCCCCATCACTTGTAATAATCTTAATAGTACAAAACCATTGAACTGTTTTTTAAACGCCGCGGGGTCCAACTTGTCAACCAATAGCTGCTGTACTTCATTGATATAATAATCCAATAACTTATCCTTCCACTCTTGAGGTAGTTCTGCTTTTGCTTGCCATAGTAAAGACGCCACATCGTAGGGCAGTCCGCCTTGCATGCCCCCTTGAAAATCTATAAAAAATACTTCGTCGTTTTGAACGATGATATTTCTACTTTGAAAATCTCGGAACATGAAATTTTTATAATGCCCATCTGACAACTGATCACTAATTAATTCAAACTCATCAATCAATGCTTGTTTATCATAAGGATATTGTAGTGTATCTAAAAAGTAATACTTATAATAAAGCAAATCGGTTAATATAGAATGCTTACCAAATTCTTTTGAAGTGAGGCACTTGTCATAATTTAAACCTTCGCCACCAATGACTTGTAATTTTGCTAAGGAGGATAAACTTTTTTGAAATAAAGAAAAAACATAATCTGTTTTACCTTCTTTTTCTAAAACATCTAATAAGGAAACCCTTCCTAAATCCTGTTGAATATAAATGGTCTTATCCTCACTAATCGCCAATACTTTTGGAACAGGCATTCCCTTTTGAAAAAAATGATCCGCAAAATAGATAAAGGTTTCACTTTCTCTAATATTTAAACTATAGGTGGCGATCCAGCTATGGCCCCCTTGAATAATTCTAAAATAAACGCGATCCCCACCACTTTGGGGTATTTTTTGAATATCATCCCAATCGATACTATGAATAGTATGATAAAGATTTTTAATATGTTTAATGACCAATTCCATAAGATTAAAAATAGCGCTAATGCACGAATTAAATACAATTAATTAGGCTATATAATTCATCAACTATAAAAAAGTACTAAATTTATTTAAAATACTACCCCTATGATTAACAAAGCACTCCTCTTATTCTCTTTTATTTTCACCTTAATATGCTTACCGGCTATCGCACAAAAACAAAGCATAAAAGGCATCGTAACTGATAATAAAGGCAACGCATTAGAAGGTGTTTCAGTAAAAGTAATGCCCAACAATGCAAGCACGACCACTAGCAAAAACGGAAGCTTCACGATTACAGCAAGCGCGAATGATTTAATATCATTTAGCTATGTTGGATTTGAATCAAAGTCAGTAAAATATACGAGTGGAAATTTGAATATTACTTTAACGCCAACTACAACCGATTTGCAGGATGTTATTTTAGTAGGAAGTAGAGGAGTTGGGAGAGTGAAAACAGAATCCCCCGTTCCAGTTGATGTTATTAAATTAACCGAAGTGGGTCTCAACACCGCAAGGATGGATTTGACTTCCACCTTAAATTATGTAGCACCTTCCTTTAACTACAATAAACAATCAGGAGCAGATGGCGCAGACCATATTGATATTGGAACATTAAGAGGTCTTGGCCCTGATCAAACCCTAGTATTAATAAATGGTAAACGTAGACACAGCACAGCTTTTGTGGGTTTATTTGGAACAAGAGGTCGCGCAGGTTCAGGTGTGGATTTAAATGGATTTCCCATGTCTGCAGTGGATAGAATTGAAATTTTAAGAGATGGCGCTTCTGCACAATATGGTTCTGATGCGATTGCAGGGGTAATGAATATTGTATTAAGAAAAAACACAGGAGAATGGAATATCTCTACAGGAGTAGCAGGCTATTATGATAAAAAATTCAATACTTATCAATTCAGAAAAAATAATGATTATTTATCAGATGCGCCGATAGATGGCATTGCCAAATCATTGTCTGCCAACAGAGGTTTTAATCTAGGCAAGAAAGGTGGATTTATTAATGTATCAATTGATTTATTAGATCAAGGAAAAACTTTCCGTCAAGCTGCTTCATCTGATATTGCAAATGCTGATGGACTACCTACTAATACTTGGAGACAAGGTTTTGGAGATGGTTCAATGAAATCGATTGGAGCGATGTTTAATATGGAAGTGCCTTTGGGCGATGATATTATATTTTATGCTTTTGGAAGTATGAATAATAAAAACTCAGACGCCTATGCCTATACGCGTAATTGGTCTGATAATTGGTATGCAAAAAAGAATCGCTTCCCTGTAAATAGTGATGGCCAACTAATTTTCGTTCCAAGCATTATGTTTACATCTGGTTCGGGAGATACAAGCTATAACCCACATATTCAAACTCAAATTCAGGACCTTTCATTAGTAACCGGCTTTTCCAAAACAAGTAAAAATGGATGGGACTGGGATTTTAGTAACGCTATTGGAAATAACAACTTTCATTATTTTGGAGATGGCACTTTTAACGCTTCTAATATTGGTAATGTAAGTCAAACTCATTTTGATGATGGCGGATTTAATTTTTTACAAAATACCACCAACCTTGATTTATCGAAACAATTTGGGAAAGTGAATCATGGTGGCGTGAAAGTATCTTATGGTGCTGAAATGAGATTTGAACAATACAGTATTTTCAGAGGAGAGATTGCTTCTTATAAAGCTTATCCCAATAATTTTGGATTGGAACAGGCTCCAGGATCACAAGGCTTTCCTGGCTTTAGTCCAGATGACAAAGTCACCGCCAACAGAATTGTAACAGGCTTATATACCGACCTGGAATACACTCCTACTGAAGCGTTGTTGTTAACTGGAGCTGTACGCGCCGAAAATTATTCTGACTTTGGATCGGTTGCTACTTTTAAAACTTCGGCTAGATTAAAAGTAACGGATAACTTTAATTTAAGAGGATCATTCAGCACCGGCTATCGCGCACCTTCTTTACAACAAAAATATTTCAGTAATACACTTACTTCTTTTTCAGGTGGAAATTTAGTGCAATCCAGAATTGCTAATAACGATGATCCATTAACTAAGCTTGCAGGTATCCCCTCTTTAAAACAAGAAACTTCTATAAATAGTAGCATTGGTTTTTCATGGAAACCTACTAAAGGATTAACTGTTACCGTAGATGGATATACTATTAAAATGAAAGATCGCGTCGTATTATCTGGTCTGTTTAGCGCAAGCGATGAATCATTACCAACTGCATTAACAGATAAGCTAAATTCATTAGGTGTTGCTACTGCACAATTTTTTTCAAATGCAGTAAACACAACAAATACTGGAGTTGATATTGTTATCGATTACCAAAAAAAATTGTCTAGCACAGAGAAAATTAAATTTCTGTTAACTGGAAACATACAACATATTTCAATTGATAAAATAAATATTCCGACTGCTTTATCAAGTAATAAATTTGCAACTGATCCATATTATACTGATAGAGCAAAATTTTATACAAATGAAATGCCAAGTACTTTCTTTAGTACAAGAGAAATTTACTTTTTAAAGGCTTCTGCTCCTGAATCTAAATTTTCACTTACTGCTGACTATACAAAAAATAAGATCAGTATTGGTGCAAGGGTTACCTATTTTGGCAATGTAGCATTAACTGGTTTTGGGGACCCCGACTATGATGGAATTTATCCAATGGTGCCTGTTGATGATCCTAGCACTGCAAAAAATACAACTAATTTTAATGATGGAACCTATGTGCCAGAACTATTTAATTACAAAGGAAAATTCACCACAGATATTTACGCAAATCTGCAAGTAAATAAAAAAATATCTTGGGTTGTAGGCGCTGACAATCTTTTCAATGTACACCCCGACTTTGCCGTTAATTCGCAAGCTAAATGGTACGCAGGAGATAATGAAACTGGCGGACCATGGGATGGTGTTCAAATGGGCTACAACGGCTTAAGAATATTCAGCAAACTGGTTTTTAAATTTTAATACTAAATAAAATAAATAACTTTAAAGCCTTCTCGTTCAATCGGGAAGGCTTTTTAATGAACGCCGAAATAAATAGGTTTAAATTTTATGATTAGAAAAGATATTTTGTATTCGATAAAGCTAATAACATGAAAAAAATAATGACTAGTTGTGCAATCCTAGTATGCACTGCCCTAAGCGCTGTAGCGCAAAATGGCATTGTTGTATTTCAAACGGACTTTGGAACGAAAGATGGTGCCGTATCTGCGATGAAGGGCGTTGCCAGTTCTATAGATCCGCTTTTAAAATTATACGATCTTACACATGATATTCCAGCCTACAATATTTGGGAAGCCGCGTACCGATTAGATCAAACCGTTCCTTATTGGCCGGCGGGTACCGTATTTGTATCGGTGGTGGATCCTGGTGTAGGCACGCAACGAAAATCGGTGGTGGTCAAAACAAAAACAGGACATTATATTGTGACGCCTGATAATGGTACACTTACTTTAATTGCACAATCATTGGGTATTGATTCGATTCGAGAAATTGATGAAGTCAATAATAGACGAAAAAATTCAGGTGCCTCTTACACTTTTCACGGCCGAGATGTGTATGCTTATACTGCAGCAAGATTAGCGGCACATAAAATTAGTTATGATCAAGTAGGTAAAATAAGTACCGCTCCTATTACCGCACTCTCTTTTCAAAAAGCACAATTAGTGGGTAGTCAATTAAAAGGCACCATTGATATCTTAGATATACAATATGGAAATATTTGGACCAATATCGATCAAGAAGTTTGGAAAAAATTTACTACCCTATCGCATGCAAAAAATGAAATTCAGGTACAAATTTTTCACAACCAAAAATTAATCTATACTGGCAACATGCCTTTTGAAAATACTTTTGGAGGCGTAGCGGTGGGAAAGCCGCTTGCTTATTTAAACAGCTTAATGAATTTATCTTTTGCGTTGAATCAAGGAAGTTTTTCAGAGAAGTACCATGTGTTCGCGGGTAGCAGTTGGACCATTGCCATAGGTTGGGCAAAATAAAAGATAAGGCTATAAATACTTAAGCAAGCTTCCCCATATATAAAGCCCTGATTTCAAATGGCCTATAAAAGCGACCCCAAACAGCGTATAAATACTTTAAAAAAAGGGTACAAATTAATGTACTAAATACTAAATTATTTAGTTAATATTGCTAATAATTTTAGTTTTATGTCATTTATAGATACAGATCCCGGAGAGGGAATGGCCACCCAGCAGATTAATAAAAATTACAAATCTGGTCAAATTATTCAAGCGAATGCAACGGGATTTGGAGCCGCCTCGGACGACTTTATGGAAAGAGGCATTGACCTAAATGAACAGTTGGTGCGTAATAAACCGGCTACTTTTTTCTTTCGGGTCAATAGCGATGCCATGTTGGGTGCCGGCATCCATATAGGCGATACTTTAATTGTAGACCGAAGCCTTCCTCCTAGTTCAGGTAAAGTAGTGGTGGCCGTTTTAAATGGTGAATTTTTAGTGCGCCGTTTACAAATACAAGAACACAGTATCAGCTTAGTTCCCGAAAATAAAAGATACGGTACCATTCAAGTAGCACAACTTGAGCAGTACCATACTTGGGGCGTAGTAAGTTTTGTGATACATAGTTTATAAAATAAATCACCTCATGGTGATTAAAAAAATGTCCTCCCGTGCAAGCGATTGTAGATTGTAATAGTTTTTATTGTTCTTGCGAAAGGTTATTTCAACCGCAACTACAACAGGCACCTGTGGTCGTATTAAGTAACAATGATGGTTGTATTGTGTCGCGTTCCGATGAAGCAAAACAATTAGGCATCTCTATGGCGATACCCTATTTTCAAGCAAAAGAATTATTTGAAAAATATAAAGTACACGCCTTTTCATCTAACTATCATTTATATGGTGACCTAAGTTGGCGTGTCATGGAAACCATGCGACAACTAGTACCACCGGGTTGTGTCGAAGTATATTCGGTAGACGAAGCTTTCTTAAATTTAGATCATGTCCCTTCCGACAGCTTACAGGACTATTGTATCTCACTAAAAAAGAAAATAGAAACTTGGACAGGCATATCCGTATCTATTGGTGTAGCCCCTAATAAAGTATTAAGCAAAGTCGCCAACCGATTGGCCAAAAAAAATAAATTACTCACGAGTGGCGTGGTGATATTAAATGATACCAAAACCATACAAGCCGCTTTACAAAAAACACCCGTGGAAGATATTTGGGGCATTGGATATAGTTACAGTGAAAAATTAAAAACATACGGCATCTGTACCGCTTATGCTCTTAGCATTAAAGATTTAAGTTGGGGAAAAAGATTTTTAGGAGGCGTCGTTGGAATGAAATTAATTCGAGAATTAAAAGGAATGCATAGTCATGATATGCAAGCGCCCCGCACCCATAAAAAAATGATTGCTACCACGCGTATGTTTGGACGCCCTGTTTCAAAATGGCAAGAAATAGAAGAAGCCTTAGCCACCTACGCTACTCGTACCGCTGAAAAATTAAGACGGCAGCATAGTGCCGCTTATGGGGTATCCGTTTTTTTATTAAAAAAAATGGCCGCTCAGGGGGAGCCCTCTTATTATCATCACGGACGACAAGTAAGCGGATATGTAAAACTAGACAACCCTAGTAACCTCACCCCTGACATTATTAAAGCCGTGGTCGCCCTAGGAAAAAGCTTGTTTGAACAGGGTGAAATATATAAAAAAGCAGGTGTTATTTTAAGCGATTTTGTACCTGACAATGTATTGCAGACCAACTTATTCGTTGCCCCCGCCGACCAAAAACGAAAAAAGCTAATGAATATGATAGATAATATGAACGCCGCCTTTAGAGATGATATCCTCAAATTTGGAACCAGTGGCACCCAAAAAAACTGGAAAATGCGTAGCGAACGCCGAAGCAAACGCTATACGACCCGTTGGGATGAACTCTGTTTAGTAAGATAAATAAGAATAGTGGAAAACCATTGGCTAAAAATTCGTAAAAATGGTTCTGCTTCTGTATTTTTGCCCAATTTCATACATATGAGCAACACCCTGCAATCCAACGAGTCTATAAGCTCCTCTCGAAAAAAAATTATTGTTTTAGGCAGTGGCCCCAATCGTATTGGACAAGGCATTGAATTTGATTACTGTTGTGTTCATGGTTTATTGGCGGTGAAGGAATCAGGCTACGAAGCCATCATGGTTAATTGTAACCCTGAAACAGTTTCTACCGATTTTGACATGGCAGATAAATTATATTTTGAGCCTGTATTTTGGGAACACTTATGGGAAATCATTGAACTAGAAAAACCCGAAGGTGTCATTGTACAATTAGGAGGTCAAACTGCTTTGAAATTAGCAAAACGATTAACAGAAAGAGGTATTAAAATTATAGGCACTTCATTCGATAGTTTAGATATCGCCGAGGACAGAGGTCGCTTTAGTGATTTATTAAAAGAATTAAATATTCCTTATCCCGATTACGGAACCGCTTATACCGCAGAAGAAGCCATTGAAGTAGCGAACAAAGTAGGCTACCCTGTTTTAGTGCGTCCTAGTTATGTGATTGGTGGACAAAGAATGCGAATTGTTATTAATGACGCCGAAGTGGAAACTGCAGTAGTGAGTATTTTAAAACATATCCCTGATAATAAAATATTAATTGATCATTTTTTAGATCGTTGTCAGGAGGCAGAAGTAGATGCCATTTTTGATGGTGAAACTTTTCACATCATGGGTGTGATGGAACACATTGAGCCAGCAGGTATTCATAGCGGAGATAGCAATGCAGTACTACCAGCCTTTAACCTAACCCCATTGGTGGTAGAGACGATGGAATTTATAAGTGAGAAGATTGCAAGAGCATTAAATATAAGAGGCCTTATTAATATTCAGTTTGCAATAAAAGATGGTAAAGTATTTGTGATTGAAGCCAATCCAAGGGCTTCCAGAACAACTCCTTTTATTGCAAAAGCATATCAAATTCCTTACTTAAACATTGCTACAAAAATAATGTTGGGCTCAGCAAAATTAACCGATTTCGTAATGGAGAAAAAACTAGATGGTTACGCCATAAAGGAGCCTGTATTTAGTTTTGATAAATTCCCTGGCGTGAATAAGGAATTAGGGCCAGAGATGAAAAGTACAGGTGAAGCCATCCGATTTATCAAAGATTTACGCGACCCTTACTTCCGAAATTTATACAAAGAGCGTTCGATGAACCTAAGTCGCTAAAAGAACTAAAAAAAGCCCCTTACAATTTATGAAGGGGCTTTTTTATATTACGTAATGATTTTAATTATTTTTTAGGAACACCATATTGGTCTACTAAATAAATAATGGCTGCCATATTCACAGCCCCTAATAATAATTCTCTTTTATTTACATTTTCAAAAACATCTGTTTTAGCGTGATGATAATCAAAATACCTTTGACTATCTGGAATCAATCCTGATAAAATAACATTATCGTCAGCCGTCTTAATAGGACCAATATCCGCACCACCGCCACCTGCAATAATTTCCGTACCGTATGGTTTTAATAAGGGGGACCAAGTTTGAAATATCTTTAATTGTGCTGGAGTACAAGTAATACCAATGGACCTTGGTGTAAAACCACCTTCATCACTCTCTAATGCAAATAAATGCTTTTCATTATTTAATTTAGCGAGCTCTGCATACTTTTCACCACCGCGACTTCCATTTTCTTCATTCGCAAACAATACAAAACGAATGGTATGCTTAGGCGTATAATGAATGGCCCTCATCATTCTTAAAAGCTCCATGGTTTGTACAATACCAGCGCCATCATCATGCGCGCCTTCGTTCACATCCCAACTATCTAAGTGTCCGCCAATCGTAATAATTTGATCAGGAAAAATAGATCCTTTTATTTCAGCCACCACATTGTTTTCATCTGCATCTGGTAAAAAGTATCCATAGGTTTGCATTTGAACACGGATCGTCCCCTTTTTAGAATTGGCATATAATTCCTTTGCATCATTAGGACCTAATGCAACAGCAGGAATTTTAGGATACTGCTCATCATAAAACATGCCCCCTGTATGAGGTTCATTGTCTGGTGCGGTACTTAGCGAATGCATCATCATCCCAATTGCACCATACTTCGCAGCCCTACTTGCACCCGAACCACGATATACTGCTGCCTGTCCATAAGCAACAAAGGTTGGAATAATAGTTGGATCAAATTCACTATTGAAATACACGATTTTACCTTTTACCTCGTTCTTTCTTTTTTCTAGTTCATCAAAATTCGCAACTGCTAAAAGTTCACCTTCGATTAAACCTTTACTCCCTAAGGAATTCCCTAAAGCCAAGGCGGCTAAAGGTTGATTCACTGCTTTACCATTCATTCTCACTATGCTTGCAAAGTCGTTTCCCCCTCTTTGCCAACTAGGTGTTTTACATGCTTGCATATATACTTTATCAGGTCCAAAAGCTTCCATATTTCGCTTACCCCAAATGGCTGCATTTTGTTGTTGAGGCGAACCCGCCAATCGACCTCCAATTTGCTTTGTCAATTGCCTTAATAAATCATAGGCTTTCCCATTAGTTAAAATTTCATCGGCCATTTTTTTGATAAAAATACTGTCTTGATTTACTTGCGCTTGCAAGGTAAATGGGATACAAAACAACAAAAAGAATAATTTACGCATAACCATTTTTTTTTCATTTAAATAATAGTTAAATATAAATAAACTTTATTGCATTATTAGTTGTTATTTGCATATACAATAGTAATAAAATGAAGATTGGAATTGTTTGTTATCCTACATTTGGCGGCAGTGGCGTTTTGGCAACAGAGCTTGGAAAAGCTTTAGCAGAAAAAGGCCATGAGATCCATTTTATCACTTACCAACAACCCGTCCGATTAAATGGTTTTCATACAAATATTTTTTACCACGAAGTAAGGGTACCTAGTTATCCATTGTTTGATTATCCCCCTTATGAATTGGCATTGGCAAGTACGATGGTAGATGTGATTTTAAATCATGATTTAGATTTGATTCATGCGCATTATGCTATACCGCATGCATCAGCAGCTTATACCGCTAAACAAATTGTTTTACAAAAAACAGGCAGGTCTGTTCCGGTCATCACAACTTTACACGGTACTGATATCACACTAGTGGGAAGGGATAAAACTTACGAGCCGGTGGTTACTTTTTCAATCAACGAAAGTGATGCGATTACTGCCGTTTCTGAAAATTTAAAACAAGAAACTTTAAAGCATTTTGAAATTAGAAAAGAAATTCAGGTCATTCATAATTTTGTAGATGTTCATAGATATAATAAAAAGCCATTAGCTGCATTTAGGCAAGTAATTGCTCCAGACAATGAAAAAATTATAGTGCACGCATCTAATTTTAGAAAACTAAAGCGGATCGATCATGTGATGGAAATTTTTAAAAATATTCATAGTGCGGTACCATCAAAATTATTAATGGTGGGCGACGGCCCCGAACGTCCTATTGCAGAAGACATGGCTAGACAATTTGGAATTGAATCTGATATTCGTTTTTTAGGAAAGCAAGAGCAAATGGAAGATATCTTAGCAGTCAGTGATTTATTTTTACTCCCTTCCGAATATGAAAGTTTTGGTTTAGCTGCTTTAGAAGCAATGGCGGCAAGTGTAGTAGTAGTGATTAGTTCCGACGCCGGCGGTTTATCTGAAATTAATATAGATGGCGTTACAGGTTATACTGCTCCGGTAGGTGATGTTGCTACCATGAGTCAAAAATCAATTGCATTATTGCAAGACGAAGCCAAGCTAAAAACTTTAAAACACAATGCTTTAAAACAGGCAAAAGCATTTGATATTCATCATATCATACCTCAATACGAAACACTCTACAGAAGGTATTGCAGGACCGGCGATTGCTAGCCGCAAACAGATTGAAAATTAAATTTTAAGCTAATACCTGATCGATACTTAATTTTATTTTATCCACAGCGATTTCTAATTCTTCCATAGTAATGCATAAAGGAGGTGCAATTCGAAGACGATCTTCTGCAAATAAAAACCAATCGGTGATAATACCATTGAGCACACATTGTGCAGCAATTTTTTTAGCCAAGTCCGGAGATGCAAATTGTAATGACATCCATAATCCTTTATGAGATCGGTGTTGGATAGATGGATGCACCATATGAGATAATAAGTAAGCTTCTTTTTCAGCAACTTCTTGCATCCAATTAGATGTTTGTAACACTTGCAATGCAGCATTACCTGCTGCACAACAAACTGGATTTCCACCGAAAGTAGTAATATGACCCAATACAGGACTATACGTTAAAGTGCCCATCATTTTTGTATCCGAAATAAAAGCACCCAGTGGAAGTCCACCTCCTAATGCTTTTCCTAATAATAATATATCAGGAACGATACCATATTGTTCAAATGCAAATAAGCTTCCTGTTCTTCCAAATCCAGATTGAATTTCATCTACAATCAATAAAACACATAAGGAAGCACATTTTTTTTGCAATGCAATGACCCACTCCAATTGCGCTGGCTTAATTCCTGTTTCAGCTTGCACCAATTCAACCAATACACAAGCTACTGTATCATCAATCAAATCAATATCCTCAAAATGATTATACCTTAAATGCAATACATCGGGCAATAAAGGTCTAAAAGCATTTCTAAAATATTCATCTCCCATTACACTCAAAGCTCCTTGCGTACTTCCATGATAAGCCCCCTCAAAAGCTATTATTTTAGATCGTTTGGTAACGCGCTTAGCTAATTTCATTGCACCTTCAGTTGCTTCGGCACCACTATTTGTAAAATAAACCGATTGTAAACTTGAAGGCAAAAGATGAGTTAACGCTTTCGCATATTGCACTTGTGGTGACTGAATAAATTCACCATATACAATGACATGCATGTATTGCGCTACCTGATCCTGAATGGCTTTGATCACATCGGGATGACTATGTCCTATATTACAAACACTAAATCCAGCAATCAAATCCATAAAAGATTTTCCTTGTACATCCTGAATCATCACGCCTTTAGCCGAAGCCACTTCAATCCCAATGGGTTTGTCCGAGGTCTGAGCTAGATGCTGAAAAAAAAGTTGTCTGTTGGTGGTGCTGTACATTACTTGTAAATTGCATTACAAAAGTCGCATATTTATGGCAATCATACTATCCCTTCAAGGAAAAGATCCTCAATTTGGTGAAAATTGTTTTATAGCCCCCAACGCCACTATTGTCGGTGAAGTTGAAATGGGCAATGATTGTTCCGTTTGGTTTAACGCTGTAATTAGGGGCGATGTACATTATATTAAGATGGGAAATAAAGTGAATGTCCAGGATGGCGCAGTGATTCATTGTACTTATTTAAAACATCCGACTAATATTGGCAATAATGTATCCATAGGGCATAATGCATTAGTGCATGGTTGCACCATTCACGATAATGTACTCATTGGTATGGGTAGTATTGTTATGGATGGTTGTGTGGTAAACTCTAATGCCATTATCGCAGCCGGTGCTGTGGTCTTGGAAGGAACCATTGTTGAAGCTGGAAGTATTTATGCAGGCGTCCCTGCCAAAAAAGTAAAAATGGTGAACGAGGATTTAATTCAAGGTGAAATAAATCGCATCTCTGATAATTATGTCAAATATGCAAGTTGGTTTGAACAGTACAATGAGGCCCCAAAGAAATAAGTTTACTAGTATTTTTTGAGTTCAATCCCATGCCATAAATCTACATAGCTAAAAAAGCGCGCTTCCGTTATGATGCCTTTTTCCACAGCGGCTTTTACTGCACAACCAGGTTCATTAATGTGTTGGCAATTATGAAATTGACAGCCTTGCATTTTTTCACGCATCTCAGGAAAATATTGAGCCAATTCTTCTTTCTCTAAATTAACCAAACCTAATTCACGCATACCAGGAGTATCAATCACGGCACCGCTATTTGGCAGGTCATACATTTGTGCAAAAGTGGTGGTATGCATTCCTTTCCCACTCCATCCACTTACTTCCTGCGTGGACAAATCTAAATGGGGAAATAAATAATTAATAAATGAAGATTTGCCTACCCCACTATGCCCACTAATTAAAGTTGTTTTTCCTAATAACAGTTTTTCAATCGCCTCTAGTCCTTCCTTTTGATTAATGCTGATTAAAAATACTTGATACCCTACGGCTTCATACATGGATTTAAGCATATCGAAATTCGCCATTTCTGTAGGACCATAAATATCAGATTTATTAAAAACAATCATGGCTGGAATATGAAAGGCTTCACAAGAAACTAAAAATCGATCTATAAAACCTTGGGATGTTTTGGGCGATTTTAAAGTCGCTAATAAAATGGACTGATCTAAATTGGAAGCAATGATATGTTGCTGTCTTTTATTATGGGGCGATTGCCTTGCTACATAATTATCCCTATCTAAAATATCGGTAATCATCACCGATTTTTTATCGGCATCTTCCATGTCATATTGCACCCAATCTCCCACTGCAATAGGGTTGGTAGAAGAAATAGCATCGAGCTTAATTACCCCTTTAATTCGGGCTTGATAAAACAAACCCTCCTCCGATTTAACGGAGTACCAGCTACCTGTCGATTTATATATCCTTGCCTTCATGAACTACGAAGATAAAAGTAATTGTTAAGAACTAGCCCATCATCAAAAAAGCATCTACAAATTTGGTATCTTTGCCCTATGAGCCAATTCGCCCACGACCCTATTGTTCCCTACAGAGAAAGTAATGCTGGTAAAAAGGAGCAGGTAGCCACTATGTTTGATTCAATAGCTAAAAGATACGATTTTTTGAATCGATTTTTGAGCTTAGGAATTGATCAAATCTGGCGAAAAAAAGCCATTGCCCATTTTAAAGGCAAGCCTCTAAATCATTTATTAGATGTAGCTACTGGAACTGCAGATATGGCATTGATGGCCTATCGACAAATTATGCCGAAACAAATTACGGGCTTGGATATTTCGGAAGGGATGATGCAATATGGCCGGATAAAAATTGAAAATAAAGGGTTAAGCAAATCGATTCAATTAATTTTAGGGGATAGTAAAAATATTCCTTTTGACGACCAAATCTTTGATGGTGCCATGGTTGCTTTTGGTGTGCGCAATTTTGCTGACCTCGAAAAAGGACTAGCCGAAATGCATAGGGTGTTGACAGTGGGTGGTAAAATTATTATACTAGAGTTTTCACAGCCTACTCTATTTTGGTTTAAGCCCTTTTATGCATTTTATATGAATTGGGTTACCCCCACCATAGGGAAAATATTTTCAGGCAATAAGGCAGCTTATGCTTATTTGAACGAAAGTGTGGCCGCTTTTCCGGAAGGGAAAGATTTTTTAAGTATCTTAGAAAAAGCAGGATTCAAAAATATTAGTCAACAAAAATTAAGTTTAGGAATATGCAGCATTTACTGCGGAAGCAAATAAAAATTATCAGTATGTTAATGATAAGTAGCTTATCATTAAATGCTCAAAAAAACGAAATGTTCCAACCCGATCATGACGAATTACCCTATTATTTAGGTATTAGTATCGGAGTAGGAATGAATAAGTTAAATATTGAAAGAAATGTATTTTTTAATAATACTTCCGCCAATTTTGCAAATCAGTTAACCTCTGCCTATGGTCGTAATATTAATTTAGGATTAACAGGTACTTTAAAATTAACAGACCATTTTTTATTAAGAGCCAACCCTATGTTATTAATTGGTGGCACAAAAAGTTTTAGATTTTCGGTTAATTCGGTTACCGATCAAATCGACATCCCTTCAACCATCCTTTCGTTACCTCTAGCACTCAAAATGCAATCCAATCGTTACAATATGTTTGGATACAGACGAATGATGCGTCACTATGTATTTGCAGGTGGTAAAGTAGACTTTGATTTATCAAGCTCAAAGCAAGTCAATAGCTATAAAGGATTGCCTTACAAGGCCTTATTAACTGGTAATGACTTAGGATACGAATTGGGATTGGGATTAAGTTTTTATTTAAGATATGTTACCATTTCTCCAGAGATTAAATTTTCCTACGGATTAAATAATTTAAAAGACAATCATTCTACTGAAGCGTTATTTAATAATGTAAATAAAATAGATGCAAACTTTATTTATTTTACTATACATCTCGAAAATTAATATTGATGCGTGATTATATCATAAAAAATACGATTATTGTCAATGAAGGAAAAAGTTTTAATGGGGAGGTGTTCATTAAAAATGGTCGTATCGAAAAAATAGCAACTCAAATTGATACGCCTGCCGGTGTTATTGAAATTAATGGAGAAGGGAAATACCTGATACCAGGCGCCATTGATGATCAAGTACATTTTAGAGAACCCGGATTAACGCACAAAGCAACCATTTATACTGAAGCAAAAGCGGCCATCGCTGGTGGTGTAACAAGCTTTATGGAAATGCCCAATACAGATCCCCCGGTATTTACACAAGACTTATTGGAAGATAAATACAAATTGGGTGCACAACATTCATTAGCGAATTATTCTTTTTTCATGGGTACTTCACAAGAAAATTGGGAAGAGGTATTAAAAACAAATGACAAAAAGAATGAAGTATGTGGCGTAAAAATATTCATGGGTGCCAGTACTGGTAATTTATTAGTGGACAACCCCTTGGTTTTAGAAAAGATATTCGAAGGATCGGAGTTGTTAATAGCGACACATTGTGAAGAGGAAAGTATTATTAAAAAAAATAAAGCAGCTTTAGAATCCACTAAAGTTATACTAGAAATTTCTGATCACCCTGTCATTCGAAATGAAGAAGCCTGCTTTGAATCCTCCTTCAAAGCAATCCAATTGGCAAAAAAATTTAATGCAAGATTGCATATATTACATATCAGTACTGCAAAAGAATTACAATTATTTTCAAATATGCTTCCGCTTGCAGAAAAACGCATTACCTCAGAAGTATGTGTACATCATTTACATTTTACTGCGAATGATTATGCAACAAAAGGAAATTTAATTAAATGTAACCCCGCTATCAAAGCACCTGAAAACCGTGCTGCTTTATGGGAAGGCTTACTTAATGATCAATTAGATGTGATTGCAAACCGACCATGCGCCACACGCTTGGGATGAAAAGCAAGGTGATTACTCGCATGCACATGCAGGTTTACCCTTGGTACAGCATCCTGTTTTATTAATGTTGAAATATGTGAAGGAAGGGAAATTAACCATGGAAAAAATGGTTGAAAAAATGAGTCACGCTGTTGCCACATGTTTCCAAATAAAAGAAAGAGGATTTATTAGAGAAGGCTATTATGCCGATTTAGTATTAGTAGAAGAAGCTCCTTATACGGTCACCAATGAAAATATTTTATACAAGTGTGGTTGGAGTCCATTATTGGGCACCCATTTCCCATTTCAAATTCATTCCACTTTTGTGAATGGCCAATTGGTTTACGATAAAGGAATTTTTGACGAAAGCACAAGAGGTCAAAGGCTACAATTTACCAGAAGCTAAAAGTAATTTTTATGCTGGTAGATAAAATTACATTAAAAGATATTGGCTTATTTGATACCGACGAGAGTCTCGGCCTTATCTCCTACCTTAATTTTTGCAAAACCAATGGGGGTAAATTGCGGTTGGACCAATTTCTCTCCAACCCTTTATCCTCAATTACCTCCATAGAGCAAAGGCAGGACGCCATCAAGCAGTTTATAAAAGAAATTACTTTTATTCAGGAAATGAAAATTACCAATGGCACCACTTTGGTGATGGAAAAATTTTTTGAAACCGGTTTTAAAACAATCCCAACTCAAATAAGTTTTGCTGGCGCTTACTGGTATCAATTTTTCAACGCCTCAGATTATTCACTTATTCGTTATTCAGTAGAACACCTTAATCTGTTTTATAAACATCTTCAAAATTGGCTAGCCTTATTTGATATCCAAAACGGAAATCCAATTGTTACATCCCTTGTTGAAAAAATAAAAAAATATACTAGTCATCCTGTTTTGATTCAATTAAATGATCAAAATAGTTTGAAACATCCACAAAAGTTACTTTCCTTATCCTACTTTTATTTATATCAATACAAAAACAACACTTTAGAATTACTGAATTGTTTTTATGAACTAGATGCTTATTATAGCATGGCCTTAGCTGTTCAAAATTATCAATTTATTTTCCCTACTTGGTTAAACGATGAAACGCCTAAGCTTGAAATAGAATCAGCGATCCACCCCTTAGTTGTAAAAGCAGTTGATAATAGTTTGACACTTACTCAAAATAGTAATTTGCTTTTTTTAACGGGGGCGAATATGGCAGGCAAGAGTACTTTTATCAAAACCATTGGTATTGCTATATATCTAGCGCATGTTGGAATAGGAGCACCTGCGAAAAAATTAAATTTAACCTTATTTGATGGGCTCATCAGCAACCTAAATATTGCGGACAATGTCGTCAAAGGAGAAAGTTACTTTTTTAATGAAGTACAAAGAATAAAAAATACCATTGAAAAAATAATGGATGGGAAAAAGTATTTTGTTTTGATTGACGAATTATTTAAAGGCACCAATGTTCAAGATGCGATGAAGTGCAGCAGTGAAGTGATTAAAGGCTTACAGCATTGGAGAAATAGTTTATATATTATTTCAACTCATTTATATGAAATAAGTGAAGGCTTAAAAGAATACTCCAATATTCAATTTGATTATTTTGAAACAGAAGTGCGCCACAAAGAACTTGTGTTTCATTACCAATTAAAAAAAGGAGTGAGCCAAGACCGTTTGGGCTATTTAATTTTAGAACGAGAAGGGGTGGTTGACCTGTTAAAAGAGATCACTAAAAACAAGTATTAATACTTTAGCTAGATTATTATAATGAAGTAGGTTCAAGCAAAAAAGATGCTTGTACAAACAAAAGGGAGTGCACTTGTTGGCATTGACGCCATTACAATTACCATTGAAGTAAATGTAAGTATGGGACAGGGCTATTGCATAGTAGGCTTGCCCGATTCTTCTGTCAAAGAAAGCTTAGATCGAACCGAAAGCGCCATTAAAGCAAATGGTTTTCATATGCCGCGCACCAAGTTGGTCATTAATTTATTACCCGCTGAATTTAAGAAAACGGGAGCCGCATTTGACTTGCCCATTGCGATAGGTATTTTAGCTGCCTCAGAACAAGTGACCCCTCTTCATTTATTAGATCAATATATCATGATGGGCGAATTGG
This sequence comes from uncultured Bacteroidota bacterium, assembly GCA_903824725.1. Taxonomy (GTDB): domain Bacteria; phylum Bacteroidota; class Bacteroidia; order Chitinophagales; family Chitinophagaceae; genus Sediminibacterium. Next base: position 126,190 of record CAIJXU010000064.1, on the reverse strand, counting down.
GACTAGATGGAAAATTATATCCTATTAAAGGGGTGCTTGCCATGGCCATGCAAGCAAAAGCAGAAGGTTATTTAGGCATGTTACTACCTGTTGGTAATGCTGCAGAAGCCTGCTTAGTGGAACAATTAGATATATTTTGTTTTGCGCATTTAACTGAAGTAGTGCATTTTTTTAGAGACCCTCATTCAACATCACCCTTAAAAAGAAACAATTACGCTGTTCAAAATAAACAAGGCACTTCTTCTAATTTTTCAGATGTAAAAGGGCAAGAACTTGTTAAAAGGGCCTTAGAAATTGCGAGCGTAGGAAGCCATAACCTTATTATGATTGGTCCACCGGGCGCAGGAAAAACAATGTTGGCTAAAAGCTTAGTATCTATCTTGCCTCCATTAAATCAAATGGAAGCACTTGAAACCAGTAAGATTTATAGTATCACAGGCAAATTAGATGCAGTGAATAAATTATTGACCCACCGCCCATTTAGACACCCCCACCACAGCTTATCATCCATCGCACTTATCGGTGGCGGAAGCTATCCTCAACCAGGTGAGATTTCATTAGCACATAATGGGGTATTATTTTTAGACGAATTACCCGAATTTAATCGTTCCGTCATTGAGGTATTAAGGCAGCCCATGGAAGAAGGTGTTGTTAGCATCGCTCGTGCCAAAATGAGTGTCAGCTTCCCAGCAAGGTTCATGCTGATTGCAGCTATGAACCCCTGCCCTTGTGGTTATTATAATCATCCTCAAAAAGAATGTCATTGTAGCCCTCCTTTGATTCAAAAGTATATGCATAAAATATCTGGCCCATTATTGGATCGAATTGACCTTCATATTGAAGTAGCCCCTGTTTTATATCATGATTTAAGGGCATCAAAGGAGGCAGAAAGTTCAGAAAGCATTGCAGAAAGGGTCATGAAAGCTAGAAATATTCAAAGCAATCGATTTAAGGACGATATAGGAACCTATACCAACGCTCAAATGAATAAAATACAGTTAAAAAAGTATTGTACGCTTAGCAACGAAGCAGAAGCAGTACTCAAATCAGCTATGGAAAAATTTCAGTTAAGTGCAAGGGCATTTGACCGAATTATTAAAGTAAGTCGAAGTATTGCTGACTTAGAAGAGGAAAAAAACATACAAATAAGTCATATTAGCGAGGCGCTTCAATACAGAACATTAGATAAAGCAAATTGGGGTCAGTTTAAAAACTAATATTGACCTGTTCTCAGTAATACAAGGGTACAAGCTTCCATGGTTTGTATACCTTCCTTGGCTGCAAGTGTTGCTAGTAAAGGGTTCTCGGTACCTGGATTAAAAATGATGCGACGAGGATGTAAAGCAATAATAGCATCCAAATATTCCGCTTGAGCAGCTGCGCCTAAGTATAATGTCACAGTATCAATAGGAATTTGACTAGGCCATTCGTTTAAAATTTCAATTTCATCAATCATTCCCTTTTTTATGCCATAAGGATATACAGATAGCCCTTTTTCATGTAATAAATTAGTTGCTAAAAAACTATAACGATCAGGATTGGGCGATGCGCCTAAAACCAAAGTGACTGGTGTTTTCATTTTACAAATCTATTATTAAATAGATGAATAGAATTAATTTTGTTACAATAAAACATTGTAATTTTATGCAAATCTACTTTACAAACTAAAATCAAATATTCATCATGGCAAAGTCAAGCAAGAAAAAAGTGGCTCCTAAGAAAAAAGTAGCCCCTAAGAAAGCGGTAAAAAAAGCAGCTCCTAAAAAAGCAGTTAAGAAAGCAGCTAAAAAAGCGGCTCCTAAGAAAAAAGTAGCTCCTAAAAAAGCAACAAAGAAAACAACAAAGAAAGCAGTTAAAAAGGCAGCTCCTAAGAAGGCAGCGAAAAAAACAGCTCCTAAGAAAGCAGTTAAAAAAGCAGCCCCTAAGAAAGCAGCAAAAAAAGCAGTTAAAAAAGCAGCTCCAGTTGTTGTTGAAGCAGCTGTTGTAGCACCAACACTTTTTACTGTTCCTACAACTGATACGCCTACTGCTTAAATTTAGCGGTAAAATTCATAAAAAATCCCTTCATTCCGATTAATCGTGATGAAGGGATTTTTTTATTTGCTAAAAATGTCTGAAAAATGATTCAATTATAATGTAGAAACAGAGGAAGACATTTCTGTATTAGAACGACCAATAATTAAAAAAACATTTTAATCGGCGTTTCTAAATAACTTTTTAAAGTTTGTAAAAATGCAGCACCTGTCGCTCCATCAACAACACGATGATCACAACTTAGTGTTATATTCATCACATTTCCTGGAACCACTTGGCCATTCTTTACAACGGGCTCTTGCGTAATGCCTCCTACTGCTAAAATACAAGCATCTGGAGGATTGATGATCGCTGTAAATTGATCAATACCAAACATACCTAAATTAGAAATGGTGAAAGTGCTTCCTTCCCAATCTGCAGGTTGTAATTTTTTATCTTTTGCTTTTTTTGCAAACTCTTTTACCGAGCCACTAATCTGAGCTAAAGACAAGCCATCTGCAAAACGCAACACGGGTACTAATAAACCCTCGTCCACTGCTACCGCAATACCAATATTCACATGATGATTAGTGCGAATCACTTCACCTAACCAACTACTATTTACTTTAGGATGTTGTTTTAAAGAAAGTGCTGCAGCTTTTACTATAAAATCATTAAAGCTTATCTTAACTGGCGAAGTTTCATTCATTAAACTGCGCGCTTCCACTGTTGCATCCATATTTATTTTCATTGTCAAATAAAAATGAGGTGCCGTAAACAAGCTTTCACTTAAACGCTTAGCAATCACTTTTCGCATTTGCGAAACTGGAGTATCAACAAAGCTTACTTGCCCCAATGGAGCAGTGGGTATAAAAGTTGAACTTGTATTAGAAGGAGTATAATGCTCCAAATCTGTTTTTGTAATTCTTCCATGCTCACCAGATCCTTTCACAAACTTTAAATCCACTCCTTTTTCCTTCGCTATTTTTTTAGCTAAAGGAGAAGCAAAGATGCGGCCCTCATTCACTACTGTTGATGGTGCTGCAGTGTTAGGTGCCATTGAAACAATGACTGATGGTGCAGGAGCTTCATTGACAATAGGCGCGCTAGCAGCAACTTGAGTACTAGGCGTTGCAACTGCTTTTACAATAGCATCAATATCTAATCCAGGTTGACCAATGATACATAACAATTGGTTCACCAATATTTTTTCACCCGCTTTAGCTCCTTGGTATAATAAAATCCCATCTTTATAGGATTCTAATTCCATGGTGGCTTTATCGGTTTCTATATCTGCTAAAATTTCTCCTTTTTTAACTTGGTCTCCTACCTTTTTTTGCCATCCAGCAATAACGCCCTCTGTCATGGTATCACTTAATCTTGGCATCAGTACTACTTCGTCCATCTTGCTAATATCAATTGCAGTTGTGTTAGTATTATTAGCTACTGGAATTATTTTTTCAGCAATCTTATCTGATGTAACTACCTCGGCCGCTTTATTTGTGTTTTGTGTAATTAAAGCGGTAATATCTTCTCCTTCTTTTCCAATAATAGCTAGTAAATCATTTACTTGTAATTTACCACCACGAAGGGTTCCTGTGTGTAATAACACGCCTTGTTGATAGCTTTCTAATTCCATCGTGGCTTTATCCGTTTCGATCTCGGCCAATAGATCGCCCTTATTCACAGTATCGCCCACTTTTTTATGCCATGCGGCAATGACACCTTCGGTCATTGTATCACTCAAACGGGGCATTAAGATAACTTCGGCCATAGCTAAAAGACTATTTTGTAAATGAGTGGTGAAATTACACTAAAAATGTTTTTTTTCATAGCTGAAAGGGGAATTTTATATTAAAAACAGTCAAATTAAAGGGCAAAGTTGTAAAACTCGGACCCCTACTGCCCTTGCGCCAAACTATACGCTTTTTTATCGGCCCACATATTTAACACTTCTAGGGAACAAATCTTAAAATCCTTTGCCAATGATCGGTATAAATCAATGACCTGATCCTGAGAAAGTGGTGTTTCATTCACTGTTTCAAAACGACAATAAAATTGATTGACCAAATTAGTAAAGACAGAACCTGATGGCCATACCTGAGTACCCCGATTTGTAATAGTAACTAAAGTGAGGCTTTCACTTGCATGTTTTAAGCACTTGTCTGCAATAACTCTTGGTTGATCAGCACTTTCAATAAAAAAATCAACTCCAACAATTTTATGCTGGTCCCTTAAATCACTTTGTAACATTGGATTGTGTTCCAATTTAAAATTGGTCGGTGTGACATAAAAATTAGGCAAGAATGGCTTTGGATTGTGTAAAGGCTGTTTACCAAAATTAGAAATAATGGCATCCGCAAAAACGGTAGTATTTACGGCAGGAATTTTTTTATCTCCAAAATCTCCAGTATGCACGCCCGATTCTAATGTATATAATAAAGCATTTTCAATAACAACAGCTTGTTCCATTAATCCTAAATGACGCAACATACTTAACCCACTTAATAAAAGAGAAGTAGGATTGGCGATATTTTTTCCAGCGATATCTGGTGCAGTACCATGCACCGCTTCAAAAATGGAGATGTGATCTCCAATATTGGCAGAAGGTGCAAAACCAAGCCCACCTACTAATCCAGCACATAAATCACTTACAATATCCCCTTGTAAATTGGTCAACACAATCACATCAAATAAATCTGGACGACTCACTAATTTCATACACAAATCATCTACAATAACATCATCTGATTTTAATTCAGGATATTCCTTAGCCACTTCCTTAAAAACTTCAAGAAATAAGCCATCCGTTAATTTCATGATATTGGCTTTGTGGCCACAAGTTATTCGGCGCGCTCCTTTTTTCTTCGCCATTTCAAATGCATAACGTATCACTTGCTCACTTCCTGGACGCGTAATAAATCTTCGGCCCAACGCAACATCTTGTGTCAACATATGTTCAATACCACCATAAGTGTCTTCAATATTTTCACGAACAATGGTTAAATCTATTGCAATACCTGCTTTGCTAAAAACTGTTTCAACCCCACTTAATGTTTGAAATTTACGATCGTTGGCGTAGGTGTTCCAAGTTTTACGAGCAGTAACATTGACACTTTTTACTCCTTTACCCTTAGGTGTCTCCATGGGTCCTTTAAATAAGATGCCCAAATCCTCAATCGTTTGCTTGGCTTCGGGTGTCATCCCATTGCTAAACCCTTTATCAAAAACCCATTTCCCCATATCTACCATTTCATACTCCATGGGCACTTTTGCAGCATTAAAAATAGCAATAACGGCTTCCATGATCTCAGGTCCGATTCCATCTCCCTTAGCAACTGCAATTTTCATTTTGTGAGGTTTTAAATTGAATATTAAAGGCTAAATACCCTTTAATTGATTCGATGGCGCAAAGGTACAAGACTTAATGCTTGTTTAAAAAAAATTGGCATCCTATTTTGCAAAATCAGGCCCATTTTTAGTTATTTTTACGAAGCAGTATATTCTGCCAATGTCCTTGTAGGAAATGAACGATTATGGTCTCTAAAATTTCAGAAGGGGTCGAGGTAAGCATCGAAACTTTTTACCAAAAAGATTACAGTAATCCATTGCAAAATGAATATATGTTTGCTTACCGAATCACCATCGAAAATCACAATTCATTTCCAGTTAAATTATTAAAACGCTATTGGGAAGTATTTGACAGCAATAGCGAATATCGCGTTGTTGAAGGGGAAGGTGTGGTAGGTGTGCAGCCATTAATTATGCCAGGTAAAAATTATCAATATGTAAGCGGTTGTCATTTAAAAAGTGAACTAGGAAAAATGCAAGGCTACTATACCATGGAAAATATAGATAATAAGGAACTGATCAATGTTAATATTCCAGCCTTCAAGATGGTAGCACCTGTAAAGCTTAATTAATTTTTTATCAACTAAGGGTGGTATTTACTTTCCGCGAATAATTGCTCGGGTGATATTTGAATCAATGCATCTAATTCAGTTTGCTTACTATTAGATTGCTGCGCCATCCATGATTGTACAATTTTATAGCCTATAAACAAACCCGCTTTCCCAGGTACTTCATTGCCAAAATAGGCGCTGAATGGGGCTTCGCCCAACATATTGTTGAGCACAGTCGGATCCTTTGAATATATCAAATTCATTTTCAATAAATAATTCCAAATATCTTGTTCTGCATTAAGGATGGCATCATACTGCTTTGATGTATACCCTAACAAAGAAGGTTCGTTTGTTTGTGGCAATAATTTTTTTAAAATAAATTGTCTTTTTCCCAACTCAATCATTTCCACTATTAAACTACGGGTAGCCATAGCATTGGGCGCTATGTCTTGTATTAAATTTTTTGCAGCAGCAATAGGAATATATTCGGTTGTGAAAAACCGACTAAGGTAAGTAGGAAAATATTTTTGAAATTCTTCAGATTGATACCATTGAGATTGCGATCCTAAGTACATCTGTAAACCTATCGCCATATAATCTATACCTATGGTATTCCCATACCCTTCTAATGGCCCAATAAAATAAATAATTTTTTTAGGTAATTTATAACGAGGAAAATAATACTGTACCCTTTTAAAAAGCATTTGCAGCTGAGGCTGTGCTTGCGCAGGGGCATGAATATGAGCAGACGCTAGATAAATGGGACGATATGCACTTATAAAATTTTGAAAACCGAGTAACCATTGATTGCTATCCAAGGCTAACATTTGCTTGCCTAATACCTCTTTCAAAAAAGGATATTGCTTTTGCATCAATGATAAACTATCCTTTAAATGTAAACTGTCCATCTGAAACATCACTTGATCTAATCTTTCTATTGTAAGCGCAATAGTAGGTGTATTTTGAGCAGGGTCGACTGCACTATTTTGACAAGCACTAAGGCCTATAATTGACAGAAAAAGATATAAAAACAGTAATCGCATACTCGAAAGTACAAAAAAAGCGAGGTTATTTCTGTTAAAAACCGACCTTTGCCCCATGAAGATTTGCATTGCACAACAGAACTATCATATTGGAAATTTTGAACAAAACACACATAAGATTTTATGTGCGATCCAAGAGGCTAAAAATCAAGGTGCCGATTTGATTTTATTTAGTGAAATGAGTGTGTGCGGTTACCCAGCAAGAGACTTTGTTGAATTTGAGGATTTTATTAATCAATGCTATCAATCCATCGACCGCATAAAAGAAGCAGCCGACACTATTGGCGTATTAATTGGAAGTCCTGCTCGCAATCCACATAAAAAAGGCAAAGATTTATACAATGCTGCATTTTTCTTATATGATAAAAAAGTGGTAGCAGAAATTCATAAAACACTTTTACCTACCTATGACGTGTTTGATGAAAATAGATATTTTGAGCCCGCTGACCAATGGAAAGTGATTCCCTTTAAAGGAAAAAATTTAGCCATCACCATTTGTGAAGACATTTGGAACTTAGGCGATAACCCTTTGTACCGAATTTGTCCCATGGATAAAATGATGGATCAACAACCTGACATTTTATTAAATTTAAGTGCCTCTCCTTTTGATTATACGCATGACGAAGATCGAAAAGCCACCATCAAATCGAATGTATTAAAATATAAAATTCCATTGTTTTATTGTAACGCCGTGGGTAGTCAAACGGAAATTGTTTTTGATGGCAGCTCCTTAGTTTTTGACAAGGATGCTAATTTATGTGGCGCTTTACCCATGTTTTCTTCAGCAATGGCCACCTTTGAATGCAATGAGGATGGCAGCATTAATGCGCCTATATTAGAACCCGCCAATCGAGTGCCGAATAAGGAATTGAATCCAGCTGTTTTAATTCCTAGTTTAAATATTGAACAAGTATACAATGCATTAATATTAGGAGTGAAAGATTATTTCCAAAAGATGGGATTCACTAAAGCCATTTTAGGATCTTCTGGCGGCATTGATTCGGCTGTTACTTTAGCGATTGCTTGCGAGGCATTGGGTAAGGAAAATGTACATGCCATCTTGATGCCCTCTCCTTATTCAACCGATCATTCTGTGGAGGACGCTGTTCAGTTAAGTAAGAACTTAGATAATAAATACGATACCCTACCCATAAAGGAGGTATATGAAAGTTTTTTAAACACCTTGAAGCCCTTATTTAAGGATCTTCCTTTTTCCTTAGCCGAAGAAAATTTACAAAGCAGATCAAGAGGTAATATTTTAATGGGCATCGCCAATAAGTTTGGATACATTTTATTAAACACATCTAATAAAAGTGAATTAGCAACTGGTTATGGTACTTTATATGGTGACATGGCAGGTGGGTTAGGCGTTTTGGGAGATTGTTATAAATTACAAGTTTACGAATTGGCTAAATATATAAATCGCCACAAGGAAATCATACCCTACTCTATTATCACCAAAGCACCTAGTGCTGAATTGAGACCCGATCAAAAGGACAGCGATAGTTTACCTGCGTATGAAGTATTAGATCAAATATTATATCAATACATTGAAAGACGTTCTAATCCAAGTGATATTAAAGCTTTAGGATTTGAAAATGCATTAGTTGATAAGACCTTAAAAATGGTCAACAGCAACGAATACAAGCGTAATCAATTCTGTCCCATTATTAGAATTTCACCCAAAGCCTTTGGGGTAGGTCGTCGAATGCCAATTGTAGGCAAGTACTTGAGTTAATCAAATAAGCCAACATCGCTTTTGTTTTTATACTAAATTGTGTTTTCAACGATACTTTTTCTTATGAAAAAAATAATATACACAGTATGGGTAGTCGCCTTTTTAAGTATTACTTGTTCTGCTCTGTCTCAAAATAAAAAACCCATTTTACCCGGTGCCTATCAAACTGAAAAATATTTTCCTTTACTAAAAGGAAAGCGCGTAAGCTTATTTACAAATCAAACAGCCACTGTCAATGGGAAACACTTAATTGATACTTTAATGGCTGCTGGCATAAAAATTCAAAAAATATTTACACCCGAACATGGCCTAAGAGGCACTGCAGATGCTGGCGAAAAAGTATCGGACGAGATAGATGCAAAAACCGGAATCAAAATAGTTTCACTGTATGGTAAAAAAAATGCACCAGATGCAAGTGACTTAACTGATGTAGATATCATGCTTTTTGATGTGCAAGATGTGGGTACTCGTTTTTACACCTACATCAATTCATTACAATATTATATGGAATCGGCTATAGCCAATAACAAGCCAGTTGTCATTTTAGACCGCCCTAATCCCAATGGACATTATGTCGATGGTCCAGTTTTAGAAGCACCCTTTTCAAGTGGCGTGGGAAAAAACGCAATCCCTTCGGTGTATGGTTTAACGATGGGTGAATATGCTCAATTATTAAAAGGTGAAAATTGGTTAAAAATGGTAGACGGAAAAACAAATTTAAATCTTACCATCATTCCCAATAAAAACTATTCACATAGTTCGATGTACAAAGTAGATGTTCCGCCCTCTCCCAACTTAGCTACTATGAATTCTATTTATTGGTATGCTACTACCTGTTTGATTGAAGGCACTGTTATGAGTGAAGGAAGAGGAACCCCTCATGCATTCGCCTATATTGGACATCCTAGTATCTCGAATAAGCAATTTTCATTTACACCTGGACCAAGATTGGGCGCAATGAATTCAAAATTATATGGACAATTATGTTATGGTTGGGACTTAACAAATAAAATGCCTCCGCCACATCAAATTGACCTAGGATTAATCATAGAAATGTACAAAAGCTTTCCTCAAAAAGATTCTTTTTTCATTCGTCCCAAATCGGGCGAGCCGACCGCTTACTTTTTTAATAAGTTAGCAGGCAATGCTGTATTAATGGAACAATTAAAAGCAGGCGTTTCCGAAGCAGACATCAGAAAAAGTTGGGAGCCTAAATTAACCGAGTATAAATCAAAGCGAAAAAAATATTTATTATACGCTGATTTTAAATAAATAAAGCGTGTATAAAAAAGACCCCTGTTTCGATTTCTCTGAACAGGGGTCTTTTTTTCATCTATGTTAACAAATTGGCATCCATTAATTCCCAATAATAGGAATACCTAATTTATGTACTGCTTCATTCAAGGATTTAACTCCTTCTTTTTTCAAGGTATCGTACAACTTTAATTGCACATCCACTTGTGCTTTTAAGTCTGCAAAGGTTTCTTTTACTTGTTTAGTAGGTGCAGTATAACCAGCTGCGGCCGCTTCAAATACACCAGCCACTTTATCATCCAAGCGTATAGGGAAATTTAAAACATCCTGACCACTCTTCGCTTTGGTTTGATGTAAAGCTTCCTCGATTGTTTTTAAATTATCTAAAATACTAGTGCATTGCTTTTGAAATGCCGTATCCTTGGTTTTCTTTTGAACTACTTGGATTTGATTTCTTATTTCCTTTATCCCTTTTAAAGTTTTCATGATGGAACTAAAATTATCAGCAACCGATAATAAAAATTGTTCCTGTGCTTTTAGATCGGCATCAGATACTTTATAATTTGGATCCGCCAAAATGGCAAAGGGTTGCTCAACAACAGTATTATCAATGGTTACTTTTGCAATGTATTTGCCTGGCGCTGCCAAAACTGGACTTGTTGAACCATTCCAAAGAATCAAGCCTTCTTCTGGCTTTTCAATTTCTTTATGATACATGTTCCAAACAAAATTTTGGAACCCAGCTTCCGAGCTTGGTCCGCCTACATCATTTTGATTAAAAGTTTTGATGACCTTTTTTTGATCATCTAATATGCTTATCATGACCCTTGTAGAATCAGAGGTATTCGCTTTCCAATAATTAATTACGACACCTTTTGGAGGATTTGTTCCAACATTAGCTGGCATACTCGCTTTTGCACCACGTCCACGACGTCCTCCCAATTGAGGTGGTACACGATATGTATTAGCCACTGGAAATACTTTTGAAACATCAATATTGCTTGCTTGATAATTTTCAATAAAAGATAAATCATCTAAAACATAGATACTTCTTCCTTGTGTACCCACAATTAAATTATAATCACGAATTAATAAATCTGTAACTGGCGTTTTTGGTAAATTTAATTGGAAGGGTTCCCAATTTTTACCATCATTAATAGATATATATAATCCATATTCAGTACCAGCAAATAATAAGCCTGCTTTGCGTGGACTAGCAACAATGGCTCTTGTGAAATGCATTGGATCAATACCATTGGTTATTTTTTCCCAGGTTTCACCATAATCATGCGTCACATATAAATAAGGCGAAAAATCGTCTAACTTATAACGCGTTCCTGCAAAGTAAGCTGTTCCTTTTCTGATAGGATCTACTTCAACACGGTTCCACATCATCCATTGTGGGACATCCTTCGGTGTTACATTTTTCCAATGTGCACCGCCATCCTTACTTACATTAATCAAGCCATCATCACTTCCTGTCCATAACAAATCTTTTTCCAATGGTGATTCAGCGGCGGTAAAAATGGTACAATAATATTCAACGCTGGTATTGTCCTGTGTGATGGGACCTCCAGAACTTTTTTGACGAGTTTTATCATTCGTCGTTAAATCTGGTGACAACATATTCCAACTTGCACCTTCATTTTCGGTAGCAAATAAATGATTGCCTGCTGTGTAAAGCTTTTTGGGATTGTGTGGTGAAAAGAAAATGGGATGATTCCATTGGAATCGATATTTCATTGCCTCTGCACCAGCACCCATTGGATTGTCAGGCCATACATTAATCACTCTATTCTCGCCAGTCTTGTGATCATATCTTGTAATTAAACCGCCATAAGATCCACCATATACGATATCACTATTCGTTGGATCAGAAACAATATAGCCACTTTCGCCACCCGCTGTAACATCAAAATCATTTTCGCCAATATAAGCGCCATAAGTGCTTGATAAAATACGAAAAGCAGAATTATCTTGTTGTGCTCCTAATATGCGATAAGGGAAATGATTATCCGTACTTAAACGATATACTTGCACTGTGGGCTGATTCATTACTGTGCTCCAGTTTTTTGCACCATCTAAACTTACTTGCGCACCACCATCATCTGCAACAATCATGCGCTTACCGTTTTTAGGATCAATCCATAAATCGTGATGATCGCCATGTGGTGTTCTTCCTGACACAAATGTTTTTCCTCCATCACTAGAAATCATAAAATTAACATTCGGACAATACACTTTATTTTCATCAGCAGGATCCACAAATACCTTAGTGTAATACCAAGCTCTTTGACGAATATTATTATCACTACATGTTAACTCCCAATTTTTACCACCATTCTCTGACATATATAATCCGCCATTTGCATTTTCAATTAAAGCATACAATTTGTCAGGATTAGATTTAGCAACTGCAATGGCAGTAATACCCCACACGCCTTTTGGAAATCCTTTGTTGGTTTTAATTGAGTTCCAAGTTTCTCCACCATCCGTACTTTTATACAAACCAGACCCTTCACCACCACTTTCTAAACTATAGGGTGTACGAATTAATTGCCAGGTGCCTGCGTATAAAATTTCAGGATTACTTGGATCTATTACTAAATCACTCGCGCCTGTTTGTGGATTCACATATAATACTTTTTTCCAAGAAATGCCACCATCCATACTTTTAAAAACTCCTCTTGTTTCATTAGGCCCAAACAAATGTCCCATCACAGCAGCCCAAAGGATATCTGGGTTTTTAGGATGTACTATAATACGAACAATATGTCTTGCCTCTTTTAATCCCATATTTTTCCAAGTCTTTCCTTCATCTGTCGATTTCCACATGCCTTGCAAACCTTCACTTACATTACCTCTCATTGAATTTTCACCTTCTCCAACATAAATGATCGACTCATTAGAAGGCGCTAATGCAATCGCACCAATAGTGCCGCCAAAAAAACCATCTGAAATATTTTTCCAATTACTTCCAGCATCTATCGTTTTCCATACACCACCACCAGTGGCACCCATGTAAAAAGTATTTACATCTGTATAGGAACCTATACCAGCTGCTGCCCTACCACCTCTAAAAGGGCCTACCAATCGGAAGGATTGTTCTTTTAAAACAGGGTCCTGTGCTAATAGATTTGTTGCTGCTGTCAGAGGCGCAGTCTGTTTCTTTTTTTGAGCATTCGTTGTTGAATGACTCAATAAACAGCATAAAATCCCTATACTTATTACTATTTTTTTCATTTTGTTTTATTTAATTATAAAAAATAAAACCCCTCTACTTTAAAGCAAAGGGGTTTTGAAATTCTTTATTATTTGATGACCTCGTAATCTTTAAACTTTTTAATAGGAGTTGACTCTACTAATTTTCGAAAAGCCACCCACTCCTTCGTAAAAAATTCATTGGCTCTGGTGATCACATCTTGAATAGCCGCTTCTGCATCCTTTAACTTCAATTCTTCTTGCTCACCCGGCATGGTGTTTTTACTACTAACTAGCATGGTCGCACCACGAATGATTGACATTGGAGTAATCACATCTACAGTCCCATAGCCTTGTTTATCTTGTTTTTTACCATTGATGTATTCTCTTAATTTTTTAGCACTTTCTGTTACTTTTTTATGCGTTTTATTTAAAGTGTCTAAGCCTTTGTCTTTTTTATCTTTCCACTCAGCAGTTAATTCTAATAACAAAGCATCTACCTCGTCTAATTGATCTAATGCAGTGTTTAATTTATCAACACTTGGTTGAAATTGATGCATTAGCTCATCTTGTTTCTTAATCAATTCAACCCTGCTTGCCAATCTTGGATCTTCTTTAACTTCAATCCAAGTAGAATCTTTTTTACTATTAGCAGTTACAACTACTTTGTATTTACCAGGAAGTACATCACGACCTCGGTACTCTTTTTCTTCATCTCCTGCTCCACTACCACCTCTTCGACCACCTCTACCGCCGCCAGCGCCACCTAATTTAGGCATACCCACGCCTCTAACTCCCTTTTGTTCATAACCCCAGTATTGTCTATTAAAACCACTATCAACAGTAAAACTTAAATTACGCACCACTAAATCATTGGCATCTTTAATTTGCACTTTAACTTTTTTCAAACTATCAATTAAATACACAGTAAAGGGATATCCTGCAGGGCGATTTTCACCATCATACATTCCCCATGTACTCCACTCATAAGGTGAATTTTTATAAGAAGCATTGATACTGTAACTAGGTGCGGTAACAAAGAAAGAAGCAGGAGCACCTTTATCATGTGCTAATTTCCTTAAAGGTTTAATGTCATCCAATACCCACATCGCTCTACCAAAAGTAGCAATGGCTAGATCCGATTCTCTTTCTTGAATAGCTAAATCAAAAGTTGAAACGGAAGGGTAACCATTTTTCCATTGTTGAAAACGCTCTCCATTATCTAAACTCACAAATAGGCCTTGTTCAGCTCCCACAAATATTAAATTAGGTTCAACCGGATCTTGAATGACAGATAAAGCATATCCAGTAATTTTGGAAGCACTCACCATATTGATCCAAGTTTTTCCCATGTCAGTTGATCTAAAAATATAAGGTGCAAAATCACCTTGTCTATAATTATTAGCCACCACAAATACTTCATTCACATTATAAGTAGAAGCTCTAATTTGTTGCACCCATGCACCCTTAGGAAGTCCAGTTATATTGGGAGTGAGATTGGTCCAAGTGCTACCACCATTATTAGTCAATTGAACATTACCATCATCGGTACCCACCCAAATTAAATCCTTTTGTAATGAAGAGGGCGCAATACATAAAATAGTACAATGGTTTTCAGCTCCAGTAATATCAATACTTAATCCGCCATTATTAGTTTGATCCATCATGGCACTGTCATTGGTTGTTAAATCACCAGAAATCACTTTCCAAGAACTTCCTTTATTGGTGCTCTTGTGTAAAAATTGAGAGCCGAAATAAATTGTTTTTTTATCAAATGGATCTTGCGCTATCGCCGCATTCCAGTTAAATCTCATTAAAGTTTTTGCATCTTTTGATGGAGGTTCGATAAAGGAAGATTCTCCTGTGGCTGTATTATATCTACCTACTGAACCGCCTTGACTCATCGCATAAACCCAGTTGGCATCTTCTTGATCAGGCATTACATCAAAACCATCTCCACCCCATAAATTATCCCAGTTAAAATTTTTGATACCTCCTCTCGTATAACTATAAGCAGGACCTCTCCAAGAACCATTGTCTTGCATGCCTCCCATAATATGATAAGGAATTTCATTATCTACATTCACATGATAAAATTGTCCTACTGGAATTTTTTCATCAAACATCCAAGTTTTTCCACCATCTCTTGTAATTCCAATACCTCCATCATTACCATCTACCATAAATTTATTATCGGTAGGATGAATCCAAAAAGCATGGTGATCAGGATGAATTCCGCTATATGGAATAATCGTTTCAAAGTTTTTACCTGCATCAATACTTTTCACTACTGTTTGGCTGATGTACCATAATGTATTTTCATTCAAGGGGTCACATATAATATCTTGGAAATAAAATGGACGATTGTCCACAATCGCTTTTTGTGCATTTACTAAAGTCCAATTGTATCCTCCATCATCACTTTTATATAAACCGCTTTTAGTAGATTCTACTAAAGCATACATTCTATTAGGATTGGATTTACTAATTGCAATACCCGTGCGACCTAAATTACCCTCTGGTAATCCGTTTTCCTTTCCTAGTTTAATAAAATTTTTACCTCCATCTATTGTCATATAAATTCCACTTCCTTTTCCTCCACTTTCTAAATGATAAGGATTGCGATAATGATGCCACATGGCTACTAATAATTTATTTGGATTTTTTGGATCCATGATCATATCACCTACACCCGAAGTGTCATTGGTATATAATATTTGATTCCAAGTATCACCCCCATCAGTTGTTTTATAAACACCCCTACTTTTTCCTTGTCCATAAGGATTTCCAATCGCACCTGCATAAACAGTATTAGGATTGGTAGGATCAATAATCACACGATGAATATTTCTAGTTTGTTCTAATCCCATTCTTTTCCATGTCTTTCCTGCATCTAAGGTTTTATAAATTCCTTCTCCAATACTGACAGAATTTCTTGGATTACCTTCGCCGGTTCCTACCCAAACTACACTTGGATTAGATTGTTGTATTGCAACAGCACCAATATTTAAAATAGGTTGTTCATCAAATACCGGAGTCCAACTTACACCACTATTATTTGTTTTCCATACCCCACCAGATGCAGCGCCAATCCAAATATTATTAGGATTCGCTACTTCCACATCAATAGTAGTCACACGGCCACTCATTGAAGCAGGCCCTACATTTCGAGGTTTCCAGTTTTTAAATACTTTGTTGATGTCCACTTGTGGTGGGGGAGGCGGAGCTACAATAGCAGCCGCTTTTTTTGATTTTTGTGCAGAGACATTTGTGACAGACACAAAGAAGGCCAACACAAGGGTTCCTAAAATAGATAAACGCATGGTTATAAATTTGCTTTTTTGTCAAATGAAAGAAGTACCTAAACTATTAATTTTTAGGCAAAAAAGTTAAAAATAGTAGTAGAAAAAGCAAAAGGTTTGATGTGCGGTAATTGGAGGTAAGGATTTACAATCTTTCCAAGATACCTGCAATTCCTTGCCCACCCCCAACGCAAGCCGTTACAATGCCATATTTTTGGTTTCTACGATCTAAGTCGTTGATTATCTGAACCGTAAGTTTACTTCCTGTGCAACCCAATGGATGGCCAAGGGCAATAGCACCGCCATTTATATTTACTTTATTCGTATCCAAACCTAGTTTTCGTATGACCGCTAAGGATTGAGATGCAAAAGCCTCATTTAATTCAAATAAATCAATTTGATCCAATGTCATCCCTGCTTGCTTCAATACTTTGGGTACTGCTGCAATAGGACCAATCCCCATAATTCTTGGATGGACCCCAGCGGAAGCGCAATTGACCAATCTTCCTATAGGTTTTAAACCCAATGAAAGCATCATTTTTTCACTCATCACCATCACAAAGCTTGCGCCGTCACTTGTTTGTGATGAATTGCCGGCCGTCACAGATCCTTTTAAAGCAAAAGCAGGTTTTAATTTTGCCAATGCTTCAATAGTGGTATCTGCTCGAACACCTTCATCTGTGTCAACTATATAACTGCGTGTTGCTCTTTTATTTTTTTCATTAATATAAGTTTCGCTGACCTCAATTGGTAAAATACCTTTTTTAAAAAACCCTTGTTCAATAGCCAGTTTTGCTTTTTGATGTGAGGCTAATGCAAAAGCATCTTGATCTTCTCTTGAAATAGCATATTCATTCGCTACTGCTTCTGCAGTTAAACCCATTGACAAATAATAATCTGGTTCATCCACTGTGATGGAATAGGCTGGAACTGTCTTCCAGCCTGCAGTTGGGACCATTGACATAGATTCTGTTCCACCTGCAATAATACAATCTGCCATTCCAGTTCTAATTTTTGCAGTCGCCATGGCAATACTTTCTAAACCACTTGCGCAATATCTATTTATGGTAATACCAGGCACTTCTATTCCTAATGCTTTTGCAGCAATGATGCGACCAAATTGCAAACCTTGTTCTGCTTCGGGAACGGCATTGCCTACAATCACATCATCTACTAATTTGGGATCTAAGGCAGGTAAAGTTTTCATTAAACCCTTAATCACTTCGATGGCTAATTCATCGGAACGCATAAATCTGAAACCGCCTTTTTTACTTTTTGTAACAGCAGTTCTAAAACCTGCTACGATATACGCCTCTTGCATAAATAAAATTTAAAAACTTGACTAATTCCACCCTAAATGTAGTGATTTTTATAAACAGTTGTTTATGCAACTAAATATTTCATTGTAAATTTGCAATATGTTATATCCCTTCATAAGACAAAGCCTTTTTTTTCTGCCTCCAGAAACGGCGCATAAAGTGTCCATGCAGGGTTTACATATGGCGGCGGGTGTTCCCTTTTTGAAAAAAAAATTAGCTAGTCAATTTCAATATTCAAAGGGTGATTTAAACACTTCCCTTTGGGGTCTAACTTTTCCCAACCCTGTGGGATTAGGTGCCGGATTTGATAAAAATGCCGAACATTTAGATGAACTTGAAATGTTGGGATTTGGTTTTGTTGAAATTGGAACAGTAACGCCCAAGCCACAAGCTGGAAATTTAAAACCTAGATTATTTAGAATACCAGATCAAAAAGCATTGATCAATCGGATGGGTTTTAACAATGAAGGTTTAGAAATAATTGCCAATAGATTAAAAGATAGGAAAGCAAAAGCCAATTCGAATTTAATCGTTGGAGGAAATATTGGAAAAAATAAAGTGACAGATAATCATGATGCATGGATAGATTATTGCACCAACTTTAAAGGCCTAGAAAGCGTAGTTGATTATTTTGTAGTAAATGTGAGTTCACCTAATACACCAGGACTTAGGGCTTTGCAAGAAAAAGAATCTTTAAGAAAAATATTTTCTGAGTTGCAAAATTTAAATAAGAATAATAAACCTATTCTATTAAAAATGGCGCCCGACTTAGAATGGTCTGCATTAGACGATATTATTGAATTATGTTCCGAGATAAAAATTGACGGATTGGTTGCCACCAATACCACTTTAGATCGTAGTTTATTATTAGGACTTAATGTGGAAAGAGCCAAAAAAATTGGTCCTGGCGGATTAAGTGGAAAGCCCTTATACACAAAGTCAAACGAAGTATTATCTTATTTACATAAAGGGTTACAAGGTCATATCCCTATTATCGCAAGTGGAGGTATATTCAATGGCGAGGAAGCACATGAAAAAATGAAATCAGGCGCTTCACTCATTCAAATTTGGACAGGCTTTATATACGAAGGCCCTTCCATTGTAAAAAATATTTGCACTTATTTAAGTACGCAAAAATAATTGCGACTTCCCCATTCAAAAATTGACATGTTAACAATAAAAGAATTTTGCTTTAATGCCTTTCAGGAAAACACTTATGTTTTATATAATGAAAAAAAGGAAGCCATCATTGTGGATCCAGGCTGTTATACTAAAATTGAGAAAGCACAATTGAAACAATTTTTATCTCAGCATGATTTAACGCCTACTTTATTTTTGAATACCCATTGCCATTTGGATCATGTGTTTGGCAATAATTATATTAGTGAAACCTATCACCTCCCTGTTCATATACATCCCAATGAAAAAGTAGTCCTTGACCGCTTGCCCGAAGCTGCTGAAAAATGGGGGGTTCCCACTGAAGCTTATATCGGTGAAATTAAATTTATTGAGCAAGACGAAATCATTCAATTTGGCATGGACCAATTTAAAGTATTAGTCACTCCTGGGCATTCACCAGGAAGTGTGTGCTTTTATCATGAAAAACAAGATTTTATGCTTGGGGGCGATTTAATTTTTAAGGATGGTGTTGGCCGAACAGACCTGCCAGGGTCTAACCCTCTTGATTTAATTAAAAGTATTAAAGAACAAATACTCCCTTTGCCAGATAGTTTAACCATTTATTCGGGACACGGACCGGCGACCCAATTGGGAAGGGAAAAAATGCTCAATCCCTATATTAAGCACATTCTAAAAGCTTAATTTGATTGATTTCCTAGGATTTAGTTAACAATTTGATAACGGAATTCTTAAAGTAGGTTCTCCTATATAAGAATTACTTTTGTACTCATTATGGCAGATACTCCTTTAAAAATATTGATTGCAGATGATGAACCAGACATCATCGAAATTATTAGCTTTCATTTAATAAAGGCAGGCTTTGAAGTCATTACTGCAGTGGATGGAAGTGACGCGATTGAAAAAGCAAAACAATTTGAACCTGATTGTATTATATTGGATGTCATGATGCCAAAGCGAACCGGCTTTGAAGTATGTGAATACCTAAGAAGTAATTCCCAATTTGATAAAACTTTAATTGTTTTATTAACCGCATTAAATGACGAAGTATCTCATATCAAAGGCTTAGAATTAGGAGGAGATGATTTTGTAAGCAAACCCATCAGCCCTAAAGTATTGATCAGCAGGATCACCGCCCTTTTCAGAAGAATTCAACCAAGTGCGGGTGATAGTAAAATTGTTATCACCAATGGATTAAGTATTGATCCTACTCAATATAAAACAACACTGAATGGTGTTCAATATGTTTTAGCAAAAAAAGAATTTGAACTTTTATATTTATTAGCCGCACAAAAAGGACGTGTTTTTTTAAGAAACGAAATATTATCGCAAGTATGGGGCAATGATGTCATAGTGGGTGACCGAACCATCGATGTGCATATTCGTAAAATTAGAGCTAAGCTAGGCATTGATTGTATTACCACGGTGAAGGGCGTCGGTTACAAATTCGATTATTAGTTCCAAATTAGATACCTTCGTAGTCGAATATCAATAGGCATTGAGACTATGTTTAAGCAAAAAAATTTATCTCCAAAACAAATCGCTGCACTGACTGCATTATTGCTTTCAATTTGTATTGCTTTTAGCATTTACTTGTTAATGCACGATTGGCAATATTTTATTTTTTATTTTATTGCCAGTTTTATTATTTCTTATTTATTGATTCATCAGATTCTAGATTTTTTTATTTACCGAAAAATAAAATTGATCTACAAATTAATTGCACAAACCAAAGCAAGCAAGCGAGAAGAAGCTTATCAGAAATACTTGTTGCCTAAAAAGGGAATGGATGAAGTGAGAGAAGATGTGGAAGCCTGGGCTGTTCAAAAAGCAAATGAAATTGAGACCCTTCAATCCAATGAGGAATTTAGAAAAGAATTCTTACAAAATTTATCTCATGAAATTAAGACACCCATATTTGCTATTCAAGGTTACCTTGAACTATTAAGTGATGGGGAAATAGAGGACGCCGCGCAATACAAAAAGTTCATTCATCAAGCACATGCAAATGTGTTAAGACTAGTGCAACTTGTAAACGATGTAGACACTATAACTAATTTAGAAATTAGTAAAGACCCTATTTTAAAACACTCCTTTATCATTCAAGATTTAATTAATGAAGTGGCTCAAAATTTAAGCATCAAAGGCATTAAAAAAAATATCCAATTCCATTTTAAAAAAGGTAGCGAAGTGCCTATGACTGTTTTTGCAGATAAGAATAAAATTTACCAGGTTTTAGTAAATATATTTTCCAATGCAGCTAAATATGGAAAAATAGATGGTCAAATTATTGCCAGTGTCTATAAATTAGAGGACGGCAAAGTGCTCATTGAAATTAGCGATGATGGTATTGGTATTGCAGAAGAACATATTCCAAGATTATCTGAACGCTTTTATCGAACTGATGATGCCCGAAGTAGGGATATTGGCGGCACTGGACTTGGATTGGCCATTTGCAAGCATATACTTGAAGCACACCAAGAGAAGATGCACATTCGAAGTGCGGTAAATGTGGGCACGACGGTCGGTTTTACATTGCCTAATACGATGTCTTAAGGATATTTTTCGTTACTTTGAATTCTAAATTTTCAACATGCAAACCATATTAGTGACTGGAGGTTGTGGATACATTGGCGCCCATACGATTGTCGATTTAATCGAAAATGGTTTTAATGTTATTTCTGTTGATAATTTTTCTAGGTCATCCCACCATACATTAGCAGGAATCGAAAAAATTACTGGGCAAAAAATAAAAAATTATGCTATCGATTTAACAGATGCCCAAGCCACCGAATCTATTTTTATAGAAAACCCAAGCATCATTGGTATTATACATTTTGCCGCTTTTAAAGCAGTAGGCGAATCGGTAGAAATGCCTTTAGAATATTACGAAAACAACCTTTTTTCCTTAGTTCATTTATTAAAATTAGCGGTCAAGTACAAGGCCATGCATTTTATATTTTCTTCTTCTTGTACTGTATATGGCAATCCTCATTCCATTCCCGTGACTGAACAAACTGAATTACAACCAGCCGCTTCTCCTTATGGCGCCACCAAGCAAATGGGCGAAACCATTATTAAGGATACAGCTTTTGTAAAACCTTTGTCTACTATTTTATTACGCTATTTTAATCCAGTGGGAGCACATCCTTCCACTGCAATTGGCGAGCTTCCTATTGGGCGTCCACAAAATTTAGTACCCGCCATCACACAAACGGCTATTGGTAAATTAGATACGATGCAAGTGTATGGTGATGATTATGATACAAGAGATGGTAGTTGTATTCGCGACTACATTCATGTATGTGATATTGCACGAGCGCATACTTTAGCACTTCAGTATTCCATCAAAAAAAACGAACCTCACCTTTGCGATATTTTTAATTTAGGTACAGGCAATGGTATTACTGTTTTAGAAGCCATCCAGGCATTTGAAAAAGTATCAGGATTGAAATTGAATTATCAAATTGGACCTCGAAGAGCAGGTGATATTATTGCTATTTATGCCAACAATGATTATGCGGTCCAAAAATTAGGATGGAAAATTAATTATTCCTTAGACGATATGATGCGCACCGCTTGGGAATGGGAAAAAAGTATCGCTGTTTCTAAATAAGAAGTATAAATAATTAGTGTTGCACTAACATTTTTTCTGCATTTTCTGCAACTTGTAAAGCTTCAATAAATTCTTCAATTTCACCATTGATTACTGCATCTAAATTATAAGAAGTCACTCCCACTCGATGATCTGTCACCCTTCCCTGTGGCCAGTTGTAGGTTCTAATTTTTGCACTTCGATCGCCAGTACTTACCAAAGTTTTACGATGACGAGAAATTTCATCTTCTTGCTTACGAACCTGCTCTTCAAATAATTTCGTACGCATCATCCCCATGGCTTTTTCTCTATTACCTAATTGCGAACGCTCCGTTTGGCAAATAATAACAGTGCCTGTTGGAATATGCGTTAACATTACTTTAGTTTCCACTTTATTTACATTTTGACCACCCGCACCACCACTTCGTGAAGTTTCCATTTTTACATCTGCAGGATTTAAAACAAAATCAACCTCTTCCGCTTCTGGCATCACCGCAACAGTGGCAGCAGAAGTATGCACCCTGCCTTGTGTTTCGGTACTTGGTACGCGTTGTACTCGGTGTACTCCACTTTCAAATTTCATGGTACCATACACATCTTCCCCTGTTACTTCTAATATCACTTCCTTATATCCTCCAACAGTTCCTTCGTTTTCACTTGCGATGGCCACTTTCCAACCTTTCTTTTGACAATACCTTGTGTACATGGTTAATAAATCACCTACAAATAAACTGGCTTCATCACCACCGGTGCCAGCTCTTAATTCAATGATCGCATTTTTATCATCTTGCGGATCCTTGGGTATTAATAATTTAGTTAAGTCCTTTTCTAATTGTACTTTTTCTTCTTCTAAAGCAGGTAATTCCAATTTACCCAATTCACGCATTTCGGGATCATCCCCATTTAAACTTTCTTTCGCAAATTGATGATCGGCTAAAACCCTTTTATAGCGTTCAAAAGGCTTCATGATTTTTTCTAAGGCACGATACTCCTTACTCATCTTCCCGAATTCGGATTGATTGTTGATGATCTCAGGATTGGTCAAAGCCACCCCCACTTGTTCAAACCTGGCTTGTATGGCTTCTAATTTATCTAACATAGTCGTTTTTAGGTGAGCAAAAATAGTTATTTTAGTTGTCAATTAAAACAATCCTATTGTATGAAATACTTAAGCACCCTTTTACTACTCCTTACAATAGGCGCCCAAGCACAATCCATACATTTTAAATCCGTCCTAGTGGATACACATAATGACTGTCTTACTGCTTGTATTGAGAAAAAAGTGAGCTTGGACCAGGATTTAAAAGGAATAAATCATTCAGATTTAGCCCGTTTTAAGCAAGGAGGGGTAGATTATCAATTATTTTCGATTTGGTGCGATGGCGACAAAGTAAACCCTTATGCTTGGGCAATGAGAGAAATGGATACGCTGGATGCAGTAGCAGCGAGGAACCCAGATAAAATAGTCGTAGCAAAAACTTGGAAACAGATACAAAAAGCGATTCAACAAAATATCATAGTGGCACAATATGGTGTTGAAGGTGGTCATATGATTGAAGATGATATCAACCGATTGGATACTTTTTATAAAAGAGGTGTTCGCTATATGACATTGACTTGGAACAATTCACCTAGCTGGGCCAGCTCACATACGGACGAAAAAAATCCAAAATACACAGGACATAAAGGACTCTCTGCATTTGGAAAAGAAATTATTCAACGAATGAATAAGTTGGGTATCATTGTTGACATATCACATGTAGGGGAAACTACTTTTTGGGATGCCATTAAAACAACTACAAAGCCCATGATTGCTTCGCATAGTAATGCGTATAGTATTTGTCCTGTTTCTCGAAATTTGAAAGATGATCAAATTAAAGCAATTGGGAAAAATGGTGGTGTAATTTGCTTAAATTTTTTCTCAGGATTTGTAGATAGTAATTTTTCAAAAAAAGATGCCGCCTTCAGAAAAAATCATACCGTCGAAATTGATTCCTTGTTGGCTACTGGAATTCAACGCGAATATGCATTCACAATGATATCAGATAAATACCCTGCAGAAAGTGAAAATATCAAACCCGATTTAGAACAACTCATGCAACACTTTGATCATATTGTTAAGTTAATAGGCATTGACCATGTAGGTCTGGGTTCAGATTTTGATGGTATCAATTCTGCCCCAAAACAATTAAAAACAGTGGTTGATTATCCTGTATTTACAAAAGCATTAATCGCACGTGGATATTCAAATAAAGATATAAGTAAGGTATTAGGAGGGAATTTTTTACGCGTGTATCGTATCAATAACCCTAATTAAAAATTAAGGGTTATTGATACTCCCTATAATGATTTTTTCAAGGCCCCCCATAAACGAGGGCCTTGATTTATTAATAACCCTAATTAATGAATAAGCCTCTTGATAAAAATCTAAGAGGCTTATTCATTTTTATCTAATGATTTTTCAAGCCTACCCCATAAACGGGTAGGCTTGTTTACTTGATCCAAAGAATAAAATTTAAGCGGATTTTTTGATTAATAAGTCAATAATCGCTGCATCGTTTCTTCTAACCTACTATTGGCTAAGTATTGTTTTTCTAATTCCAAATTAAAAGGGATCGGTGTGTCTAATGATGCACATCGAAAAATAGGTGCATCTAAAAATTCAAAGCAATGTTCTGCAATCCAGGCACTCATTTCTCCTCCAATGCCTCCGGTTAAATTATCTTCATGCAATAAACAAACCTTACCCGTCATTTGAACCACTTGTTTTATAGATTCATAATCCAAAGGCGCTAAGCTGCGTAAATCTAAAATACAAACAGAAATATTTGGATTTGCTTCCTGATATTGTTGGGCCCATACAACGCCCATGCCATAAGTAATAATGCAAACATCCTCTCCACTACTAATTATTTTTGCCTTGCCTATTGGCGTTGTATAATATTCATCTGGCACTTCACCACTCTTACTTCGATACAATGCTTTATGTTCAAAATATAAAACAGGATTAGGATCTGCTAAAGCGGCAATCATTAACCCCTTTGCATCTGCCGGATTGGAAGGATATACCACTTTTAATCCAGGCACATGAGTAAACCAAGCTTCATTGGATTGAGAATGAAATGGACCAGCCCCAACCCCTGCGCCTGTTGGCATCCTTATGACCACATCCGCATTTTGGCCCCATCGATAATGAATTTTAGCAAGGTTATTTACAATTTGATTAAATCCCATCGTTACAAAATCTGCAAATTGCATTTCCACCACCGACTTCACTCCTTCTATACTTAAACCCAATGCTGCGCCCACAATAGCGCTTTCGCAAATAGGTGTATTACGAATGCGTTGTTTTCCAAATTGTTCAACAAAGCCTTCGGTTACTTTAAATGCACCACCATATTCAGCAATGTCTTGACCCATTAAAATCAAATCAGGATATAGTACCATGGATTGTTTTAATGCATCACTTATGGCTTCAATAAATCGCTTAGTCGTTAAAATGGGATTATTTAATTTTTCAAAAGGAGTGATGGTATTATCAACGATAGGCGCGTAAACATCTATTAACTCATGATCTATAGACAAGGTCAATGGATCGGGCTGCAGGGCTATTTTTAATTCAGATTCAATATGTTCTTTTATTTCATGACGAATCGACGCCACTTGCATTTCGGTCAATACTTTTTCTCGTACTAAAAATTGTTCATAATTTTTAATCGGATCTTTTCGAGACCATTGTTCCATTAATGTTTTAGGAACATATTTTACACCACTTGCTTCCTCATGACCTCGCATTCTGAAAGTAGTGCATTCAATAAGATAAGGTCGTTGGGCATTAATACAATATTCTCTAGCTCCTTTAATAGTTTGGTATACTTCTAAAATATTATTACCATCAATGCGCACACCTTCCATGCCATAACCCTTTGCCTTGTCAACTAAATAATCACAATGATATTGTTCAGTTGTAGGTGTGCTTAATCCATATCCATTATTTTCTATTAAAAAAATAACAGGGAGTCCCCATACAGACGCCACATTTAATGCTTCATGAAAATCCCCCTCACTCGTACCACCTTCTCCAGTAAATGTAAGTGTGGCTTTTAATTGGCCTCTTAATTGATAGGCTAATGCAATCCCATCTGCAATTGCCAATTGAGGACCCAAATGTGAAATCATACCACAGATATGATGTGCTTTACTCCCAAAATGAAAACTTCGTTCCCGTGCTTTTGAATAACCAGATGGATCACCTTGCCATTGTCTAAACAAATCAACCAAGGGCATATTTCTTGCTGTAAACACACCTAAGTTGCGATGCAAAGGCGTAATCCATTCATTCATATCCATGGCCAATGTAGCCCCTACCGAAATGGCTTCCTGCCCAATACCACTAAACCACTTACTAATTTTACCTTGGCGCAACAACACAAGCATTTTATCTTCTATCATTCTTGGCAAAAGCAAGGAACGATAAAAATAAATTAATTGGTCCTCCTCTAACTTGTCGCGCTTAAAATCCATTCAAAAGGGTTATAATTCAAATTTACCATTTTTATAGGCAGATAAAAAAAAGTGCTTTAAATAAAACAGTCCCGAGTGATGCACCCGAGACTGTTCCTATAAGTTCTTATAACTGAAAGTGCAAAGATGCCTCTAGTTTCTAGAGTTTAACTTGCTTAATAGTCTTAAAATTTCAAGGTACAACCAAACTAATGTCACCAATAGTCCAAAAGCACTATACCATTCCATATACTTTGGTGCCCCCATTTCGGCTGCTTTTTCGATCGCATCAAAGTCTAATAACAAATTGAGTGCCGCAATACCTACAATAAATAAGCTGATCCCAATACTTAATGGAGAACTATCAAAAGCAAATCCCATGTCCACACCAAACATGCCTAAAATCCATACTATTAAGTAAAATAAACCAATACCTAAGGTTGCTGACATAATGATTGAACGCAAACGATTAGTGACGCTGATCACTCGGAAATTATATAATAAAAACATAGCGAGTGCTACTCCTAATGTTAAGCCTACTGCATGCAATACAATATTGGGGTAGGATTTTTGGAACATTGCATTAAAAAAAGCACTGATGCCCCCAATAAATAAACCTTCTAATATGCCATAAGCAGGTGCAATATATCCAGCCCAATTAGGTTTGAACATCATTACAATGGCTAATACAAATCCGCCAATAGCGCCTGCAATCATTAAAGTGGATGCAGTAGCAACATTGCCTTCGGCATAAATATTCCATACATACATAGCAGAAGCCATGACCATAAATAATAAAAATCCAAATTTATTCATGGTGCCTCTAATACTCATTACACCAAAAGCGCTTGCATTTTCATGTAAACTTTTGTCAAAAATTTTTGCGGTAAGGGTTGGATTACCTGATTTAAACATTGCCATAATGAATTCATTTAATTGGTTACTCGAAATTACTAAATAGTTCGTATTAAATATCTAAAAAAAAGTTAATCCCGCCAAGTTTAGATATTAGGCTTTAATCCAGGGTAACGGGTCAATTTCTGAAAAGTATAGTGTCCATTTTGCTTTAGCAATTGAATGAATTGCGCTAACTTGATTGAATCCTGAGGCGCTCTATACATTTGGTCATGCATTAAAATCACCAAGTGATTTTTTGTGACAGTTTGATTGTAAAAAAAGAGACTATCTACTTGCATCGCCATCCATTTTGGACTTTGAATGGGTCTGCCATTTTTATTAAAACGCCATTGTAAATCCCAACCAATAACATTAAATCCTATACTATCCATTTTTTTCACCAAAGGTGAAACCAACTCGCTAGCCCTTTTTTTTGTCATTAAATTCCAAGCATTATTCCCAGGAAGTCTTGTGATATTATTTGTTGGTTTCAAATAATATTTTGCTTTTAAAAAATCCAATAATGCAGAATCTGGATGATGATAAAAAGAAATGTATTTACTATAAGCATGGGAAAAACTATGATTGGCAATTGCAAAAAGAGCACTGTCTTTTAAAATTTGCTGATATACATTTTTACCAAAAGCCGATCTAGATTGATGCAAACCCACTTCAAAAAAAGTGGCAGGTACTTTTTCTTTTGTGCAAATATCAATACAATTAGGAGTGCCTGTTAAAGGACCGTCATCAAAACTGAGGTAAATAGTTTTGATATTGCTATCTATAATGGGTCTAGTTTGTTTAACAGAATGGGGTATCAGAAGGTGTTTCCCTATTGTTGAAGTATTCGAAAATGTAATAATATTTACAAAAAAAGCGATCAAGTAATAAAAAACCAGGCCTAACTGCATAAAATGATTCAATTATGGGCGCAAAGCTACTATAGAAATCTATAATAAAGTGCTAAAAAATAGTCATTTTAAGCCTATGATTTGTACCTTCGTGCTCAAATTTAAGATTTATGCAAAATGAAGTGATTTTACAGGATGTGGTGATCAAGTTTGCCGGAGATAGCGGTGATGGTATGCAATTAACTGGTCAACAGTTTACCAATAACACAGCGCTATTAGGAATTGATTTAGCTACCTTCCCCGACTTCCCTGCCGAAATCAGAGCTCCATTGGGAACCCTTCCTGGAGTGAGTGGATTTCAAATTCATTTTAGTTCAAATCGAGTATATACTCCTGGTGATGTTTGTGATGTATTGGTTGCTATGAATGCTGCCGCTTTAAAAGTGAATTTAAAAAGTTTAAAAAAAGGTGGAAAAATCATCGCCAACCTTGAAGGATTTGATACTAAAAATTTACGCTTAGCAGCTTATAGCGATGGCGTGAATCCATTAGAAGATGGAAGCTTAGATGGTTATGAATTAACGAAAGTAGATGTTACCAAATTAACACGCGAAGCATTAAAAGAATATACTGAATTAGGAAATAAAGAAAGAGACCGTGCAAAAAATATGTTTGTATTGGGATTAATCTATTGGATATACAATCGTAGTCTAGACAATACCATCGAATTTTTAAAAGAGAAATTTGGTAAAAAGCCTAATATATTTAATAGTAATGTGGATGTATTAAAGGCGGGATATAACTATGGTGATACTGCAGAATTATTCAGCACTCGATACAAGGTTGAAAAATCTAAAATGGAGCCTGGTCATTACCGTAGCATTATGGGAAACCAAGCTTTGTCGATGGGTTTAATCGCAGGGTCACAAAAAAGTGGTCTTCCTTTATTTCTAGGTTCTTACCCTATTACACCCGCTACTGATATTTTACATGAACTAAGTAAATATAAAAATTTTGGAATCCGTACTTTTCAAGCCGAAGATGAAATTGCAGGTATTGCTGCTGCTATTGGCGCAAGCTACGGAGGTTCCATTGGATTAACCACCACATCAGGACCAGGTATGGCTTTAAAAACTGAAGCCATGGGACTAGCAATGATGTTGGAAATTCCTTTGGTGATTGTCAACATACAAAGAGGAGGACCTTCAACAGGTTTGCCTACTAAAACAGAACAAAGTGATTTGATGCAAGCCTATTATGGAAGAAATGGAGAAGCGCCTATTCCAATCATTGCAGCTTCAACACCAAGTGATTGTTTTCAGATGGCATTTGAAGCGGTGCGTATTGCATTGCAACATATGACACCAGTCATTTTATTAAGCGATGGTTATATTGCCAATGGTGCTGAACCTTGGAAATTCCCAAATGCAAGTGATCTTCCTACCATCGAAGTGAAATTTAAAACAAGCCTAGACGAAGGAGAGGAAAAATACCTTCCATATAAGAGAAACGAAAAATTAGCAAGACCTTGGGCTATTCCAGGTACACCAGGTTTAGAGCATCGTATTGGTGGATTGGAAAAACAAGCCGAAACAGGTAATGTGAGCTATGATTCAGAAAATCATGAGTTCATGGTGAAAACAAGAGAAGCTAAGGTTGAAAAAATTGCAGATTATATTCCTTTACAAACTATTGATAGCGGTAATGAAAAAGGAAAGATATTGGTATTAGGATGGGGATCTACTTATGGTACCATTAAAAGTGCTGTACAAGAATTACAAGCCAAAGGCAAGGATGTAAGTCATGCTCATATTAAGTACATGCGCCCTTTCCCTAAAAATTTAGGAGATATCTTGAAAAATTTTGAAACAGTATTAATCCCTGAAATCAATAATGGGCAGCTTATTAAAATTATTAGAGATAAATATTTTGTGGATGCAAAAGGATTTAATAGAATCATGGGAAGCCCGATTGCTAAACACGAATTAGTAGACGCAATAGAAAAATTATAAAATAGTTAGTCGATATTTATTTAAAAGCTTCCCCCGATCATTCGAGGGAAGCTTTTAAATTTTAGATCCTTGCTTACAAAAAAGTCGAATAGCACAAGCATCGCATTTGGGACTTCGTGCTAAGCAAGTATACCTGCCATGTAAAATCAACCAATGATGCGCGATATGAACTTGTTCTTTGGGGATATGTTTGATTAATTCTTTTTCCACTGCTAAAGGCGTGGTCGCCGTCATTGGCACTAACCCAATTCTTCTACTTACTCTATATACATGCGTATCCACTGCCATATTAGGTTGCTGATCAATTACACTGGTAATTACATTTGCCGTTTTTCGTCCAACACCAGGCAGTGTCACCAAGGCATCAATAGACATAGGCACTTCGCCATTATAATGGTCAATCAACATTTGACTCATTTTAATTAAGTGCTTGGCTTTATTATTAGGATAGGAAATACTTTTAACCAACGCAAATACCGCATCAAAGGAAGCAGCTGCCATTTTTTGTGGCGTGGGGAAACTATTAAATATAGAAGGTGTGGTGGCATTCACCCTTTTATCAGTACACTGCGCTGATAAAATAACAGCTACTAATAATTGAAACGGAGACGCATAGGTTAATTCAGTTTCCGCAATGGGCTGATGGTGCTGAAAGTAAGAAAGCACATTTAAATACCGCTCCTTCTTTGTCATTTTTTATTTTGCGCAAGCATCGTGTCTTCAAATAAATACACTTCCTCCCCTTCACGCTTTAATAAATATCTTTCTCTCGCAAATTTTTCAACAGAGGCAGGATTGTTCTGTAAATTATTAAGTTGCTTTTTTGTTTTGTCAATTTCTAATTGGTAATATTTTTTAGCCGCTTCTACTTTTTTTAATTCAGCCGATCTCTCTTTTTGTTGAAAAAAATCTCTCTGATCAAAAAATAACATCCAAACAAAAAATCCAACCGACACGACAAAGTATCTATTGGCAACAAAGGGTATTATTTTTTTCAAAAATGACATAAAAAAAGGTTGGGGTAAAATTAGCGTAGTTCTAATAATAACCCAACCTTTTTGTACAAAGACTTTTAAAAATTTAAAGCCTAACCTATTTATTGCCAAACTTCACCTTCCCTTTAGGATAGATGGCCGTTTCGCCTAATGCCTCTTCAATACGAATCAACTGATTGTATTTAGCCATACGATCGGTTCTAGATGCAGAACCCGTTTTAATTTGACCACAATTTAAAGCCACCGCTAAATCTGCAATGGTAGTATCTTCCGTTTCGCCACTGCGGTGCGACATAATGGTATTATAACCATTGTGTTGTGCCAATGTTACTGCATTGATGGTTTCGGTTAAAGTACCTATTTGGTTCACCTTTACCAACAATCCATTTCCAATTTTTTTATCAATACCCATTTGCAAACGGTCTACATTGGTCACAAATAAGTCATCTCCAACTAATTGGCATTTATCTCCAATAGTTTGGGTTAAAGCTTTCCAGCCATTCCAATCGTCCTCGGCCATACCATCTTCAATTGAAATAATTGGATATTGCTTCACCCATTTTTCCCAATACTTCACTAATTGATCGCTACTCATTTCCTTTCCTGAACTTTTATGGAAAACATATTTTTTCTTTTTAGCATCCCACAATTCACTATTCGCAGCATCCATCGCAATCGCAATTTGAGATCCTGTTTTATATCCAGCTGCATGAATAGCCTCTAATACGGTTTCAATGGCTTCTTCATTGCTTTGAATATTAGGTGCAAAACCACCTTCATCACCCACATTCGTACTAAATCCTTTTTTCTTTAACACCGATTTTAAATGATGGAAAATTTCAACGCCCCAACGCAAACCTTCGCTAAAGCTAGGTGCACCAATTGGCATGACCATAAATTCTTGAAAATCAATTTTGTTGTCTGCATGTGCTCCACCATTTACAATATTCATCATGGGAATAGGTAAAGTTTTTGCATTGGTGCCTCCAATATATCGATACAAAGGAAGGTTGGCTTCCTCTGCTGCTGCTTTGGCAACGGCCATGCTTACGGCTAATATTGCGTTCGCACCAAATTTGCCTTTATTAGGAGTGCCGTCTAAATCGATCATCACTTGATCAATTGCAGCCTGCGCTGTTACGTCAAAACCTTCAATGGCTTTTGAAATTTGATCGTTTACATTTTTAACTGCTTTTAATACACCCTTGCCTACATACTTTTTTTTATCATTGTCCCTTAATTCAACTGCTTCGTGAATACCTGTACTTGCACCACTTGGCACAGCAGCACGACCCATCGCGCCTTCATCGGTTAATACATCCACTTCTACTGTTGGATTTCCACGGCTGTCTAATATTTGTCTTGCATGAACTTCAATAATGTAACTCATAAATAATGCTTATTAATTTCTATAAAATGTTGATATACGAATGGAGACCGCAATTTACACCCTTTTTTTTAATGGGTAAGGATTTTGAAAATTTCTTCTAAACTGGCTTGGTGTTTTTCTAATAAAGTAGCCATAGGCGCATCCGCAACCAATTTCCCTTGATGCAATACTAACACTCGATCACAAATAGCAGTGACTTCTTGTAAAATATGCGTTGATAATAATACCATGGATTGTGCACTTAAGGATTTAATAAGTGTTCGTATTTCAATTAATTGATTGGGGTCTAATCCGGCAGTGGGTTCATCTAATAATAATAAAAGAGGTTGGTGCATGATGGCACCGGCGATGCCCACCCTTTGCTTGTAACCTTTAGAAAGTTGACCAATTTTTTTTAACTGCATCAAATCCAAACCTGTTAGCTCGATCACTTCCTTGATTCTATTGTTTGGATTTTCAATTTGATGCCCTTCCGCTATAAAACTTAAATACTCCTTGACATACATATCCTCATACAAAGCGTTGGATTCGGGTAAATAACCGATCATTTTTTTATACGCAACAGCATCATCTTGATGAGATAAACCATTTAAAGTAACCTTGCCATTGTCTGCCTGCAAAAAACCCACGATCATTTTCATGGTAGTTGATTTCCCTGCACCATTGGGACCTAAAAATCCTACCACTTCTCCCTTAGAAATAGCAAAAGAAACATGGTCCACCGCAAGCGTAGCCCCGTAGTTTTTAGTTAATTGATCGACAGATAATGACATGATCAAAAATAAGTAACAATCCTTAAACGAATGTGAAATACTTATTCAATCTCCTGGGAAGATTCGGGTAAATGGTCATACTCGTTGTCGCTGGCATACTTTCCAAAAATGAAAAACCCAATACAAATTGGCGTAAAAACGAGTAATATAATCACCCATTGCAAAGTCACATTTGCTTTATGTATCGCAGCAGCAGCTGAAATTTTTTCAAAGGCCTCGTATAATAAAAAACAAATTAACGCTGGAGCTAAAAGCATCCATACATATCCTAATAATTTTTTAACTGAATTCATAATAAGTATAATTTAACATGTGGTTGGAATCTCTTTTCAAAAGAGATTAATCCATTACATTTTTATCAATTTTATTGGTTAAATAAACAAGCCCAATGACAAAGCACACCGAAGCCACGCCTATTGGATACCATAATCCTGCGAGCACATCACCATTAGGAGAGGCTGAGGATTTTGTAAACTCAACTATAAGCGTTCCTAAAAATGGAACCAAGCCTCCAAACACCCCATTACCAATATGATACGGCAGTGACATGGAAGTGTATCTGATTTTAGTTGGGAACATTTCTACCAAAAAGGCAGCTATAGGGCCATACACCATTGTGACATACACAATTTGTATAAAGACCAACCAAATGAGTGACCAATAAGTACTATGATCCATTGTTTTTTCAATCACTACATTGGGTTTTGCAGATTGACTTAAAATCAATTTAGTAGATAAAGAATCTATGGAAATACTAGGATCATAACTCGCAGATAATTGAAGGGTGTCCGTTTTGGTATATTTAAATACAGCACCATCTGTGTAGGCAGTATCAAAATGTTGTACTACATAAATTTTAGTGTTGTCTTTTTTATCAATAATAACTTTTTTAGGGGATACCACTGTTTTACTTAAATCAATTTTTTCAATTCTATTCTTAGCATTTGTTAAAGCTAGAAATTGTTTATAGATAGGTCGATAAGTTAATATAGAAGCTAGCATACCAAATAACATAATCCATTTTCGCCCAATCTTATCACTTAGCCATCCAAATAATACAAAGCAAGGAGTGGCCATTAAAATCGCCCACAACATTAAATCTCGAGATTGAATAAATTCAACCTTACATACTGTTTCAATAAAACTTTGTGCATAAAATTGACCCGTATACCACACCACACCCTGGCCCATCACTGCTCCAAACAAAGCCAATAAAACCATTTTAAAATTTGCTTTGTGTCCAAAACTTTCTTTCAATGGATTAACCGATGTCTTTCCTTCTGTTTTTAATTTAGAAAACATGGGAGACTCGCTCATTCGCATTCTAATTAAAATAGATACGCCAACTAATAACAATGAAATCCAAAAAGGATATCTCCATCCACCCCACTCTGCGCTAAACTTTTCAACCCCTTGACTAGAACGAATAAATATAATCACCCCGAGTGCTAAAAATAAACCAAGGGTCGCAGTTGTTTGAATCCAACTGGTCCAAAATCCTCTTTGACCTGCAGGTGCATGTTCCGCCACATAGGTCGCAGCACCCCCATATTCACCTCCCAATGCCAACCCTTGTAATAATCTAAGTATTAAAACCAATATAGGTGCTGCCCAACCAATAGTGGCATACCCAGGTACCAATCCAATCGCAAAAGTAGACCCACCCATGATAACCAAAGTGAGCAAAAAAGTATGCTTACGGCCAATCAAATCCCCCAAACGGCCAAAAACCAGCGCTCCAAAAGGGCGAACAATAAAACCTGCCGCAAATATGGCTAAAGTACTTAAAAGTGCTGCAGTGCCTGCATCTGCAGGAAAAAATTGCTTTGAAATGATGGTAGCCAACATCCCAAATATGTAAAAATCATACCACTCAATTAAGGTTCCCACCGACGAAGCTCCTATGACAAATGCGATGCTACTTTGTTTTTTTTCTTGACTCATTGATATATTGGTTTGCAAGTGAATATTCAAGTTAATAATTTAAACTGAAAAATGTAAATTTGAGAAACATTATTTACAACGATTCGCCATGAGTTACCCTTATCAAATAAAAACCCTCGACGCTTATCACGAGGCTTATAAAAAAAGTATCGATCATCCTGAAAAATTTTGGGAAGAAATTGCAGAAAATTTTACTTGGCGAAAAAAATGGGACAAAGTATTAGAATGGAATTTTAAAGAACCCAAAATTGAATGGTTTAAAGGTGCGAAATTAAATATCACTGAAAATTGCCTGGATCGTCATTTAGAAAAAAATGGAGACACGCCCGCTATTATATGGGAACCCAATGATCCTGAGGAGCACCATCGCATCATCACCTACAAACAATTACATTTTAAGGTTTGTCAATTTGCACAAGTCCTTTATAATAATGGAGTAAAAAAAGGCGATCGTGTTTGTATCTACATGGGCATGATTCCAGAACTCGCAATAGCGGTATTAGCTTGTGCTCGTATTGGCGCTATCCACAGCGTTATATTTGGTGGATTTTCGGCACAAAGTATTGCCGACAGATTAGAAGATGCTAATGCTACTTTTATTATTACATGTGATGGCGCCAACCGTGGCGCAAAAGATATTCCACTAAAATCAGTCATCGATGATGCCTTAATTGGAAACAAAACAATAAAGCGTGTCATTGTTTGTACAAGAACAAGAACCGCGGTATCTATGATCAAAGGGCGAGATGTTTGGTGGGAAGATGAAATTAAAAAAGTAGAATCTCAAGGAGTAGTAGAGATCGCTGCCGAAGAAATGGATGCCGAAGATCCTTTATTTATATTATATACTTCTGGATCTACTGGAAAACCAAAGGGCGTTGTGCATAGTGTAGCAGGTTATATGGTTTATACCAATTATACTTTTGTAAATGTTTTTCAATACCAACCCAACGACATCTTTTTTTGTACTGCCGATGTGGGTTGGATTACAGGACATAGTTATATTGTATATGCACCATTAAGTGCTGGGGGCACTTCCTTAATGTTTGAAGGCATTCCTACTTTTCCTGATGCAGGAAGATTTTGGGATATCATTGACAAATTCAAAGTAAATACTTTATACACGGCGCCTACTGCCATTCGATCCTTAATGGGATTTGGATTAGGCCCCGTAAAGGACCATGACTTAAGTAGTTTAAAAGTATTGGGTACCGTTGGAGAACCCATTAATGAAGAGGCATGGCATTG
The DNA here is from genome assembly GCA_903824725.1 of uncultured Bacteroidota bacterium. Classification (GTDB taxonomy): domain Bacteria; phylum Bacteroidota; class Bacteroidia; order Chitinophagales; family Chitinophagaceae; genus Sediminibacterium. The sequence continues at coordinate 89,073 of CAIJXU010000064.1, read as the reverse complement.
GTACGATGAACATATTGGAAAGAAAAAATGTCCCATTGTAGATACTTGGTGGCAAACGGAAACAGGTGGTATTATGATTTCTAATATGGCAGGTATAACACCAGGAAAACCAGGTTGGGCAACTTATCCAATGCCTGGCGTATCCACAATATTGGTGGATGATAAAGGAGAAGAAGTCACCAATATGGAAGAGGGATTGTATCGAGGAAATTTATGTATTACACAACCTTGGCCTGCGATACTACGCACTACTTATGGTGATCACGAAAGATGTAGAACCAATTATTTTGCTACTTATGATCAATTATATTTTACTGGCGATGGCGCATTGAAAAATGAATTGGGACAGATAAGAATTACAGGTCGCGTAGATGATGTATTAAATGTGAGTGGGCACAGAATTGGAACCGCCGAAGTAGAGAACGCAATCAATATGCATGCAGGGGTTGTTGAAAGCGCAGTGGTAGGATATCCGCATGACATAAAAGGACAAGGCATTTACGCTTATGTGATATATACTGGATCACATGGTCAAGACACACACGGCACGGCCGATATGGTTAGAAAAGATATTTTACAAACCGTAACTCGCATCATTGGCCCCATTGCGAAACCAGATAAAATACAATTTGTATCAGGCCTTCCTAAAACTCGTTCTGGAAAAATTATGCGACGCATCCTAAGGAAGGTAGCCGAAGGTGAATTGAAAAATTTGGGTGACACTTCAACACTTCTTGATCCCGCAGTTGTGGATGAAATTGTAAAGGGCGTTTTGTAATTACTTAGAATTTACTGCTCCATTAAATTCTTCAGCTTACTTGAGAGTATAAATAAAATCACAGATGCGATTCCGGCCATAGCAACGAAGAACATAAAAAAGTCATGCAAGTTGGTAATTTGATAACCAACAAAGGAAGTGACTTTGCCATTCTCCGGATACAAAGCGCTAAACACGCCCGCTAGTTTATTCGCAAAAGCATTGGCTGTAAACCATACTGCCATTAATAAAGATCCGAATTTTAATGGGGCTAATTTATTGACTAAGGATAAGCCAATAGGCGATAAACACAATTCACCAAAAGTGTGCATCATGTACATTCCTATTAACCAAATCATACTTACTTTAACGCCAGTTCCTACTCCATTTACACCTGTTGCAATCCAGAAATAACCTAGCGCTAATAACATTAAACCTGCGGCCATTTTATAAGGAGAAGAAGGTTCATGCTTTCCTAATTTCACCCACAACCAAGCAAATACGGGTGCAAAACTCACTACAAAAATGGAGTTCAAAGATTGGAAAAAACTGGAAGGCACCGTAAACCAACCCACATTTCGATTGGTTTGTTCTTCAGCAAAAAAAGTTAAGCTGGCACCCGCTTGTTCAAAAGCACTCCAAAAAAAGATAACAAAAAAGGAGACCACAAAAATGACTAAGATTTTTTGTTTCTCTATGGAATTTAAAGTGGTATCTGAAAAAACAATAAATGCAATTAAACTAATACATCCAAGTAATAAATAAAACAAATAGCTCACTACTTTAACATCAATATAAACCAATGCAATAGTGACCATGGATAATAAAAATAAAAATCCAACCATCACTGGAATTTTTTGAAACCATTTAGGAGCATTCGCTGGCGCTTCTCCCAATGCATTGCCTTCTGGATCTTTCAAATATTTTTTTTGAAACATCATTTGCGTAACTACACTAATTAACATGGCAACACCTCCTGCAAAAAAAGCCCATTTAAAATCACCCGATTTTCCTGTATCCCCTACTAAGCCGCAAACAAAAGGACCTAAAGCACCCCCTGTATTAATCCCCATATAAAAAATCGTATAGGCCGAATCAATTCGCTTATCTCCTTTTGCATACAATTGCCCCACCATACTAGAAATATTGGGTTTGAAAAAACCATTACCCGCAATCATACAACCCAAACCAGTATAAAATAATGGAGTGGCGATGGCAGCATTTTCATAAAAATGGCCGCAAAAAAACAATACAAATTCACCAATCGCCATCACCAAACCCCCAGCAATAATGGAACGATTATTCCCCCAAAAGCGATCTGCAATATACCCACCTAACAAAGGGGTTAAATAGATCAATCCTGTATAACTGCCATATACTTGAGATGCAAAAACTTTATCAAAAAGGAGGGCCTTGGTTAAAAATAATACCAAGATAGCCCGCATTCCATAGTAGTTAAAACGCTCCCACATTTCAGTGGCAAACAAGACATAGAGACCTTTTGGGTGTTTTGATGTAGCTGAAGACATAATCAATTTGTTATTTAATTGCCTCAAATTAATAAAATCCCTTCAATAAATTTTACTTTCGTGGGGCAATCAATCTAAATATGAATATTTTATTAATAGGTGCGGGCGGAAGAGAGCATGCTTTGGCTTGGAAAATGGCTAAAAGTCATCAATGTGATCAATTATATATTGCTCCTGGAAACCCCGGCACTGCTATGTTTGGCACCAATTTGCAAATTGCCATCACTGATTTTGAGGCCTTAAAACAAGCTGCCATTGAACATGTTATTGATATGATTGTCGTGGGGCCCGAAGATCCATTAGTTAAGGGTATTTATGACTTTTTTAGTATGGATCCCTTAACGGCGCACATCAATGTGATTGGACCTAGTACCCAAGCCGCCCAATTAGAAGGAAGCAAAGCATTTAGCAAACACTTTATGCAAAGGCATCAAATTCCCACCGCTAGCTATGCTGAATTTACCCTTGAAAATTATGAACAAGGAAAACAATACATTGCCCAACATCCATTACCCATTGTATTAAAAGCCGATGGATTGGCGGCTGGAAAGGGCGTCATTATTGCATTAACGCACAGTGAGGCTTTAGACAGTTTTGCTGAAATGATCCTAAATAAGCAATTTGGTGAAGCCAGCACTAAGGTGGTCATTGAAGCTTTTTTAACAGGGATTGAAGTGAGTGTTTTTGCCCTTACCGATGGGAAGCATTACCAAATTATAGGACACGCAAAGGACTACAAACGAATAGGAGAAGGCGATACAGGGCTTAATACCGGTGGAATGGGATGCGTGAGTCCTGTTCCTTTTATGGATGAAGTATTTATGAAAAAAGTAGAGGACCGTATCATAAAACCCACTATTAATGGGATACACAAGGAAGGAATGGAGTACAAAGGTTTTGTATTTTTTGGCCTTATGAATCAAGGGGGTGAGCCCTTTGTTATTGAATACAATTGCCGTTTAGGAGACCCTGAAACCGAAGTAATTCTACCTAGATTACAAACCGATTTAGTGAGTTTATTAGCAGCAGCAGATAATGGCACTTTAGAAGATGTTAATATTGAATACCATACCGCCCATTTTGCAACCGTCATGGCAGTCAGTGGTGGTTACCCTGGATCCTATAAAAATAATTTCGTAATCTCCGGAATAGATCAAGCTCAAGCCTTACCAGACATTGATGTATTTCAAGCTGGCACTCGCTTTCAAGATAATGAGATCGTCACCAATGGTGGTCGAGTTTTAGCAGTCACTGCACAAGGAAGCCATTTACAAGAAGCCGTTTTGAAAGCAAAAAATGGTTTATCCTTGATCCATTTTAATGGCATGTATTTCAGAAACGATATTGGGTTTGAATTTTCCTAAGTTGTTTTAGAAAAATCTTTTTTGAATCATTTATAAAAAGCTTTGTATTTCGATAATTTTAGTTGAATTTTGCTACATTCAACTTGAATATTACAATTAACGATTTACAATGGGATTATTTAACTTTTTTACACAGGAAATTGCGATGGACTTAGGTACCGCAAACACCCTCATCATTCACAATGACGAAGTTGTCGTAAATGAACCTTCTATTATTGCTTTGAATAGAAATAATATGAAGGAAGTTTTAGGCGTTGGTAAAAAAGCATTGTTAATGCATGAAAAAACGCATGAAAGTATCAAAACAGTTCGTCCATTAAAAGATGGTGTTATTGCCGACTTTAATGCTGCTGAATTAATGATACGTGAGTTGATGAAAATGATTTATCCTAAGAAGCCTTTATTTCCTCCAAGTTGGAGAATGGTTATTTGTATTCCTTCCTCTATCACTGAAGTTGAAAAACGTGCGGTACGCGATAGTGCAGAACAAGCAGGTGCAAAAGAAGTATATATGATTCATGAACCCATGGCCGCTGCATTAGGAATTGGAATTGATGTGGAAGAGCCAGTTGGGAATATGATTATTGATATTGGAGGTGGTACAACGGGTATTACTGTGATTGCATTGGCAGGAATTGTTTGTGATCAAAGTATACGTATTGCAGGGGATGAATTTACTGCAGATATTATGGAATCATTAAGACGTTATCATAGTTTATTAATTGGTGAGCGAACTGCAGAACAAATTAAAATTCATGTGGGTGCTGCTTTAAAGGATTTAGACAATCCTCCAGATGATATGCCAGTCAACGGTCGCGACTTGGTAACAGGTATTCCAAAACAAATCATGGTGACTTATCAAGAAGTAGCAGAAGCTTTGGATAAAAGCATATTTAAAATTGAAGAAGCTATTTTAAAGGCATTAGAAACAACGCCACCTGAATTAGCTGCAGATATTTATCGTCGTGGATTATACTTGACAGGTGGAGGTGCATTGTTACGTGGATTAGATAAGCGTTTGAGTTCTAAAATCAAATTACCTGTTCACATTGCAGAGGATCCACTTAAAAGTGTTGTTCGCGGAACAGGTATTGCGTTGAAAAATTATCAACGTTTCCCATTCATCATGAGATAAGAGATTTATTTAATCAATATGTTTAAAGGCGATCACCATTGAAGAATATCATTGGGTTCATAAGACAAAATTTTACTTTCTTTAGTTTTTTGATACTACAAATTGTGTCATTAGTGATGCTGTCGTCTTACAGCAAGTCACATCAAACTTTTTTTGGAGGTATGGCCAATCAGTTTATTGGAGATATCAATACGCGATACAATAATGCATCCTACTTTTTTAGCTTAAAAACTACCAATGCAAAGTTAAGTGCCGAAAATGCGATGTTGAGAAATCAATTAGCGCAAAATTTTATTCCCTTTGATACCAGCAAAAAATTAGGTACTCTGGTTTTACGAAAAGACAGTCTTGAAAAAATTAGAAAGTTTTATTACTACCCCGCCAAAGTGGTGGGTAATACATTTACACTTCAAAAAAATTACATCACTATTGAGCGCGGTGCATTGCAAGGTGTTAAAAAAGATATGGCAGCCATTAGCCCCGACGGAAGTATTGTGGGTATTGTTATAGAAGTAGGTGATCGTTATAGTAAAATAATGAGTCTGTTACACCGAAACAGTAAAGTAAGTGCGATGTTAAAAAGAGATAAGGTTGCGGGTACCGTTGAATGGGATGGAAGTGATCCTGACATACTCACCTTAAAAAATATTTCCAAAAGTGCGGCTCCAAAAATGGGTGATTCTGTTTTAACGAGTCCTTATTCAGCTAGCTTTCCTGCACAGTTGATGATTGGACGTGTGACCAAAGTGATTTTAGACCCCTCTAGTAATTTTTTAACTTTAGAATTAAAATCAGCTACCAATTTTTACAATTTAGAATTTATCTATTTAGTGGAGAATAGAAGAATGAATGAGCAATTTAACTTAGAAAAAAATAAAACGCCAAATGAATAGTTTTATTAAAAATAGCATTCGGTTCATTTTATTTCTGCTGATTCAAGTAGTTATCTTAAAGGAAGTGCCCCCCGTACACCAGTTCATTACCCCCTATTTATATTTCTTATTTATTTTATGGTTGCCTTTTGGAATCAATCGATTGTCCATAACTATATTAGGATTTATACTTGGATTTATTTTAGACTTGTTTTCTAATACGCCTGGGCTTCATGCAGCCGCCTGTGGACTCATGGCTTATATTCGACCTAGTATTTTAAATTTACTATTAGCTCAGGAAGCTTCAGAGGAAGTGCATAAAGAGCCTAGTGTTGGAACCATGGGATGGGGACCTTATTTGTTCTATGTTTTTGCTTTAACTTTTATACATCATTTTTACTTGGTATTACTAGAGTGGTTAGAATTTGGAAGCTTTACTTATTTCTTAGGTAAAGTCATTGCCACTACAACCATGAGCGTCCTTTTAATCTTTTTAGTGGAACTTATCATGAACCGTAGAAAGCTAAAAAGATAATCCATGTCTGTATATAATCAAAACCGAGGTGGTATCATTCAAATTATCATTGGTATTATTTTCACTTTGATCATTGGGCAGTTAATTAGTTTACAGATATTTTCAAACAAGTATCGATTAGCAGCTGACAACAATGCGGTATACCGAAAAATTATTTACCCAGATCGTGGTATTATATATGATCGAAAGAAAAAAGCATTACTTGAAAATACCATTAGCTATGATTTAGTGGTCATTCCCAATGAAGCGAAAGAAGTAGACACGGCCATGCTTTGTGAAATATTAAAAATTGACAAAGTTGAGTTTGGAAAAAGAATGATTGAGGCCATCATAAAAAATACAAGAGTCAAAGCAAGTACATTTGAAGCATTTTTATCGGCCGAAGTATACGCTCAATTAAATGAGAACTTATATCGCTTTCCTGGTTTTACTTTGTCTGAACGAAGTATTAGATCCTACCCCTATAATACTGCTGCGCATGTATTAGGCTATGTCGCCGAAGTGGATGTGAATTTTTTACAAAAACATGAACAAGACGGATACGAAATGGGTGATTATGCAGGTATGACAGGACTTGAAAGATTTTATGAACCTATATTAATGGGGCAAAGAGGGGTCAATCGATTTTTGAGAGACAACAAAGGAAAAATTCAAGGCGCTTTTGAAAAAGGAATATATGATACAGTAGCTATTGCAGGTCGAAATATATTCACCAGCATGGATGTTGAAGTACAGCAATTAGCCGAAAAATTATTGCAGCATAAAATTGGAAGTGCGGTCGCCATTAACCCTAAAACAGGTGGGATCATTGCCATGGCTTCAAGCCCTGGCTATAATCCCAATTTACTTACGGGCAATCAGCGTCGAAAAACCATTGGAAGATTATTATTAGACACTGCACGACCTATTTACAATCGTGCCATTAAAGGTCAATATCCTCCAGGGTCTACCTTTAAACCTTTGGGAGCCTTGATTGCATTAGATGAAGGTTTAATTACACCCTCTTATGGATATAATTGCCGAGGTACTTATGGGGCATGTGGTGATCCTAGAAAATGTGAACACCATAATCCAGGTCACGCATCTACATTACAATTAGCATTAGCCAATTCATGTAACTCCTATTTTTTACAAATTTTTAGGATGGCCATTGATAATCCCGAATACCATAATGCAAAAGTGGGATACTTAAAATGGAAAGAATATGTGAATGCATTTGGATTAGGAAGAAAACTAGGAATAGATTTACCAAGTGAAAACAGAGCAAGCATTCCAGATACAGCACAATACAATCGTGACTTTGGGGGCGCTAAATATTGGAACAGTTGTTATATGTTAACTTTAGGAATAGGACAAGATCGTATGACAGCAACTCCTCTTCAACTAGCAAATGCAATGGCATTTTTAGCCAATGATGGATTTTATTACACCCCCCATTTTGTAGACAGCATTGAAAACCAGGATGAGGAAGATAATGCCATGCTTGAAAAATATAAAATAAAAAATGAAGTCACTAAAATAGCAAAGCAATATTTTGAAATTATAAAAGAAGGCATGCATGATGTCACTGTGATGGGAACCGCTTCTATGATCAAAGTGCCTGGACATGAATTTTGCGCAAAAACAGGAACAGCGCAAAATCCTCATGGTAAAAACCATTCCTTATTTGTATGTTTTGCTCCAAAAGAAAACCCAACGATTGCAGTTGCAGTAGTAGTAGAAAATGCGGGCTTTGGCGCCACATGGGCAGGCCCTATTGCTGGTCTTATGATGGAAAAATATTTAAATGATACTTTAACAAAGGAAAGTAAAATAAAAGCTGAAAATTTATCGAATGTTGATCTAATGCCTGCTGCCATCAAAAGCTGGTATGTTCGAAACAATAAAACAGAAATGCTTACTGCCATAGAATATAGTAATGACGCAATTGCAGATGCATGGGACATGGAAATGTTATCCGAAATTGCTCCTGTGAAAAAAATCATGGATACCGCTAAAAAAATGGACAGCCTTCCCAAAGCGATACCGCCTACTAAACCGATTCCTCCCTCTAGAAAAAATAAAGACAGCGCAATAGATCCACTTAACAAAAAGAAAAAAGCGACAGCAAAGAAAAATGTCAAACTATAATAACAATAACTTTTCAAAAGGAACGGATTTTGCAGTCATCCTGTTATATATGATTATGGTGGCCATTGGTATTTTATGCATTTTCATGGTCGAATACAACCCTAATCTCAATTGGAGCAATTCCTTTTTAACTGCTAAGACTAATTATAGTAAACAGATTTACTTTGCATTGTTTTGTGCGCTTATTGCCATTTTTATTTTACTAATGGATAGTAAGGTTTTTACTGCCTTTGCTAATATTTTATATGTGCTGGGTATCCTATTAATGCTGGCTACTTTTGTATTGGGTAAAAATATCAATGGTTCAAAAAGTTGGATTCCTATTGCAGGAGGTTTTAATTTACAGCCTGCCGAATTATGTAAAATATTTACAGCATTGATCTTAGCTAAATTTATTTCAAAGCCTGAAACCGATTTTTCTAAATTAAAATCGCATTTGATTGCGGGTATCATGATTATACTACCAGCCATACTTTCTGTCATGCAGCACGAACTAGGCTTGGCATTGGTGTATAGCGCTTTCATTTTTGCAATGTATCGTGAGGGACTTCCTCCACTTATTTTAGTTTTTTTACTTTCATTCGCTATTTTAGTAATTGCGACACTTTTATTAGATCCTACACTACTCTCTATCATCATTACAGTGATTGCTGGATTGTTTATTTTAAATCTAATCAAAAAATTTAAACGAAATAAAAAAGCCATATTGGTCATTATTGCAATTTGGGGTATTTGTTTTGGTACCATTAGATACACTGTTCCCTATATTTTTAATAATGTGTTCGAATGCTATCAAAGCACACGTATATATAGCATGATGGGTAAGGAATACGATTGTAGTAAAAATGTAAAATCAGCCAAATTATCTGTTAATAAAAAATCGGCTAAAAAACCAGATGATTACAATGTAAAGCAAAGTAAAATTGCCATAGGATCTGGTGGTTTTTGGGGAAGAGGATTTTTAAAAGGTACTCAAACTAGGGGGAAATATGTACCGGCACAGCACACCGATTTTATCTTTACATCACTAGGTGAAGCATTTGGCTTTGTAGGCACTTTTACTTTTTTAATTTTGTATTTATTTTTTCTTTTTCGACTCATTAGAATTGCTGAAAGGCAAAGGAGTACTTTTTCAAGGGTATACGCGTATAGCGTAGTCGGTATTTTCTTTTTCCATATTGCAGTCAATATTTGTATGACCATTGGTTTATTTCCAGTGGTGGGTATTCCCTTGCCTTTAATTAGTTACGGCGGATCTTCTTTACTTACGTTTACCGTTTTGATATTTGTTTTATTAAGATTAGACGCTGACAGACAAATGGTGCTTCGTTAATTACAATTTATATGCGTATTTATCCATTATTGGAAGGTAGTTTTTCGATTGACGAAACTAAGGTGTTCAAACCGTTCGATAACCATCTAATGCAAAGTCCTCCCAAAGGCAGTATTTTGGTGCAAGTGCAGCCCTTTGTCGTGATCACCGATCAAGACATCATTTTACTAGACACAGGATTGGGCTATTTTAATAAGGAAGGCATTTTGCAAATACACGCTAATTTAATGAGTTTGGGTATTGACCCTTCCAGTGTTACAAAAGTATTTTTGAGCCACTTACACAAGGACCACGCAGGAGGTATCAGCTATATGCATCCACAACATCAAGAGCGTTTTATTAGTTTCCCCTATGCAAAGTATTACATTCAAAAAAGAGAATACGATTTGGCCATACATGCCAACAGTGCCTCCTATCTTATTGATCAAATTCAAATTCTAGAGCAATTCAGTAAAGTGCATTGGTTAACAGAGGATGAGGGGGATATTGATGATATCATTCATTATCAGGTAACTGGGGGGCATAGTCTGTTTCATCAAGTTTGTTGGCTGAGGAAGGAGAATGAAACTATATTTTTTGGAGCCGATGTAGCACCGCAATTGCAACAAATGAAAGCTAGGTTTGTTGCCAAATATGATTTGGATGGAAAAATGTCCATGGAATGGCGTCAACAATGGTGGGAAAAGGGGCAAAAAGAAAAATGGACCTTTGCCTTTTACCATGATATTAAATTTCCTACACATACACCATAAGTCGTTTTTAAAACGAACATTCATTAGGAATCAATACTGATAAGGCTTTCGGCGAATCTCATGATTTTTTCAGTACCTTTATTGCTACAAATCATGCCAACAAGTATACATAATTACGCCGGACAGTTTCGAAAAAATGTCTCTGACAAATATATTATCTATAATAGTTTATTTGCAGCATTGCCGTATTCAGGCGTTGCCAATGTAGGTGCATTACTCCCCCTATTATTGCAAACCTGTGAAGAAGGGTTTGGTAAGGATAAATCTCCGATAGAAATTGTAGACTACTTTTTTAGACAGCATACTTATGTGGATAGTGAGAATGAAAAATTAGATCACCTTTTTAAATATGTTCAATATATTGAGAGGCAGGTGGTTCTATTTGATGCTATTGAGGATGCTGCATTCTCAAGTGTGAATGAAGTGGATGGAATTGGAAGTTTAAAAGCATTAATTAGAGACGCACAGTTCACCAATAACACAGAAGTACTAAAAGCTAAATTGAATAAATTTAAAGTTAGAATTGTACTCACTGCACATCCTACCCAATTTTATCCAGCCAATGTATTGGGTATTATCCACGACATGGGGGAAGCCATTGGGAAAAATGATTTTAATACAATAAATCAATACATACAGCAGTTAGGACTTACGCCTTTCTTTAATAAAAAACAACCAAGTCCCACAGACGAGGCCTTGAATTTAATGTGGTATCTAGAAAACGTTTTTTATTTTTCGGTAGGTAATATTTACAGCAATATTGTTCGCGATGTTTTTGATGATCAATACGAAGGCGATAATCCCTTTATTGAATTAGGCTTCTGGCCTGGAGGAGATAGAGATGGCAATCCATTTGTAAATGCAAGCACCACTTTAACAGTAGCGAAAGCATTACGAAGTAGTATTATAGTATGTTACTATAGAGATGTTCGAAAATTAAAACGAAAATTAACTTTTTCGGGCGTGGATGTTTTAATCAATGAATTAGAAGCTACTTTATATGAAAATGTTTTCAGACCAGACGAAGCTAATCCTATCAATAAAAATGAAATCATTGAATGTCTTTATAAGATTAAAAAAATAATAATTGAATCAGACTATTCCTTGTATCTATCCAGATTAGAAAGCTTAATTCATAAAGTACAATTATTTGGCACCCATTTTGCTTCATTAGATATAAGACAAGATAGCCGCATACATCATTCTGTCTTATTAGATATTCATGAAACACTATTAAAACAAAATGGTAAAGGTATTTTACCAGATCAGTACCATACACTTTCAGAGGAAGATCAAATGAAAGTATTGGCTTCCTTAGAGGGAAAATTGAATCCTTCCGATTTTAGCGAACCCATTACAAAAGATACCCTTGAAAGTATCAATGCAATTAAATTAGTACAGGAAATGAATGGCGTTAATGGCTGTCATCGCTATATCATTAGCAATTGTCAATCGGCAGTAAATGTGATGGAATTATACGCTTTGTGTCGACTATGTGGCTGGGATATCCATTTGGCTGAATTAGATATTATTCCTTTATTTGAAACCATCGATGACTTAAAAAGTGCAGAAGCCATCATGACTATTTTATATCATGACCCATTATATCAAATACACTTACAAAAAAGACTAGCCCAGCAAACGATTATGCTTGGTTTTAGCGATGGTACTAAAGATGGCGGTTACTTACAAGCCAATTGGAGTATCTACCAAGCAAAAGAAACACTGACACATATCTCAAGGGAAAATAAAATTGTAGTTAAATTTTTTGATGGTCGAGGTGGCCCTCCTTCGAGAGGTGGTGGAAAAACACATCAATTTTATGCGTCAATGGGTAACCAAATTGAAAATGAAGAAATTCAATTAACCGTTCAAGGCCAAACCATTACTTCTAATTTTGGAACCATCCAATCGGCCCAATTCAATATTGAACAGTTATTGAGTGCTGGAATAAGTAACGAGATATCGACTTTCTCCCAATTGCAACTCACTGAAAAAAATAGGGAAACATTAGCCGAACTTGGACATATTAGTTATGTCACTTACCAACAACTAAAGCAACATCCTCAATTCCTCCCTTATTTACAAAAATTTAGTCCGCTCAATTATTATGGGAAAAGCAATATCGCAAGTCGCCCTACCAAAAGAGGTGCAAAAGGGGAACTTAATTTATCTGATTTAAGAGCCATCCCCTTTGTAGGAAGTTGGAGTCAATTAAAACAAAATGTTCCTGGTTTTTATGGAGTAGGCACAGCACTTCAGGTGTTAAAAGAAAAAGGGCTTTGGAATGAAGTAGTATCCTTATTTAATAACATTTCCTTTTTTAGAACTTTGATTGACAATAGTATGATGAGTATGGTTAAATCTAATTTTGCCATTACTAAGTATATTGAATCAGACCCTACCTTCAGCCCAATTCGACAAATTATTAAAGATGAATTTGCTCTCACGACTCAATTGTATTTAGAATTAAATAAAAGCAATAGCTTGATGGAAAAAGATACTTTATCTAAACATTCTATATTGCTTAGAGATCGTATTGTGTTGCCTTTATTGACCATCCAACAGTATGGTTTGTGTAAATTACAAGACCCGATGATTGAAAATGAATTAAAAGCTGCTTACGAAAAATTAGTCACTCGTACTATGTTTGGTGTCATTAACGCTGCACGAAATTCAGTTTAATCTTATACAGCAACGCTGTCCTTCCATTGCCATAAATGCAAGCAGGCATATGTTTTAAAAGGTGACCAAGTTTTTGCCTTTGCCAACATTTTAATTTGTAATTCCTTCTTAGTAGTATACTTTATTTTATATAATTTGATCATTGCTTGCTGAATGCCTAGGTCGTCTACCGCAAAAACATCTTCATGCCCTAAGCTAAACATCAATAACATTTCGACGGTCCACTTTCCCACTCCTTTTATCTGAGTTAATAATTCAATCACAGATTCAGGATCCATTTGATACAATTGCTTATCAGTAATTTGATGGGCTATAAAAAATTCTGCTACATTTTTCACATATCCTACTTTGGAATGACTTAATCCAATGGCTCGTAATACTTCATCAGGTGTATCTAATACCTTTTGACAACTTGGCTCCTTCCCTTGATAAATATTTAAAAAGCGATCAAAAATAATTTTAGCAACCTTGGTGCTTAATTGTTGACTTACAATACTCGCTATTAATCGAATAGCTGTATTCTTTCGTTTAGACAAGGTATAAGTATCCGACTTTAATAAGTCCTGTAATTTGGGATCCTTTTTTAAATGTTTTTTATAGGGCATAGCTACAAATTATGATTAATTTTTAATTATTTTACTTAACTTCCATAAATACATTTTAAAATTGACTTATGAAAAAATACCTCACCCTTCTCGCTTTTCTTTTTTGTCAAATGGGCTTTAGCCAAAACAAAGAAACCTCATTCATACAAGCCATTTTGGACCACCAACAAAGCGCATGGAATAAAGGCAATATTGATGATTTCATGGTTGGTTATTGGGAAAATGACAGTCTGTTATTTATGGGTCAAAATGGCCCCACTTATGGTTATAATGCGACTTTAAAAAATTATAAAAAAAATTACCCTGACAAAGCGCATATGGGACAACTTAGTTTTTCCGAGATCAGTATGAAACCTTTGAATACAGACCATTATTTTGTGATTGGAAAATTTTTCTTAAAAAGAACCGTGGGGGATGCAAGTGGACACTTTACACTTGTGTTTAAAAAAATAAATGGAAAGTGGAAAATCATTTCCGACCACAGTAGTTAGTTGTCAAATTGGATCGGTGTTTTCCAAAGTTGATATAAGCCATATAATAATCCGCAGAAGCTTGAAAGGAGATAAATATAAAAAAAGGTATTGCTCCAACGCCAATGATCTTGCATAAAAGCATAACCCCACATAATACCAATGGTCGTGTTGGATACCATCCATAATAAAGCGATCCCTATGCTATAGGTGATTCTATTTAAAAAAGCAAGTACTTGCGGGTCCATTCTTTGCTCATTTTGATGGTTAATCCAAACTTTGTTTGTTAGCTGCTGCAGCTTTTAAGATTCTATCAAACTGAGCTGGTGTTAAATCATTATAAAAATAATACACAGGATCCACTTTAGTACCTCTTTTAATTACCTCATAATGACAATGTGGCCCAGTGCTCTTCCCTGTATTTCCTATGTATCCAATCACTTCTCCTCTTTTTACAGATTGGCCTACTTTAGCCTTGACACGAAACATATGCCCATATAATGTTTGATAACCATAGCCATGATTAATCACTACTTTATTCCCATATCCATCTGTATTAAAACCAGCAATTTGTACCACCCCATCGGCCGTTGCATAAATAGGTGTACCTGAAGCTGCAGTAAAATCTAAACCAGCATGTAAACGATAATCTTTATATAGCGGATCAATTCGATACCCATAACCTGATGCAATTCGATTTAAATTTTTATTACTCACTGGTTGTATCGCAGGAATCGCTCTTAACAACTTTTCTTTATTTTTCACCATCGCACCCACTTCGATATAGGACTTATCCTGAAAAGAGGATCGAACACTCAAATTATTTAATTGTGCAATCATATTCGACAACAAAGCTGAACTTGATAAGTTTTGAATCATGCGTACTTCCTTTAGTGCTTCCATATCTTTTAAACGGGCGCTATCTGGTATTGGACTGGATTCAAATATGGAACGATATACTTCATTGTCCCTATTTTCTAGCTCGGTCATTTGCAACTCCAATTGCTTGACCCGATCTTGTATCACACTGTAATTCGCCTTATAGCTTTCGTTTTGCTGACGGAGTAATTTTTCCTTTGGAGAATCGATGTACTGAAATAAGACAGCCACTATCACCACCCCAGTTACAATAGAGGCAGCCACAAATCCAAAAAGCTGAAGTAGCCTTACTTTTAAGGGCACTTCCACTTTATCAAACCTAAGTGTATGGGTATTAAAGTGATATTTAATTTTCTTCATTTGAATTAACCGATTATTTGGCAAGGAAGGCCATAAAAAAGCCCCAATTCCTTACCTTTGAGGTCATTAAAAAAAGCAACACAAATATAGCTTTTTAAGATGAACACTGCTTAAAATTCAGATACATGATGAAGAGTCCCGAAATAAGACAACAATTTTTAGATTTTTTTGCATCTAAAGGGCACGCGATTGTTCCCTCAGCCCCTATTGTAGTAAAAAATGACCCTACTTTATTATTCACTAATGCGGGAATGAACCAGTTCAAAGATTATTTTTTAGGTAACCAAACCCCTAGCCATAGTCGTATAGCCGATACACAAAAATGTTTACGCGTAAGTGGAAAACACAATGACTTGGAAGAAGTGGGTGTAGATACCTACCATCATACGATGTTTGAAATGTTAGGTAATTGGAGCTTCGGCGATTATTTTAAAATGGAAGCTATTGAGTGGAGTTGGGAATTATTAACCAAAGTGTATGGAATTGATCCTGCTAAATTATATGTAACTGTTTTTGAAGGAGATGCATCTGAAAACCTACCTCCATCAAGCGAAGCATTAGCACATTGGAAAAAATGGGTATCAGAGGACAAAATAATTTACGGTAATAAAAAAGATAATTTCTGGGAAATGGGCGATACGGGCCCATGTGGACCATGCAGTGAAATACATGTCGACATGCGTTCTGACGAAGAAATTGCAAAAATTCCAGGTCGTGACTTAGTGAATAAAGACCATCCACAAGTGATTGAAATTTGGAACAATGTATTTATTCAGTACAATCGAAAAAAAGATGGAAGCCTTGAAGCACTACCCAATAAACATGTTGATACGGGTATGGGTTTTGAACGTCTAGTTCGCGTGATACAAAATAAAAAAAGCAATTACGATACGGATGTGTTTACTGGCACTATTGAAGCAGTAGCTCAAATCACTGGAAAGGAATATGATTTTAGTGGAAGTAAACAAGCCATCGCCTTTAGAGTACTTGCCGATCACATTAGAGCCATTGCTTTTACCATTGCGGATGGTCAGTTGCCAGCCAATACAGGCGCAGGTTACGTGATTCGACGCATCTTAAGAAGAGCGGTAAGATACTATTATTCCTACTTGGATTATAAGCATCCTTTATTACATCAATTGATGCCTTTATTGGCAAAACAATTCGAACATGTTTTCCCAGAATTAACTGCACAATTAGATTTTGTAACCAAGGTAGTGAAGGAAGAGGAAGAAGGATTTTTAAGAACACTTGAAAAAGGATTAAAGAGGATGGATGACATCATTCACACGCATCAAAAAAATCAAGTGATTGACGGAAAATTGGTATTTGAATTATTTGATACTTTTGGATTCCCTGTTGATTTAACTAGATTGATTGCAAGTGAAAATGAATTGTCCGTTGACGAAGTTGGGTTTGACAATGAGATGAAACAGCAAAAAAATAGAAGTCGTGCCGCTACAGCTGTTGATACAGGTGATTGGATTCAAGTGAGTCCAGATAAAGAGACTTCATTTTTAGGATACACCCAAAATGAAATTGATACCCAAGTAATAAAATACCGTCATGTAAAAGCAAAAGGCAAAGAGGCATACCAATGGGTGCTTTCCGATACGCCATTTTATGCCGAAAGTGGAGGGCAGGTGGGTGATACGGGCCAATTCACTTTTGAAGACGGTTCTGTCATTGAAGTGACGGATACAAAAAAGGAAAATAATTTATTTATTCATTTTACCGACACCTTACCTGCTCAAATTGGTAAAAAAATAAAAGCGCGCATAAATATTAAGCATAGACATGATACTACCCTTCATCATTCAGCTACCCATTTGTTGCATGCTGCCTTACGCCAAGTATTAGGAAAGCATGTGGCACAGAAAGGAAGTTTGGTGAATAGTGAACAATTGCGTTTTGATTTTTCACATTTTGCAAAAATGACCGACGAAGAAATAGCAAAAGTAGAAAGTATTGTAAATGAAAAAGTAAAAGAAAATATTCCTGTAGTCATTAATGAAATGAGCAAGGACAATGCGATCGCATTGGGTGCCATGGCACTGTTCGGAGAAAAATATGGCGATAAAGTGCGCGTTGTGATCATGGACCCTAATTATTCCATTGAACTTTGTGGCGGAACCCATGTAGGACATACTGGAGAGATTGGCAATTTTAAATTAAAAGCAGAAGCTTCGGTAGCAGCTGGTGTTAGAAGAATTGAAGCCGTTGTAGGAGATGCTGCATCTATTTACCTCACGGAAGTAAAAGAAAAATTACATAAACAAATTGTGCAACTAACAGAAACATGTGCAGGAACTGCTGTTAAATTAAATATAGGTTTTGTTGCACCAGAGTGGAATGAAAATTCTTCGACTGATATTTTAAATGATACGATTGCTTCATTACTGTCAAGTCAAAAAGAACTTGCAAAAAAATTAGAAAGTCAGGAAGCTTTGTTGGTCAATGAACTATTTGAAAAATACAGTACTCAATTTAATGCGATTCAAGATATTCAATTTTTAGGAGTACAATTATCTTTAAGTAGCCCTGAACATTTGAAAAAATTAGCGCAACAATTAATTGCAATACATCCATCATCCCTAGTCGTGTTAACTGCAGCAAATGAAGGTAAAGCAAATGTTGTATTAGCCATTAGTGATCATTTAGTAAAGGAAAAAAATTGGCAAGCACCGCTTATTATTAAAGAAAAAATAGCACCCTTAATTAAAGGCGGCGGAGGGGGACAAAAAAACATTGCAAGTGCCGGAGGGCAGGATATTTCCCAACTCAACAAAGTAATAGAGGTGGTCAAAGCATTACTCAATTAAGCTAACTTATTAATTACCAAAGCCTTATCAATTTATCGATAAGGCTTTTTATTTAAATACCCCACTGTTGGTATTATCTAAAATTTAACAATTCCGAATTGTTTCGTAGTTAAATAATTTGCCTACATTTGGGCTATGATTGAACAATTTAAAAACACCTTTATGATAAAGCAATTAACTGGCCTATTTATTTTATGTATGCTCACTACATTTTGTTTAGCACAAAAAAAAATAGTGGAGGTGAGACCACCTTCAGTAAAAATTGTGCAGGGGTATAAAATAAATCCTTTATATATCATCGATGGAAAAGAGGCTAAAGATGTAGATGCCATCTCTCCGAATGATATTGAAAGTATAGATGTCCTAAAAGGAGAATCTGCCACCAAAATATATGGCAAAAAAGGAGAAAATGGCGTTGTGGTGGTTACGACAAAAAAGAACGCGGCAAGTAAAGACAAAAAGGAAAATCAAAACAAGAAAGAAATTACAGTAACAGTGCGTGATGAAAAAAATAAAAAAGGAGAAGAGGAAAATGTAAATGTTTTAATAGACGGTGATAAAATTACAATCAATGGAGAAGTAGTAGACGAAAATGATCCTAGAATAAATGGAAAAGGGGAAAAGGGAATTATTTTAAAAAGAATGGAGAAACCTTATAAAACAGAAAGCGACGAAGCTGATGAAGATGACGATGATGCTGCCATCGATATGCCTAAAACAAATAATGCGTTTTTAGGCGTCATCACTGAAATGACGGAGGGAGGTGCTCAAATAAATGAAGTAAGTGAAGGCAGCCCGGCAGAAAAAGCAGGTTTGCATAAAGGTGATATTATCACCAATGTGAATGATCAAAAAATAACAGGCCCTGCTGATTTGTATGAAACCATTGGAAAATTTAAACCTTCTGATAAAGTGAAAGTGACCATTCTAAAAAATGGTGTTCGCTCCAACCTGACAGTTGAATTGGCAAAAAATAAAAATACGATTACCCCTAAGGTTTTTAACTTCAGTGTACCCAATAATGAGCCATTTACATTTGCAGATCCAAGACCTAATGCACCATCGGATAGAGGAAGAGGAACACAGAGATTTGGTTTTGAATTACCGCAAATACAAGAATTCAATAGACTTTTTCCAATGAATGAAAAACCAAAATTAGGCATCAGTATTGAAGATATTGAAGATAGTGAAGGTGTTAAAATTTCATCTGTTAACGAAAATTCCCCAGCAGCAAAAGCGGGACTAAAGGAAAATGATATCATTACTCAAATAAATGATAAAAAAGTGAAAGATGTGGATGGCATAAAACCAATTTTTAAATTGGCCACAGAAGGCACCGTTTTTAAATTTAATATTACAAGAAATGGTAAGAATAGTAATATAGAAGTAAGAATGCCAAAAAAAATAAAAACGGCTGACTTGTAATTGAATTCATTCTTATAGAAGTCTAAAAAAAGACCGTTCAGATGCAATTGAACGGTCTTTTTTTAGCTCATTTAATATAAAATTAAGACTTAAATAATTGTACTTTTGCTGCATGGGAATTGCAGAAAAATATGAGGCTGTCATTGGTTTAGAGATTCATGCACAATTGGCTACGCAAAGCAAATTGTTTTGTGGTGATGCTGCTTCTTTTGGCGCAGCTCCTAATACCCATATCAGTCCCATTACCATGGGACATCCTGGAACCCTCCCTAAAACCAATTCAAAAGCCATTGAATGTGCGATAAAATTGGGTTTGGCTTGTGGCTCTAGAATTGAAAACAATAACTTTTTTGCTCGAAAAAATTATTTTTATCCCGACTTACCAAAAGGGTATCAAATTACACAACACACCACTCCTATATGTGTGGGAGGCGCCATCCATATTAAAAGTAAGGAAGGTGAAAAGATCATTGAACTTAACCGAATTCATTTAGAAGAAGATGCTGGCAAAAGTATTCATGACTTATCTGATACAGACACTTATATTGATTTAAACAGAGCGGGCACCCCCTTAGTTGAAATGGTAACTGAGCCTTGTATTCATTCGGCCGAAGATGCCTTTTTATTTGTAACAGAAGTGCGCCGTTTGGTACGTTGGATTGGTGTTTGTGATGGAAATATGGAAGAAGGTAGTTTAAGATGTGATGCCAATATTTCTATTCGATTAAAAGGAGAAACTAAATTAGGCACTAGAGTAGAAGTTAAAAACTTAAATTCTATTCGGAATATAAAAAAGGCGATTGAATTTGAAATAGATAGATTAATACAAATCACTGAATCAGGCGCCGCTATTTTACAACAAACAAGAAGTTTTGATGCCAATAGTGATACCACTTTTTCGATCAGAGATAAAGAGGATGCCAATGATTATCGTTATTTTCCTGATCCCGATTTAGCGCCTTTTCAATTAACAGATAAATACATAAATGATATTCAATCTGCGATGCCCATTTTGCCAAATGCATTAAAAAAATCATGGAAGGAAACCTATGCATTATCTGATTATGATATTGATCAATTATGTGAACACAAGGAAGAAGCCGATTTTTATACTATTTGGACAAGACAAACTACTCATTATAAAGCGGCAGCCAACTGGGTCATGGGGCCTATCCGAGAATACTTAAATGAAACAGGAACCAATTACGAACAACTTGCTCTTTCTATACCCTATTTAGTAGAATTATTAGAATTGGTCGATAGCCATCAATTGAATTTTTCTGTAGCCAGCGGAAAGGTATTTAAAGCAATCATTCAAGAAGCCCAATCCCCTAAAGAGTATGCAATAAAAAATAATTTACTGCAAACCTTGTCTAATGACGAAATCGAAAAATGGGTCAATCAGGTATTAATGAACCACCCTGAGAAGGTGAACGAATATAAAAAAGGGAAAAAAGGACTCATTGGACTTTTTGCTGGAGAAGTTAAAAAATTAAGTCAAGGGAAGGCAGATCCAAAAGTTGCTATACAAATACTAGAAATAAAATTGAATCAATCATAAGCGTTATATTTATACAAAATAAAAATTAGGGTATGCTTTCAAAATCAATGTTGACGATTATAGTAGGTATAACACTACTTAGTACTGGCTGTAAATCAAATAAAAATGGGGCCAACTTTATGGTGTCAGGCACCATTGAACATGCAGAAAATCAAAAATTACTTTTACAGGAAGTACCTTATGGGGGCAAACCTATTATCACATTGGATTCAATTACCATTAGCAAAGAAGGTCGATACCAGTTTCAATTTATTGCAAAACAAGAAGGGCTCTACCGCTTATCTACAAATCAAGAAATGGAAATTATTTTCATTAATGATGGTGATCATATTCAAATCAATGCAGATGCTAATAATTACCGCAGCTATGCTGTAAAAGGTTCGGAGAGTAGTTTAAATTTATTTGAATTTTTACAAAAATACCGCCAAAAGGACTCTTCCCTATTTTCTACTTTATACAATTTAGATTTATTACAAAAACAAAAGGGAAAAGATAGTACCATCTTTTGGCTACAAAAGCAAAAAGTAGATAAATTAAAAGACTTGAATGATTATGTAGAGATGAACTTAAACAAAGCAACCAGTCCTGCTTTGTTGTATTATACATTAGGGTTAAGTTTAAGATCGATGGAATCTGCTAAAGTATTGGCATTGGCTAAGGTTGTTGCAGAACGTACTAAAGCGGAGCCCTTAGTAGCATTCGCTAACTTGTTAAATACACAGGTACAAGCCAATACTAAAGCCAGTCCACTTTCTATTGGTCAGATGGCACCAGAGATTGCTTTATCAGATGTGACAGGTAAAATTCAAACATTAACTAGCTTAAAAGGGAAATATGTATTAGTCGATTTTTGGGCAAGTTGGTGCGGACCTTGCAGAGCTGAAAATCCCAATGTAGTAATGGCTTATGAAAAATTTAAAAATAAAAATTTCACTGTTTTAGGTGTTTCATTAGATGACAACAAAGACAATTGGATAGAAGCAATTAAAGCAGATAAACTTAACTGGTTACACATAAGCGATTTAAAAAAATGGGAAAGTGTAGTAGTCAATACCTATCAAATTGAAGGCATCCCTTTTAATGTTTTATTGGACCCTACTGGAAAAATTATAGCTACCGAATTAAGAGGACAAGCTTTACAAGAAACCTTAGAAAAGCTATTCCAATAATTAAAAAGTTTTAATATAATTTCGAATTTGATATTATTTGCCCTTGATGAAAGTTTTTATCAAAACAGGTAATAATATCAAATTGGTTAATGTACTAACCACCAAAGTGAGTGAAGTTAACCATCCTAATGCTTGGGTACCTCCAAATTCACTAAAGCAAAATATAACAAAGCCCGCAACTAATACTAAACTAGTATAGATAATACTTATGCCAGTATGTTGAATGGTTTGAATTAATGTTGGATGCACTTTATGATTAAATTTTTGTAATTCTTGTTTATAGTTTATTAAAAAACGTATGGTTACATCAATAGCAATTCCTAAGGCGACACTAAAAACCAATACCGTTGATGGTTTTAAGGAAATACCTACCCATCCCATGACGCCCGCGGTAATTAATAAGGGTACTACATTTGGAATCAATGAACAGATGAGTATAGGAAAGGATCTAAATAAGAACAACATACAAATAGCAATTAATAAAAATGCCCAAAAAATGGACTGCCCAAGTCCTTTAATTATAAAATTGCTGCCTTCTAAAAAAGTAACGCTACTTCCTGTAATTTGAATATTGTATTTCGAACTATCAAAAATGGCTTTCGTCGCACTGTCCAGTCGGGTTAAAAATAAAGGCAATTGGGCACTTCCAATATCTTTCATATTCACACTTACCCTTGTTTGTTGTTTTGCAGAATCAATGAATTTATTTAATAATTGACTGGGCCCATTATTTTTATTACTATCATTTACTTTATTGTTTGCCATCGCTAAATAAGGTGCTATAAAAGCCATTTCGGTAGCCGTGGGTGCAGTATATGCGGTCGTATCACCATCATAAAAGGATTGCTTAGCAAACTTCATCCCTTCAAGTAATCCCAAAGGCCTACCTAGTTCCGGTTGTTGCACTAAATATTGATGTAAAGCATCAATATTATCCAAAGGTTTGATGCTTCGCAATAAACCATTTCGTTTTTTGGTGTCAATAATAATTTCCAAAGGCATCACACCTCCCCCATTTTGCTCAAACCATTTTAGGTCAGTATACAATTTGTCTTTCTTTGGAAGGTCGTCTACTATAAAAGCTTCTTTTTTAATTTTTAACACACCCAATATTGATACAATGACCAAAAGGAGAGTAATACTAAATACCCATTTAGTATGCTTAAAAGTATATTTTTCAATTTTAACTAAAATGGAAGTTAAAAATGGATTGTCTAAATATTTAACATGCTTTTCTTTTGGAGGCGCTAAGTAACTTAAAATAGGAGGAATAAAAAATAAACTAATAAAAAATAATGCCATGATATTCATTCCAGATACCCATCCAAATTCTTTTAACAATGGACTTTTAGTAAATGCAAAAACAAAAAAACCAATGGCTGCGGTGAGATTACAAAACAAAGTTACAATACCCATCTTACTGACCATTTGCACGATCGCTTTATCACGATCCTGCGTTTCATTATATGCGGTATGGTATTTATTTAAAAAATAAATACAATTTGGAATACCTATCACCACCACTAAAGGTGGAATTAATGCTGTTAATAAAGTTATTTTTTGACCCAATATGACCATGGTGCCAAAACTCCAAATCACCCCCATCGCCACTACCCCTAAGCTCATTAAAGTAGCAGAAAAAGATCTAAAAAATAATAATAAGGTGATGGCTGATAAAAATAAAGATCCCATTAAAAACCATAGCATTTCTTTCTTAATACGATTGGCTAAAATGGTTCTGATATAAGGTAAGCCGCTAATATGCACAGTCAAATTAGTGTGTTTTGTAAATACATTTAATTGATCTTCTAATTGATGAATTAAATGTGACCTTGAAGCACTATTGATGGAGTCAGGTATAAAACTAATTGCCATCATATAGGCATGTGTGCTTGGATTGTATAATAAATTTTTATAAAAAGGTAATTGTTCAAACAGCTTTTGATCTACGATTAATGCACTATCAGTCGTATAAGGAGCATGAAATACTTTTTGAGCAAGAAAGCGCGTTGTTATGGTATCCTTAGAAAGCGTATATGCAAATGGAATACTTAAAACCTCTGTAACACCTGGAATTTTTTTGATTTGGTTATGTAATTCAAATAAATCATTAAATACAGGCGTCGTAAACATTTTATCAGTTTGAAAACCTACGACGATGGTAGTCCCATCCACTCCAAATTTTTTGATAAAGTTTTTATAAATAACAAATTTAGGATTATCCTCAGGTATTGCTTTTGTGAATTCATAGCTCAACTTAACCTGAGCAGCAAAATAACCCATGAAAATGGTGGCTATAAATAAAAAGGATAAAAAATATACTTTGTACTTTAAAATTGCCTTACCTAATTGATGCCACATAGTTTTATTTTTAAATTACCCCACCCATAAATAAGCCACTGTTTGAGTTAACACTCCTATTATTAAACCAACGATTAATTCTTGTCGACTATGATCACTCACTATCATACGAGCACTTATCACTAGACCTGTTATAAAGATCAACGCTATATCCCATATCATATTGTTGATGGGGTATTGAATCCCTACTAAAAAGACAGCGGTGAATAGACCCCCGATGGCCATACCATGTAAACTTACTTTGATAAAATTATTAACTACTAATCCTAAGGAACTAGCAATAAAAACGCCAAAATAAAAATATTTTAAGGCAAGTGGTTGATCCACAAAATTGCGACTTAAATAATACATCCACCAATAAAAAAACATTACAATCACATAGGGTATGATGCGTTCTTTTTGAGTTTTCAAAAAGATACTATTGCTTAATTTTAATCTCCATAATAAAAAAACGGCAAATGCTGGGAAAAAGGCAGTCAACCAAAAAACACTAAATACCCTCAACTTTAATTGCCAATCTGTTATGCCCACAAATTCATATGGAACTACTTGAATTAAATAGAATATGAAATAAGTGGGAATAAATAAGGGATGAAAAATATAGGAAATGATGTTTCCAAAATATTTCACGACTGGAGCGGGGGTGTTATCTTGCATAAGGGTATTCAAATTAATTTATAATTCCTTTCGGAGTCTTGCTACTGGAATATTTAATAATTCTCTGTATTTAGCTACCGTCCGCCTTGCGATATTGTATCCCTTTTGTTGCAGTTGAAATGTTAATTCATCGTCACTCAATGGTTTATGTTTATCTTCTTGCTGAATCATTTCAAGTAAAATTGCTTTCACCTCTTTTGTACTCACTTCTTCTCCTGAATCGGTTGTTAAAGATTCACTGAAAAAGTATTTTAATAAATAAGTACCAAACTCGGTTTGTACATATTTACTATTGGCCACCCTACTCACTGTAGACACATCCAATCCAGTCACTGTCGCAATGTCCTTTAAAATCATAGGGCGTAACTGAGTAGTATCTCCAGTAGCAAAAAAACCTTGCTGATGTGCCATAATGGCCTTCATGGTCATGAGTAAGGTATGTTGTCTTTGTTGAATCATTTCAATAAACCATTTTGCCGCATCTATTTTTTGCTTAATAAAAAAAACGGCTTCCTTTTGTGATTTATCTTGTTTCTTCCCGCGCTCATATTCTTTTAACATCATTTTATAGTCGTCACTTATAATAAGGGGTGGCGCATTTCGACTATTTAATGATAATTCTACAATTCCATTATTGATGACTACCGTAAAATCAGGAATGATATACATTTCGGACTTATGCTGTTCTGTTGTATCGGCACCTGGCTTAGGATTTAAGTTTAATATTTGATGTAATACTTCCTTTATCTCGCTATCATTTAGATGCAAACTTTTTTGAATTTTATCATAATGTTTGCGCGTAAATTCTTCAAAATATTTTTCAATAACTGCAATAGCCAACTTTATATTTGAAGTAGAATGTGCTTGTTCCGCACCCTCTATTAATCTTGCATCTGATTGTTTTCGTTTTAATTGCAGCAATAAACATTCTTGTAAATCGCGTGCGGCAATTCCCGCAGGATCAAATTGTTGAACTTGTTGTAAAACGATTTCAATTTCTTTTTCTTCTACCCACATACTTTGTTTAAATGCCAAATCATCAGCAATAGATCGCAAAGCACGGCGTAAATAACCATCGTCCTCTAAGCTTCCTATAATTTGTTCTGCAATTTTATAAGAGGACTCATCCAAAGCCAACATACTTAACTGATTCATTAATTGTTCATTCAAGCTTACTTCAGCTTTGATAGGAACCACAATATCATTATCTAGTTCGGGATAATAGTCATCCTTGGTTTTGTAATCTGCTACATCCTCGTCATAATTATATTCATTCAAATCCTCATTACTCATTTCAAATTCATCCACAGGAATGGCTTCTTCCTCCTCCTGCGTTCCTTGTAAGAATTCATCATTAAAATCATCTGAACTTGTATCAGAGTCTAACAAATCGGCGTTCATTTCGAGTGCAGGATTTTCCTCCATTTCTTCCTTGACCCTTTGCTCTATTTGAGCAGAAGGAATTTGCAACAATTTCATTAATTGTATTTGCTGTGGCGATAATCGCTGTAACTGCCTTTGTTGCAATGACTGTCCTAATGACATGGGATATAGCGTTTAGGAAAGTACTTGTTGTAAAACTTGCAAAAATTTAGCTCCTTTTTCATGTACTTGTTCTTCTGTCCAAACCAAACTAATGGCGGTAGATATACACCTACTCATGATAAGATCACTTTTAGAAAAATCGGCCTTGTTTAAGTTGGTTAAAGCAGTTTGTTGTGCAGCACTTAAAGGATACAAGCTATTTGCATTTTTTAAATGATCCCACTTTTTTATATAATGCCAATTATTAGCAAACCAATAAAAATTACCTGCCATGATACCCGCCTCTTTAAATGCAGCGATGGCTTTCTCCGTTGCTTCAGCAGTGGGTAAAAACCAAGTTAAAAAACTTGCGCTATCTCCAGCAGGATCGGGTACGACTCTAAATTGAATACCAGGCACCTGCTCTAAATAGGACTTGAGTATTTGATTATTTTTTCGTTGAATTGAAATAAATAAATCTAATTTTTTTATTTGGGCTAAACCTACTGCCGCATGCAATTCACTGATTCTAAAATTATATCCTAAATAGGGATGCAAGTCAGCGCCACGATCTACACCAGCATGGTCATGTCCGTGATCGGTAAAAGCATCCACTTTTGTATAAATATCTTTGTCATTGGTCATCACAACTCCCCCTTCACCGCAGGTGATCGTTTTTACAAAATCAAATGAAAAGGTACCCGCATGTCCTATAGTCCCAAGGTGTTTCCCTTTATAAGTTCCACCAATGCTTTGGCAGGCATCTTCTAATAATATTAAATGATGCTCATCGCAAATTTGTTTTAAGGCATCTAAATCGGCCATGCTGCCACACATATGCACTGGCATAATACACTTTGTTTTAGGTGTAATCGCAGCTTTGACTGCGGCAGGCGATAAGGTTAAACTTTCATCAATATCTACTAGAACGGGAATGGCTCCCATACTCAAAATGGCTTCAAAACTTGCTACAAAGGTAAATGCAGGCATAATCACCTCGTCATTCGCTCCAATCCCCAATGCCGCCATAGCAGTGGTTAATGCAGCTGTACCACTAGATGTAAGTTGGGCGTGCTGACTACCAAAGGTTTGGCAAATGGCTTGTTCTAACTCTTTTGATTTCCAAATGCCTTTTCTAGGCCCATCAAAGCCATAACGCATCAAAATACCCGTTTCAAGGACTTCGTTGACTTGCTTTTTTTCTTCTTCTCCAAATAATTCAAACCCAGGCATATGCTTGATTTTTTATGATAAACAAAGGTAGTTTAAAAAATGAAAATTGGGTGTTTTTCAGTAATTTGCGCCCGTAAAAAAAAGTACCGTTTATATGGAATACAACAAATTGATCTCCGTTTCAGGCATGTCAGGATTATTCGAATTATTGACTAGCAAAAGCGATGGGGCGATAGCAAAATCACTCGAAAACAATACCACTCAATTCATTAGCTCAAGAGCTCATCAATTTTCACATTTAGAGAGCATCGAGGTGTTCACTACCCACGATAATGTGTTCTTGGCAGAAGTATTCATCGCCATGGGTAAATCAAGTGAAAAATTACCTTCTGAAAAGGACGCAAAAGCCACGCAAGCCTATTTTAAAAAGGTATACCCGAAAATGGATTTCGAACGCGTATATCCAAGCGATATGAAGAAAATGGTGAAATGGTTTGCTCAATTACAAAAAGCAGGCGTTGAACCCGTTTTGCCAGCCGAAGAGGAAGAAGAAGCAGCAGACAATTCCTAGTATCTAAAGAATACAGATAACAATATAAAAAAGCTTACCTAACCAAGGGTAAGCTTTTTTTTATCCTTAAATTGCAATATAAAATGCATTTAGCTTTTATGTAAGTGTTACATAAAGTAGAAATAAAATAAATACTTTCTTATGTTCAAAAAAATAATCCCCTTTGTATTTGCTTGCTTCATTTTTGCGCAAGGTGTTGATGCTCAAAATAAAAATGAAAAAAAATGGGTAAGAAAACAATACAATGCATTATCATTTAATGAAAAGATTGCACAATTAATGATCATTAGAGCCCATAGTAATTGGGATGCAAAAAAAGTAGATTCCCTTGCTTCGCTCATAAAAAAATATAATGTGGGAGGGCTTTGCTTTTTTCAAGGAGGTCCAGTGAGGGAAGCCATACAAACTAATTTATACCAATCAATTGCTAAAACACCATTGCTTATTACCATGGATGCGGAATGGGGCGTAGGTATGCGTTTAGATAGTGTCGAAATGTTTCCAAGACAACTTTCTCTTGGCGCAATGTCATCAAGTCATTTAATATATGAGATGGGGGCTGCTGTCGCTGCACAATGCAAAAGATTAGGCATTCAAGTGAACTATGCTCCTGTTGCAGACATTAATAATAATCCTGCTAACCCCGTCATTAATGATCGTAGTTTTGGACAAAACAAACAAACTGTATCCGACTACAGCATTGCCTATATGAAAGGAATGCAAGACAATGGCATCATGGCTACAGCAAAACACTTTCCAGGCCATGGTGATGTCACAGTAGATTCTCATTTAGATATTCCACTTATTACAAAAACAAGAGAGCAGCTCGATGCTATGGAAATGGTCCCATTCAAAGCATTGATTGATGCAGGTATTGAATCAATTATGGTGGCTCACTTATCCGTTCCTTCTATTGACAACACCCCTAATTTAGCCACTTCCTTATCCGCTAAAGCTGTCAATGGAATATTAAAAAATGAATTGGGTTTCAAAGGGCTTAGTATAACAGATGCTTTGGACATGAAAGCCATTACTAATTATTTTCCGCAAGGAGAAGCCAATGTACAAGCCATTATAGCAGGCAATGATATGCTTTGCCTACCAGGTGATATTGAGCAAACGATTCAAAAAATACGAACCGCAATTAAAGAAAAAAGAATTTCAAGAGATGATATAAACAAAAGGGTGCTTAAAGTATTGACTGCAAAATACAAACATGGCTTATACAACCAACAAGTGATTGATACCACAAATATCACTACAGATTTAAACAAATCAGTAGCGGCCATCAAGGAAAAAATGGCATCGCAATCACTCACTTTCCTAAATAGTAATTCGACACAGCCTACATTAAATAAAAATAAAAAAATAGTATACGTAGCATTAAACCAATCTCAAGAAAATAGTTTAACAAAACAATTAGCCGAACAGTTACAAGTAAAAATTATTTATGTCGGCGCAAATGAATTAGGTCAATTGGAGCAATTGAAAACAAGCTTAAATGAATACGACCAAGTGATCATTGGACTTCATAATTACAATAAACGACCTGCAAAACATTTTGAAATACCCGCTCCTATTTTGAATTTCTTACAAGAAGAACATCCTAGTTCTTGGATGCATCTTATTTTTGGGAATCCCTATGCAGTAGCCGATTTTAATAAAATTAAAAACATATTATTCGCGTACGAGGATAATTTCTTTACACAAAATGCGGTGTTGCAATGGCTTCAAGGAAAAATCCAAGCCAATGGAAAATTACCTGTAACAGTGAGTGACAATCTACCAATGGGGGCAAGTTATAAAAATGAAACCGCCCCTATTTCTATAAATGCAGAAACTCAATTGGCCTATCTAGGTATTGACATCAATAAATTATCAATCATTGATTCAATAGTAGAAGATGCCATTAGAAAAAAAGCAATCCCAGGATGTCAGGTTTTAGTAGCTAAAAACAATAAGATCGTTTTTAATAAAGCATATGGAAAAATCGCAGGTGAGCAATCTGCTCCCGTAACACTTGAAACTAGTTACGACTTAGCTTCTGTAACAAAAGTGAGTGCGACGACTGTGTCCATTATGAAATTAGTAGAGGAAGGGAAAGTAGATATTAATAAAACTATTGGCGATTACTTGCCATGGGTGGTTGGTAATGAAAAAGCAAAAATTACACTAAAAGATTTATTATTACATCAAGCAGGGTTATTCCCCTTTATTAAGTTTTATGAATCATTAATGAAACCAGATGGTAGTTTTATTGAAAACTTAGTAGTTAGTGTTAGTGATAAGGACCATCACAAAATGATTACACCTACTAAATATTTATTAGACAGTTGGATGGATACTATTCAATATAAAATTTTAAAAAGCCCAATCACCACAGCCGGAAAATATGTTTATAGTGATAATGATTTTATTTTTCTAGGTCAAATTGTTGAGCAAGTATCTGGAATGAATTTAAACGAGTACACTACTCAAAATTTTTACAGCCCATTGGGTATGACTTCCACAGGATTTTTACCATTACAAAAAACAAGTCTTGATAAAATAGCCGCCACCGAAGTGGATGATTATTACCGTCATGAATTGTTACAAGGTGTTGTGCATGATGAAGGCGCTTCGGTCATGGGTGGCATTGCTGGTCATGCAGGCTTATTTAGTAATGCAACCGACTTGGCTAAGCTTTACGAAATGCTATTGAATAAAGGAGAATGGGAAGGAAGGAAATACTTCGAACCGGCAACAGTAGCACATTTCACTGCTTATAATACCGAAAATAGTAGAAGAGGATTGGGCTTTGATAAACCAGAAAAAAATAATGCAAGTCTAAAAGACCCCTATCCGAGCTTAAGTGTTTCTCCTTCCACTTTTGGACATACCGGATTTACTGGCACCTGTGTATGGGCCGATCCAGAACATGATTTACTTTTTATATTTTTAGCCAATCGAGTATACCCCACTCGTAACAATAAAGCATATAGTGAACTTAATCTTCGCCCAAAAATACAAGAAGCCATATACCAAGCTCTAAAATAAGAACGATTTAAATTAATTTTCAATGACGCGGAGGCTATTTATATTTATTTTTTTTATTTACCCATTGATCAGCTTTGGGCAAAATGAATTAGGCGGCATTGGTCAATGGAGGGAACATTTTAACAATCTTGCTGTAATTCAATTAGGCAATGTGAATAGTGCAAGTAGCGAATATAAAATTCTTGGCGCTAGTAATCAGCAAGTATTTTTTTTATCAGAAAAAAATAAAATAAAATTAGCAGGAAAATCTACTGGATTGCATGATGTTTCTATTTCTTGTACCGCCTGGGACGAGGAAGTAGGACAATTGATTGTAGCTTATAATAATAGCAATATTGATATCATCAAAGGGGATCAAGTATATTCGATTACCGATTTATTATTATCTAATCTATATTCGAATAAAAAAATAAATCATATTTATTTACTTCATCAATGGGCGCTACTCTCTACTGATTTTGGAATAGTCGTCTTAGATTTATTAAAACATGAAATAAAAGACACCTGGTTTCCTAATAACAACCGACAAGTTACCAAAACGTACCAAGTAGTATGTACTTCAACTAATTTGTACGCTTCTACAGAAAATGGAATTTGGATATCCCCTTTAAAAAACAACTGGATTACTAACAGTCAATGGCAAAATAATATCGACTATAACAATGCCGCTATTTATAAACTGACACAGTTAAATAACATCGTGTTTGGCGCAAGCGAAAATATGATTTATCAACTGCCTAGTGCTTCACCTTATTATAAAATAGATAACGGACAAATTAAAAACATAAAACTCATTAAAGAAGGACTATATACATCAGTTAGTAATGGAATATCAGGAAAATTAATAAAAATAAATGCAGACAAAAGTGCTAATACAATTATAGATTCGACCGCCCTATCCAACCCCGTTGATTTTTTATTGGACCAAAGTAATATTTGGGTAGCAGATAGCAATAATGGATTATTATTAAAAAATACAACTACACAAAGGATTCCACTTGGTGGGCCTGGTGGAAATATACATGGACAAATTTTTGTAAACCCCGAAAACCTAATTGCTCCCTTTGGTGAAAATAGTATTGGATTTAGCATGTACAATCAAAATGGATGGAAAACGATTACTTCTATTAATGGGAAAAATTTACCTTTTTGCTATTCAAGCGCTATTGATCCAATAGAGGGTAGCGCTTGGTTTGCTTCATCACAAGGCTTACTTCGTTATCATTTTGACAATGGAAATATAGATATAGCAAGCCCTGTTGCATACAAAGGCTTTTATCGTGATGTACAATTTGGTAAAGACGGAACCTTATGGACCTTATTAGATCAGCAAGGCATTCTTCAGCTGCAAAATAATTCTTGGAAATTAATTACTCCACCCAATACAATCTCCTTGATTGGTGTAAAAAAAATGATTGTTAATGAACAAGGTCAGGCTTGGATGATCGCGCCGCAACACCAAGGCATCATCGTGTATAATCCTGCAGCAGCAGGAGAAAAATGGAGCATCTTAAATACCTATAATAATAATTTACCCAGTAGCACGGTGACCGGTATCGTAGAAGATAAAAATGGAACTATGTGGGTGGGCACTAATAATGGAATAGGTCTTTTTGATTGTAACGAAATAAATAATTGCAAAGCATTTCTGCCACAAATAAAAAATAATAATGGCTTTGCCGGACTCTTATTTCAAAAAGAAACAGTGAATTGTATTTCAATTGACGGCGCCAATCGAAAATGGGTGGGTACCAACAATGGAAGTTGGTTGTTAAGCAGTGATGGATCGGAAATCATCCAACGATTTACAAAAAACAATAGCCCCCTACCCAATGATACTATTAACCAAATAATCATTGAACCCAATACAGGAGAAGTTTTTTTTAATACGCAAAACCAAATGGTAAGTTATCGAAGCACTGCAACAGCAGCAGCTTCGACTATGAAAAATATTCAGATTTTTCCTAATCCTGTCGCTCCTAATTACAATGGCCCGATTGCTATGCGCGGTTTAACAGAAAATGCTTTAGTAAAAATTACAACATTAAGCGGGAAGCTCATTTTTCAAACAAGGGCTTTTGGTGGGCAAGCCATTTGGGAAGGAAAAACATACGAGGGTAATAAAGTAGCAACCGGCATTTACCTTATTTTTGCTAGAGATGATGCTGGCAATGAAAAAGCAGTAGGAAAAATAGTCATCACCAATGGCCAATAAATAGGTGATTCAATAAATTTATTGAACAGTTGGACTTATATCAAAATTTTTAAAGACTTTAAATTTCCAACTGCCTTGTTCTCCTGGAACAACACGATATAGTATTTGTCTCATTTTGGGAGTGGGTGTCTTAATGGCTGTATCCGTATCAAAAATCGGGAATTTCCTAAACAAAACGCCTTCCACTAATTTAAATTCATCCATACCACGATAGCCTTTGCTTAACTGCATATCATCGGTAATATCCGGAAAAAAAACACCTTCCATTCGTTCATTCTCTTTTGAGCTGATACAAAACAAGCTCTTATTCCCTTTTGCCTCCTCAATAAAAATAATGATATCTGGAAAGCCATCATTGTTTAAATCATCAATTTCAGCGGATAAAACCCTTGCTCTAATCTCAGATGAAATTTCTCTTATCTCCGCCTTAAATCCAATAGGCCTTATTGTTAAGTTGTTGTGTTCAATGCTTTTATTAAAACAAGTAATACGATACCCCACTTTGCCAATTTTTAATGTGCTATCATATCTTCGGTAGGTTTGTCCTATTGAAGTCGTTGCCAAAAAAAGCAAGCCTAAAACAAAATAATTTCTCATATTTAATTCCTTTACGACTCAAAGTTAATAGAATAGTTTTAATTTACCATTTAAACAAAATACAATGCCTTTTCAAATAGAAATTAACCCCATTGACACATTCCAAGTGATACAAATCAGAGATACTGATCTTGAGGTAAGTATTGAAATTTCAACGAAAGGTGCTTTATTAAATCACTGGGAATTAAAGCAAGAAGGTAGACCTCACACATTTATTGCGGGTAATCCATTTGAAAAAGGTTGGAAAGAATTTGAAAAAGGAGGATTTAGAAGTGCTAAAATGAGCCCTTTTGTATGTCGTTTACATCAGGGTCAATTCACACATTTAAATCACAATTATACCATCGAGCATTTTTATTTAGGGGAGCATGCCATACATGGTATCGTCTATGACGCTTTGTTTACGATAGCCTCTTCTGAAATTCATGAACACCAAGCCTCGGTTGTTTTAGAACATCATTACACTGCCAACGATAAAGGATTTCCATTTAATTATAGCTTACAAGTAAAATGGACTTTAGAAAAAAACAATAAAGTATCTGTTACGACCATTGTAACTAATCAAAGTGAAACCATCATACCAATGGTAGATGGCTGGCATCCCTATTTTACTTTAGGAACCTCTATTGACAACTGTACCCTTCAATTTTTAAGTGAGGGGAAAATGGAATATGATGCTGATTTACTTCCCACAGGAAAAAACATTCCAGACAAAAGCTTTGATCAAGGGAAACAATTAGGTAAACTTCATTTAGATGATGGATATCTTCTTGAGCCTAGTGCTAATGAATGTCGATTGGAAAATGATCAATTTATTTTAACAGTCAGGCCTTCCCCGAATTATCCTTATTTGCAATTATATACTCCGCCAGATCGGCAAAGTATTGCTATTGAAAATTTAAGTGGCGCTCCCAACGCTTTTAATAACAAAATAGGGCTCCAATTATTGAAGCCCTATGAGGATATTATTTTTGAAACAAGTTATCAAGTCGTTGTAAAATAATTTACAATACAATCACAGCTGTAATACTGATTTCTACATTTACATTGCGTGGCAAAGTTTTAACAGCTACTGTTTCTCTTGCAGGAAAATCTGATGTAAAATAACTTGCGTATACTTCATTAACTTGCGCAAATAATTGCATATCACTTAAAAAGATACTTGTTTTTACGACATGGGCAAAGCTCAAACCCGCTTCCTCTAAAATAGCTTTGATGTTTTCCATGACCTGTTTGGTTTCGGCTTGGATATCGGTTAATACCAATTCTCCGGTAGCAGGATTAAAAGCAACCTGTCCACTAGCAAATAAAAAGCCATTAGCAATGACAGCTTGACTATATGGGCCAATGGGTGTAGGCACTTTGTTGGTTTGAATGATCTGTTTTGACATAAATTAAATTAAGTACTGCAATTTCTTATTTTTCTATCAAATCACCACCTATTTTTGCAAAACAATTAAAACAGATTGAGCACACTCCTTTATATTGACACTTCAGGCCCCGATGCCTTAATTGGCATTAGCCAAGGGCCACAAATTATAGCTATTAAACAAAATAGTGTTAGCCATTCCCATGCCGAATTTGTACAGGCAGGAATACAAGAAATGTGCAAAGAAGTCAATATCCCTTTAACAGCCATCGATGCCGTGGTGGTGACATTAGGGCCTGGGAGTTATACAGGATTAAGGGTAGGATTGGCGAGCGCAAAGGGTTTGGCTTATGCTTTAAATAAGCCTTTGATTGGATTATCTACCCTTGCTTTATTAGCAAAAGCAGCCGTAAGAGAATTAACCAAGGACGGAAATGAGCAAACTTTTCAAGATCATCAAATTTTTTCAATGATTGACGCTAAGCGTATGGAAGTTTTTGGAGGTGTTTTTGATTTATCTCTCCAAACCTTGGAAGCTGAAAAAGCCTATATTATAGAGGATTCTCTAATGTCTAGGCTTCAGGATCGTGGGCCACTTGTTTGTATTGGTTCAGGAGTGGCAAAAACGAAGGAACTAACGCAACTACCTAATTTTCAATCTACTAGAATCATTTTTTTAGACCATGCTTATACTTTAACTGATATGCTTGCATTAGCATTGGTGAAATGGGGGGATAAGAATTTTGAAAATTTGGCTTATTCTAGCCCATCTTATTTAAAAGAGTACTATTTAAAACCACTCATATAATAATTTGAATTTATTGAGATTAATGTTAAACCTTTGATTAAGAAGCTTGTCGAAATGATGTAAAATTATTCCCAACTAGCCTATTACAAATACAATATATATTATGAAAATATTAAGTAGAATAAAATAAATTCGTTTTCTTTGTATATTCAATTCATTACCTAATCCCCCAAAACTGTTTTCTAATGAACCAATCATTACCTTCCTTGCAACTTAACAACGGATCCACTGCGTTAAAAATTGATTTACTCCATGCAAAAAAAGCTGCAATGATTTTGCGCGCACTCAACCATAAACTTAGGCAGCAAATTGTCAAATTAATTGATGAACATCAAAAAGTAACGGTAACTGAAATTTATGTAAAATTAAGATTAGAACAATCCGTTGCCTCACAACATTTAGCGATCTTACGAAGAGCAGGTATTGTAAGTACTATTCGCGAAGGAAAATTTATTTTTTATAATGTAGACTACAATCGACTTCAAGAAGTAAATCAATTCGTTGAAAATTTAGTAGGATAATATGTCTTTATCTGTCGATCAATTTCAACAAATCGTCGCTAACGAAAATGCTTTTATCATTGACACACGTGATGAAGCTTTATTCTTAGAAGGGTATGTGCCTAATTCCATTCATTTTAAGCCTGAAATAATTCATCAAGCTGCAGCATTAGGTTTATTGTCATTTGAGCAACCACTTGTTTTTGTTGGAGATAATGACAATGAAAAAATTGCAATTGCGTATTTTGAAAAATTAGGTTTTTCTCATATTAAAGGTTGGCTAGATGGCGGCTTTACAGCTTGGCGCAATGCGGACAAGCGTTATGACTTAATAATTGAAGTAGAAGCAGATGAGTTAGCTATGGATATACCATTTGATGAATTTTTAATGGTATTAGATATTAGAACCGAAGAGCAGTATGATGCAGGACATTTAAAGGATGCCATTCATATTCCACTATTGGATTTTGCAGATCCAGGAAGCATGTCTGAATTAGATGAGCATTTTAATATTTATCTAATTAGTCAGGATGACAAACCAATACGCTCGCTGCAAGTATACTCAAGAGACAAGGGATACATAATATTAGAGTAGTAAAGCAAGGATGGGAAGATATTCTTTTGCTCAAAGACCGCTTTACGATTGAATTAACTAAGAAAAATAAATCGGTAGATAATACAGACGCTATTTAATCCACCACTAATTGAGCATGTTGTTTTGGGTCATATTCGTATTTCCATCTTTTATGACTCCATAAATAATTTGCAGGATTTTGCTTGATTTTTTCTTCTAAGATTCTCACATATAAAGCTGTTAATTGTCCGTCCTTAAAATAATTCGGAGAAGTCGTCATCACTTCATATTCTAAATGATAGTGCCCACGTTTCGTACTATGAAAATAAGCAAATACTTGTGCTGTATTATTGAGCTTAGCTCCTTTTTCAGGTCCTTTTACAAATGGGGTGAGCTTTCCAAAAAAAGAAATCCAATAAGCAGACAAAGGATTGCCAGGATTTTGATCTGCTGCTAAAGCCATGGCATAATGACCTTGTGTTGAATACTTGTGAAATTGTGTTTTAAATTGAGTAGCAGGAATCATAATACTACCATACCGCTCTCTCGTTTTTAATACTAACTTATTAAAGTGAGGATTAGTTAAAGGCATATACACACCAATAAAGGGATACTTGCCATATTTAGCTGCCCCCCAATTTGCAAATTCCCAATTAAAAAAATGACCAGCGACTACTTGTACACTTTGTCCCGAACTATACAAGTTATTTAACACTTCGACATTGGAAGTAAATCGTTTTTGAAATTCAGCATCTGAAATGGAAATGAGTTTTATAGTTTCAATAAACGAATCCATAAAATTTTTATAAAATTGTGTAGCAATCTTTTGTCGTTCTAAAATTGATTTGTTGGGAAAAGCGATCGCTAAATTTTTATTTATGATCTCCTTTCGATACTGAACAACATTTTGTAGAATAAATGCAACCCCATCGCTGATGACATAACAAATCCGCCAAGGAAGTAATGAAAGAAAATAAAAGAAGCTATAAATAATATGATACATGTCAATTGAATTTATGACAAAACGCTTGGAGGATCTACCCAAGCATTATGCTCCTTTAATAATTGGATTAATTCGTCCACTGCAATAACACTGTCTATATTTCGCTTCATAATTTCCTTACCCTTATACAATGTAATTTTCCCTACCCCGCTTCCTACATAGCCAAAATCGGCATCTGCCATCTCCCCTGGACCATTTACAATACAACCCATGATCGCAATTTTGAGGCCTTTTAAATGATTGGTCACAGATCGTATTTTAGCAGTTGTTTCCTGTAATTCAAATAAGGTACGACCACAGCTAGGGCATGAAATATATTCTGTTTTAGAAATGCGTGTTCGAGTTGCTTGTAAAATTCCAAAAGCAGTGGTATTCAAAAATTGTTCTAATGAATGATTGTTAAAATAATTACGACCTGAAACTTTTCCAACCTCAAGAGACTGATTGGCTAATTCCGCTACTTTCGACGTAACGCCTAAAGAAATTCCATCGCCCATTCCTTCTAAAAATAATGCTCCGGTTTCTGTTGCAAAATGAATTAAATGCTCATCCGTACTTGACCAGGCACTATTGGTCATCAATACCACAGGGGTTTGTATTTTTAAATCCATTAAACGAATCATCATGCGACGAACGGCTGGCATGGCATGTGCTACCTGACTACTCAAACAAAATACAACCGATTTGTCTTTTGCAATTTCAATTAATTGTTCGTCCCTAATTCCATTTTTAGTGCAATAACAATCTATAGAAACAAAATTGACAAAAGCACTTTTTCGAGGTGCTTGAATATAGTTTCTAAAATCAAAAAGGGGTAAGTATTTAGTTCGGTCAGTGACCATTTCCCAATTTTCGGGTGTGGTAATAACACGCAAAGTTCCTGGTAATTCAAAACTTAAAATTTCATTGGGAATATAAATAAAATCTGCAG
Source organism: uncultured Bacteroidota bacterium (assembly GCA_903824725.1). Lineage (GTDB taxonomy): Bacteria > Bacteroidota > Bacteroidia > Chitinophagales > Chitinophagaceae > Sediminibacterium. Next base: position 49,371 of record CAIJXU010000064.1, on the reverse strand, counting down.
CAGAATCAGAAATGGTCCATTTATCTGTAGCAACATTATATTGGTATCCAATACTTATTAAATCTTCGGGGATGATATTTGTTTTATGTCTAAAGTCAGCCATCACAATAGGAACCTGCTTGCCACCTATATTTGAGACTGTTATGGTTGGTCTTCTTTTATATTCAAAGGGACTATAAGGAAGATGTTCTATTGTTGGAATATTTTGAATCCCTTTTAAACGATTGGCTGGGTAACGTTTCACCAAATCCATGCAAACAGGAATTTCTAATTCAGGATCCTCTGTTAAACTAACACGTATGGTATCTCCAATACCATCTTCTAATAAAGTACCAATTCCAATGGCACTCTTGATACGACCATCTTCGCCATCACCTGCTTCGGTGACGCCTAAATGTAAAGGATAGCATTCATTAAATTCATTTTGCATTTGTTGTACCAACAATCGATAGGCTTGCACCATCACTTGCGGATTGCTTGATTTCATACTTAGAATAATTTGATGATAATCCAAGCTTCTTGCAATACGCAAAAATTCCATAGCACTTTCAACCATCCCCATGGCAGTGTCACCATAACGACTCATGATACGATCACTTAATGAACCGTGATTGGTTCCAATACGCATGGCGGTACCATGTTCCTTACAAATAAGAACCAAAGGAGTGAATCTTTCTCGGATGCGTTCAATTTCCTCTAAGTATTCCGCATCGGTATATTCAATTTGTTCAAATTTTTTCTTGTCTACATAATTTCCTGGATTCACACGCACTTTAGCTACAATGGTAGCAGCAATTTCCGCTGCATTGGGCGTGAAATGAATATCGGCAACCAATGGAATATCATATCCTTTGGCTAATAGCCCCGCTTTGATTAATGCTAAGTTGTCGGCTTCTTTTTTACTAGGTGCTGTAATTCGAACCAGTTCGGCGCCAGCTTGGATACACTTAATCACCTGATCCACGGTTTTATCTGTATCCATGGTATCGGTCGTGGTCATCGTTTGGACCCTTATGGGCTGTCCATTGCCTATTATAATATTACCCACCTTTACTTCACGAGTAATGAGGCGTTGATAAGAAGTAAGCGAATTACAATAGTATTGCATATAAATAATGGTAAAGATAAATAATTTACAAACAACTTAAATTTACCTAGTTCCTTTTAAAAACCCTTGTTGCAGTAAAATTTGCTTAAGTAATTTAATGTTTTGATCAAGTAAATCTGCTGAATTTTTCGCATGTGTGTTTAACACAAAAAAATAGGGATGCTGATTTTCTTCCACATAACCTAACAACCAGCTTGCATTTTGATGTGCAATGGTATCGGTACTAGACAAATAACTTAAACGGTAATTAGCATTATCCTCTATTAAAATCATTTTTTTAAATTTTTCTTGCGATTTTTTTTGAAAAAATAATTCTTTAAAATACAATTTTTTTATCAAGCCAAGTTGTTCATCTGGCGTAATTTTTAAAGATTGATCAGACCAGAAAGGGGCGTTACCCGCACTCGCAATACCTTTTCCATAATGCAAGGAGTCCAACACTTTTAATATTTCTTGGCGGCCTATTTTGGTCATTAAATTAATACACCATTGTGAGCTATCATTGACCTTAAGAATGGTATCCTTATGATCTATAAAACCTTTATCTAATCCAATTAAAGAGGGAATAATGAAAAATGTTGCGCCAGGTGCTGACGCCGAATCCTTATAGCTAGATAAATTATGTATCGTGAATTGCTCTGTTCCATTTTCTAATAGCGCGAAGTTGCCTTGCATCCCAGCACTTTCTATCAATTGTGCAATTTTAGAATCTGTTTTAACATTATTGGGTGTACATGCATTCAGCAATACGATACAAATGGCTATTTTAAAATATTTTTGAATCATAGTGTTCTATTATTATTTGGATGTGCAAATTTACCACTTAATACTTACAAAAACACCTCCGTGCCAAGTACTTGGAACGGAGGTGTGTAAATAGTTTAAATGGTTCAGTGTCGACTACTGTATACCTAATAATTCTACTTCAAAAATTAAGGTAGAACCAGGTCCAATGAAGGGTCCTGCTGAACGATCACCATATGCTAAATTAGCAGGGATAAACAATTTCCACTTACTTCCTACTGTCATTAATTGAACAGCATCTTGCCAACCCTTAATTACTCCATTTAAAGGGAAACTGATGGGTTCGCCTCTTTGTACCGAGCTGTCAAAAATGCTTCCGTCAATTAAAGTGCCATGATAATGACATTTAACCGTGTTGGACAAGGTAGGCTTTACAGTTCCTGTTCCAGCCACAAGGACTTCATATTGCATGCCGTTAGACATACTTACTACTCCGGGTTTTTTAGCATTTTTAGCTAAAAATTCAGCGCCAATGGCGTGATTCATTGCGATTTTTTCTGCACTCATATTATCTTGGTATTTTTTGATACAAACATCTAATAAACTATCTGGAATAGCTGATTTAGCAATCACTCCAGCGCTAAATCCTTTTTCAAATAAAGACATGACAATGTCTTGCAAGCCCTGCCCTTTCATGCTTTGCGCAACGCGAAAACCTAATGCATATGATGCGCTGTCTTTTGAATTCTTAAATACAATGGCTGTAGTAACAGGAATAGGTTTTTTAGCTACAACTGGTTTTGAAGTTTGCCCGAAGCTAACTCCCATCATACAAAAAGAAACAAGGATGAATATAATTTTTTTCATTCTTTTATGTTGGTTGATTAATAATTGAATAAAGGTGGACGCAAAAATACATTATAAAATGCTATTTTAATAATTGATCTAAGCAATGTTGCACCTTTTCAGTGGCCATTTTAGCTTGAACCGATTTCATTTGAGCTGCAATTTGACTAGTACACAAATTACCAATACTACCTTCGTGGGTGTGTTTGATATCCGTAGTATAGCTAAATTGACCTGCTTCAATATCCTTACCTATTTTTTGATAAGCGTCTCTAAAAGGCATGCCTGCATTTACTAATTTATTTACTTCCTCCACACTAAATAAATATTGGTATTTAGGGTCCGCTAACAAATCCTTTTTCACTTCCATATTTTCAATCATCAAAGATGCCATTTCAATACAATTTCTAAGTTGGCCAAAAGCAGGAAATAAATGTTCCTTTAATAATTGCAAATCACGGTGATAGCCAGAAGGTAAATTGGTGGTCATCATCATGATCTCATTTGGCAAAGCTTTAATACGATTACAATAAGATCTTATTAATTCAAATACATCCGGATTTTTTTTATGCGGCATGATACTTGATCCAGTTGTTAAATTTTCGGGGAAATGAATAAACCCAAAATTCTGATTCATGAACAAACAAGCATCCATGCTTAATTTAGATAAGGTATCCGCTAAATTAGCCAAAGCCATGGCTGTAATTCGCTCTGCTTTTCCACGACCCATTTGTGCATACACCACATTATAATTTAAAGTCTCAAATCCTAATAATTCGGTTGTCCTTGTTCTATTAATGGGGAAAGAAGAACCATAACCAGCTGCAGAGCCTAATGGATTTTTATTTACAATCGTATAGGCTGATTGCAAAAGCGTCATATCATCTACTAAGCTTTCAGCATAGGCACCCAACCAAAGTCCAAAGGACGAAGGCATGGCCAATTGTAAATGCGTATAGCCCGGTAATAAATCATTTTTATGCAATTCACTTTTTGCTTGTAGTAATGTAAACAAATCTTGCACTGATGCACTCAATTGAATTAATTCGGCACGAAGAAATAATTTGATGTCCACTAAAACTTGGTCATTTCTACTACGGGCACTATGAATTTTTTTACCAATATCCCCTAATTGAGCTGTTAATAAAATTTCAACTTGAGAATGAATGTCTTCTACCCCAGGTTCTAATTTAAATTGGCCTGCTTCAATAGAACGATAAATTTCAATAAGGGCTTTTTTTAATTGATCTAATTCAGCAGCAGTTAATAGGCCTACTTCAGATAACATAGTGGTATGTGCAATTGATCCTAATACATCATATGCAGCAAGGTACTGATCCATGGCTTGATCATTCCCGATGGTGAATTTTTCTACCACCCCTTCTACCTTATTATTTTTTTGCCAAAGCTTACTCATTATTAAAAATAGTTGAAATTAATTGAATATAAGTCATAATACCTTCTTCGATTTCGTTGATCAATATAAATTCATCTGCGGAATGACTACGCGCTGAATCACCAGGTCCCATTTTTAAAGTAGGGAATGTCATTAAAGCTTTATCAGAAGTTGTCACTGATCCATAATAACCTTTCCCAATCGACAATCCTGCTTTTATAATAACATGATCTAAAGCAATTCCAGTTGATCTTAATCTTAAACTCCTAGGTGTTACTTCCGACTTCACATGCTGCGCGATAGTAGCTAAAATTTCTTCAAAACTATATAATTCATTCACGCGCACATCTACCACCATTTTACAAGTGGAAGGGACCACATTATGTTGTTTATTATCTGTTTCAATAACAGTCACCGTCATTTTAACCTGCCCTAAAATTTCAGACACTTTCTCAAATTGATAATTTTTAAACCATTCTAAATCGGATAAAATTTTATACAATGCATTTTCTCCTTCGGATCTGGCTGCATGTCCTGCTATTCCAGTAGCCAATACATCCAATACCAATAAACCTCTTTCGGCAATAGCCATCTCCATTTGAGTGGGCTCACCAACGATACCAAACTCAATTTTAGGAAGTTGTGGTAATACTAATTCAATGCCATCATGACCCGAAATCTCCTCTTCAGCAGATGCAACAAAAATAATATTATAAGGTAGATTTTGCTGATCGTAAAAATATAAGAAGCTGGCAATTAAACTTACCAAACAACCCCCTGCATCATTACTTCCTAATCCATATAATTTACCCCCCTTTTCAATTGGACTAAAAGGATCCACCGTGTAGCCTTTATTTGGTTTTACGGTATCGTGATGTGAGTTTAATAATAAGGTAGGTTTTTGTGCATCAAAGTGTAAGTTAAATGCCCAAATATTATTTTTTAATCTTTCTGTTTTAATATTTCGTTCCGAAAAAAAAGTAGAGATCAGTGTCGCTGTTTTATCTTCCTCCTTACTAAATGAAGGAATAGCGATTAGAGCTTTTAATAACGCAAGGGCCTCTTTTTGAAGCCCACTCATTTTATCTGTATTTTGTATATTATTAGTTGACATTAGTTCTTGATTGTCGTACCAGCGGTACCATTGATTAATTCATTCATTTTTTCAGCCTTTCCAATGAGAACCGATTTTACGCCGCTATTTAAAGCTTGAAATGCATTTTCCAATTTAGGAAGCATCCCTTCAAAGATAATTTTATCTTGCTTTAATTGCGCAAAGATAGGTGGGTTTATAAATGAAATAACAGAACCTTCATCTTGGATATTCTCTAAAACGCCTTCTTTTTCAAATCCATAAATAAGATGTACATCATACAGGCTAGCCATTGCAGTTGCTATGCTTTGAGCAATCGTGTCTGCATTGGTATTTAATAATTGACCCTTCCCATCATGAGTGATAGGCGCAATTACCAAGCGTCTATTTTGAATCAATTGTTCTTGAACAAATGCACTATTCACAAAATCAATATCTCCCACAAAACCAAAGTCCACTGTACTTGTTATTCTTTTATGCGCTGTCATTAAATTAGCATCGACACCGGATAAACCTAATGCATTCACTCCCATTCCTTGTAATTGAGCCACGATCGTTTTATTGATATGACCCGCATATACCATCGTTACAATTTTTAAAGTGGCTTCGTCAGTCACCCTTCTTCCGTCTACTAATTTTTGTTCAATGCCTAAATTCGTTGCCATTTCCGTAGCCATCTTCCCGCCTCCATGCACTATAATAGCCGACCCTTTCAATTTTGAAAAAGCTTGCAGACAAGTGGTTAACAAATTTGGATTGTCAACAATATTGCCTCCTATTTTAATGATATATAAAGATTCCATAATTATTTTTGATCCTTAAAAGTCATAAATGATAATACCGATTGTGCCGCCCAAACTCTATTAGATGCTTGTTGTGTAACCATACTATTAGGGCCATCTAATATAGCATCACTTAATTCTACATTACGACGAACAGGTAGACAATGCATTACTTTTGCATCTTGTGTCAATGCCAATTTTTCATTTGTTAACATCCATTGTGAATCAGTATTGAGCACTTTGCCATATTCATGATAGCTGCTCCAATTTTTCACATAAACAAAATCGGCATCTTTTAATGCGGCGTCTTGGTCATGCATGATTTGAGCGCCCTTTGTATAGTCTGTTGATAATTCATATCCTTTAGGATGTGTAATAACAAAATCAGACTTTCCCCAAGCATTGATCCATTCACTAAAACTATTGGCAACGCACTGAGGAATTGGTTTTATATGAGGCGCCCAAGTTAAAACTATTTTAGGCTTTCTACTTTTAAATATAGGATTTAAGGCCATTGACTCTTGAATGGTAATAATATCGGTTAAAGATTGTAATGGATGTAATGTTGCCGATTCTAAACTCACAATGGGAACACCCGCGTATTTAATAAATTGATGGATGATGTGTTCGGAATAATCCACAGATCTATCTTGCAAATTGGGGAAGGAACGAATACATAATATATCAAAATAGTTTCCCAATATAGGAGCTGCATCTTTGACATGCTCAACAGTAGTACCATTCATAATAGCACCCTCTGCAAATTCCAATGCCCATCCCTCCTTATCTACATTAAAAACAATGGGCTCCATTCCTAAATTTTGCGCAGCTACTTGTGTACTTAATCTTGTTCTTAAACTTGGATTTAAAAAAAGTAATCCAATGCGCTTATGCGCACCTAACTGCTTATCCAATAAAGGCTGCTTTTTGTAGGCCAAGGCTTTTGATACCAAGGCGTCAATATTGGTTACATCCTTAACTGAAATAAATTGTTTCATATACTAAATTTAAGCTTTGGTATTGGAAAGCTGTTGAACCGCTTTATTTAAACCTATTAAAAATATTTCAATTTCTGCTGTTGTGATAGTCAAAGCTGGCAATAAACGAATCACATTAGGTTTCGCTTCGCCTGTAAAAATTTTGAAATCATTCAACAATATTTTTTTAAGATCCGCAAATCCTTCTTCCATTTCAAAACCAATCATAAGCCCTCTTCCTCTTACTACTTTCACTCCTTTGATTTGTTGTAAAGCATGTATTAAAAAACTGCCTTTTTCTGCAGCTGCTTTTATTAAATTATCTTTTTGCATGACTTCAATCACCGCAAGTGCTGCTGCACAGGCCAATGGATTACCGCCAAATGTTGTACCTAACATACCAAATTTAGCTTGGATATGTGGCGCAATTAAGATGCCTCCAATAGGAAATCCATTACCCATTCCTTTCGCCATCGAATAAATATCTGCATCAACACCTGCATGATCGTGTGCAAAAAATTGACCCGTACGACCATACCCACATTGTACACTATCTGCTATATATACAGCACCGTACTGATCACAATTTTTTCGAATGGCTTGTAAAAAAAGATCGCTTGCTTCATAAATACCGGCCACTCCCTGAATGCCTTCAATAATAACGGCTGCAATAGCATCTGGGTTTTGTACGAAACAAGTTTCTAATGCGGCCACATCATTGAAAGGTAAAAAAATAATATTGTCAGTTTCATTGACAGGGGCAATAATACTAGGATTGTCTGTCGCAGCAACGGCTAATGAGGTACGGCCATGAAATGCTTTTTGAAATGAAATAATTTTTTTTCGTCCGGTATGAAAGGAAGCTAATTTTAATGCATTCTCATTGGCTTCGGCGCCACTATTGCATAAAAATAATTGATAATTATTTTTACCGCTGATTTCATTTAGGGCAGTTGCTAGTTTTTCTTGAATGGGCATGATCACCGAATTAGAATAAAAAGCCATTGCATGAAGTTGCTCCTCAATACTTTTTACCCAATGAGGATGTGTATGTCCAATACTTATAACAGCATGACCACCATACATGTCCAAATAGGCTTGCCCTTTATCGTCCCATACATGACTACCCAATGCCTTGGTGATAGCGATAGGATTTAAAGGATATACTTTGAATAATGACATGTGTAATATATTTTAAAATTGACTTGCTTTTAATTGTAACCCTGCCGATTCGGGAATACCCAACATTAAATTCATATTTTGTACCGCTTGACCCACGGCTCCTTTTAATAAATTATCAATGACAGAATGAATAGCCACTTTATTACCTTGTTGTTCTATATGAATCAAACATTTATTGGTATTCACTACTTGTTTTAAATCAATATTGGTTTTACTAATATGAGTGAAAGGATGTGCTGCATAAAATGTATTGTACAATTCATATATAGCATCTAATGGCATATCTGTTGTCACAACAGAAGTAACAAAAATACCTCTAGTAAAATCACCTCTCCAAGGAACAAAATGAACGGCAGGCTGTTGATTACCTTGAAGTAATTGTAAGCTTTGGTTTATTTCATGAAGATGTTGATGTTGTAAAGTTTTGTAAGCTTGTATGTTGTTGGCTCTCCAGCTAAAATGCCCAGTGGCAGTTAAACTTTGGCCTGCGCCAGTGGATCCTGTAATTCCTGTTGTATATACATCCCCTAATAATCCTTTTGCAGCTAAGGGCAATAAACCCAATTGAATCGCAGTTGCAAAACATCCAGGATTAGCGATGTTATTTGCTTTTTGTATCGCCTCTTTTTGCAATTCAGGTAACCCATATACAAAACTTCTTTCTCCTATTTGATGATGGGCTGATAATCTAAAATCCTGTGACAGGTCAATTATTTTTACGGAAGCATGTATAGTGTATTTTGATAAAAATTGAGTTGCTTCACCGTGCCCAACACATAAAAATAAAACATCAATTGGAGGTATAGGATTAGCACTAAACACCAAATCAGTCTCTCCATATAAATCACTATGCACACTGCTGACCAAAGCGCCTGCACTACTATTGCTATGCACAAATGAAATAGTGGCATGAGGATGACGCAATAATACACGCATTAATTCACCGCCTGTATAACCTGCTCCACCTACGATTCCAATTTTTATATTTTGCATCTTAATGTTTTTTATTTGACTCTTTGATATAATGTGCAATCGCTGTTTGATTGCCAAATATTTTAGTGAAACCTCTTACATCATTACCTGTCCATCCAGTATTCATTTCACCATACTTACCAAATTTCGCACTCATTAAATCATTTCGTGATTCAATTCCGATAATTTGAAAACGATAAGGATGTAATTGAATAAACACTTCGCCTGAAACTTGAACTTGCGAATTAGTTAAGTAGGCTTCAATATCTCGCATCACTGGATCTAGTATTTGTCCCTCATGTAACCAGTTGCCATAAAATTGTGCCAATTGATCCTTCCAAGATAATTGCCATTTTGTTAATACATGTTTTTCTAAAGCGTGATGCGCTTTTAAAATAACCATTGGCGCAGCTGCTTCAAACCCCACTCTTCCTTTAATGCCAATGATGGTATCCCCGACATGAATGTCTCTACCAATACCATAAGGACCAACTATTGATTGAATAAATTGAATGGCTTCAGTGGGATGTGAAAAAGTTTTTTGGTTGACTGTTTTAATTTCTCCTTGCTCAAAACCAATCACCAATTCTTCTTCTGCACCTTGTTTGGTCATTTGTGTAGGCCATGCGGATTCAGGTAACATTCCTTTTGATTGCAATGTTTCTTTACCTCCCACACTGGTTCCCCATAATCCTTTATTAATAGAATAAGCCGCTTTTTCAAAATTCATCTCCACCCCTTTTTCTTTTAAGTAAGTAATTTCTGCTTCCCTACTTAATTGTAAATCACGAATGGGTGTTAAAATTTCAACACCAGGAATCATGATATTAAAAATCATATCAAAACGCACTTGATCATTTCCCGCACCCGTACTTCCATGCGCCACAATATTGGCACCCACTTTTTTTACGTGCGCTGCAATATGTAAGGCTTGACTTAATCGCTCTGCACTTACACTTAATGGATAGGTATTATTTTTTAAAATATTTCCATAAATTAAATACTTAATAATACTGTCATAATACCCTTGTACCGCATTCACTGTGGTATGTGTCTTTACCCCTAATGCATAGGCATGCGCTTCTACTTTTTTTAATTCCTCTTCAGTAAATCCACCTGTATTCACAATAACGCTATGCACTTCCAACCCTTTTTCTAAGGTTAAATATTTAACACAAAAAGTGGTATCCAATCCACCACTAAATCCAACTACTACTTTTTCCATAATGAATTATTTTTTTATAAGCCAACTCAAAAGTTTGCTTTGTTTTATCTTCATAAATCTTTCGTATAATTTTGAATTATTCGAAAATGCAGCAACCACTTCTTTGGTATCTTGTGATTGCTTTGGTTCATATAACATGGCCGTGCACATACAATTTTTACGATCCTTGCTCATTAAAATATCGTAGTTCACGCAACTTTTACAACCTGCCCAAAATTCTTCATCAGCGGTTAACTCACTATAAGTAACTGGCTCATACCCTAATTCACTATTAATTTTCATAACAGCCAATCCAGTGGTTAAACCAAACAGCTTTGCATCAGGATATCTTTCTCTAGATAATTGAAAAATAGTTTGTTTGATTTTTTTTGCGATTCCTGTCTTTCTATAAGCAGGTGCTACAATCAAACCACTATTTGCCACAAATTGTCCATGTTGCCATGCTTCAATATAACAAAACCCCACCCATTCTCCAGTAGCTGTCAATGCAATAACAGATTTACCTTCCTGAATTTTTTGAGATACATATTCAGGGCTTCTTTTGGCAATACCCGTACCACGCGCTTTTGCGGAAGAGGCCATTTCGTCGGTGATGGTAGCAGCATATGAAATATCGCCACTATCGGCTAATCGAACTATAATGTTTGGTTCCAATGATGTAAATGATTTAAATGATTGAACAGTTTGGCGGTTAAAGAGACTATGTCGGGGCTTTTTCCACTGATAGGGGCAACTGCCAATTGCTCGTCCTATCAGAATCCACGTCGATAAAAGAATTTATCCAAACGCGGAAAACGAGTCGCCCTAGGGCTGTTCAAAACAGGGACAGGTGCATTTTGTGCACTAGTTAAAATGATATGTTGTATTGCCTGTTTCATTTAATGATATCCTTATTGAAGGAATGAGGTGTAAAAGTATTAAATAAATACATAAACGAGCCCCCTTTTGGCTTAAAATTTGGCTTTTAGGCCTATAATGCGACTAATCTCCACTAAAAGAATAGGCGTTAGTATGTATTTGAGCATGGAGAGATGTAATTTTGCATCAATAGAAACCTAAATCAAACTGTATGAAAAAGATCCTTGCAGCAACTCTGCTATCTACTATTTTAATCATGACTGCTTGTGGGAATGCCACATCTCCTTCCAAGGATATGGCTAAATCAGATACGATAGCAAAGACAAATATGGACACCACTACCGAAAAAACATATGACATTGCATTATTAGATAATAAAAAAGACCCTACCTGCGGCATGCCTGTTACTGCTGGGGTAACTGATACTGCTCATTATGATCATAAAGTTTATGGATTTTGCTCGACAGGATGTAAAGATGAATTTTTAAAAAATCCAAAAGCAAATATAGCAGCAGCTGAATTAAAATAAGCGTTACTGTAATTTGAAACAAAGTGAATACAATTATTTTATAATGGTGTTTAGCTTTTTAATGAGCCCTTCTGCCATTCTGAAAAAACCAAGATCGGTTAAATGAACCCCGTCCACTGTGGCTTCGCCATCCAACCCTATCAATCCCTTTGAAGGCAGGTAATAAATATGATGATCGCCTTCTTTTTTTAATAATTCATAGGCTTTCGAAAAACTTTGATTGATTGATTTAATTTTTTCATCCACAGTTGAAATAAATCTTGCTGTGGGATATTCAATTTGCTCCACTAATAAGATTGGCGTTTGCGGACTTAATTTTCTAAGTTGTTTTAAAAAAGGAAGTGTACGTTCCGAAGCTAGTTGCGGACTTAAATTAGGACCACAATCAATGACATAACAGGAGGCATTGATGCTTGCCATGACCACGGCAAGTATGGAATCAAGTTGACCATTTCCGCTAAATCCTAAATTGATGGTTTCCCTTTGCAATCTTCTTTCAATGATCGCTGGATAAGCCATTCCACTGCGCATGGCAGACGCACCTTGTACAATGCTCGTGCCATAAAAAACAATAGGTTTTTTATTTTCAAAAACAGAATGCGTTACATTTTGAACCATCGCATTGGAATCAATTCCTATGAATAAAGAATCGGTTGTTTCATAATCAGGTAAATACAATAAATAAGATCGCTTCTTGCCATCCAACCCTTTTATGATGGTAGCGTCCTGATCACTGGCATGATTGGGTCTGCCAATTCCTACGTAATACCAATTGTCATGATCTAATGCATACAAATCCAACCCTTTCACTAGTGTAGCAGCTACATGTGGATAGCTAGTACTAGCGCCGGTCTTCCACTTTGCATTAATTTGAGTTGTATTAGATTCAAAATAAATAGCAAGCCCGGTTGAGTTAGTGCTAAGTTGCCAAACAGGCAAACGAAGTAATTTTGCTAAGCTATCTGGGAAACGTCGATAAGTGGTTTGTTTTGGGAATGGCCTTCCTAAAATAGTCAAGCCTTGCATGGATTGAAAACGAATAGGCGATTGCGCCTGTATAAAATAAGATATAAAAAGAATAGGTAATAAAATCCAAAGTTTTTTCATCATCTAAAGTTTAACACTCTAAATATAATAAAAAAGTAGGTGGAGTTGCTAACTAAATAAGTAGGCAATATCATCTTTGGATAAAGATTTTACAAATCCTTCCTCATCCGAAATTAAGTCTTTGGCTAAGGATCTTTTACGATCTTGCAATTTCAAAATTTTATCTTCGACAGTATCATTACATATCATACGATACGCAAAAATGTTTTTTGTTTGACCAATACGATGGGTGCGATCTATGGCTTGTTGTTCTACTGCAGGATTCCACCAAGGATCCACAATATAAACATAGTCGGCAGCTGTTAAGTTCAACCCCACACCACCTGCTTTTAAAGAAATTAAAAATACCCTACAGTTATCATCATTTTGAAAACGCTCAATAGCTCTTTCTCTTTCCTGAATGGTGCTGCTTCCATCAAAATATTCATAATCAATTCCCATTTTGGTCAATTGCTCCTTGATTAATCCCAGCATACCTAAAAATTGAGAAAAGACCAATGCTTTGTGACCACCAATATTTTCGGCAATCTCACGGGTTAATTCATCCAACTTCACTGAAGCATTTGGATAATTTTCTTCTTTTAAAATCGCAGGGCTATCGCAAATTTGGCGCAATTTCATTAAGCCTTGCAAAATAGATAATTGTGATTTTTGAATGCCTTTTTCTTCCACCATTCCAATCAATTTATCTCTATAATCATTTCGATAAGCTTCATAAATTTTTCTTTGCTCGTCACCCATTTCGCAATACAATACCATTTCTTGCTTTTCAGGTAAATCCTTTGCCACTTGCTCTTTAGTACGTCTCAATATAAAAGGGAAAACCGATTTTCTTAAATGCTCTTTTTGCTCCTTCTCATCAAATTTATCAATCGGCATCGAAAAATTATGCTTAAAATATTCGATGGTACCTAACATGCCTGGGTTTAAAAAATTCATTTGAGCATAAATATCAAATGTATTGTTTTGCAATGGGGTACCACTTAAACACAATTTATTTTTTGCTTTTAATAAACAAGCGGCCTTGGTTACTTTACTTGAAGGATTTTTAATGGCCTGGCTTTCATCTAATATCACATAATCAAAATCAACTTCGATAAACATTTTAATATCACTTCTGAGCGTGCCATAAGTAGTAATGATGACTTCGATATTCTCATTTAAAATTTGCTTACGGCTTCTGGTCCCGCCATGATGGATTTGATAAGTTAAACTAGGTGTGAATTTTTTTAATTCATTCTGCCAGTTAAACAAAAGAGTTGTTGGACATACTACTAAGGCAACCAACTTACCATTCTTTTCCTTTAAATGTTGCAAGAAAGATAAGGTTTGAATGGTTTTACCCAATCCCATATCATCGGCTAATATACCACCCCATTGTACATCATGTAAATAATTTAACCACTGAAATCCGCTCACCTGATAAGGCCTAAGTATGGGCATTAAGTGTGCTGGTGGTGCAATATCCGTTATCGCGTATCGCTCTCTAATTTTTTCGTACTTGCCTTCTAATTGAAATATTAATTCTTCCTCGTCTCTTTGTTGGTATAATTCATCAAGGATGGAGAAATGATATTTACTTAATTTAAGATTGTCTGTTTTTCCTTCTCCTACTTTAAATAATAAGGAATACTTATTGAGCCATTTTTCGGGAAGGACGCCTAAGCTGCCATCTTTTAAAGGAATAAATTGTTGTTTGTTCGACAACATATTTTTAATATCCTGTATAGACACTTTTTGATCACCGAAGGAAATTTCAACTTTGGCGTCAAACCAATCCGTATTACTACTAATGTATAAACGAGTGGATGGCTTTGCTGTATTGAATTTAAATTGCTTTAAATATTCGGTACCAAATAATGGAATTTGTTTTTCACGTAATGTGTCCATGAAAAGAAACAGCCAATTATTTTTTAAAACCTCCGCTCCTTTTAATGACAATACATTCCCTTCATTAAATCGAACAAAACCGGAGTGTAATTGCTCTATCTCATTCACTAATGTCCTTTCTGCGGCTAGTTCTCTTTCTAAAATGATAATCTTATCTCCCACTTGTTGAATGACGGAAGGCCCATCGTCCTTTTGAACAATGATATCATTGTATACAAACAAGGGTTCAAAATGTAAATATTGCTGCTCCTCTTTTAATAAAATTTGAAGTGTGGGCTTTACTCCTTTTACTTTCTCTTGTGCAACATTGTCTAGTTCTACTTTAAATAATTTAGACAAAGGCAACAATGTAGATTGTAAGTAATTAGGCCATTGGTCAAATTTAACTTCATGGTAACCGGTAGGTAAAAATTGCTCAATCCAAATCAAATCCTCTTTCGTTTTCCAACAAAAAAATTGATGCTGGTGCTGAAAAATATAATGCGATTTAGCGTGATTGTCTTCAATAGGAACTTTACCATCTGGTAAATTCACTTGTGCATATACAATATATCGGTCGGATTCTCTTTCTACTTTGAAACAAGGTTGGATATTTGAAAAAACCAATTCCGCTTTTTGCAAATTAGCTGTGGTGAATGGTTTATTATGCGGAATAAAAAAGCTAAAAGGATGTTCAGATAAATCCTTCCATAATTTTTCAATTTTAGGATGTAGATATTCCTGAATATGGCCCTTTGTATCCTCTGGTAAATTAGATTCTTCTGTATGAATGATATTATCCCATAATTGACCAAAAGGAGAATTTTTATTTAAATACTTCGTCAGTTCTGCTGGCTGTAATTTGCGAACCAATTGAAGTAGTAATTTATCTTCTTCTTTTATTTCATCTGGAATTACAAATTTTGCAATGTCTAATTTTTCAACCTTACCTACATAAGAAGTCCCATCTTCATTCACTTCACCCTTAATCACATTAAAATTGATATAAGGATATTCGGTAGGATGGTGTTGCATGACAAGCCCAAGGCGCTCAATGGTTTTTTGAGGCTGTACTTTGGTTTCATCTATTTCTTCAATATCCCAATCATTTCCCATGGGCCGTTTGAAAGAGGATTTTCGTTCTTCATTTATTTTTTTGATGCCGGCATCCAATACTTTTAAAAATGGTTTACCATCATGATAAATAAATTCAAATTTATCCTTGGTATTATCCTCTAAACTATAACCATATAGGGCTAATAATTTATTTTTTTCTCGATCCCAATTTCGAATGGTCTCAAAATAATCAGCCCCTTTTAATTGAAACAATTGTAACAACAAAACGGTCTTATGTATACATAACGGATATTCTGTTTCAGATAAGCAGTCGCAAGAAGTATCAAAAAATCTTTCTTCATTTTTTTGAATGATGATATGATGAGTTTTGCCCGCCATATCCATTTCTGCTACCACTCGCTCATTTTCACTTGAAACAATATGAGGTCGTATGGACTTTAAGGTAGTTTCAGCCTTTTCGAAAGTGGCTTTTGAACAAAGCATTCGAATCGTTTTAAGGTCTAAAATTTTAGCTCTTAGCTGAGTATGTGAGGTATTATAAGAAGCTGGTTTGTAATCCAACAAATTCTTATCAAGTAAATCCTGTATATAAAATAAGGCAGCTGCTTTATGTCGACATACCTCCGATAAATTATAAGGACATCCACACCTTAATGATAAGGTAGCTGGATTTTTAAAATTTTCAATAGTGACTTTATAGTAAGTAGTGTAGCCATCATCTTTGACCCTGCAATGGATGCTTCCTATTAAAGGATCAAATTTGACCAACTCAATATTTTTTAAGGCAAAAATTTTCTTGCCTCTACGAATCACCTCTTCGGTGCCGTAACTATAAATGTGTTTAACTAAATAGGGTAATGCCATAATTATACAAATAACCCTTCAAAAAGGGCAATCTGCAAATGTAGGGCTTTGCGGGCTATATTCATAGCCCAATTTCATAAAATAGCTGAAAATGAATGAATTATAGTCCGTTTACTAAGGCACCCTCTTTATAAATAGGTATAGAAGGGGCAGAATCTATCGAAATACAATACAACATATCTTGTTCCAAGCCATAAGCGGCTAAACGATGCCAATGGGTGGTGGTTTGAATGTATTGGGCTAAATCATCCTTATGCTGACAATACAATTGATTTGCCATCAAGCTACTGTCACAATGAATGGTAAAATCATCTTTGAGTGCTTCAATGATTGCTCCTGCAAATAAAGTATCCTCAATATTGAATCTATTCTTCCAACCGGAACAAGCTAATATAACTGGAACGCCTTGTTCTTTAAGATAGTTGGCAACAGCTGAAAAATTAGGGAAGGACCCAGTGATGATATCCTTAGCCCCTTGCTTTAAAGCCATATGTAATAATTTAGTGCCATTGGTCGTGGTAATCACTAAAATTTTATTTTCAATAAAAGACCTAGGATATTCCGATGGTGAATTACCATAAGATAATCCAGGTATGATTTTACCATCTCTCTCCCCTGCAGTAACTCCTCCAGTTTGCTTACCCATTTCAATACATAATTCAGGTGAGTCAACTGGTATGATTTTTCTTGCGCCATTATATAAAGCGGTGGCCATCGTAGAGGTTGCTCTGAACACATCAATAATGACTACGATACTATCTTTTATTTCATACAAGTCTAGCAACTGAGGAGTTAAAACAGTATGTATACTTGGTTTGGATTTTTTTTGCGCCATAGGAGCACAAATATACAAAATGCGGGAAGTTTATACAAGCTCTTTTTTCTTGGTTAAAATTAAAATTTCTGAAATGTAGATGTCTGTACTTACTCGTTTCACTGCATTTTTGTCGGTATAGGATTTGTTCATCAATCTACCTTCTACAGCGACCTCAATGCCTTTTTTTAAAAATTTTTCGGCGTACACTGCCAATTTGGACCAAGCCACTAAATTAAACCATTGAGTTTCATCTACCCATTCACCTTTGGCATTTTTGTAGCGATCATTCACTGCTAACCTGATATTGGCTAGTTTTTTTGTTTCATCAAAAATTTTAATTTCGGGATCTGCTCCTAAGTAACCCATTAACTGTACTCGATTTTTAATTGCTTTCATTTCGCTTTGTTTTGTTGAGAAACAAAAATGCAATTACTATGAATACCAATTGACAGTATTTATTCGCTTAAATACAGGTACAAATAAAGGGAATCGATTTAAAACCTGCTTTTATTTAAAAGGAAATTTGACCACCTTGGCTTTAACTAAAGTATTACGAATATCAATATAAATGTCGGTGTCTAATTTCGCATAAGCTGATTGTACATATCCAAGACCAATGCCTTTGTTTAAACTAGGAGCTTGTGTTCCTGAAGTCACAGAACCAATTTCATTGCCAGCAGCATCTTTAATTATATAGTAGTGTCTAGGTATACCACGATCAATCATTTCAAAACCTATTAATTTTTTGCTTACCCCATTTGCTTTTTGTTCAGCCAATGCAGTTGAATTGGTAAATTCCTTATTAAATTTTGTGATCCAACCTAGTCCTGCTTCTAATGGGCTAGTGGTATCATCAATGTCATTACCATATAAACAAAATCCCATTTCTAATCTTAAAGTATCACGTGCGCCTAAACCTATGGGCTTAATACCAAAAGGGGATCCTGCTTCAAACAAAGCATCCCAAATTTTATTGGCATTGTCATTGATGTCTTCAAAATAAATTTCTACTCCTCCTGCTCCAGTATAACCAGTGGCACTAATTAAAACATTATCAATATCTAATAGTTTCCCTTTTAAAAAACTATAATAAGGAATATTCATTACATCCATTGATGTAAGTGTTTGTAGAATTTGCGCCGCCTTGGGTCCTTGCACTGCCAACAAAGCTGTTTTAGGACTTATATTATGCATCTCTACTCCTTTCGTATTATGTTGTACTATCCAGTTCCAATCTTTTTCGATATTAGAAGCATTCACCACCAACATGTACACTTTATTTTTTTCAACGCAGTAAACTAACAAATCATCCACAATGCCGCCAGTCGCATTAGGCAAACAACTATACTGTGCTTTACCATCTTCTAAAACGGACGCATCATTTGAAGTAACACGTTGAATCAAGTCCAAAGCATCGGCCCCTTTTAAAACAAACTCTCCCATATGACTTACATCAAAGACACCAACCCCATTGCGCACTGCAGCGTGTTCGTCGTTTATTCCGGTATAACTAATTGGCATATTATAACCTGCAAAGGGCGCCATCTTAGCACCTAAAGCAATGTGTTTGTGGGTAAAGGGGGTAGATAAAACTTCGCTCATCAGAATTTAATTTGGTCAAATATAGCAAAAATAAAACACCCCTCTTTTGAGAAGGGTGTTAATATTTTAAAAACTATAAAAAGCAACTATCTGCTTTAATAAGCAAATCTTTCCATCACCCATTGCAAATCGCCAAACTTGTTTGCCACTTTGCTCACATTGTTCAAATTAGGTAAGACTGAAGTATTATTAGTGACCGCTTTTTTATCTTTTTGATCGTTCGATTTTTGTTCTAATGCACGATCAATTTTTTCCAATTCTTTCAGCTTTTGTTCTCTTGATTTTTTCAAATCGCCTTCAAGTCTCTGGCGTTCTAATTTTAATTCGTTTAATTGATTATCAATGTCCGACATTTCAATTTTATCATCTTCATCGTTTTCCCTATCTGCTCTGCCAATTTTTTCTAAGCCGGTGCTTGTCATTAAATAAACTACATCATGATCATAATTAAAGGATTCATTATCCCATCCGCTGTACCAATCATCATCTGAGCTTAATCGGTCAATGGTTTCTGAACGCATGCCACGATGGTCAATATTAATATTCGTTTGAGACCATCCCTTGCTAGTAACCTTAATCCGTTTCCCAATTGGAACGGCAATAGTCATAATAACATGTTGATTTCTAAATTTATCTCCTTTATTAATTCCAATACCTCGATCTAAAAATAAAACGCTGTCTTTTTGAGTGATGTCAAAATTGATGTTATTAGCAAGTCGATTGGCTTCTTCCTTAGTACTTCCGTTACTTAGCTTTATTATTTTAACTTCAAAACTATCTGTTTTAGATTGTGTTATTCGGATGCGTAAATTTCTTACATAAAAAGTGTCTTCATCTGTATACTTTTCAAAAGGAGTAAGATCAAACCAATGATCCTCATAGTACTTCATTTTAGGCTCTGAAGTCACCGTTAAAAAATTCAATTTTGCATTCGTTAATGCTATTGTTTTTTCAACTGGAGTATTATGCTTAGAAAATGACTTACTTAAACTTGAAAAAAACAAAAATATACAAACCCAACCCAAAATCCATAAAGCCCAAAAGCTAGATCGAATTAATATATTCGCTTTTTTAAAGCCCGCTAGTTTACGCACAACGGCTGTCACAATACCTATAACTGGAACCCAAATAAATAAAATAATAGCTCCTATGACATACCAATTTTGTACTCCATCTTCTAAAATAAATTTTCTAAGTGGTAATAAACTGGTTCCTGCCACACCTAAGCCAAACAAAGCTGCAAGTACTGAAATTATAATGATGCCCAATATGAAGTAAACAAAGGCTTTGATTAAAATTGTGATGATATTGCCAACAAAGTGAAAACAACCTCTGTTGTCACTCCTATTATTAGTTGTGTTTTCATCCTTGTTTTCATTTCGTCGATTTGATCTTTCATCACGACGGGCCGACCTTGCTTCCCGACGCGCTGATCTTTGAGCGCTACCCCATGATTTAGCACGCGTTCCAAATCCTTCAAGATCACCTTGTATGGTATTCTTGATACTATTTAAATCCACTTTTTCACCTACCATCTCTAATTTATCAGCGCTGGTTTTAGCTTCGGGCAATACCAACCACAAAACAATATATACAAAAACAGCACCTGGACTAAAAGTAATGTCTAATAAATTAGGGAAATCCGGTGAATCCCAAAATTGCCATAAATGCAAGTGTCTAAAATTTGCTACAAAGCGTATAAAAGGTATTAAAAATAAAATTCTCACAATCCAAACTTGAATACTAAAATATTTTGCCAAGCCCGAACTCACGCCACCAATCAATTTGTTTTCTATGTCTCTAAATAAACGTTTGCGTACACCGCCCACTTCCTTGACAGAAGTACTAGGTACTGCAATCCATAAAATTAAATACCCCAAAATATTCACGCCGATTAAAAATATCCATAATATTCTTACTAAAAGTGGATCTAAATTAAAATAATTGGCAATACCGCTACAAACGCCACCTAATACTTTATTATGTTCGTCTCGATATAATTTTTTAGTTTGCTGTTTGTCGCTAGACTCATTATCGTAATAATTACCCCCCATTGTATCCTCAGTAGAATAAGTATTGGAAGATGAACTTGCTTCAAACCCATCCTGGGCTTCAAAATCAGCTGGACGACCAATACTTGTAATAATTAAATTTATATCCACTTCGGTAATGCATGGCGCTCCTTTTTTCAAACGATCATCACATAATTCTGCAATACGACATTCGATATCATTTATAATTTCATCGCAACCTTCTTCGTTTTTAAAATAGTCGCGTAAACTATCGATATATTTTTTTAAAATTTCATATGCAAACTCCTCAATGGGAAGAATGCGTCCTTGAAAATTAATATTGATTACTTTTTTCATTGTCTTTTATTTATAAAGCTTGATCTGCTTTTAGTGTGTTAATATTATTTGCGTTATTTGTAATAAGCTGCACTGCATCGGCCATTTCATTCCATGTTTTTAATAAAACATTGTAGGCGGCATTGCCTTCGTCTGTCATCACAAAATATTTTCGAGGAGGCCCACTAATACTTTCTACCCAACGATAATTTAATAAGCCTGCATTTTTTAAACGAGTCAATAAAGGATACAAGGTTCCTTCTAGAATGTGCAAATTGGCCAGTTTCATTTTCTCAACAATATCACTTGGATATACTTCTCCTTGTTGAATGATGGACAATATGCAAAACTCCAATACACCCTTGCGCATTTGACTTTGTGTGTTTTGAATATCCATAATTATAAGATTAAAACACAAAGCTAAGCATAATTATAGTACTATGCAATACATAGTACTATAATTATTCCTATTGCTATATTAATATACTGATTATCAATATATTATATAAAATATAATTCTTTGAACGAGCTTAGAAAAGGATAAATGGTAGGAAAAATAACTAATTTTTAGGGGCAGGTGTACCTAAAATAGACTCGATGATTGAAGTAAAAAAGCTGACTAATATCCCAAATAAAAAGGCGGTAAACCAACCACTCACATGAAATCCTGGTACAATTTCAGAAACAGTAAAGATGATAAAAATATTAATCAGAATTAAAAATAGACCTAATGTGAAAACGGTAATTGGAATGGTTAATACCACTAAAATAGGTTTTACAAAATTGTTAAGTAAGCCCAAAACCAATGCTACTAATAAAGCGGTGATGGTATTATCCACAGTCACACCTTTCATTAAATAGGCAACCAATAAAACAGCCAACGCAGTTGCAATTGTTTTAGTAAAAAATTTTCCCATATTATTCATTTTACTGGATCAAATAAAAGTAAGATAAATTGAAATCATCTAATACACTACTAATTCATAAAAATCTTCGGTCTTAAGATATTTTTCAGCTAAGGCTTTTAACTCTTCTGGCTGAATCGCTCTTACGATATCAATGGTCTTATAAAAATATTCCTCGTTTAAGTCATTTAAGATATAAGTTTTCCAACGACCAATGATTTGAAAGGGGCCATCTAAATCACCCAACAATCCACCTAACATATAATTTTTAACCAATTTTAACTCTTCTATATCAACTAACTCCTCTCTTAATTTCTTCATTTCCTTATATACTTCTTCCATGGTTGGCTTGCATACATCCTTTCCTGCATCTGTACTAATCATCCAAGCACAGGATTGAACATGGTTTTGTAAGTAACTATGTATCCCATAGGTATAGCCCTTGTCCTCTCTGATATTACGCATTAGACGTGAACCAAAAAATCCACCAAAAATATTATTCAATACTTGCGTAGGTGCAAAATCGGGATGATGTCTATTTGGGAAATGTCGTGCAATACGAATAGATCCTTGTACCGATTCGGCATCATTAATCACACTATACTTTTTTTGTGTTGCAGATACAATAGGATGCATCACAGCAGGAATTTCCTTTTTATTTAAAGGCAACTGACCAATATGATTATTTAAAAGCTCCTGCATATTACCTGGGAACTTACCTGCCATAAAAATAATACACTTGCCCTGTTTATAATAAGTATCATAAAAACGATGCAAATCCTCCTTGTTTACATTTTTATAATCTTGCTCAAGGGCATACTTTCCATAGGGATGATCAATTCCAAATAAATATTCATCAATTAAACGATTGGCGATAAAATCGCCTTTTTTTAAATTAAGGGACAATCGTTGAATTAAATTTTGTTGATAAATCATTAATTCTTTGTCAGGAAAATTAGCTTCTGCAATTAATTCACCCACTACTGGAATTACTTCCTTAAAATATTTGGTCAAGCAATGTAAGGCAATGGTAGCTGTTTCATTATAGCAATTTCGGCTTAGGTGTGCTCCGTAAAACTCAAAGGCTTCATTAATCTCAAAAGCATTTTTTTGTGTGGTCCCATTTTTTAATAAAAAATTAGTGGCCGCAGCTACCCAATTTTTTTGTTCATAAGTATTGCCTGCAAAAAAAACCATATCCATGAGCATCACTTCTTCAGCACCCCCTTCATAAGTATACACTTCTACTTGATTGTCTAAAACAAAGTGCTGATATGGCTTTAATTGAATATCAAAATCAATAGCATCTTTGATAACAGGAGCAAGGAGTCGATCTAATGCCATGATGTTAGGATTTACTATAATAATATAATGTGTTACGTTGGTTGTCCTGAAAAATTTCTTGTGCGGTTTGCTGTAAAATTTCAGGTGTGACTAGTTGGTATTTTTCTAGTTCCTGATTCATCAAATTCGCATCCCCTAGCAATTCATAAAATGCCAAACTATGCGCCCTATTCATGATGCTCATGTCCTCGAAACAAATCAAGCTTTCCGTTTTATTAATTACTTTTTGCACTTCATTCATGGGCATCAAAGTGTTTTTAATTAATTCTATTTCATCCATGACTGCTTTTTCGGCTACCGACATAGTTACTCCCTTTACCAGCTTACCCTCAATCACAACAAGGCCAGGCTCCACTGCTCCAAAATGATAACAATCAATCGATGAAAAAATTTGTTTCACTTTGATCAACTGCTCATATAATCTTGAAGTAGCGCCTCCACCAATGACATCTGTTAATAAATCGGTTGCATGATAACGTGCATCCATGCGACCACCCATATGCCATGTCATCATTAACATATCTAATGGCACATCTGCACGCACATCCATTGATCTACTTTTTTGTTGAACCGGTTCTACAGGTAAATTTCTTTGATACAGCTTGCCCGCTTCGATAGGGCCAAACCATTTTTCAGCCAATTGTTTTACTTGCGCCGTAGTTACATTTCCTGTAACAACTAAAATAGCATTGTTAGGTCGGTAAAATTGGAAAAAGAAATCTTTTACATCTTGCATTTTTGCATCTTCCACATGTGCCAGTGAAGCACCAATGGTCATCCAACGATAAGGATGTTTTGTGTATGCCAACTCTCTCATTTTATGCCAAGCATCTCCATAGGGCTTATTGATATAATGCTCTTTAAATTCTTCACAAACCACTTTGCGTTGTACTTCTAAACTTTTTTCACTAAAAGCAAGTGATAACATTCTATCGCTTTCTAACCAAAATGCAGTTTCAATATTTTCGGCAGGAATTTGACAATAATAATTGGTTAAATCATTGGTGGTATAAGCATTGTTTTCGCCCCCTGCGCGTTGCAAGGGCTCATCATAAACAGGTATGTTCACACTTCCCCCAAACATTAAATGCTCAAATAAGTGGGCAAAGCCTGTTTTTTTAGGGTCCTCATCTTTCGCACCTACATTATACAAAACATTCACCACGGCCATAGGTGTGCTGCTATCCTGATGTACAATGACTTTTAGGCCATTGGCAAGTTCAAACTTTTCAAATTGTATCATAAAGAGGTCAAAATTACTTAATAAGTACAATAGTTCCTTTTCTATTGCTTGCTATGGTCATTTAATTTTATCGAAAGCCGAAAAATTCAACCAAAATAGTACTTTTCAACAAGGGGTTAATCATGTAACTTTGCTGACATTTAATAGTATAGATATGCAACTAGAAACACTTTACCAACGTGCCTTAAATTTTGAACATTTAACCAAGGAAGAAGGGATGTTTTTATTCGAAAATGCCCCGTTGGCTGAACTGAGTTACGTTGCCAACGAATTAAGAAAAAAGCAAGTGCCCCATGGAAAAGTAACATGGCAGATAGATCGTAATTTAAATACTACCAATGTTTGTATAGCCAATTGTAAGTTTTGTAATTTTTATCGCATACCAGGACATCCCGAATCCTATATCACGGATATGGCAACCTATAGAGAAAAAATTAAGGAAACCATTGCATGGGGTGGCGATCAATTACTATTACAAGGAGGTCACCATCCTGAATTAGGCTTGGAGTTTTATACTGGGATTTTTAAACAAATTAAAGCTGAATTTCCTGATATCAAATTACACACTTTAGGACCCCCTGAAATTGCACATATTGCTAAGTTGGAAAAAATGAGTCACACCGATGTATTAAAAGCATTAGTGGAAGCAGGCATGAACTCCTTACCAGGTGCGGGTGCAGAGATTTTAGTGGATCGTGTTCGTAAATTAGTATCCAATGGTAAATGTGGTGCAGATGAATGGTTGGATGTTATGGCAGCTGCACATCAATTAAATATTACAACAAGTGCTACCATGATGTTTGGTCATGTAGAAACTTTAGAAGAAAGATTTATTCACTTGGTGCGTATTCGTGAAGTACAGGATAAAAAACCAAAAGATGCCAAAGGATTTTTAGCATTCATTCCTTGGACCTTCCAAGATGTAGATACATTACTTACTAAAATTAGAGGTGTTCATAATTTAACCACTACCGAAGAGTACATCCGAATGATTGCCATTAGTAGAATTATGTTGCCTAATATTAAAAATATTCAAGCAAGTTGGTTAACTGTTGGGAAAGCGACAGCTCAAGTATGCTTAGAGGCAGGCGCCAACGATTTTGGAAGTATTATGCTAGAAGAAAATGTAGTGAGTGCTGCGGGTGCTCCTCATCGATTCACTTACAAATCCATCCAAGAAGCTATTGCAGAAGCAGGTTTTGAACCACAACTCCGAAACCAACAATATGAATGGCGTGAACTCCCTGTCAATATTCAGGAGCAAATCATTAACTATTAAGAGTCAATAGCTTAAGGATGAAAAAAAGGCAAATAGTGTTGTAACATTTTCAACCCAATTTCGTTTAACGATTTACAAGGAGGCCATCCCCCTATTTTATCCATGACAGAACAGGAATACAATGTATGTGTAGACGAATACTCCGATGGAGTATACAGATTTATGGTTAAAAATTTGCGCAATGAAGAAGATGCCAAAGATATTGTCCAAGTTGCTTTTGAAAAATTGTGGATGAATAAACATAATGTGACCTCTGAAAAAGCAAAATCATATTTATTTACGGTCGCCTATCATCAGATGATTGATCACATTCGAAAAGAAAAAAGAAATCACACGCTAGATCAATTTCATGAATCAGATTTGGTGTCTCAGCCATCCACCAACAATGAACTTAAACAAATATTACTCAAAGCCATCAATGAACTAAATCCAACGCAAAAGAGCTTGGTATTATTGAAGGACTATGAAGGGTATTCTTATTTGGAAATTGGCGAAATTATGAACTTATCGGAAAGTCAAGTTAAAGTTTATTTGCATCGCGCTCGATTATTTTTGAAAACAAGATTGATGGGAAATGAAAAAATAAATCAATCATGATTGTAAATATACATAACTACGAAGCCTATTTTTTGTTGTATGTTGACAACGAACTTTCTGCAAAGGAAAAAGCAGAAGTCGAATTGTTTGTTCAGCAAAATCCTTTTTATCAAAACGAATTGTCACTTTTACAAAATTCAAAATTAGTTTCAAATAATGATTTGCCTGGAGAAGGGAACTTAGTTTATGAAGATAAATTAAGTTTATACCAAATCAGTGAACTCGACACGCAATGCTTAGCATATCTAGACAACGAAATGTCCACTAGTGAAATTAAAAAATTTGAACAATCGCTTCAGGTTAACCCTAGCCTTTTAATATCGCTTACACAATGGAGAAAAAGCAAGTTTACTATTGAAGATGAATTGACTTTAGACTCTGCCTTTAAAATACGCTCTATAAAAAAGAAGCTTCCATAAAACCTTTATGGGGTTGGTATGCCAAATACGGCATAGGTTCAGTTGCAGCTATTTTAATGTTGTTTATAGGATACAAAATGGCGAATACCACACAAAAAAATGCGACTGATACCGTATTAACAAGAACTGCAATTCCTAAAACACCTATAACTAAGCCCGTCCTTAATAATGAAGTGGTCCAACTAATACGCGGTAGTGTTGCAGTGAATCATAAACAATGGGCCCCTGCAACTAACCTCACTTTAGAGCCTACCACAATAGTACACAACGATCCAGTTGAAAATAAAGTTGAGTATAATACTGAACTACCCAAAATTACTTTGCCTGAAGCTATTACAGCTATAAATCCAATAGAAATAGAAATTGAAAACAAACCGCTTTCTGAGCCGATTGCTATTCCTATATCCTACAAGGAAATAGATATAGAACAAGAAGACGAGGATCGTATTTTATATATAGGAAATTTGGAAATTGATAAGACTAAGTTTAGGGAGGTAGGTCGTAAAATATCAGCACTTTTTAAAAAAAATAAATTAGAGAAAGAAAAATAAACAATTATGAAAAAGACATTATTAGTAGCTACTATTTTATTCATTGCAGTTGGATTAAAGGCACAAAAGGATAGTAGCGCCCAAAAAATAATATCCATCGAGGCGGATACGATTGTAGTGGGGGGTATTACAATTATTAAAGGACAAGGAAACAAAGACTTACGAGTATTAATTAAAAGCCCTAAAGATACCACTGTCATGTATAATTCTGATACGCTTCAATTAGGACGATATAAAATTGTTAAAGACGAAAATAGTACTACCCAATTTAATAGGGGTTGGATTAGGGGTGAAATTAGAGGAGTTAAAATTTATAAAAACCCTAGAAAATTAAAAGAGGTTACTACCAATTGGTTTGTTTTTGATTTGGGATTTGCCAACTATCGCGACGAATCTCCTTCTTTAGTATATATCATGCAATTATACCCAGGCATCATGCCTCCAAACACTGTTACACCTAATAACTTAAAATTAAATAACAGCAAGTCAAGTAATTTTAATTTATGGATTGTTCAACAAAAAGTAAACTTATACCAACATAAACTCAATTTAAAATATGGTATTGGTCTTGAGATGTTTAATTTTAGATTTGATCAACCAGTAAGTTTTAGAAATGACCTGCCTTCTAAAATGATCATGGACAATATTTCTTTTTCAAAAAATAAATTATTTGCCGAATATTTAACAATGCCCGTCCAATTGAACTATCAACCCAACCCTCAAAATAAAAGAAACGTTTATTTTAGTGCGGGTATAAGTGCAGGTTATTTGATTAGTTCTCGAAACAAACAAATTAGCGCCGAAAGAGGAAAACAAAAATACAATGGCGACTTTAATCTAAATAATTGGAGAGTCGCTACCATTGGGGAATTAGGCATTGGAGGTGTTCGTCTATTTGGATCCTACGGACTAACCAACTTATTTGACAAAAAAGCTACTTACTTTGAAATGTACCCATTTGCTTTCGGACTAAGGTTCAGTATATTCTAAAAGCTTAATTATACTAAATGAGTCGCTCCAAAATAAGATTGCAAAACTTCTGGTAATGCAATTCCATTTTCGGTTTGATAGTTTTCTACAATAGCTGCAAAAATACGAGGCAAGGCTAAGGAACTTCCATTTAAGGAGTGAGCAAATTGGGTCTTGCCTTCTGCATCTTTAAAACGACATTTCATTCGATAAGTTTGGTATGCTTGGAAATTTGAAACACTACTTACTTCTAACCACATTGCTTGCGCTGCACTATACACTTCAAAATCGTAGGTGATGGCCGAAGCGAATCCCATATCCCCTCCACATAATCTTAAAATACGATAAGGTAGTCCTAAACTAATTAATAATTTTTCAACATGAGTAACCATCTCATCTAAAACTTCATCACTTTTATCGGGATGAACAAGTTGTATGACTTCTACTTTTTCAAATTGATGCACTCTATTTAAACCTCGTACTTCTTTACCAAAACTTCCTGCTTCTCTTCTAAAGCATGGAGAATAAGCCGTCATTTGTATTGGCAGATCGCTGTCTTTTAAAATAACATCTCTAAAAATGTTTGTTACGGGCACTTCAGCTGTTGGAATTAAATAAAAATTATCTGCAGTGGCGTGATACATCTGACCTTCCTTATCAGGCAATTGTCCTGTTGCAAATGCAGATGCTTCGTTCACCATAAACGGTGGAATATATTCAGTGTAACCCGCAGCAATATTAAAATCTAAAAAGTATTGTACTAATGCGCGTTGAAATTTTGCCCCTTTACCAATGTATAAAGGGAAGCCGCTACCCGTAATTTTAGCACCGGTTTCAAAATCAACTAAATTATGTTTTTTGATCAATTCCCAGTGGGGCAATGCCCCTGAATGCAAATTTGGTTTGGCACCTGCTTCTTTCACTAATACATTTTCCTCAGGGGTTTTACCTAAGGGCACTAAGTCATGGGGTAA
The DNA here is from genome assembly GCA_903824725.1 of uncultured Bacteroidota bacterium. GTDB lineage: Bacteria > Bacteroidota > Bacteroidia > Chitinophagales > Chitinophagaceae > Sediminibacterium. The sequence continues at coordinate 19,694 of CAIJXU010000064.1, read as the reverse complement.
ATTAGGAAATTGGACCAGCGTATTTTGCAATTTTGTTTCTACCTCCCCCATCTTTATTTTTAAAGGGTCTAATTGCTTTTTCCAATCTGCCACCTCATTTTTTAAAGCTGTTGCTTTATCCTGCTCTCCCTTTGCCATCAAGCCTCCAATTTCTTTGGAAGCCGCATTCACCTTCGCTTGAGTTTCATCAAAAGCAGCTTGTAATTGCTTGCGTTCATCATCAATTTCAATGGCGGTATCCACTAAATCGGGGTTCCCAAAATGCTTAATAGCCAATTTCTGCTTTGCTATTTCGCGGTTTTGACGTAAAAAATTAACCTGTAACATGTCAACAATATTTTTTCAAAGATAATCAAAGCATACAACTACGCCTAGATATCCCCTACCTTTGCTTAATAATTTGAAAAAAGGAATACATGGCATCAATCGCAGACGATTTTCAGAGCAGATGGTGGGCTTTAGAGCAAAAATTAATGGACAAATTTGGCAAAAAGCCCGATGTGGAGGCCGTGCTTTTTTTAGTGGGTTTACAAGAAACCGGCTATATCCGTGAAAAGATAAGCAAGGAACAAAAACAGGATTTGATGCATGTGGCCATTTGCACCATCCTTTCCCCTAGTGGTTATTATATATATGAGGGGAAGGATGAGGAGGGTTGGCCCCATTTTAAACAAATCAAGAATACCCCTGTTATGAATTTAATAGAACAAGAAGCCTTTTTAAAGGATCATATTTTGCTCTATTTTGCCAACAATAATTTTTAGGGCATTGTTTTTTTGTGTTTTTTATGAATCTTTGCAACAATTAAAAATAAGTATATGCAATTCCCAGCTGATTTAAGGTACACTAAGGACCATGAATGGATTAAAGTAGAAGGAAACACTGCCACTATTGGCATTACCGATTTTGCGCAAGGCGAATTGGGTGACATTGTATATATCGATATCAACACTGTTGGCAAAAGCTTAGCAGCCGAAGCTGTTTTTGGAACAGTAGAAGCAGTTAAAACCGTAAGTGATTTATTTTTACCAGTTGCAGGCACTATTGCAGAAATAAATCCTGCCTTAGCAAATCAACCGGAGTTGGTGAACACTGACCCATATGGTGCAGGTTGGATGGTAAAAGTTACACTGAATAACGCTGCAGATGTAGAGCAACTTATGACAAGTGAGGCATACAGTCAATTGGTGCATTAATCCATTATGGCAACATCATTAAAAACTTTATGTTGGGTCGTTGCTGAATTTATACTCATTTTTATTTTATTGAGCTTGCCCGGCGGTGATTTTTCTGACCCAAATAGTTGGATATCTATGATAATGGCTTTGCCCTTTGCAGATAAAATTGTGCATATGGCTCTATTTGGAAGTTTGGCCTTGTCCCTATTTTTCCATTTCGAAATGAGCGAAAAGCCATCATTTAAAACAACTCGAACAAAAGCATTAGCACTCATTGTGTGTATATTATATGGAATTGGGATGGAATACTACCAAAAATATTATGTCCCAAGTAGGGGATTTGAAGTATTAGATATGTTAGCTGATGCCTTAGGTGCATTATGCGCCTTACCCGTATTTGAGTTTTTCAAAAAAATGTATACACAATCATTTATAAAATAAGTACATTTAAATAATGGGGATTGAAAAAGACATACAACAACCTAATTTCAGAAATGAGTACCAAAAAATGGGTATTAATATCATTTATACTGCCAATTGGTTAAATGAAAAAGTAGCACAAATTTTAGGTAATGAAGAAATCACCCAACAGCAATATAATATTTTAAGAATTTTACGCGGAAGTGATGCCCCATTAAGTACCCTAAAAATTAGGGAACGCATGTTGGATAAGATGAGCGATACCAGCCGCATTGTTGACCGATTAATCGCCAAAGGATTGGTTGAAAAAAATGCTTGCGTTAAAGACAAACGTTTGGTGGACATCACCCTTTCAAAAAAAGGAACACAGTTGGTTGAAAAATTAGATCAATTTAATGATCAAATAGATGCCCTGTTAAAAGGAATCGACGAAAAAGAAGCAGTCATGATAAACCAAATTTTGGACAAAATCAGATCTGCAAACAACTAATAAAAACCAATTCATGCGATTCATTTTAAGCATCCTATTTATAGGATTTTTTATTTTTACCAACGGGCAACCAAAGACGAATGATAAAAATGTTTTTGAATTTAGAGGTGTATGGGTGGCTACTGTAGAAAATATTGACTGGCCAAGCAAAAGAGGATTAAGTAATGAAGAACAAAAAAATGAATTCATTGCCTTATTAGATAAGCACCAACAAAATGGCATGAATGCCATTGTAATGCAAGTGCGTCCTTCGGGTGATGCTATGTATCCGTCCACATTGGAACCATGGAGTGAATATTTAATGGGAACACAAGGTCTAGCTCCAAGTCCATTCTACGATCCATTGGTATTTATGATACAAGAAACGCATAAACGAGGCATGGAATTTCATGCTTGGATCAATCCTTATCGTGCCGTTTTTAATATCAATAAATCAAGTATCTCTCCTAATCATTTAACAAAATTGCATCCAGATTGGTTTTTAACCTATGGTGATAAAAAATATTTTAACCCGGGCTTACCCGAAGTATGGTTACACACCAATCGAGTGGTACGCGATTTAGTGAATCGATATGATATTGACGCTATTCACATGGACGATTATTTTTATCCTTATCGAATTGCAGGAAAAGAATTTCCTGATCAAGCCACTTATATAAAAAATACAAGAGGTTTAAACAAAGAGGATTGGAGAAGAAGTAATTGCGATACTATTATTAAGCAATTAAATGCAAATATCAGACAAGCCAAACCTGGTGTACAATTTGGTATAAGTCCTTTTGGAGTTTGGCGTAATAAATCAGTTGACCCTAAAGGAAGTAATACCAAAGCGGGTCAAACCAATTACGATGATTTATACGCCGACATTTTATTATGGTTAGAAAAAGGATGGATAGATTATGTGACTCCTCAAATATATTGGGAACATGGGCATCCATTAGCAGATTATGATGAACTTATTAATTGGTGGGATAAAAATAGTTACGGAAAAAACTTATATATAGGTCACGGAATATACCGAGCAGGAAGTAACCCAGCATGGAAAGATAAAAACGAAATTCCTTATCAAATAAATCGCGTGCGTTCTTTACACAACACCAATGGTTCTATTTACTTTAGTAGTAAAAGTTTCAGCACCAACGCCAATGGATGGAATGACAGTTTGCAACAACATTATTATCAAAGACCCGCCTTGTTGCCCCCCATGCCATGGTTGGTTCAATATGCAATGGAAACACCCATTGTAGTTAAAAAATCTGCAACTGAATATGCTGTTAATAATAGTCAAAAAACAGGCATCAAGCAATACGCTATCTTAAAAAAAGAAAACGACGTGTATAGTGTAGAAGCGTTGATCAATGGTCCAATCTCTTCTATCCAATTCAAAAACTTGGGTATTCAAAAAAATCTAGACGCTTACTATTGGCTAGTAGCGATAGGTAAACAGAATCAAATAAGTAAATTAGTGTTATTGCCTTAGTCGAAAAATAAAATTTTTACTCGTACACTCTTTTTAATAGTGACTGCTCATTAGATTTAATGATTAATGGAACATGTTCTACCACGGTCATATCATTATCCAAACCAAATGCTTTTTGATCGCTTTGTGATAATTGTTTTATATTAAAGTACACATCCATAATAAAATCTTCCTTAAGGCTTAACTCGTTTTCAATTGAGAAAAAGCTTTCAATAATGACATAAGTAATATCGGTATGGAAATCCTTACTCTTCAAAGATTCATATTTACTATAAATACCTAATTCTTGAGATTCATTTAATTCCTGCATTACTTTTTTAAAGCACAAATTAACACGTGGTTGAATTCTAAATCCTAATTTAAAATCAACGCGCATCACTTTATCATCCACTAATTCACGAATGGAATATTCCATGCCATAAGGAGAATCCGTTCGGTCAATATGCAAGAACCAATAAATATCGGCGCGCTTGGGTTTTCGATTTAATATAGAATCAATAATACGATGTTCAATTTCACGGTGATTATTGGCCTTGGTTAAATACACTAAGTGTGTTGCATATTTAGGAACGTCTTTATCAGCACTTAATTCTGCTAATGGTTCTAAATAGTCTTTCAACTTTACAAAATCCAAATAACGATTGGTGATTTTTCTAGCTCTATGCCAAATCATCATTACAAAAATCATACTAAATGAAAAGATAAATGTAATGAGTGCTTCATGGATTTTTACCACGTTGGCAACAAAAAATGAAATCTCAACTACACTAAAAATAGCAATAATAAGCGCTACCAACCACTGACTCCACCTTTTTACATTTAACATGTAAAAATTAATTAAGATAGTTGTCATGATCATTGTAACGATAATAGAGAAGCCATAAGCAGCAAGCATGTGTTCACTCTTTCTAAAATAAAGTAGCATAGTTACACAACCTACCCAAAGAATTAAATTTAAACTAGGGATATAAATTTGTCCCTTTTGGTCTGTTGGAAATTTTACAGTTACGCGTGGCCAAAAATTTAAACTAATTGCCTCGTTAATTAAAGTAAAGGATCCGCTGATTAAAGCCTGGCTAGCAATAATGGTTGCAATAGTTGCAATACCAATACCAATTAACAAAAACCAATGAGGCATTATTTCAAAAAAAGGATTAATGCCATTTGAAGTAGTCCCAACATGATTTAACAACCAAGCACCTTGCCCCATATAGCTCATCACTAACGCGAATTTTACAAACATCCAGCTTACCTGAATATTTTTACGACCGCAATGACCTAAATCACTATATAATGCTTCAGCCCCTGTAGTACATAAAAACACAGCACCCAATAACCAAAAACCTTTCGGATAATTGATTAATAAATCAAGTCCATAATAAGGATTCAAAGATTTAAGAATTGAGATATTACCAAATACCTGAATCAATCCTAAAATTGATATCATGGAGAACCATATCAACATAATTGGGCCAAATGCAAATCCAATAATTTTTGTGCCAAAACGTTGAAAGAAAAAAAGCAAAGAGATAATAGTTAAAACAATACCTACCGTTAAATTATTACCTGGTACAATAATTTTTTCCAGCCCTTTAATCCCCGCCAACCCTTCAATAGCCGAAGACACAGAAACGGGTGGTGTAATCATACCATCTGCTAATAACATGGCAGCACCTATGATAGCCGGTATATAAATCCATTTAACGTAACGACGAATCAATGCAAACAAAGAAAAAATACCGCCCTCTCCCCTGTTGTCAGCGCGAAGGGTTAATAAAACATATTTGAAAGTAGTTTGCAAAGTCAGTGTCCAAAAGACGCAAGAAATAGCACCGTAGATTAATTGTTCTGTAATTACTTTGTGATTGATAATGGTACTAAACACATACAAAGGAGAGGTTCCAATATCACCATATATTATACCGAGAGTAACAATTAAACCTGCAACAGAAAGTTTATGTGCATGTTGCCCGCCAGATGTTTGCGCCATGGAGATAAGTAATTAGTGGACAAAGTTTATAAAAATAAAGCTTAGAAACCTCCAAACAGGGTAAGTATTTTACAAATACCTTGATTTAGTTTAGCTAAGGCTTGTTAGTACCCCATTTCGCTTCGACTGCTTTAAACCGGAAATCAAAAATGCCTTGCAATTGCTTTTTGACCAGTAACACTTGAGCTATATCTCCTAAAAAACCTAATGGGATTTTATAGTGCACAATATCTTCCATTTTAACACCCCCTGGAACGGAGGTAAAGTGATGCTGATGGTGCCACATGGTATAGGGCCCAAAGCGTTGCTCATCCACAAAATAGGCACCTTCCTGCACATGGGTAATTTCGGTCATCCAGTATAATGGGATTCCTAAAATAGGTTTTACCGTGTATTCAATAATTTGACCAGGGTACATTTTAGAACCATGGTGTTTACTTATAATATTAAACCCCATTTTCGTAGGAGTGATTTTGGCCAAGTTGGCCGGACTACTAAAAAAATCCCAGGCTTCTGCTAATGAAATGGGAATAAACTGCTCGGTGTGAATCGAATATACTTTTGACATAAAAGTATAACAAAGCAAAAAGGTTTTTGTTGCAATAATTCCCCTTAAAGCCATTAATTTTATCCTATGATTAGTAAAGCCGCCCAACAAAAAGCCTTTGAAGCAGTTTATGCTGATTTGAATGCACAACAAAAAAAAGCGGTAGATACCATCGACGGACCGGTGATGGTGATTGCTGGGCCAGGAACAGGCAAGACCCAAATTTTGGGCGCCCGTATAGGAAAAATTTTATTGGAAACCGATACTGCTCCTGAAAATATATTATGCTTAACCTATACCGATGCGGGGGCCATTGCCATGCGCAAAAGACTGGTGGGTTTTATAGGTGCGAGTGCCTACAAAGTTAATATTGCCACTTTTCATTCTTTTTGTAATGACATTATTCAGGATAATCTATCCTTATTTGATAAACCAAGTTTAGACCCCATCTCTGAATTAGAAAAAATCGAACTCTTAAAAAAACTCATTGACCAATTTGATAAAAAAAATCCATTAAAAAGATATCGTGGTGATGTGTATTATGAAATGGGTAACCTGAGTCGTTTATTTAGCACTATGAAAAAAGAAGGTTGGACAAGTACTTATTTGATTCAACAAATTGACCATTATGTCATTGATATTCCTACAAGAGATGAATTTATATATAAAAGAAAATACAAACAGTTTGAAGCAGGTTCTTTAAAACAAGGTCTTGTAGATGCGGCGATCGAAAAAATGGAAAAATTAAAAGCAGCCGTAAGTGCTTTTGATATTTACCAACAGCTGATGAAGGAGCACAGCAGGTATGACTTTGATGATATGATTAATTGGGTGATTACCGCATTTAAAGAAAATAAAAATTTACTTGTTCAATATCAGGAAAAATATTTATACATTTTAGTGGATGAATATCAAGACACCAGTGGTACACAAAATCAGTTGGTTGAATTGTTGGTGAATTTCTGGGAGCAGCCGAATTTATTTGTAGTGGGGGATGATGATCAAAGTATTTTCAGATTTCAGGGTGCCAATGTTGAAAACATGTTGCATTATCAAAAGCAATACCAGCAAGACATTGTAACCATTGTATTAGAAAATAATTACCGTAGTACGCAACCTATCTTAGATGCATCCACATTGCTTATTAATAATAATCAAGAAAGATTAATCAATAAAATGAAAGGCTTGTCTAAAAATTTAAAGGCAGCCCTTCCAGAAAATGAAGCCATTAATACACCACCGAATATTTATTGCTATAACGATCCGCAGGAAGAAATGATTTCCATTGCAGAACAAATCAATGTATTAGTTACAACAGGCACCGAACCTAAGGATATTGCGGTATTGTACAAGGAAAATAAATATGGTGAAGAAATTGCACATTTTTTAAAGCAAAAAAATATTCCACTTTACAGTAAACGAACTGCCAATTTATTTGATCAGGTATTGATACAACAAATCATAAAAATTTTAGATTACCTAGCATGTGAGTGGGATCAACCCAATGAAGGATCCAATATATTATTTGAAATACTACATTTCAAATGGTGGAATATCTCTCCTATTACCATTGCTACTTTAACGGTAGAAGCCAATCAATTAAAATACAATAGCGCTACTAATACTTTTAGGAAAGTACTATTAGATAAAACCAATGTTGCACAAACTAATTTATTTACCGAAGGCGGACTTGTAGAAGTAGCAAAAGCGATGAAAGTTTTAGAGGACTTAATAAGTCAAGTAGCGAATGTCACATTGCTCAATTTAGTGGAACAGGTTTTACAAAAAACAGGGATCATTCAAGGCGTATTAACAGGAATTGACAAGGGTTACGAATTAGAATTAGTAAGTCATTTTTTTGATTTCATTAAAGATGAAACGCATCGCCACCCTAGCTTAGATTTGAATGCTTTAGTGGATATGTTAAAATTAATGCGTCGTGAAGAGATTCGCCTACCCTTACCTATCACGACAGGAAATGAAGCGGGGGTTAATTTGTTGACCACCCATGGTAGTAAAGGATTGGAATTTAAGCATGTATTTTTAGCAGGTACCAATGCCCACTATTGGGAAAAAAAGAGAAGCACTGCTACTGCAGGCTATACACTGCCCGATACGGTGATTAATAGTTTAGAGCATGCCGACGATAAGGAAGAATTAAGAAGACTATTTTATGTTGCGATTACTCGTGCCAAACAGTTTTTAAATATTTCCTACAGCCAATACAAAGCAGATGGGAAGGAAGCGGAACCAAGTCAATTTATTATTGAATTACTCGAAGGCAAGGAAGCGGCGATACAAAAAATGGAATTAGACTCCGCCATTAAAACCACTTATAAATTACTTCGATTACAAACGGCACCCATGCCGGAAATACAACAATTAGAGGAGGATTTTATACAATCGAAATTAGAGAAGTTTTCGATGAATGTAACGGCCTTAAATAATTATTTAAAATGTCCTTTACATTTTTATTACAATAGTTTAATTAGGGTGCCATCGGGAAAATCCGAAGCCACTACTTTTGGATCGGCTATTCATGAGGCCTTAAATAAATTATTCAAAAAAATGCAGGATTCGTCTTCGCATGATTTTCCAGATAAGCAAACGCTGATTCAGGATTTTAATTATTATATGCACCGACATAGAGAGGCATTTACCATGCAAGAATTTAAGGATAAAATGGAATTAGGCGAAACAGTATTAATAAATTATTATGATTACTATGTCAATGGATGGAATAAAGTAGTCACCACAGAATACCGCATTACAAATGTGGTGGTGAATGAGATTCCATTAAAAGGCGCTATTGATAAAATTGAATTTAATGGAAAACAAGTGGTTGTAGTAGATTATAAAACAGGCAATATCGACAATGCGCGTGAAAAATTAAAAGGCCCGCATGATAAAAATCCTATCGGAGGAGATTATTGGAGACAAGCCGTATTTTATAAAATATTATTAAAGCACCATCCTAAAAACTGGGAAGTGACCACTGCCGAATTTGATTTTGTAGAACCCAATAAAAAAAAGGAGTTTGAAAAAATAGTAGTTCCTATCACCGAAGCAGATATGACTACAGTCAATCAGCAAATACAAGCCGTTTGGACAAAAATTCAACAAAAGGATTTTTATACAGGCTGCGGTAAGGCAGATTGTCATTGGTGTCATTTTGTAAAAACAAATGAATTGGCAGTGGCTTTACATGAAATAAAGGCCGAAACCGAAACACAGGAGGAATAAAATAAATTAAAGCCAAAATAGGGTTGAATTTGGGTAAGCTATTCGATTATCAATTAAGTTTGCAGTATATGAAGAAGGGTTCATTTATAAAATGGTTGGTATTAATTGTAGGTATGGGCATCACCGCCTTACAAATGGAGGGTTGCGCTAATATTGTCCCCCCTACAGGAGGACCTAGAGACAGTTTACCTCCCTATTTAGTAGTGGCAAAACCAAAAGACTCCAGCTTAAATATTCAACCTAAGGAAATTGTGATTGCTTTTAATGAATATATTTCAGCAGAATCTATCCAAGAAAATCTAATATTTTCTCCTAGTATCAAAACAACGCCATTAATTGATGCGCGCTTAAATATGTTGCGCATCAGAATCAATGATACCTTAGAAAAAAATACAACTTATAGTCTCCAATTTGGGAATGCCATCAAAGATGTAAACGAAGGTAATATAGCCAAAGGTTTTACTTATGTATTTAGTACGGGAAAGTATTTAGATTCCGGCACCCTTCATGGAAATGTGCACATTGCTGAGACAGGTGCCATTGATAGTAATTTGATTGTCTTACTCCACCCTGTTGGTAAGGACTCGGCTATTTACAAAGACAAACCATTATATTATTCAAAAGTAAATGGGAAGGGGCAGTTTGATTTTAAATTTTTACCTACACGCCCCTACTCGGTTTATGTGCTTCCTAATGATTTTAATAAAAAGTACGATGACAGTACAAAATTATTTGGATTTTTAAATACTCCTATTGCCATTAACGCCAAGACTGATTCGCAACAACTTTTTGTTTTTGAAGCTTATAAAAGAGTAGAAAAGAAAAAATCAAATACTACTGCCAATAAAAATGTAAAAAAAGTAACCGCAGGTTTAAAATATTCAAGAAGTCTAGAAGGTAATGAGCAAGATTTATTATCAGACCTCCGTTTAAGTTTCGAAACACCTATAAAATTAAACGACAGCTTTCCCATCTTATTATGCGATACGTTCAATAAGCCATTATCTAATTATACGGTTTCTATAGATACGCTTACCAAAAGAATAGTGAACATACATTATAACTGGGCCGAATCAACTCCAATGCATTTGATTGTTCCCAAAAACAGTATTCAAGACACAAATCAAAATGTACTTTTAAAAACCGATACAATTAAAATGATTACTAAAAGCGAAGCTGCATATGGAAATGCATTAGTTCGTGTATCTGGTTATCAAAGCATGAATCATCCAGTTTTACTTTTAATTTTAGACAATAAAATAAAATACAGTTACCCTATAAAGCAACCCATTATTCAAATTAAAAAGTTACCGCCTGGGGAATATTCATTAAGGGTATTATCCGACAATAATGATAATGGCTATTGGGATACGGGTAAATTTGGCCGAACTCAATTACAACCCGAAATAGTAAAACAACTTCCAGAAGTTTTATCCCTCAGAGCCAATTGGGAGAATGAATTAAATATAATTATTAATAAGTAATTTTACTTTGATTATAGCCATATGCAATTACCCTCCACATTATTAGAAAACGCAGTAGCTGAATTTTCAAAATTACCGGGTATTGGTAAAAAAACGGCACTCCGCTTAGTATTGCATTTATTAAAGCAAGACATCGAAGTCACCACTCATTTTAGTGAGATCTTACAAAAAATGAGAAAGGAAATAAAATTTTGTCAACGTTGTTACAATATTAGTGATGGCACCATTTGTTCCATTTGTGCTAATTCGGGTCGTCAAAAAAATACCATCTGTGTCGTTGAAAATATCAGAGATGTCATTGCAATTGAAAATACCCAACAATTTAATGGCACTTATCATGTCTTAGGTGGAATTATTTCTCCATTGGATGGTATTGGACCCGAACAACTTACCATTAATCCCCTCATTGAAAGAGTAAAAAATGAACAAGTCAATGAGTTGGTATTTGCCTTAAACCCCAATATTCAAGGGGACACGACTATTTATTATATTCAAAAAAAGCTCGCAAAATCCCAATGTATCATTACCACTATTGCAAGGGGTATTGCTTTTGGAGGCGAATTAGAATATGCCGATGAAATGACCCTTGGGAAGAGTATTTCCAACCGACAACCTATTCAGCAGTATATAAAATAGGAAGATTCCCCAGAATGATTTAATTTTAATGTTTAAACATTAAGTATGAAGCAAATCTTTGTTTTAGCAATATTATTAAGCATGCATTTCGCAGCATGGGCACAAAAAAATTACAGTACTTCAAAAGCTGAAGTACATTTTACCGCTGTCGATGATAATGATATTGATGCAGTGAATAAGAATGTAGTGAGTCGTCTACAATCCAATGCTGACTTAAGTTTCATCATGCTTATCAAAGATTTTAAATTTGAAATGGAAGGCATGCAAAAACATTTCAATGAAGAATATTTAGAAAGTGATCAATTCCCTCGCGCTTTTTTTAACGGCAAAATCACCAATTTTTCAAGCGTCAACTTTGCAAAAGATGGCAAGTATCCAATTACGGTGACAGGCACTATGCAAGTTCATGGTGTGAATAAAGCCATGCAAACTAACGGAGTAATAGAAATTAAAAATGGCGTACCAACTGCCACTGCTCAATTTACAGTCACCTTAAAAGACTTTAAAATTGGAGGTATTTTAATAAAGTTAGTAGCCGATAAAATCAATATTGATATTGCCGCTACCTATCAATAAGTTACAGCAATCCTTAACATCTGCTTTATTTGGCTACAATGCAATAGTGTATTAACTTTGCCACGCATTGCAGGTGGATTTGTTTATTGTTCAACCTGCCATTCGAGAGAAAAAAAGAACTAATAAACGATACTATTATCACCCCCATTAGATAATGAGTATTCATTTAGCGTCTTATTTTCTTTTGGATCAATGCATAAAAATTTATTTATGTCAATTCAAGAGACACTCAAAAAGCGAATTTTAGTCATTGATGGTGCTATGGGCACAATGATTCAGCGCCATAAATTATCGGAAGCAGATTACCGCGGTACGCGTTTTGCCGATTGGCCTTCTGACCTTAAAGGGAATAATGATTTATTAAGTATTACCCAGCCTTCAATCATTACAGGAATTCACTTACAATATTTAGAAGCAGGTGCTGATATTATCGAAACCAATACTTTTAGTAGCACTTCTATTGCCATGGCCGATTATGATATGCAATCATTGGCTTATGAATTAAATGTGGCAGCAGCTAAATGTGTGCAAGAAGCGATTAGCCAATACAAATCAAAACATCCTAACGCAACAGAAAAATATATTGCGGGTTCTATCGGACCTTTAAATAAAACTTTAAGCTTATCTCCCGATGTAAACAATCCAGGTTTTCGTGCTGTCACTTTTGATGAAGTGGTTACGGCTTATACAGAACAAATTAGAGGCTTAGTAGATGGAGGTGTGGATGTCATTTTAATTGAAACCATCTTTGATACATTAAATGCGAAGGCCGCCATATTTGCTGTAAAAGAATTTTTTAGAAAAAAACAAATTCCAGAATTGCCCATCATGATTAGTGGCACTATAACGGATGCCTCTGGTCGTACTTTAAGTGGACAAACCTTAGAAGCTTTTTATACCTCTATTGAACATGCTAAACCTTTAAGTGTGGGGCTGAACTGTGCTTTAGGCGCTCAGGAAATGAGAAGTCATATTGAAGAACTTTCACAAATCGCAAGTTGTTACACATCGGCCTATCCCAATGCTGGCTTACCTAATGCAATGGGAGAATACGATGAAGCGCCGCACCAAACTGCACACTTTATTGAAGAGTGGGCTAAAAATAAATTTGTAAATATTGTAGGCGGTTGCTGCGGCACTACACCTGAACATATTAAGCATATGGCTGATCATGTAAAAAATATGACACCAAGATCATTACCTATTTTAGACCCTACTATATAAATTATGAGCGACGAAATAATACATATTAAACCCTTTTTGAGATTAGCCGGATTAGAACCTTTGGTCATCCGTCCTGAAACTAATTTTGTAAATGTAGGTGAGCGAACTAATGTAACAGGTTCTAAAAAATTTGCGCGACTTATTAAGGAAAACAAATACGAGGAAGCTTTATCCGTAGCTCGCAATCAAGTTGAAAGTGGTGCACAAATTATTGATGTCAATATGGATGATGCCTTATTAGAAGGCGTACTTGCTATGACCACTTTTTTAAATTTAGTACAAAGCGAACCCGATATCGCTAAAATTCCTATCATGATTGATAGTTCTAAATTTGAAATTATTGAAGCGGGTTTAAAATGTGTACAAGGAAAATGTATTGTGAATTCCATTTCGATGAAGGAAGGAGAAGCTAAATTTATTGAGCAAGCACATATTTGTAAAGCATTTGGCGCTGCAGTTATTGTCATGGCTTTTGATGAAAAAGGACAGGCAGATACGAAAGATCGTAAAATAGAAATTTGCGAACGCGCATATAAAATATTAGTTGAACAAGTTGGCTTTGATCCACAAGATATTATATTTGATCCCAATATTTTTGCGGTGGCTACCGGTATTGAAGAACATAATAACTACGCGGTCGATTTTATTGAAGCAACAAGAGTGATCAAACAAAAAATGCCTTTAGCCAAAGTAAGTGGCGGGGTATCGAATGTATCCTTCTCTTTTAGAGGGAATGATGCGGTGAGAGAAGCCATTCACGCTGTATTTTTATTTCATGCCGTTAAAGCGGGTATGGATATGGGTATTGTGAATGCTGGTCAATTAGAAGTGTATGATGAAATTGAACCTACACTACGTAATTTATGCGAGGACGTTATTTTGAATAGAAATAATGACAACAATGAAGCCACTGAAGCATTAATACAATACGCCGATACCGTAAAAGCAAAAGGAAAAGTAGAAGTAAAAAGCGCTGCTTGGCGCGAAGGCACTGTTGAAGAAAGATTAGCCCATTCATTAATCAATGGAATCACCGACTTTATTGATGCAGATACCGAAGAAGCAAGATTAAAATACAATGAACCCTTAGAAGTCATTGAGGGTCCCTTAATGGCTGGGATGAACCAAGTGGGGGATTTATTCGGATCAGGTAAAATGTTTTTACCACAGGTGGTAAAAAGTGCAAGGGTAATGAAAAAGAGTGTGGCAGTATTAACCCCTTTTATTGAAGCTGAAAAAGAAAGAAAAAAATTAGCCTCTATTAACCCACTTGGTGCGTCAAAAGGACCTGCTAAAATATTATTAGCCACTGTAAAAGGCGATGTACATGATATTGGAAAAAATATTGTAGGTGTGGTATTGGGTTGTAATGGATATGAAATCATTGATTTGGGTGTGATGGTGGCAGCAGATAAAATATTAGCCGAAGCACAAAAACAGGAAGTAGACATTATTGGGTTAAGTGGATTGATTACGCCTTCCTTAGATGAAATGGTGCATATCGCAAAGGAGATGAAACGAAGAGGCATGAACATTCCATTAATGATTGGCGGCGCTACCACTTCACGCATGCATACTGCGGTTAAAATTGCACCTGAATATGGAGAAGGTGTCATACATGTTTTAGATGCTTCAAGAAGTGTCACTGTTGCAAGCTCATTATTAAACAAAGATCAAAAAGCGCCTTTTCTAAAAGAATTAAGTACTGCTTACACTTCGCTTAAATCGGATTTTGATAATAAAAAGACCACTAAGCAATCATTGCCTTATGTGAATGCTTTAAAAAATAAAGCACCTATCGATTGGAGCCATTTTGTTGCTCCACCACCTCAATTTTTAGGAAATAAAGAAATTGAAATAACGGACCTTTCAGTTTTGGTTGACTATATTGATTGGAAACCCTTTTTTATTGCATGGGAATTGCATGGTCATTTTCCTGCTATCTTAACGGACGAAAAAGTAGGAGAAGTAGCTACCAAATTATATCAAGATGCAACCAATTTATTGAACACCATTGTAAAAGAAAAATGGTTAACAGCTAAAGGTGCTGTTGGATTTTGGCCAGCCAATGCGATCGAGGATGATGTGATCGTCGAAAATGGATCCGAAAAAGTAGCATTGCACTTTTTAAGACAACAAGCCATCAAAGCTGCAGGACAACCTAATTTTTCTTTGGCAGATTTTATATGTCCAGCAAGTGAAAATAAAAAAGATTATCTAGGTGCTTTTGCAGTGACTATTCATGGTATCGAAAAACACATCAAACACTTTGAGGATAATTTAGATGATTATAATAAAATCATTTTACAAGCACTCGCCGATCGATTAGCCGAAGCCTTTGCAGAGTATTTACATGCTAAAACACGTAAAGAATTTTGGGGTTATGCTGCGGATGAAACCTTAACCAATGAATCCCTAATCAGTGAACAATATGTTGGGATCCGCCCTGCACCAGGCTACCCTGCTTGCCCCGACCATACTGAAAAATATACCTTATTTAATTTATTAGAAGTTGAAAAACATACAGGCATTACATTAACTGAAAGCTTGGCAATGTATCCTGCATCAAGTGTATGCGGCTGGTACTTTGCACATCCTCAAAGCCAATATTTCGGATTAGGTAAAATTCAACAAGATCAAGTAGTGGACTATGCCAAAAGGAAAAATCAAAGCTTAGAATACATCACAAGATGGTTACAACCTGTCATTGAATAAGTCGTTGTTTTGCTATTATACTTTTTCAAATAACCACCACAAGCGCTTGCGTGGTTTTACTATATAATGCTGATTCACATAACTACTAATGTGTTGAATGGCTTCTTCACAACTATCTGTAAATAGTACGAATTTTTTATCCTCAGGTGAAATGGTTCCCTCTTGAATCATATGTTCCATCCAATGTTGAAAGGGTTGGTAGTATTGACGCCCCATGACGACTATAGGGAAATCGTTAATCACTTTTGTTTGTGCTAAAGTTAAGGTTTCAAAAAATTCATCTTGTGTACCAAAGCCTCCCGGCATAATGATGAAAGCATAAGAATATTTAACCAACAATACTTTTCGAATAAAAAAGAAACTAAAAGTAATTGACTTTTGTACATATGGATTAGGCTGTTGTTCAAATGGCAATTTAATATTACAGCCAATGGACTTGCCTCCGTTTTCAAAAGCCCCTCTGTTTGCTGCTTCCATAATACCAGGTCCCCCACCTGTCATTGTTACAAAACCCAATTCAGCAATTCTTTTGCCTATCTCTCTTGCTTGTTTATAATATGGGTGATCTTCTTTAAATCGAGCTGAACCAAAAACGGTGACACATGGTCCAATAAAATGCAATGCTCTAAAACCTTTGATAAATTCAATAAAAATTTGAAATGCAAATAAAAACTCATTGATTCTAGGCTTGGGACCTTCTAGTTCATATGATTTTGTGGCTGGAATAATACGCCGCTTTGACAAATTCGCCATAGCTGAAAGGTATTGATGATTGGAACGTAAAGTTAAATGAAATAAAGAACTTGGGTTATTTAAAAATAACTAAATTTGAAAGTATTAGTTTAATCAATGACATGAATCAATTTTTAAAATATACCTTTTACTTATTAATTCAATTCGGTGCCTTGAGTTTACAAGCGCAGTCGAAGGTGGTAGTGGAACAAATTCAAACTTATTCACTGCAGTCCCCTACAGCTAATTACTGGTATCCTACCGAGGATATTCATCCACTTTTAGAAGCTTTAGACTCTGGTTTATTTAAGCAACTTAATTTTGTTAGAGACATCCATTATAACACTTCGGCCATTCATTTAACCAAGTCCAACCAAATAGGAAAAATCAACATCGATTGGTCAAGAAGTATGGATAGTAAATTTCATGCCTACATTGAATTATACGAAATGACCCCAGATTTTATGTATCAAAAAGATTTGGTACAAATTCCAGAATCAAAAAAAGACAGCATCTATTCCATTTGGTACATTTCATGTAATATCTACAATCAAAAAAGAGAAGCGATTTTTAAAAAAACGATTTTATTAAGTATGATGGCCACTAAAAGTATTGGTATGGGGTTGAATGTTAATTTACCTGCAACAACCCCCCACTTTATTTTTAAAGCACTTCAGAAAGGGCTAGGCTATATCTCGCCGAATATGGAGGACATGGACTATATCGAAGCGAAAGTGCCTGCTGCTTATTCAACTGATAATTTATGGATGCCTTTTATACATAATCAACCTCGCATTATGTTTGATACCAGCAAGCCCTATGTCACTTATAGAAACGAGGAAGGCAGTTATTTACTAAGGACCCCCGCTGCAAAAATGATAAAAATTAACCAAAGAGATAAGTCGACAAGCAACCCTTATATTGACATGCTCCCTATTATCAAAAAAAGGCCTTATAACGACGAAAACGAATACTACCATGTAATACAGCCACTAAGAGATGTGAATAATAATAAGGATTACAGTATTGAAGCCTATATCGAATTTAGGCTCTATAATAATGAACAAAACTCATTTACTTCGCCAATTGGCTTTGTACCGGGAAATTTTCATTCCATTTTTTTAGATCAAGATAGTATTGGTTATTTTAATGTACAAGAAAATGTAGTGGAGAAGGATAAGTTTTTTAATTATAACGAAATTTTTAATGGTTTTGATTCCACTAAAAAAATCAATATTGGAACTTTTTATGAAAAAAGAAAAATCATTTCAGCAAAAGTGATCGAAGGAAAATTTAAATCGTCTTCATTTAGAATTTCAATCAACTATGAAGCCAATTTAAAAACAATTTATATAGATGATAAAATAGTCATCATCGCTGATGGCAAAAACAAGCCCTATCAAATGGTAGCTTCTAAAAGTAATCATGATATGGAACTAAGAAATTTTTTATTGCAAATGGCTTTTAGTGAAATTTTTCAATTGCCCATATAGCTTTTAATAAAATATATGAGAATAGTTAGTTATAATTTAAATGGAATTCGAGCGGCCATTAAAAAAGGATTGATAGAATGGTTAACCGAATATCCAGTTGATGTATTTTGTGTGCAAGAAACCAAGGCCAGTTCCACTGATATTGATTTAAACTTATTTACTTCAATGGGCTATCATGTTGCTTGGTATCCTGCTCAAAAAAAAGGATACAGTGGTGTGGCCATTTTTAGTAAAGTAAAACCAAATAAAGTAGTGTATGGGAATGGATATGAGATGAGTGACGCAGAAGGACGAGTCGTAAGAGTGGATATAGGAGAGCTGACTATCATTAATGCCTATTTTCCCTCAGGGACAAGTGGCCCAGAGCGACAAGCTTATAAATACCAATGGCTAAATGAATTATTTATTTGGATACAAGACTTAAAAAAAGAACGGCCTCATATTATTTTAGCAGGTGATTATAATATTGCCTATCGTGATATTGATATTCATGATCCCAAGGGTAACAAAAAATCATCCGGATTTTTACCGGAAGAAAAAGCGTGGATGGAATCTTTTTTATTAGCGGGCTGGGTGGATAGTTTTAGAAAAATAAATCCAACGACCACGGGCGCTTATTCTTGGTGGAGTCAAAGATTTCCCTCAGTGCGTTTGCAAAATAAAGGTTGGCGTATTGATTATTTGTGCACCACCGAATCTTTATCTAATCGCATTAATGACGCTTCTATCTTACCTTTAGTAAAGCACAGCGACCATTGTCCGATTGTCATAGAAATAAAATAAGTGTAACATGCATGTTTGTAATATCAGCTTTCAAGTAAACCATGCTATCCAAGCAGCTTGGATGGCATGGATGAAAACAAATTTTCTTCCAGAATTAAACGCTACCCATTGTTTTACGGATACCAAATGGTATCAAATAGAAGTGACAGAGGATCAAAACCCAACCTACACTTTACAACTTTATACTGTCAATAAGGACCAATTACACCTATTCCATAGCCAGTATGCCGCTCCTCTATTACAAGCGCTTTACAGCCAATGGGGTGAACAATGCTTGTATTTTAGTACCAATATGCAGATTGTGAATTGAATGTGGATATATTAAATGGCCGAAAACCGCCACAGGCCTATATTTCAGCCCACAAATAGCTATAACTCAATATAGATAAGGCTTTCAGCAGTTTTAAATTAATAAAAAACATACCCCTTAAAAGTCATTTTTGTATGAAATCCTTACTATTTAAGGGTTTCAAGGGAAAGATAAAAATAATAATTTCAAAAAAATATTGTTGAAATTGATAAAACCTAATAAATTTGTTTCATCGTTTTAAAACTATAAAAAACACATCTATGAACAAAGCAGAATTGATCGCTCACATTGCTGACAATGCAGAGATCGCAAAAACACAAGCTAATGCAGCATTAGACGCTTTTATCGAAGCAGTTACAAAAGCTTTGAAAAAAGGCGATAAAGTAACTTTAG
>CAIJXU010000063.1 GCA_903824725.1 uncultured Bacteroidota bacterium | reverse complement strand
CTATAAGTGCTATCGCTTACTTCTACATTGTGTATGAAGTATGGTTAGGAGATGTTAAAAAATTGGCAACTGGAGCTGGTTCTGCAGTAGCATCTGCTAATTCAGCATTGGGTTGGTTCGTTTTAGTTGGTTGGGCTATTTATCCTTTAGGATATTTAATTGGCACTGCCGATGGACAATGGTATGCTAGCTTCAAAAATATTGGAATTGATATGAATATCATTTACAATATTGGAGATGCTGTTAATAAAATTGGTTTTGGTTTGGTTATTTATAGCCTAAGTAGAAAAGCTGCTTAATTTATTAAAATAACTACATGGGGCAAGTTGGTAACTTGCCCCATTTTTAATTTATACACATGCAGATAAAACTTCGTATCTACTTAATATTATTTGCATTTCTTTTATTCCTCATTGATGCTGTTTTTGTCTTAAATAACAGTACCCAAATTTCCTTTTTAATTGTTGTCCTAATTCTTTTTGGTGTTCCCCATGGTGCCTTAGATTTATACATTGATCAGCATTTGCATAAATCAGACAGTAATCAGAAAATATTTCTTTTAAAGTATATTGCTAATATTATTGGCTATGCCTTGGTTTGGTATTTTTTTCCCATTGCTGCTTTAATTATATTTATTCTTATTACGGCTTATCATTTTGGAGAAATGGATTGGTTGGGTAAAACAGAAAAATTGATTCATAAAATAGCCTATTCAATCATTGGTTTATTATGGATTTTACTATTGCTTTCTAAGAATATTCATTTTGCTTTGCAAATTTTTATCAGAATGGAGCGGTCCGCCTTTAATGAAAGTCAATGGGTGGGACTTGCCAGCAAAATTTATCCCTTAACGCTTATTGGTCTAGCTACTATTTATTTTATTTTATTCTTTTTCAAAGCCCAGTTCTTTTCAAAGAATAAATACTACTACTATTTAATTTTACAACAAGGCATACTTATTAGTTTTGCCCTATTTATGCCTTTATGGCTTTGTTTTGCCTTTTATTTTGGTTTCTGGCATTCTTTATTGTCATTTGATAAAATAAGAATCACTTTTAGTATGCCCAATGATTTCAATGGATGGAAAAATTTACTTGTCAAAGCGGCTCCCTTTTCTATTATGGCATGGTTTGGGTTTATATATATTACATTTTTAACGCTAAATAGTACAGATGCTTCTGGTATTTTTACACTTCTATTTATAAGCTTATCTGTTTTAGCACTACCGCATTTGCAAATATTTACAAAAATTAAGTTGAAACCAGATTAATACGGCAGTATTAATCACGAATGGCATTAAATACTAGATCTTCTAAATATTTAATGATTTCAGATTCACTTTTGGATTTTGAAAAATCTGTTAGAGAAGGTAAGTGATTCATGAAAAAATTTTGCAGATGCGCCATTTCAATGATGGTAGAAGCAAGCGAATGAGGATACTTATATTTTGGGTTGCATTCTAAAATGATATCACCCACTGAATTACATAAATCTTTGTACGGCTTAAAAAATTCTTGCTGATTGTCTTTCTCAACATGATTTGTTAAATAGGCTTTGGATCCTTCTGAAATTAATATTTGGTGTAATTGTGATTCGTCAACATGTCCAGTAGCAATGTCATCTTCAACATTACTAGATAAAAGCGTAATTACTTTCTTTAATTTGATAATAGGGTCTTTTATATTATTTGTTTGATAGTTCAACTGAAATTGAATCCAGCCCCAATACCATGATATAATATATATTAAAAGTTTATGCTTATTTTCAAAATACCTATATACACCTGCTTCGGTGGTTCCAATAGATTCTGCTAGTTTTTTAAAAGTAAAAGCTTCAAATCCATTATCATGTATTAGTTGAATACTATGTTTAATTATATTCTTACCTAATTCCGATTGCTCAGGGTCCCTTAAATACAGGGAAGGGTTCATTTTTATTTGCAATTCTAGCTTCATTTCATTGGGGATACCCCCATTTTTTACAAAAATAGTTAAAATATTTACAATTATTTATGATAGTAATACTATTATTTGAAATAATATTACTATTTTTGGTCTGTAAATCTAAAATTATGAGTAATATGAATCTTTTCAAGCATTGGAAAAATGACCTTCCAGCAAGTATCGTAGTGTTTTTTGTAGCTGTACCTTTATGTTTAGGAATTGCCCTGGCTTCCGGTGCACCATTATTTGCAGGCATTATAGCAGGCATTGTGGGTGGTATAATAGTCGGTTTTGCTAGCGGTTCACCATTAGGTGTCAGCGGTCCAGCTGCAGGTTTAGCTGTAATTGTACTAACCTCCATTGCCACCTTAGGTGGCTCATACCAAGCTTTTTTAACAGCTGTAGTTTTAGCAGGTATTATACAGTTGGCATTAGGTTATGCTAAAGCAGGTTTTATTGCTTACTTTTTTCCCAATTCAGTAATTAAAGGGATGCTTACCGGTATTGGTTTATTAATTATATTAAAGCAGATACCTCATGCGCTAGGTTGGGATAAGGATGTAGAAGGAGATGATGCTTTTTTACAAGCAGATGGTCAAAATACTTTTTCTGAAATATCAAAAGCATTTGAATATATCACACCTGGAGCATTATTAATAGCTGGTGTATCACTAGCCATATTAATTTTATGGGATTCCGTACTTACCAAAAAACATAAAATATTTCAACTTATTCAGGGCCCAATTGTCGTGGTTGTATTAGGCATATTTTTTAATCTTGCTTATGTCAATGGATTTTTACCATTTAGTTTAAATGATAAACAAATTGTTTCAGTGCCTGTTCCTAGTTCTATTCAAAGTTTTTTTGGACAGTTTACGCTACCCGATTTTTCAGCAATTACAAATTTTGAAGTTTGGAAAATAGCCATAGTGATTGCCATTGTTGCAAGCTTGGAAACTTTATTATGTGTAGAAGCAACGGACAAGCTTGATCCTGATAAAAGAATAACGCCTACTAATAGGGAATTAAAAGCACAAGGCTTAGGAAATATTGTATCTGGAATAATAGGAGGGCTTCCAATTACGCAAGTAATTGTTAGGAGTTCTGCAAATATTAATTTTGGTGGCAAATCAAAGTTATCTGCCATTTTGCATGGTGTTTTCTTATTAATAAGTGCAATATTTATAGCGAGTTTATTAAATTTAATTCCTCTAGCTTCTTTAGCAGCCATATTATTAATGGTGGGGTATAAATTGGCAAAGCCTGAACTATTTAAAGAAATGTATAAATTAGGTTGGGAGCAGTTTATACCATTTATGGCTACCGTTATTGCGATACTTGCTACTGATCTTTTAAAAGGGATCACAGTGGGGATCTTGTTTGGTATATTCTATACACTAAGACATAGTTATAGAAACTCTCACTATGTTAAAGACATCATTAGCGATGAACAAGGGAAAGCAGTGCATCATTTAGTGCTTGCCGAAGAGGTTTCCTTCTTTAATAAAGCAAGTTTATTAAATACATTAGATAGTATACCAAGTGAAAGTAAGGTTATTATTGATTGTACGAATTCCAAGTCGATTGCTTATGATGTCATAGAAATTATAAAAAATTTTGAATTCAATGCAAAAATTAAAAATATTGTAGTAGAAAAAATCAATTTCAAACCGTAATATGATTTACTTAAAAAAATATGTTTTTTGTTTATTGTTTTTAATTTGCTCTATTCCTGCTTTATGGGCTCAAGAGGAGGATTTGGGATGTGGTAGAGGTGAGTGGTTAGAACTAATCACCCAGGCGGGATTTCTCGCCACTGG
>CAIJXU010000062.1 GCA_903824725.1 uncultured Bacteroidota bacterium | reverse complement strand
TCAAAAAAACAATTTTTAATATTCCATGGAAACGGAGTAAGGAATTTTAAAAAGCATTATACGGGACACTTGATTTTACATACTAAAGTAAAAGAGGGGGGGGGTGAAGCTAATTAAAGTTTACACCCCTGAGTTCCCGAGTTCAAATCTAGGCCTAGCTTCATTAAAATTTAGGAACTTACTTTAAATCATGCTTCCTTTTGCTTAGTGAGGTTTTTCCAAACTCATGTCTTAACTAATCTTTTCGTATCACTTTGCCTTCTTTCATCACAAACTGAACGGTCTTTATTGCATCAATGTTATCAAGCGGATTGTTTTTTAGTGCAATAATATCTGCATAAAAAAATTTTTCTAAAACACCTCTTGAGTTTTCTAAGCCTAATAATTCAGCAGCATTTATCGTCATACATTGCAAGATATAGGATGGCGGGATACTAGCTAACTTCCAAACTTCTAAAATTTTAAGATTAGATTGAATACGATTTAAGCCAGGAAGGTCATTAAAATTATCGGTACCAAAAGCCATCTTCGTGCCAATTATATAGGCTCTTTTAAGTCTATCAACTTCTAAGTCCACCATTGATTTAGCCATAGTGGAATCAAATCCATATGCGTACCAATTGTCAAAAGCAAAGTCAGTGCCTACTAAGAAAGTTCCTTTATCTTTCATTAGTTGAAGTTCAGTATTGTTTAAATCAACGCCATGTTCAATTGCAGCAGCACCGCCTAAAATTACATTAGTTGCTACTTGCCCACCCTTATTTACATGAACGGTAACTTTTAATCCATATTTTTTAGCTTCTGTTACTGCCACTTTTATATCTTCTTCATCATATATTCCGTTGTCGCCAGTGACCAATTTAATAACTGTAGCTCCGTTATAAATGTTTTTACGAATGGCTTTAATGATTTCCTCATGGGTATCAGCATCAATATATTCCCAATCCCAAAAATTTTCATGTTCTGGATTAACTCCCGAAGATTGACCGCCATAAGGTGCAATGATTTTTCCTGAATAAATGATTGTTGGGCCTTGTATCCAACCATTTTTGATTGCTTTAATAATATCTGAAGTTGCGTAGTTTGCATCATTACCAATTTCTTTAATAGTTGTAAAGCCATTGTCTAAAAACTGTTTAGCAATAACTGAACCCCTTATTGCTCGTAAAGCATTACTTTCTTTAACAGCATCATCATTCCAATTTCCCTTTCTGTATGCTAGATTGCTTGTTATATGAACATGGCAGTCCATCAATCCGGGCAATACCCAGGAATTAGAAAGGTCAATAACAGTATCTGTTTTATTTATTTTTAAATTTGCACCTACTTCCTTTATTTTCCCATTCTGAATTATTATCATCTGATTATCTATCATCTTACCACTTCTTGCATCAAAAAAATGTCCTGCTTTAATCACAGTGTTTTGAGCAAAGGTGTTTAATCCTATAAATAAGAATAAGACCGTTATAATATTTTTCATATTCGTTGGGTTAGAAATAGAGTATAGTCCATTTCAATGATTAAATAAAATTTAAGAAATGATAGTGATTACAAGAATTGTAAATAGAGCTGTTGCGTTAGAATTGCAATAGAGTGTGTGATTTACTTTTAAAAGGTAAGCTATATATTTAATCTATTATACTATAAACACCCGTCGTGAGGAAAATACCCCCTGAAATCGTTTAAAATCAACCCCTTGATTTTCTCAAAAAATCTTCATAACGCTAAGGTCCTAGGTCCAAATTCTATTCTCGTAAATTGAAAATCAAGGGTTTACGTTAAATTCTTGCTACGTTATTGTTTCTGCATACCCGTTGTCAATTTTAAATAAGGCTGATAATACAATATTAATTCTAAATTTGATATTATAATAAATGATCACTCAGTGCTACTTTATTGTAAATAAATTTGAAATACATTTAGAGATGCAAATAAAAATTATTAAACAAATACTCTTCTATTTTTTAATTGTCTTTTACCTTTTTGCAGGGTATAATCACTTTGTTACGCCTTCTTTTTATTTCCCTATTATACCACCTTACTTAGCTGATTGGGCCAAAGAAATAAATATACTGTCTGGTATAGTAGAAATAATATTAGCACTATTATTAATACCTAAATTTACACGATCAATAGCTGCAAAGGGAATTATTGTTATGTTAATCGCTTTTATCCCCTCTCATATTTATTTTATACAAAAAGGTAATTTTTTACTAGGATCGTTTACCATTACTCCATTATTATCATACATACGTCTATTTATAGGGCAACCCATTTTAATATTGTGGGCATGGTGGTCAAGTAAAATTTAGATTATAATTACTTTTAAAAAATAAATCTGTCACTATCATCTATCGAGAGGAGAAGGTTTACTATTATTCTACCGACTTGTTGTTTGTATTTCTTAAGCTATATAAATAGGGCTGAAAGAAATACTAATAGCATTACATGTAAAATAATTCAACTAAACAGTTATACCTTTATTTATGACAGATAAGCAACTAATATTTTTCATTTTAATTATTTGGAGTATTCCCAGCACTTATTTTAGGAGTAAGTTTAGAAAAATTGTTTACCAAACTGATGATTGGAAAATAAATATTAAACCTCTTTTCAAAAAAGAAATTGCCGCTTTATTCATCAATATGTATCCAGATAATAAAACTTATCTCAAAACAAGAAATTACTACCAAATCTATTTAGCAGTTTACCTGATTTTATTTATTATCTATAACTTAATTAAATAAAAATAATTTACATCCCTTAAAAAATACTATTTATAAATAGTTGAAATATTATGAGACAAGCGCTAATTAATTTATCATTTTCCCTCATCGCTTTTTGCATTGCATTTTTCATTTCGCTATTAACTGGACTACCTTTGATTCAGCAAGTTGTGTTGATCGCCTTTCTTATACAATGGCTTTTGTTTATTCCTGCCTTTGTAATTCAAACTGAAAAGTTTTATGACCTAACGGGGAGTGCTACCTACATCTTCATTGTAAGTTATGTAAGCTTTCAAAGTAATTCTTCAATAAATGTAAATATAGGTAGCATCCTATTAGCTTTGTTCATCCTCCTATGGGCAATCCGTTTAGGCAGCTTCTTATTTACAAGAATTAAAAAAAGTGGAGAAGATAAAAGGTTTAAATTTATCAAACCCTCACTAACAAGGTTCCTTATGGCATGGACTTTACAAGGGTTGTGGGTTTCATTATGTTCAATGTGCGCATTAACTGCGATTGCTAGTAAAAATGGGGTAATCCAAAATGGTTTATTTTATATTGGTATACTGGTTTTTATTTCTGGTTTTGTTGTAGAGATTATTGCTGATTGGCAAAAGTCTACATTCCGTAAAAATCCTGAAAATAAGGATCAATTTATTAGTAATGGTCTTTGGTATTATTCTAGACACCCAAACTACTTTGGTGAAATTATATTATGGTTGGGCATTTCCATTATGTCTTTTTCATCCTTATCAAGTTGGCAATATATCACTTTGATTTCTCCTTTTTTTACATATTTTCTACTTGTTTATGTAAGCGGTGTTAGGATTTTAGAAATTACAGGGATGGAGAAATGGGGCCATTTAGAGAATTATCAAGAATATATCCGCACAACATCTTCCTTATTTCCATATCCTAAGCTAACTAAAAACAAAAAGTTAACACTTTAATTTTAATTGGTTTTATAGAATAGGGTCTTCCAATTGCGCTCGTCTCCTAATATGTCTGATTTTGCTTTGGCCTGAATAGTAATAGTCTTGCCATCATCACTCAACTTCCATACTTCAGTTACGTATACAAATGCTTCTTTCTGCCCGTTTATAGTATACATAATTTGTACTATTGTATTAATAGTCATCGTTTGTCCGTCTATTGACAACTTTACAGTAAAATTCTTTCTTAAACCCTGGTCATGTTTAATTTCACTTTCTTTGCCATTGAAGGCTAGTTTCTCGCGGTTTATAGCTGACACTGCTCCTGCATCCGGGTTTGGATTTTCTATGGTTAGAAAATCTGCCTGCTCCGCTATTTTCATTGTTTTAGAATTCATACGATCACCCTCTACATATGAGCAAACAATATTTCCGCCCATACTTATTGACTCTTTAGATTTCCATTCACCAGAAAAATTAGTGCGATGATTGTCATTTTTTTGTTGAGCTTGTACTGAATAACAAAACATACTTGTTAACAGAAAAATTAGACAGGGTAAAATATTTCTTTTATTTCTCATAATTATTTTTAATAAATCCTTTACGGATTCACTAAAGGTACTTATTTGCTTTTAATTATTTCTCGCTACATGAAAAATAAAAATTTAGTATTAATCCCGGGTTGTTTGTCATTTTTATATGAGATTTGCAAGATCTAATAAATATGCAAATTGAATGGATAGAATAGACATAGATAGAATTATAGAAATGGCCTGGGAGGATCGTACACCTTTTGAAGCAATTACCATTCAGTTTGGTTTATCTGAGGCAGAAACCATTAAATTAATGCGGACTGAATTAAGGCGTAATAGTTTTAACCTTTGGCGTAAAAGAGTAAATAGTGGTGTAAGTCAAAAGCATTTAATGAAAAGGAGTGCTAATATGAAAAGATTTAAGTGTTCCAGGCAAAAAGCTATTTCAATGAATAAGATTAGCAAGCGATAAGCCTATTAAGATATATATCTTTTTCTATGATCTTCCGAAGGAATAGGGCAGGCCTCTTGTTTGCCAAATAAATAATATCTATTTTTTGCAATAAGATTGTAAATGCCATCTCTTAAAAACTTTGGGATAAGAAAACCGTATTTTAAAATTTGTGGCCAACCATTTATCTGTTTTGCAATTTCAATTATGGCGTCTGATTTAAAGTATGTAATCCCTTTTTTAATTAATATAATTGATTTTATGTTATCTGTAAGATTATACTCGTCTATAATTTTTTCACCAACTTCTGTTTGCATTGCTGCAAAGTGAAAAATATTATTTTCATCATGCTTAATTAAAAATGAAACTAGTTTGTTACACAAATTGCAAACCCCATCAAATAATATAATATTCATACCCTTTTATTAAATAGTTTTAATTTTCACTAGTTTAATAATTCTAATTTTATCAAATAACTTTATAATTGGATAAACAGGGTCAATCTCCCACCATTTAGCAGCAAAATTGGGCCTTGCCCCTGCATGATGATGATTATTTTGAAATAGTTCACCCAACATTAAAAAATCAAAAATGAGTGTGTTTTTTGATTGATCTTTTTCGTCAGGAAAATTTCGATATCCGTATTTATGCCCTGCCCAATTAACAATTGCGCCTTGTATTGGGCCAATTAAAAAATGAATTGGTAATAAAAGATACATCCACCAATGAGAAGCAAATACGATATAGAAACTTATATATAAACCTGCAAAAATTAATCTCGTAATTAAATGATCTGCTATCTTATCCATAGCGGGGTAGTCCGGAAAATTATTATCAAATTTAGATTCAACTTTAATTGAGCCAGTTAATACACCATTGTAAATTCTTCTTGTATGCATCATCATGGTGAAAACTTCTTTAAAAAAGTGTGGTGTGTGAGGATCCTTTTCAGTATCACTATAGGCATGGTGCATCCGATGAAGAATGGCATAAGCTCGGGCATTTAGATAAGAGGTACCCTGTGTAATCCAAGTGAACATATACCAGAATTTCTCCCAAAATGGAGACATGGTGAACATTTTATGAGCAGAATAACGATGAAGATAAAAGGTTTGTCCGAATAATGAAAGGTACCAATGAAGTAGTAGAAAAAGCAGAATTATCATTTAATATTGTATTAAATCAAAAATAGGGCACTAACTCAATGATTTAATATTTTGTTTAAGATAATGGCATTACTATAAAAATTATCTTCTACCCACCAGTGCCAAAAACGTTTACAATTTGTTGCGTTAACTTAATCGCCCACTTAGTATATTCCAATTTAGAAGGGTGCAAGCCATCAACAGCTAAATAATCAGTTTTAAATCCATCCAAACGATAGGCGTCGGTTATATTAATAAAATTTGCGCCAAAGGCTTTTGTGTTTTTTTCACATACTAAATTATAATTATCTATTTCATCTGCAATTGCTTTTCTGTCTCTTCCTGAAGCAAATTGTGTAATTCCCCAATCAGGGACACTTATAACAAAAACTCTTTTGGGTTTATTTCCTGTTAGGGTAATAGCGGAATTTAATATAGATAAAAAAGAAGTTTCAAACTCATTGATGGGCTTGCCTTGATATTGATTATTTACTCCAATCAAAATAGTTACAATATGATAAACACTTTTTTTATCGGCGCTCGCTAATGCATTTTTTAAATCACCTGCTGTCCACCCATTCTTGGCAATAATTTGAAGCGAATTCATTTTAAATTCTGCTCCTTTTAATAATTCAAAAGTTTGTTTTGGATAACCATCCACTATATCAATTGATGTTCCGATAGTATAAGAATCCCCCAGCGCTAAATAATTTACTGAATCGGTAAAACTGGTAACTTTATTTGGATTAATAATATTAACATTAGTCCCATCGGATTTTGAACATGAAATTATTATGCATATATAAAGAGGTATTAAAATATATTTTTTCATCAATTTAAAATCGGAGCTTATTTTATATTTAAAGGTACTTGATTTCGTATTTAATTTTTAATCTAAGCATTACTTTCTATATGTATCCTTGTATAATCCCATTTTATCAAATGGAACTGGTTGAAATCCAGGTATTTTTTCAAAAACGATCGAATTGCTTTTTAGCATAAAATTGCCATTTTTCATATCTACAAATCCTGGATCCTCTTTTGTACTAAAATTATTTTTTTCTGTCGCAGTTGCAAATTCTCCACCCATTAATTTTACTGTTTGTTCAGGGCCACCGATGATTACATTCCCTGAAAATTCATTTCCTCTTGATCGCATACCCTGCCATTCTTTTCCTTCGACAATGGGGTCTAGGTATGTTAATAGGGAAGGGTACCTTGTTGAATATGGTGGTTGGTCAAATTTCACAGCTTCTGTTAATCTTTTTCTGAGTATTCCATTTTTGCCATAAAATTCGGCTGCTTGTGGTTTTGCCCATGAATAAAAGGCAGCGGATACTACAAAACTATTGGATAGCGGTTCAATTATAATATTATTTTTCATTTTTAAATCCCATCCATCATTACTAAATAATATACCATGATTTACCTTTAAATCATAAAATACATTTCCATATACGGCCACACCTGTAGAAGCATCATCGCAATAAATACCCATATTCATTCTATTCGCATTGCCACAGTGGTGGAAATAATTAAATCGAACAATATTGCCTCGATTACTTGGATCTCTTCCAATATACCAAGGTGAGGTGTCATCTGAATTGGTCGTTACATCATGTACATTATTGTATTCAAAAATATGCTCATTACCATAAACAAAAATTCCTTGAAATTCTGAGTTATAAACTTCATTATGCGAAATAATATTACCACAACCATTCACATTAATTCCTGCCCATAAAAATTTATTTCTCAAATTGTAATCATGAACTTTACAATTATCTACCACATTGTTCCCATTGATTAAATGAACTTTATTTCCGCCACTTAAAAATATACCACCGCTCCCTGTATTATACACATCACAACTTTGAATACGATGATTATTTCCCGCCAAGCGGTCCCATCCAGTGTTATTGTAAATATGATTTTGAAAGTCCCCAATGATTCTTGATACTGCAACGCCTTTATAGTCGTCAATGGACATTTCCTCTTTTAATCTTAAAGCACCTTGCCCCATTACAATCCCAGTATTGCCAACATTTCTAACGGTGCATCCTACAATAGTATTGTGATTGCCGCGTTCCATATATATACCAATCCCTCTAGCAACTTCAAACCTAATTCCACTTATTATTACATTGCTAACGCCTTCCATTGCTAAAATAGGTTCTTCAATTATAGAGACCATGATAGAAGCCTTAGTAATATTAGTGGGCGGCCAAAAGTATAAAATACCTGATTTTCTATCTAAATACCATTCACCCGGGCTATCTAATTCTTCAAGTATATTGATGGCAGCATATTGCTGAAAATCTTTGCCGCTTGCTATCCCATATAAATGGGGCGATGCCAATTGCAATGTTTTTTGCACTGTATCAATTGACTTTACATTAATATAATCATCGGCATAGCCATAATTAAAAGTACCACTAAGCCATATATCTTCTTGGTCTTGCCATTTTGCGTGTCGCGCATCTGCATATTCAAACTTTCCGCCTCTGTTCGTTTTGTCTAATATTCTTGGAACTGATCCCTTGTCTATTATTTTTCCAATTTTGATATATCCCTTATTTGGATATCTAGCAAGTGTCATTGGATCCCCATTAAAAAATAATTGCAAAGGTGCCGGCGTAACTGCAATGGCATGTCCAAATTGCTTGTGTGTTCCAAAATTAGTTATTCCGATACTAGGTAGATGCACCTGTACAACATGACCTATCGCATTTTCATTTAATCTTTTAATTATCTTGGCGTCTTTGATTTTAGTAAAAGAACTTGGTTGAATATTTTTACCTCCTGTAATAGTGACTGTTCCTATTTTGTCTGCTTGCCAAATAATTTCTTTATCAGCTTGACCACTGTCTTGTTCGTTTAATACAAAAGTGTTTGATAAATTATATTGCCCAGGTGCAATATGTACAGTTATGCTAGTTTTATTTTTTGCTTTATAATTTCGTACCAATTTTTGCGCCGCCGTTAAACTTGCTACCGGACTTTCAACACTGCCATTATTCTTATCATTCCCTTTAGTTGAAACATAAAAATTTTGTCCAAAAATCGCAGATGAAAAGGTTGTTGCAATGATCAAACATTTCAATTTAATAAATTGCATAAAGTTCTTTTTAAAAAGTAGAAAAAAATGAATTATGATCAAATATAGTGTTGAATTAAAAAAGTACTGACACCGGCTATAAATCCAATCAATGCAATCCAACTTATTTTTTTAACATACCAGAAAAAATCAATTTTTTCTATACCCATTACAGCTACTCCCGCAGCAGAGCCAATTATTAAACAAGATCCGCCTGTGCCTGCTGTGAATGCTAATAATTCCCAAAAATAATGATCCTGAGGAAAATCATTTAGACTATACATGCTCTGTAATGCTGCTACTAATGGAACATTATCAAAAACAGCAGATAGCAATCCAATACATATTGCAACAATATTAATATTGCCTATACTATTATTTAATGTACTTGCCATTTGAGGCAGCACTCCAGTAACTTCTAATGAGGAGATGCTCAATAGAATACCAAAAAAGAATAAAATACTTGGGGTGTCAATTTTCCTTAGTGCGTGACTAACAGATAAATTACCCTTTTCATTGTCATGTTTTTTATTATGTATTAATTCTGTTATTGTCCAAATGATACCTAAGCTTAATAACATTCCCATAAAAGGAGGTAAGTGTGTCATTGTTTTAAAAATGGGAACAAAAAGTAGACAACCAATACCGACACAAAAAATAAAATTTCTTTCAAAAGAATTTGTGTTAAAGTTTAAGTTATGTTCAACATTAGCTCTAAGCTCAATTTTACCTTTAATCATATAATTAATGATTAAAGTAGGAACGACCATACTAACTAAACTTGCTAAAAATGATTGCTTTATAATATTCAATGGTGATATTTGACCTCCAATCCACAACATTGTAGTTGTTACATCTCCAATTGGACTCCATGCCCCACCTGCATTAGATGAAATAATTACTAGCCCCAACAGCAACCACTTAGTTTTTTTATCTTGGATCAATTTGTTCAAAATAGAAATCATTACTATAGTGCTGGTTAAATTATCCAAGACAGCAGATAAAAAAAATGTAATAACCGAGATGAACCATATCAACTTTGTTTTATGGGTAGTTTTTATACTTTCAGCAATATTTTGAAACCCGTCATGTGCGTCAATAATTTCTACAATAGTCATGGCGCCAAGTAAAAAAAATACAATCTCACTAATTGAACTTAAATGACGGGAGAGTTGTTCAATGATTTGTTCTTTATTTGAGGCATTTATGATGATGAATGTCCAGCAAAGTACTGCTGTAATTAAAGCCGTTGCGGTTTTATTAATCTTTATAGTATGTTCAAGAGTTATCGCTATATAACCTAATGTAAATATTATTATTAAAATGGGTATCATATTAATTCTAAGGTTTTGATGTAAGGTAAGCAATTAGAATCATTTTAGAGACTAATATAATTCTCTCTGTTTTTCTATTTAAATTTGCTTTAATTTTCTTGCATCCTTCGCTACAATATTTCACCTCTTCCCAAGTCTTCTCCCATTTCTTTCTCCAATTAAATGGCCTATTACAATGAAGGCAGTTTTTGGAAGGCAGGTTTCCCTTTTTTATATTTTGTTGTCGACTATTTTTCATGCCATCATTTGTCTAAAAGTTAAATTAATTCGCATGTCTATATTTTTTTTTGACTTAGGCAATGCGTGCAGCCAATTTTTTTGAAAGCTTCCTAGCATTTCTAATAAAGATCCATTCTCAAGTATCATTGAATGGGTTTGCTTAGTTAATTTATGTTTTATGGAAAATTTCCTTTCAGCACCCAAACTTAATGAAGCAATTGAACTATTTGGAATAATTTCCTTCTCATCATCACAATGCCAACCCATCCCTTCATTTCCATCATGATAGAGGTTTAATAAACAAGCATTATAATTACTTCCTGTATAAGAAGTGACCATTTTCTTTATTTCTATTAATAGGGGCGTCCACTGCAGTCCTTTCTTAGTTTTATTCATATAGGTATAATCAATTAAAGGATCAGCATAAAATGCAACTTTTCTTTTAGTTGTAATTTCTTTACCAAACATGACCAGGTTTTCTTTAACCCATTCAATTTTGTGGAGGAGTTCGTTAAAATATTTATGATTTTGTTCATCATTAATTATTTTCCCAAAATAATGTGCTTGCCCATCCTGGTTTATGATATTTGGAAAACTTATTGCCATTCTATTTTATCATTTGATTGTCTTCGAAATTATATTTTCCTTTGTGCCACAATAACAAATTTATATCAATTTGTTTTATTAAAACCTACTATGATGCAAGCAGCCATCGATCATTTAAAATCACAAATCCAACCAACTAGAGCGGCTTTATTAGCTCATCCAGTTTATAGTCAAATAAATGATTACGAAGGTTTAAAACAATTTTCCAAGTTTCATGTTTTTGCTGTGTGGGATTTTATGAGCTTATTAAAATCTTTACAAATTGGCCTTACATGTGTAACATTACCTTGGTTACCTGTAGGTTCTGCAAATACGCGCTTTTTAATTAATGAAATAGTTACTGGTGAAGAGTCGGATGTGGATGAAAAGGGAATAGGATTAGCCATTTTGAATTGTATTTATCTGCCATGCGTCAAATGGATGCGGATACTAGTAAAATGGATCATTTATTAAACTTATTAAACTCAGGAAGCTCTATATTTGACTGCATTGAAGCGGTGGACATGCCATTACAAGTGAAAAAGTTTCTAAAATATACTTTTGAAATTGCCATGTATGCTCCATTACATGTAAAAGCCGCTGTTTTTACATTTGGTAGAGAGGATTTAATACCAGACATGTTCACGCAAATTTTAAATAAAATATATGCAGCGCATCCGGACAAAGTTTCAATTTTCAAATACTATATTGAAAGACATATTGAAGTTGATGGGGGTCATCATAGCGAACTTGCGATTGAAATGGTTGCTGAACTATGTGGAGACGATAAAACAAAATGGGAGGAAGCTACAATGGCTGCTGTTGAATCTTTAAAAATAAGAGCATTTTTATGGGATGCTGTTTTGAGTTAGCGATTTTGTTTAATTTTTATAATATTTTTTTGAAACAAATATTAAACAAACAGAAATAATTTCTACATTTTTATATTTTTTAACATACTTTCTAAATTTTTATTTTTAACTTTTGTCTGGATTATTTAACAACGATTGTTTTGCTATTGCTTTGCATTATTTATTCAAAAAATAGGTAATGACAGCCGTTATGAACTGTGGAGTGTTGTGAATAAATTAGTTCACCAAAACTCAACAATATGGATCATTTGTTTCTTCTTGATGCTACGATGCAGATTGCAAAGACCGACTATGTGTCTTTCACTTTCTTCGTTGGCACAATGGCTATGATGGCCGCGGCTGTATTTTTCTTTTTAGAATTGAACAACACTAGTAAAGAATGGAGAACCTCAGTACTTGTTTCTGGGTTAATCACTTTTATTGCTGCTGTTCACTATTACTACATGCGTGGATACTATGCTG
>CAIJXU010000061.1 GCA_903824725.1 uncultured Bacteroidota bacterium | reverse complement strand
TCCTCTGATTTTTTCATTTTAAAGGCAGGAACCAAAAATTCATTTACATTAAAATATAGATACAATAACGCCAATAAAACAACCACTTTACCCATTCTATCAAAGTGCATATCTGTAATGTATTTTTCTAGCTTGTAGTGTGTTCTAAAAACATACATTGCGATAAGTACACCACCTGACCCTACTAAAAAAGCACCAGAAATAAAGTAAGCACCAAAATTCGTACTATCCCAGCCTGGTCTGTAGGTGGTAGCAAATAACCAGGAGGTGACTGTGTGGATTGAAAAAGCAACAGGAATAATGGTGATGGCTAAAATATTAATTGCCTTATCAGTGATCTTAAATTGCGCGGGTGTGTTTTTCCAAAAGGAACCTAAGAAAACATATAATTTCTGTAACCATTTACCATTTCTTTCCTTAAACCCAATCATTATTTTCAAATCAGGTAATAATGGGAAATACAATAATAATAAACTTATTATAAAATAAGTTGAAATGACAATCACATCCCAAATGATAGGAGATTGTAATCTTCCATATAAAAATAAATTATAAAAACGCTCTGGACGACCCATATCAACAATGATAATCAAGGAAGCAAATGTAATTGCCGACACCGCAATGATTTCAGCAATTCTTGTAAGTGGTGTACTCCAATGAACATTACTTAAACGCAACACTGCTGTAATTAAAGATCCCACCAAGCTAATGGCTACAAAAAATACGAAATTGGAGATATAAATACCCCATGAGGCATAATCCCGCATGCCTGTGACTGCTAAACCATAATACAATTGTCTACAATAAGCGTAAAAACCAATACTACATAAAACAAGCAAAACTATCACCCAAATGATTCCTTGTTTTCCAAATTTTTGAGGAAGCAGGTCTTCAATAATTTTTTGTTTTGCTGAATTTTCCACTTTTTCTATTTTAAAGTATAATTATTTAATTTATTTAATGCGTTATGCAACTACAGCATCTTTGTTTTCAAAAGGAAAACTTCTATTTACTGGTGGCAAATAATAAACACTTGGCTTAGTCCCTAAATCCTCCATGAGTCTATACCCTGCTTTGTCTTTAATTAACTCACTAAACCTGTAGGTTTCAGATCCATTGGTAACTGAATCTTCTAATATATCCCCAAAAAAGAAAACACCATTGGGACAGGCTTCCGCACAATGCGGTAATTTATTTTCGCGCGCGCGATCAGGACAAAAATCACATTTGCCTACCGTACCTTTTATTTGTGGGATACTTTTTTCACATGAATAAGGTACAGTAGCTATTTTATCAGAAACACCAGGGGCTTCCCAATTAAAAATTCTAGCTGAATAAGGACATGCTGCCATACAAAAACGACAACCAACACATCGCTCACTATCTATTAATACTATTCCATCTTGACGTTTAAACGTAGCATCCACAGGACATACTTTAACACATGGCGGTTCGTCACAATGCATACAATTTGTGGGTTGCCAGTAGGGTGCAGTATTTTCAGCATCCTGCATCGGATAAATTTTCAACCAATTAATGTCCGGGTGTAAATGATGTGCATAGTCACATGCAACTTGACATTTTTTTAAACTTTTACATCTTGATAAGTCAATAACCATAACGAACTTTCGTCCCGGAATTCCAATCCGTTCTTCTGCATTTGTAATGGTAGGCATTTCAGGAATCGGCTTTAAATAAGCCTCATCTACTTCAATCACTTCTCCATCCACCGATAACAATTTGACCATTTTGCCTGAAGGCTTCACTTGCTCCTCAAATGATTGTTCAAAAACATTTACTTTTGATGAGCACCCTGCAATTACCCCTGTTACTGCTAGACCTGATAATAAAAAATCTCTTCTTGAATTATTTTGTGACATCAGCTATATTTTATTATTTTTTGATCCAACTTTTTACCTCTTCATTTGAGGCCTTTTGCCTTATTACGCTTAAAAAGTTTTGATCTACTTCTACTAATTTTCCATCCTGTGTAAGCATTTTTACTTTATTGGTCGCTGGCG
The DNA here is from genome assembly GCA_903824725.1 of uncultured Bacteroidota bacterium. Classification (GTDB taxonomy): domain Bacteria; phylum Bacteroidota; class Bacteroidia; order Chitinophagales; family Chitinophagaceae; genus Sediminibacterium. The sequence continues at coordinate 1,779 of CAIJXU010000061.1, read as the reverse complement.
TAGCAGCGGCCTCGATATTTTTTCTAATAAATGGCGCTTTTGCAGCTGAAGCTAATGGCGCTAATAAGGATAATAACCCTATTCCTGCAATTAATTTTCTTCTGCTATTTAAATGATGATTACTTGCACTATTTTCTTTTTCCATTTTATTATTTTAATAGATGAACTTATAAAATACCATAAGCCACCTATTGAGAAGCTTATGTTATCCATTCATTTTATTTTTTGAATGTTCTCATGTAATTGACTAAACCCCACATATCTTCTTGGTCTGGAATTTTCTTTTTAAAGCCTGGCATGTCATCTCGTCCTTCAGCAGTTTTATAAAACAAAGAGCCATCGGATTGACCTTGAGTTGCAGCTTTGCTAAAGTCAGGAGGTGTTGTATCAAGTTGGGCCGCTTTTGTTCCGTCACCAAGGCCTGTTTTGCCATGACAGGAAGCACAATGTTGACCCCATAATACCTTACCAGCTGCAATGGAAGCTGCATCTGACTTTACAGCATTGGCAACTTTTGCTTTGTCTGCTGGAACATTCCAAGGTTTTGTTTGAAATAAAGTAAAGCTTGCGGTTGTTATAAAAACAACGATGAGCATCATTATAGATATTTTTTTCATTTACAAATATTTATGATTAATTAAATTTTAAAAATTCCAAAGCCTAGATATATTAAAGCCAATTAAAAATTGACTTTTTGTAAAATCGTTATGATTAAACACATTATTAGTTTGGGGTAAAACATACCCGTAATTACCCAAGAATATTTGAAAATCATGCCCACTTGTTTTCATATCTAATCCAATAGCAATATTTGGATTTGGATTATTCATAGGATGTTGTGTAATAGGCTGGTCATAGTTAGCTATGATAGACATGCCATCGGTTAATTTATACCTTCCAGCAACACTAATGGAGAGATGGCCATTATTCGTTTTGGGTTGAATCACATTTTCGTCGGTATAAAATGCTTCAACATTATTATAATAAGAAAAACTCGGGGCAACTTGTAATGAAATTTTTTCATTTATTTTTTTTGCAATGATCAATTGTGAAAAGAAGCTAAAACGATCTTGAACATTAATAATTGCCAAAGAACTATTTTTTGCTCTGGTATCCATTACCGAATTGGCAAATAGGGTAACACTTACTGGCATATTATTGTTCTTTGTTTGTTTTAACAAAGCATATTTAATATTACCATTGACTTGCATTCTATCATTGGTAGCGCCAAATCCAACTTGTACATCTTTGATAGGAACATAACTAAAGCCTAACAACATATTGGCATTAGCAAACAAGCCAGCTAAGTCTTTCCAACCATGCTCTATTGTTCCAAAACGATGTTGAATATCAAACTCGAAAGTACCTTTAATGGGAACCATCACCGTTTGATTATCGATGATAAAATTTCCATCAAATGTATTTTTTACATATGAAATCTTTTTAACTACAGGAGCCGCTGCCTGTGTTGAATCTTGTGCAATCAAATCATTCAGTCCTAAAACGAGCGCCAGTATGGTTAGTGGTAATCGAATCAATCGAATTTTTGATGTATAGGTTATTGCTTTTTTCATTTGAATTAATTTAATTGTTTTTTGCTCCTTGTTTAATCCATGCATAAATTTTTGCATTGATTGCTTCATCAGGGCCTTTTCCAATAGGCATTACTGGACTTTTTTTACCAGTAAGCCACATCATAAGTACACTATTGTCAGGATCAGTTGCTTTATAATAATTACCATCGGTTAAAGATTTATAAGCATTTGCAGCCGATAAGTC
>CAIJXU010000060.1 GCA_903824725.1 uncultured Bacteroidota bacterium | reverse complement strand
AAAATAATTTCCCAATCAACACCAATAAGGGTTAAATTTTGCCTAATAGCAATAGCTATTAAATAGGAAAAAATAGTTCCCCCAATATCTAATAATAAAATAACCCATCTAGGGACAATACTAAAATTTTTAAACATCGATTGTTGGTTATGATACATACAACGGGGGGATTGTATTAAAATATTTTTAAAGAATGATTCAGATGAAACCTAAACCATTATTTTTTTATAAAGTTGGTTGAATATTAAAAATAACGCCGTTAAAAAACCAGCTAAAAAACCACCTAATAATAATGCTTTTTTCTTACCCACCTTTTCCTTGTCTAGGGGTAATATGGGCCGATCAATAATTTGTATCAAAGGCGTTTCCTTGCGAAGGGATACTTTGGAAATTTCTAAATTGGCGGCCAATTGGCCTAAAATGGTGGAACTTACTGTTACATTAACCTTTTCAGCCCCCCAAGTGCCCACCATCGAGTAATTTAATTTTGATTTAATACTGTCCACCTGCTTTTGTAAAATAGCAACATTTTGCTTTGCTTTTTTTGTTTTTAATTCAATATAATAATCGGCAGTGACACTAGCCAATGTTTCACAAAAAGCCTTTGAAAATACTTCATCAATAGAATTAACAGTAACAGCTATAATACTAATTTTTTTATCAGATTGCCCAACTGATAACTCATTTGTAACCATATCCAAATAAATACTTTTTAAAATGGAGTCCTGCTGCAAAGTAAAATTTACTCTTTCATTAGAAATAGGGAAACTAATGTTTTTTATATTTGGCTTCATTGTCCATTTTTCTCTCAATTCATTAAATTCAATGTAACAATCTGCCAAACTAATCGTTTGGCCTTTGTAAACGATGGGTGATAATAAAGTTTTTTCGACAATTTTTCGGCTCTTCATTAAAGCCATTAAATTGGCACCCGAAAATGCCCCCCCTGCTCCACCTCCTAAATCAATGCCCAAGGAACTAGCTATTCCCAAAGCGCCACTCAATCCCCCACCCCCGCCACCGCTCTTATCATCCTCCATTGCAAAAGTAAGCTCGGCTTTGTAAATAGGTTTTTGAAAATAAGCATAAGTGAACCCTATACCCCCGCCTATTATGCTGACTAAAATAATAAGTATCCATTTAGATAATAAAAACCGATACCACTCACGAATTTTGTTTATGAGTTCCTTTAATGAAATTTCATCACTTTCGATATTGGTACTATTTTCTGAATTCATTGGTTGTAATTTTTAATTATTTTGATAATAATTTAACAGTAGCTAGTGCCGCAATCAGCTGAGTGATCACGGTAAAATACTGAAGCGTTACATTTAATGCTTTGTCCTTTCTTGAATTGGTTTCAGGAATCACCACTTCGCTACCTGGTTTAATAATGGGACTTATTTTTATTATACCAAAATCCTTGGTCCTAGCCGATTTCCCATTAGCATACACCACATAAGCTTTACTGCGGCGGGAATATTCGGTCACTCCACCTGCTGCCGATATACAATCAGCAATCGTCAGCCCTTCCTCAAATACAATATTGGTAGGCCTTAATACCCCACCGCTTATTTTTACCTTATTGTCTAGTTTAGGTACTACAATTTCATCCCCATTGTTTAAAATTAAATCCAAACTAGATCCTGGATGCTTCATAACATAATCTAAATCTAGGGCAACCTGATAAACATCTTCTTGTAAATCCAAGTAAAGCATATTTAAAGTATCCTTTAAGTTTTTTCTTTGAATTTCCTTAAGTTTAGTGCTAGTTGCTATACCAGTATTATTTGAGGTATTGCCATTTTTAATGTCATCGGCCATTAATTGTTTTTCCGCCTCTAATTGATCGTTTTGTTGTGCCTTAAATTTTTCAACATAGGCTTTTTCAATTGAAGCCTTGGTTTCATCCGATTTTAAACTATCCAGATCAAATCTTTTTCGTTTGATAAAAGCAAATTCTCCGCTAGCACCTTCAATCAATCCACCTGCACGTTTAATAATATCACTCACCCTGTCTAATCTTGTAGCTAATGCAAAATTGCCAGTATTTTGTACCTGCCCTGTTATTTTTACAATAGCAGGTGCAGTATACCCCGTTTGTTTGGTAATGGTCACTACATCCAAGGGTTGTAAAATAAAATTTTCATGCCCATTATTAAAACTTAAATCACCATTAATTTCGGTTTGTAAAATAGTAGCTACTTTATTATTGGTCACCTTGTCGCCAAATTTTAATTGTCTGGCCACCTCCACTTTTTTATTAGCTGCATAAGTAAAGCCGCCCGCTAATAATATCAAATCCTTCACCGTCATACTATCAATATAATTAAACTTACCGGGGGTTTTTACTTCCCCCATTAAATCCACGGCCAAGGAATCACGCATTTCTAAAATAGAACTAATATAAAGTTCATCCTCTCTTTGTAATAAAATATTTTCCTTCGCATCCTTTTGTAAGGCCTTACTTAAATTAATTGTAATCAGCTCCTTTAATAAATTAGGCTTTAACCTAATTAATTGTGCGCGGCCTATATAGGCATCCTCTTTTAATCCATCGGCACGTTCTACTAAATCTGATACACGCATGCCTTGTGTTAATTCATATAAATCGGGTCTAAAAATAGCACCCGATAACTTTACCCTATTTTCATAACGATCTAATATTTTAGATACAAAAATTTCATCGCCACCATTAGGTTGGTATTTAGCAAAATCAATTTTCGCTAAATCCTTTACCATTTTTTCCTTGCCATTTTTTTGTATAATTTTTACCCATGCACTATAAGCCGTATCATCAAATCCACTTGCATACTGTAAAAATTGATTAAAATTTTCGTTCCCAATAATTTCAAATATCCCTGGGCGTTTTACCTGTCCCTTAATTTCGATTCGGCTTTTATAAGGAGGCACACGCACCACATCATTGTCCTTTAAGCCTATATTTTGTGATTGATCCCCGTTTTGCATAAATTGATACAAGTCAATTTTTTTAAACGGTTTATTGTTTCTGATTAATTCAATTTGACGATAACTTCCAATTTCACTTGGGCCACCTGCCTCGGTTAACACACTAATTACATTGGATAAGGAGGATACATTGTACACCCCACTTTTATTGGCACCAATTACTGTCACATGAATGGTTCGAATATCTCCTAAGGTTAATGCTAATTTGGATTCACCACTAGCAATACTTGGATAAGCCGAACGTGCCATTTGTTGTTTTATTTTTTCAATCGCTGCTTCAATAGTTAAGCCTGCAACTTTAATAGGTCCTACATTTTGCACTTGAATACGACCTTCATTGGATACCGTAATTTCCTCCGAATATTCTTGCACCCCATACACGACTACTTTTAAAACATCGTTGGGACCAATTTCATAATTTAAAGGAGTTGCAATATTTTGATTGGCGCTTAAGCCAGTATTATTTTGATTAAATAATTCCGAACCATAAATCAATGGATTGATGGTTTTGAAATTAAAAAAATCCAAACTATCCGATTTTTTAAAGCTGCTGTCATTGCGGTTACCTGATTGCTTTTTTACCAAGGGCGATTTATTAGCACTACCTGATTTCACATTCGCCAACCTCGCTTTTAATTTTGCAAACTCATTAGCCGGCATACCCTTGGCCATAGCTTGTTGCTCCACTTGGTCAATGGTAACACCTGCCGATTGCAGCTGCTGTTGAATTTGTCCAATTTCAGCTTCGGTTAAAGCATCTACCTTAATATTGGATAAATCCTTACCACTTAATGCCCCTTGTGAAAAGGAGACATTGGTAATGAATAAAAAGGCCGCAATAAATAATAAAAACCTCATAGGTTAATTTTTGATATTTTGAAAAATTAGGTTATAGCTACGCTTTTCTAAGTCACATAAAATGAACGGGTTATGTTAAACTTAGCTGAATTAAAATTGTTGAGGGGGTACTGCGAAAGTACATTAAAACCTGAACATATTAAAATATAAAAAGGTTAATAAATTACTATATAATAACAACGATTTTATATTGCTTATATTGTTATATCCCCATTGGATAGGTTGATTGCAAACCATCAATTTTGAATAATTATTCGTTATTTTTACATCATATATATAAATGATATGAATTTACTTCGTAAAATATTGATAATCAGTGCTTTATTTTTATTCGCCTTAAAGGGATCTGCTCAAAATAGCAATATCAATGTGGCTAATATGACGAATGAACAGTTAATGCAACTTGTAAGTCAATATCAATTAACAGGTTTAACGGGTCCTGAATTGGAGGCCAAAGCAAAGGAAAAAGGCCTTAGCTCCGAGCAAATTCAAGCCTTAAAAGCCCGATTAGCTTCAGCTTCAACCCTAAACCAAGGGAATTTTGGAAATTTAGGAGGAAAACTACCCTCCAATTTTACCGACCCCTATACACAACGAAAAAAAATTGGGGTTAAAACGGGTTTATATAAGGAAGAAGATAGTTTAAGCTTAAATACACTTAAAGTGTTTGGAGCCGATATTTTTGAAGAGGAATTTTTGAATTTTGAACCTAATTTATCTATTCCATCCCCTAAAAACTACATTATTGGCACCAATGATCAATTAAGCATTGATGTTTTTGGAATTAGTGAACGCACCCAAGCACTTAGCGTTAATACCGAGGGCTTAATTCGCTTTCCTAACCTAGGCCCTATTAAAGTGGGTGGTTTAACACTTGAGGAAGCCCAACAAAAAATTAAAATTGCCTTATCTAAAATATATCCCACGATTGCAAATGGGAAAACGCAAGTGAATGTTTCATTAGGAGATATTCGTAGTATTAGAGTCACCATTGTAGGTGAAGTAAAACGCCCTGGCTCTTACAGTCTTTCCTCACTTTCCACTTTAATGAATGCATTATATACTTCAGGTGGGCCCAATGCGATTGGATCCTTTAGAAATATTTATTTAATGCGCAACGGAAAAGAATTGGTAAAATTTGATTTGTATGATTTTTTATTAAAAGGCGATTTGTCAAAAAATAAATTATTAATGGATGAGGATGTAATTCGAGTTGCACCTTATGCTAGCAGGGTGGCGGTGAAGGGAGCCATTAAAAAGCAAGCCCTTTATGATGTAGATGAAAAAGAAAGCTTGGGGGACATTATAAAATACGCGGGTGGCTTCGCAGACATGGGCCACAAGGACTTTGTGCGTGTTAAGCGTATTGGAAATAAAAACAAGGAAGTACTTACCGCAAAATCAAATCAATTTGATGTATTTAATTTAATTTCTGGAGATACCATATTAGTTGATTCCATTGCTTCGTCCTATTCCAACAGAGTTCATATTAAAGGATCGGTGTATTACCCAGGCGAATACGGTATTAATGAAGCCCCTACTTTAAAGGATTTATTATTACTAGCCCAAATTAAAGAAAACAGTTATTTTGAAAGGGCTTCACTTATTCGTTTAAAATCGGATTATACACCTAGCTTTTTACACTTTAATTTAAGCGAAGTTTTAAATGGTAAAACCAATATGAAATTGGAAAAAGAAGATTCCATTTATATTTATCAAAAGGATGATATAAAGGAACAATATTATATTACCATTAACGGCGAAGTAAATATTCCTGGTACTTATAAATACACGGACAGCATTAATTTAATGGATTTAATTTTATTAGCTAAGGGCCCTAAGGACGGTGCTACTTTTCAAAAAATTGAAATTTCAAGAAGAATAAAAGAATTTGAAAATGAACAGGAATCCTTTAGATACGCCATTATTAAAGAAATTGATATTGATAAAAATTCTAAATTTTACGAAAGTCCCAATTTTTTATTAGCTCCTTTTGATATTGTATCAATTCGAAAATCAACAGCGTATAACGAACAAAAAAAAGTGAGTATCGAGGGTGAAGTCCTTTACCCTGGGGATTATATTTTAGCAAATAAAAAAGAGCGCGCTTCCGACTTAATTAAACGAGCAGGGGGCTTATCTGCCTTTGCTTATTCCGAAGGTGCTATTTTAATTCGCAAAACAAATATAGGAGCCAGCACAACGGATAGTGTGGTGTTTCGTACGCGTCAAAATTTAATTAAAAACCGAACCGAAATAAAGCTTCTAAAAGACACTGCATTAATAGAAGATATATACAAAGGCAATGCAGAAAAAATTGTAAGTTTTGACTTAAAAAAAGCACTTCAAGTTCCTGGTGGTCCTGATGATTTAATTTTAGAAGAAGGTGATATTTTAAGAATTGATAAATTACTACAAACAGTGGAAACCTTTGGTGCCGTAAATATTCCAATGAAAATTAGCTATGATAATAATAATACAGGATTAATGCATATTATTCGAGCATCAGGAGGCTTTGCTGCCAATGCAGACAGGAATCGATCCTATGTTATTTCAGCAAATGGAAAAGTTCGAAGTACTAGAAAATTTTTATTTTTTAAATTTTATCCAAATGTGACAGCAGGTGCGCAAATATATGTTCCTATTTTGCCTAAACGAGATGTCACTACGGGCGAAATGATTGCCATTGGTACTACTATGGCTTCCTTTGTTGGTTTGATTATATCACTTATCAATGCAACTAAATAATTTAATATGCTAGTGCCCAATAATAAAATAGCGCTTACCGATTTAATACAATCAGCTAAACAGCTTGTTCAATTTATACAAGCTAAATTTAAATTGTTACTCTTGTTAATGCTTACAGGATGCGTAATAGGTTTGGGATATTATTTAATAGCTAGTCCAAAATACCAAGCTACTGCCACTTTCATTGTAGAGGAAAAATCAAGCAATAGTGGATTAGCGGGTATGGCAGGACAATTTGGTTTTGATTTAAGTAGTTTAACAGGTGGTAATGCGGGCTTATTTGATGGTGATAATATTTTAGAAATTATTAAATCACGTAATATCATTGAAAAAGTATTATTAACCCCACTCAATATAAATGACACAGTACAGCATCAAACCCTTGCTGATGTATATTATAATATCAGTGGATTAAAAAACAAGTTGATTGGGAAAAGTAATGAAATTGATAGTTTGCATTTTTCAAATTTAAACAGTAGTTCCCCTCATTCAGTATTGCAGGACAGCGTACTTTATTTAATGGTCGAAAAAATTAATAAGGAAAATTTAACCGTACAACGAACAAATAAAAAAGGTTCTATTATCAGTATTAATACAAGTTCCAAAAGTCCGCAATTTTCAAAATTATTTGCCGAGCGTTTGTTAAACGAAACAAGCGAAATGTATATCAAAATTAAAGTAGGTAATTTAAGTTCTAATATTAATCGTTTACAAAATAAGGCCGACTCATTGCAGTCGCTTTTAAATAAAACTTCTTACCAATCGGCTGCATTAAATACATTTGATGCCAATGAGGCCTACAAGTCTTCATCAGTGCCCGAGGAAATGTCACAAAGGGATAAAATGGTTTTAAATACCCTATACGCCGAAGTAGTTAAAAATGTAGAATTGCTGCGCATTTCCCTTATCAATCAAAAGCCAATCATTCAAATATTGGACTTACCTAAATATCCTTTGGTAGATCAACGCAATTCCTTGTTTTTAATTGAACTTATTGGAATGCTATCGGGTTTGATGATTGGAATTTTATATTTATTGCTTGCCTATACAGGCAACAACAAATAAGTTAAAATGAAGCATCGCTTATTTTTATTACGCGCCTATGGTGATGCCAGTATTGCATTGTATTTTTTAGCGAATAGCCCACTCAAAAATGAATTTAAGGTTATTGCATCTAGTCATTTAAAGCCACTCATTTCAGCACTCAGCAACTATATTCATATTGGCTCATTGGATATCGAATACATCCATCTTGGTATTAATAAATCACAGCTCAATTTATTTACCAAACGACATTTTATTTCGATGGACACTCTTACTCAGGTTAAAAAAATAAAGCAATTTTTAATATTAAACCCCAATCCTATTGGATTGGATTATATGGAGCAATCCAATAAATTAAACATTTTAAATTTTTTATTAAGGAAGGATTTTAAAGCCATTGTGAATGATAAAAATGTGTATGATGAAATGCAACATTTTTTTAATACACCGCTTATTTTACAAAATGCCGCGGACCCTATTAAAAATATTTTGATTTTGCCCGATGCCAGAATCGCCAATCGAAAAATTCCTATGGCTGTTATCGAATACCTTAAAACAAGTTTAACTCAAAAAAATAAATTAGTAACACTAGCTTACTTTTCTAGTCATAAGAATGTGGATCAGGACACTAAAAACTATTCTAATTTTGATGAACTACTTACTTTAATTAAGGAAGCCGATTTTGTATTTGGATCGGATAGTTTAGGCATTCATTTAAGCAATGCCTTACAAAAACCCCATTATATCTTATACCCAAAAAATGGATCAAAGGCCTTTTTTACTCCTTTTAGTATTGAACATAAATGTTTTGCAACATTTGATAATGTTACTTCAATTCAACTTCCTATATGACAAAGGCAGTAATAAATAGCTACGTATTATTTTCAAAATTGGAGCAAGGCCGGGAAGGGCATCTTCAAACCCTTCAAGAACAGTTAGGGAAGATCAGTTTTGTTGAAGCCGTTTTTCCTAAATATGAAAAAGTGCCTTTTATTAAACAATTGGTTGCGCAATCCAAAAAGAGAACGGGGAAAGCCTTACTAGAATCAGAAATTGGATGCTTATTGGGTCATCGTAAAATATGGCATTTAATAGCCAATAAAATAGATTGCGAAAATGAACATTTTTTAATTTTAGAATCGGATAGTAAAATTATTGCATTGGATACCCTTGTCAATGCCTTTGCCCAAACAGTTTCAATTAATAATAATTCCAAATACGACCTATTTTTTTGGGGCGCTTGGAATGGAAATACGCGTATAAAAAAATCAACCCAAATTAAATGGTCTAATAAATATAGTATTGGCGAACCCTTAATTAAATCGGTTTATGGAACTTATGGCTATTCAATTACGCCAAAAGCAGCAAAATTGCTTTTAAAACAAACCGCTAAAATTAATTACCCAGTTGATTATTTTAAATACCATTTAAGCAATACTAATTTGCATATAGGCGCCATTAGGCCAGCGGTAATAGATACCTGGAAAACAACAGCAAGTAATATCGTTTATGAAAATAAAGGCCTACTCATTAAAAGATGGTTGATTATGCAAATTTTCGATTTTCGTAATATGATTATTGCTTACTTTTGTTAACTATGGAACCTAACTACAAGCCATCAATTGTTGCAGTAACTTGGGATGGAGAAAGCCCAGCCTTGTCCCATATTTTTCAAGATGTCCCCCCCCAATTTGAAATTTTATTGTTTGACAATACCGGCAAAGCCGATAAATCCTTATTTGCGCATTTGCCCATCACTCATTTTATATCTAAAAAAACAGAATGCAAGGGTGATATACTTGAGCATATGTATTATTATTTTCAAAATAATACCAATTACCCTGCTTCCAAATATCGTTATATTGGTATTATTGATGATGATGTTTATTTTTCAGTATCAGATTTAAATAAACTTATTTTTATAGCTACGCTTGAGGAATTAGATGTTTATCAAGCAAGCCTGTCACATGATGGCGTGAATTCACATCGCCAATTGGTGCATAAACCAGGGGTGATGATTCAAGAAACATTATGGGTCGAAATTATGGCACCCTTTTATGATATGGAAATTTTTATGGCAGCAGGTCCGTATTATCAACACAGTATTTCGGGTCAAGGAATTGATGTTTATTTAATTCCTACTTTACAACGCATACTGAAAAAAAATAAAACAGCAGTGGTACATGCGGTGCAAATGAAACATCGCCGTCCTTTCCGAACCGATTTTAGAAAATTTACTAATGGCAAGGACAACCTTATCGAAATTAACGATATCAAAAATATTTGCTACCAATTAGCAAATGAAAACAAGCAGCTTTTTGATCAAGCTTTTTATGACAATGTATTAGACATAAAATATATTCGTGCAATTCCTTTAAATAAAAAGCTTAAAAGAATTAAGCCCATGCTTAAAAACCTATACAGCTTAATTGTGGACGCTAGTTACCGTTAACAAACTCGAATGTCAACACAAAAAAATGTATTTTATAATATCTTATTTGCAGTAGCACAGGTATTTTTACCCCTCATTACCTTTCCTTATTTGGCGCGCACACTTGGTCCTAGCTATTTGGGTTCCTTAAATTTTGCCGAAAGCTTTGCCAGGTATTTTGTTTTATTAGCCGCAGTAGGCATTCCTGTGTATGGCGTTAGAGTAATTGCAAAAAACCACCATGATAAAATTGCTTTATCCAAAACTTTTTGGGAAATTTTCATCATTAATTTCATCATGACGATGATATTAGCCCTGGTATTTATAATATGTATTTTTTATGTTCCTAAATTAGCTGCCGACAAGGGTTTATTTACTTGGTCCCTTGCCTTCTTTTTTTGCCAACTGTTTTTATTTGAATGGCTTTTTGCTGGAATGAACCAATTTAAATTTATCGCACTCCGCTATTTTTTTATTCGACTCCTTTTTATAATTGCTGTATTTGTATTCATCAAAAACAACACCGATTATCATAAATACATGTCCTTGCAAGTGGGTGCAAGTATTTTAGTAGGCCTTATTAATTTAAAATACCTATACCAATACATTCATTTTGATAAAGCTATTTTTAAAAATTTAAATATAAAACAGCATATTAAGCCCTTATTCATTTTATTTTTAACCCTATTTTCAATTAGTATTTATTTGTCCTTAGACACAGTGTTGTTGGGATTTTTAGCCGATAATGAAAGTGTTGGTTATTATGCATCGGTTTTAAAATTAAATAAAATAATTATTGCTGTATTAGCCGCCATATCGGCTGCTATGTTTCCTAAAATAACAAGCTTATACCAACAAGGTGAAATTGAAAAATTTACCCAAATGATTCAAAAAGGTTTTTACTTTATTTTAAGCATTGGCATACCAACCACCCTTATTGTTTTAAGTTGTGCGCCACAAATTGTTTTGATAGTCTTAGGGCCTGGTTTTGACCGATCCATACTACCCTTACAAATTACCGCGCCACTTATTTTAATTGTAAGTATGTCCAGTATATTTGGTTTTCAAATTTTAAATGCACTTTCCAAGGATAAAGAGATTTTAATATCTGCAATAGGGGGCATGGTATTAAGCATCCTACTTACTTTTATTTTAGTGCGTCAATTTAAGGAAAATGGGGAAGCCATTACTATTTTATGCACCGAATTAGTGGTATGTGCTTTCTTTGTTTATTATTCGGCAAAACATTATAATATGAAGCCATTGTTACCCCTTATTGGGGAGCAATTACTTGCAGCAATCCCTTATGTGTTTTTTATCCTCCTCGTTAAATATTTTATAGAGCAACCTTACCTTCAATTAGCCATTATTAGTGTTTTAAGTATAAGTTGGTTTTTTATATTACATTTTATACTACTTCAACATAGCATCATAAAACAGGAATTTTTATTGTTTTTTAAAAAGGATAAAACAAAAGCTCCCCTCCCAATATAAACAAGGATTATTATATATCTTCGTAATATGATTAATAGTACTAGGTGCAACTCATTTTCAAACTCAAAATGGAGTGGTATTATATATATCATGCTTACTTGTTTTTTTTTACTCAGTTTATCATTGAACAACTTAGTAGCTCAGGATTCATTGGCTTTTAAAAAAGCACCTACTCGTTTTAAAGAATGGGAAATATTTAAAAAGCCCTTTGACTATTTTAAAATTACACCTTCTAATAAGCCAACAGCAGAAATGTCGGTTCCAGTGGGCTTTACCGATATAGATGAACTCATCCGCGATTTGCAATTAGCAGGAAAAATAGCGCCTAATGATGGATTAACCATTCGTCCTTTTTATACTAACTCCGATATCACTTATAATAAATTATTAAAATTAATTGACGCGGATATTGAAAACAATAATCAATTAGTAAGTCGCCCAAATTTTAATATTAGTTTATTACCCATCAACTTTACACAAAAACTAACCACCCACCATCCCTATGGTTGGAATGATGGTGCTTTTAGTTTATCCAAAGGATACCAATTTTTAATAGGGGGTGGGGTATATATACAATGGCATAAATTAAAAATTCAATTGCGCCCCGAATTTGTAAATACAGCTAGCGGAAATTACGAAACCAATAATTATTGGGGCGCCGTCACGCCTAGTTATAAAAAAATAATGCCTGGGCAATCGAGTATCAGATATGATATGGGACCTTTGACTGCTGGCTTATCTACCGAAAACATGTGGTGGGGGCCAGGTATATATAATTCCATGTTAATGAGTAATAACGCACCAGGTTTTTTACATTATTCAATTAATACCAACCGCCCCATTAATACTTTTGTAGGAAGTTTTCAGTTTCAATTACAAGCGGGTTATTTACAAAGTGACAACACACAAGGTTACGAGAATAAGCGATTACATACCGAAAACATCAATAATGGAAAACGATATTATAATTCAATCAATATTTCCTACCAACCTAAATTTTTAAAAAATATTTATCTGGGTTTGACACGCACTTTTCAAAATTATACCCAATTACAATCTAGTAATAGCAATGGTTTTGTTTATAATTATGTGCCAGTTTTTGTGGCCTTCTTTAAAAATAGTTATAGTGATGATTCGGTAAAAAGGGATCAGGTCGCTGCCCTTAGTGCTAGGTGGATCATGCCAAAAGAAAATGCAGAAATGTATTTTGAATTTGGATTTAATGATGCCAAGCAAAATTTTAGAGATTTAATGATGGACATGGCACATTCATCGGGTTATATATGGGGTTTTAAGAAATTAAAATTTATAAACGAAACCAATTACTTCAATTTTAATATTGAAATAGCCCGCATTGCACAAACCACTAGCTATTTACATAGAAGTGCAGGTAATTGGTATACTCATTCCGGTATTATTGAAGGGTATACTAATTATAATCAAATCATGGGTGGCGTAAGTGGCTTAGGTAATAATATGCAGGCCTTGGCCATGAGCTATAATAAGGGTTGGAATAAACTAGGTATAATTTTTCAGCATATTGTACAAAATCCATACGAGATAGTAGCAGGCATTAATGATGTGGGTATTAGATCCATTAAATGGACCGATTACTCCTTTGGATTGCAAACCAGGTATCATTATAAAAAAATATTATTGAGTGCCAATATGGAAATCATAAAATCAATTAATTATATCTGGAAGCAGGATAACAATCCTGCCAATCTTTATTTTTATATTAATACCATGTACCTATGGTAAAAAAAATACTTTTTGGCATATTCCTTACACTTGTAACCATTGCAAGTTATGCGCAGTCGGCTTTATTAGATGATATTAAACTCATGAACGCCGAACGTAATAAACAATTATTACATAAGTATGTCAACGAAAATGAGGAAGATGATTCAAGCTACCTGCACTCCTTTATGATTCGCTCCACCCAAGCTTATCAAAGTTTAAGCAATACCTCCCTATTTAAGTATAAAAGTTTTAGTATTAAAAGCTTTCAGTTAACTTATAATAGTCAAAACAATAATTTTTTACCTTACGGCTCCAATGACGGTAATATGTATCCTGCACGTGGTAAACAAGAACGATTTAGCGCAGGTACCAATATCAGATGGGGCATTTTAGATATTAATATACAACCAGAATGGGTGCGACTCGAAAATATAGAACAGGAATTATTCAAGGGTAATGAATCTGATCGAAATTGGTGGACGCGTTATTATAAAATTGTAGCCAATAATATTGACGACTTTAGACAGTTTGGTAAATTACCCATCAATAGCGTATCGCTTGGTCAATCCAGAATTGGTTTATCTACCAAAAAATGGAGTGTGGGTATTTCCAATGAAAATATTTGGTGGGGCCCAGGACAACGCAATAGTATCATTTATACCAATAACGCACCCGGCTTTATTCATGCTTATCTACAAACCAATAAACCTATTGTAACTGGTATTGGTAACTTTGAATTTAAAATGATTTCGGGTAAAATAGATTCATTAAATTGGATTAATCCGGATCAAAGAATGATGTGCGCCATTTGGCCTGGTGCTATTATTCCAAAAATAAACGATCAAAGGGTGATGCATGCCTTCACCATTAACTATAGTCCTAAATGGTTTCCTAACTTATACTTAGGATATGCTTATTCAACACAACACTATTCCCGAAATACAGATCAACTCATTGAACCTTTCACAATGGCGAAAACCAATAATGACAAATACGGTATTGGAACAATGATGATGCGATTAAAATTGCCCAAAGAACATGCCGAAATTTATGCCGAACTAGGACAACCAAGAAGCATGGGCTTGCCTTGGGACTTTTTTAAAGACAGTGCTATTAATGGTTTTGTATTTGGGATTAAAAAATTATTTATAGCTCCTAATAATAAATCCTATTTTGAATTTAATTTTGAAGCCACACAATTACAATTAATGGATGCCAAGGAAATTTTTGTAGGAGGTGACCCTTTTGGAACGCCTAAAAATAATTCCTTTTATACCAGCCCAGTAATTAGGCAGGGATATACCAATGAAGCTCAGTTATTAGGTGCATCCATTGGACCTGGTTCGGCTAGTCAAACCATTAGCGTAAGTTGGAACAAAGGTTTAAATAAAATTGGACTTATTGTTGAAAGGGTAAACCACAATACCGATTTTTACCATGTTGCCTATTTAAGCGCACTTGGAAATTCAATGGCAGATGCCTATTATGTTGATTTAACCACTGGGGTGGAAGCGCAATGGAACCCTCAAAAAAATATTTTAATTGGCGCATCTTATATTAACTCCAAGGCACTCAATTACCGTTGGGTTAAAAGAATTGTAGATGATAAATATGTATTTGGTGACCCTGGCGTAGGATCGGATAAAAGCAATACCCAAATAACCCTTTCCCTTAAATTTTTATTTAATGGACGCAATTAAAGCACTTTATTTAAGGGCCTATTTGATTGTGATGGCCTTATATGTTTATTTAAACAAGGGTATAGCTTATAGCTACTTAGTAGAAGCATTATGGTTGGGAGGTATTGTACTTTTAATTTTAAATAGACATAAATATATTTTTAATTGGGACAAGCGCATCAAAATATTGTTCCTATTTATGTTCGTCACCCTTTTGTACATTATAAGAGGCGCTAAAAGTTACCCTTTAATAGAAACCATTAGAGACTCCTTTATTTTTGAATATGGTTGGTTTGTTTTTATTTTATTTATTTATCAGGAGCAACAAAATTATATTTGGGACCAACTTTTTGCTATTTATAAATGGTTTCCCTTGGTGGCTTTGGTCAATTTTATTTTACAATACTATGTGCCTTTTTTTGACAGTTTTACCGTATTTGGTGACATCACCCTTTTATTATACAAGTATGGGGATATGAGTGTGCATTTGTTAATTTGTACCTTACTTATATTTTTAAACATAAACAAGCTATCCAATAAGTGGTTGCTTATTTTAACCTTGCTCATCCTTTTTGATTTTTTAATTATTTCGGCATACAGCCGCGCGGGTATGCTTGCTTTTGTAATAGGAATTTTTTGCTTTATTTTTTTTGCTAAAGATAAATTTATTAAAGAGGCGCTTAAAAATTTCACTAGGTATATTCCTTGGGCTTTATTAATTGTAATTCCTATTTATTTAAGTATCCAAGTTCGGGAAAATTTTCAGGGTCGTGTGGCTGGCTTTAATCAAATCAAAGAAAATATTACTTCCTTAACAACCAGTTCGGATAATAAAATTTTAGAAGATAATTTATTATGGCGCTTTGTGTGGTGGGGTAAAATTATTGATTACAGTTTTTCCAAAGAATATTTTTTTACAGGGAAAGGACTTGGAATGAGCTTGGCCCAGTCCGATGATATTATCATGACCGAGGATGATGTTCGTTCCCCACATAGTATTCATTTAACCATCATGGCAAGATTTGGTATCCCCCTGTTTTTACTCTGGTTGTACTGGCTTTTTTTATTAGTGAAGCCGCTATTTAAAAAACAATTGGACCGCCAACAACTGGCCATTACTTGTATTTTACTCGCTTTTATTTTAAATGCCAGCTTTGATGTTTACTTAGAAGGACCAATGGGCGCCTTCCCTTTTTGGACCTGGGTTGGTTTATTATTTATGTCCTCGGATAACAATGCCCATCAACCTATTTCAGCCTAATGCATACTAAAGTAGACATATTAGGTATTCAGGTAAGCTCCATTTCATTGGATCATTTATTATTGGAGTGCAGCGATATCATTCATAATAACGCCAAAGCCAGTATTTGTATTACGCCGGTCAATTCAATTTTAGCTGCTACAAAAAATCCAATTGTGAAGGATATTTACAATAATGCCAATTACACCCTTTGTGATGGGATGCCTGTTTTATGGGCTTCGCAATTTTTAGGCACCCCGATTGTTGAGCGCATCACGGGCTTAGATCTTTTACCCACTTTATTAGAATATTGCGCTTCGAATCATTTTAGTTTGTTTTTTTTAGGTGCCTCCCCTGGCGTTGGACTTAGCTTAAAAGCAAAAGCAGAAAAACTTTATCCTAATATCAATATCAAAGGCGTATACTGCCCACCCTTTGCCAATAAATTTGAACAAAGTGAAAATGATAAAATGATTTCACTTATTAACGAAGCCCAGCCCCATATTATTTTAGTAAGCCTAACTGCCCCTAAACAAGATATTTGGATTGCTGAAAATTTAGCTAAGATAAACGCCAATATCGCGATTGGTATTGGTGGTGCATTTGAAGTGACTGCGGGTTTAATTAAGCGTGCGCCTTATTGGATGCAGGTGAGTGGTCTTGAATGGTTATTCCGTTTTGGTCAAGAACCTAAGCGGATGTTTAAAAGATATTTTATACAAGCCCCTTTGTTTATTCCTTTGATTATACAGCAAAAAATAAAATCGATTTTAATTAAGTCCAAAGGCAACGCCTAATTGGAACATACTACTATTTAATTTAGTTCCTGTTGAATAGGTTTCACTAATATGCTGGTAAACACCCTTTAAATATAAATTATGAATAAGTTCATAATTGGCCTGGAAATAAATATCCTTTCTCGATTTATTGTAATTATATAAAAAGGCGGGTTGTGGCTCTGCTGCATATTGATCCCAGATACTGCCCTCGCCTCCTTTTCGGATACTTTGGTACCTTACATATAATTTTAACTTAGGCAAGGGGGTATACTTGATAAAAAATAGTTGCTTGTCCATATTACTTCCCATCCAATCCCCTAAAAAATAATCATACTGCGTGTACTTTTGGGCTGGTATTAAATTATTATATACAAATGGATTTACTCTTGTGTATTCAACTCCTAAGGTTAAATAGGATATTAAAAAATCGGTCACCGAACCGCCTATCGTATATCCTAACTGATTACGACTTTTGGCAGCATTAAATATTTCAGACATTCTAATTTCATCTATAAATAAAGTGGTATACAGATGAGTGTTTTTAATTTGATTTCTTGAACTGGCCTGCATAAATACCTGTCCATTGGATCCTGCATTGATTAAATAATTGCTTCGATTATTATCATACACTTTATAAAAATTAACAGGAATTAAAAATCCGACATCTAATTTATCACTATACACCATGGATTCTCCTATAGCCAAATCCAATCCTTTCATAGGAGTAAATTTGATACTATGTGTAACTAAAAACTTAGGAATATACAAAATACGCTGATCGCCACTCACCCCACCTGTCCATGTATTATAACTGCGCGAGGTATCCACCAAATTGGAGTTAAGCCAGGCATGCATATAATTAAAGCTTAACCATTTTAGTGGTTTATAATCCAATCTAAAATAAGGATAGGAAGGCGATTTATCTGATAATACAATACGACCATTTTCACCATAACCCCATAATAAATTGTCCTTCCCAATATTCACCGATCCGTTTTTCCAACTATAAGATAAATTACCGCGTACTTCACTGTAATTGATTTTAGTGGGGGTTGACAATCCCACTAAAATGATCCCTGTATTAGGATTTTCAAATGAAGTTATTTTATCAAAGTCGCCCGTTTCAGTATAATCTCGATAATACATTTGAAATCCAAAATTTTTGCTAGTCCCCCATAAATTAAATCCATTACTTATTTGGTTTATTTTATGTCCGTCACTACTGCTTACTTGTATATTAGCAATGGGATCAAGATTAAATTGAAAATCCTTTGAATGGATGGCCAAAGTACGCCAGCGACCATTGGCATCCTTTTTAATAAAGTCCGCAGTGGTATTATCCTTATTACTTACAATTTGAATTGTATTGTATTCCTGTAAATAAAATTTTAATTCGCTTTGTTCTAGCTTGGTTAAGCTTTGTTGTTTTTTTTGAATTTCTAATAAGGCCATCAATATGGCCTGCCTACTAATGGGTTGTATATAATCATCCACTTCGACCAATCCCTTTTGTGCCATTCTTGCTACATATCCATACACTTCGGTTCGATGATTCTCATATATATTTTGTGCAAAAACGGTACTATGAATTTGTAAAAGGAGTAGGCTAAATAGTAGCCTTTTAAAAAATGATTTAGTACGCATCTTGGTTGCCTCTTATAAAATTAATCACGGTCTGTATTATAATTTGACAGTCCATCCAAAAATTCCATCTATGAATATAAAACAAATCAAAGTCAACTCTTTTTTGCATGTCGATGGCTGTTTTTGTTTCCCCCCTACATCCATTCACTTGCGCATAGCCTGTGATACCTGGTAATACAATATGCCTTAACATATAATTTTCGACCGTATGCATGGATTCAATATTAAGCGGCGTTGGATGCGGTCTTGGCCCTACCACCGACATATTTCCTATCAACACATTCCAAAACTGAGGTAGTTCATCAAAATTGGTGGTTCGTAAAATTTTTCCAATTCTTGTTATTCTTGGATCCCCTTTATAAGCTTGCTGATATTCCCCATGCTCATTGGTATCGCTTGTCTCTCGATACATGGTTCTAAACTTATAACAAATGATTTTTTCATTATTCAATCCCCATCTTTCTTGCTTAAAAATAGCCGGTCCCTTTGAGGTAAGCTTAATCAATATAATAATGAGTGGCATTAGCCAAATTCCAAAAAAGATAAAAAAGACCATGCACATAAAAATATCAAAACTGCGCTTGATCAATTTATTTTCAAAACTATCCAAGGGCAAATTACCTACATTAATCACTGGCATTTGTCCAATATTATTGATATAAATACTTGAGGTATTGTATTGTCTTAAATCGGGTAAAATACTTACTTTGATTTTATAGTAATCACAAATATCGATACATTTTTGTATTTCAACTTGTTGGCTTGCGGGTAATGCAATCACCACTTCATCTAATACTTGACTTTTTACAACCTCTTCCAAATTGTCAATAGTACCAAAATTTTTATACCCCTCGATATTATTATGGGTGTTGTCTACATAACCAACACATTTATATCCATAATAATAATATTGCTTAATTGAATTTAAAAAATTTAATGCTGCGGGCGTGCTTCCTACTAAAAGGACATCATCAAATAATTGTCCTTCCTGCAATGCCGCATGCATGCGTTTTCTAAAAAAATATTTAACCAACAAGGTAGTAATGCCTAAAAAGATTAAAAATAATTTTATAAATCGAACGCTAAAGATGACTTGATTTAAACGTAAAAAAAAGATACCTGCTCCTAGTATCACTGTAAATAATACCATATGATACCCTACCAACACTATTTCCTCTGAAAACTTTTTTGATCTTCGGTCGGTATATAAATTGGAATACCTTGATACCCATAACCATCCCAACACCGACATGCCTAAAAATAAAATGTCTACTTTATAATACTCATTGATTTTAGTAAAAAACAAGGATAGTTGATAACATATAGCGATAAGAGCAAAGTCAATTAAATACCTTCCGACTTGCTGAATGAGTACTTTTCTTTTCATACGAAACTTACTGGGTTCTATTTTTTAATTCGGGGGAGTAAATTACTCAAATATAAACCAAAATATAACAAATACTTCAAATTATTCAATCACCGCATCGGTGATGACTACATCGCTTAAAGCACCAGTACATAAGCCCTTAATGGTAATGGTTTCGCCGGGGGTGTGGGCACCTCGGGAGCCTGGGTAACAAAGATTCACTTGAAATAAAAGAATTTAATCAAATTGCAACGGCACATTTATTTTAAAACTATAATTACGTCCCATATTAAAAACCCCCGTTCTTCCTGTTAATATATTCTCAGCTGTATACTTTAATCTACTTAAGTGATTTTGATATGCCACATCGGTTGCGTTTTGTACCACAAAGGAAATACTACATATTTGCTTACCCTTATGTGTGAATTGTGTACCTGCTCCTATATTAATTAAAGTATATCCAGGAGTTTCCGTTTCGGTATTAAATCCAGTGAAGGGATTATTTTGTTTTGCTACATTATCAAATTGCAAGGATACATAGGTGTTTTTAAAACTGTTACTCTTTTTTTGTAACTCATACCTTAACTCCGATATCCATCTAAGGGAAGGAATATTAGGCAGGTTAGTGCTCCCATCTAATGCATCATTAAAAGTACCCTTAACATAAGATACCGTATTTTCAATATGTAATCCATCAAAAGGATGTGGATGCAGATCTAAATTAAATTCGGCACCAACTAATTTTGCATTTTGTTGTTGATAGGCAAAAGCAAAATATTTTGTGCCTTCAGCATCTATGATAATAGAATCGGTTAAATGATTATTCAATAATTTTTGATAAAAAATATAATTGCTTACATTATTATAAAAAACATTACCGGTAAACGAGACATGTTCACTACTCCATTCTAATCCTGCATCAAATTGTAAACTTTTTTCTGATGATAAATTCGTATTCCCATATTCATATCGATTAGTGCCCTCATGTGCGCCATTGCTGCCCAACTCCGATAAATTAGGTGCTCGATAACCTCGTGCAATATTAAATTTGAATACTAAATCACTGCTCGCCTCATAAGTCATACCAATAGATCCAGCGATGTCTCCATAATTTTTTTGTAAGGAATTAAATTCTATTCCTTTTTTATCAATGCGCACCCCGCCGCTCCAATTAAATTTATTGATATGCTTTTGTGTATAAAAAAACAAACCCACTTCCACCGATTGATACTCTGGAATAAGTGCCGAAGCTCCTTTGTTTTTATTTTCTTGCTTTAATCCATTAATTCCAATGGTATTTTTCCAATTATTTTTTTCAGGTAATAAATATTGAAAGGAATAATTTAAAGTGCCTAAATCAAAGTATAAACTTTTTTCTGAGGGATCCAACACATTGCCAAATTCCTGGCGTTGATTGCGCTGATAACCAAGATTTACTTTTAATTTTCCAGTACCCCAATTAATACTATTGTCTAAAACATATTTTGTATGTTGTATATATTGATAAGGAATATTAGGAGTTGTACTATTAAAATCAGCAGCAGTAGCCACTTGCTCTTCCATGGACCCATTTACATTGATTAATTTAACAAATGCACCTTGGTCATTTCGTTCCCCTTCGATCATACCAATATGTTGGGTAAATTTATTTATAATTAAATGGCTATATCCCCATTCCTTTTCAATGCCTAAAAATCCACCACCATTGAGCTCATTGTATTTTGAATTATAAACATACCCATCGTATTTATTTTTATAATCAGAAGCTTTTTTTGAACTTGCATTCACACCCCATACCCATCCATTGCGGTTACCCGCTAAGTCAAAATGATATCCCTGTAATTGATTATTTGATTGATAATTGCTAAACACATTTCCTCTTATTGCTCCGTCTGCTACTGGCACATTGGATATAATATTAATCACGCCCGACAAGGCTTCGCTACCATAAATAATGGATGCGGGCACCTTTAATACCTCGGTCCTACTTACATTGTATTCGTCAATTTCAATACCATGTTCATCTCCCCATTGCTGACCTTCTTGTCTCACACCATCATTCAATACCACTACTCTGTTATAACCTAAGCCTCTGATGATGGGTTTTGAAATAGCCGGTCCTGTACTTAATTGCGTTACTCCAGGTGTTTTAGAAAGTGCATCAATAAAATTGGTAGAAGCTCCTTTAAATAAATCCTCCTTTCTAATAATATTAATAGGGGTGGCCGTTTTTTTACTACTAGTGGCTCGTAAAAAACTAGTCACGGTCACATTCGAATTTTCAATGACAGCATGATTTAAACTAAAGTTTTTTTCGGTATCGTTTTGTAAATTAAGCTGCTCTGTTAATAAAGCAAACCCAATAAAACTAACTTCTATAATATAAGTTCCAGGAGCAACCGAAATTTGATAAACACCTTTATCATTGGTTACGGTTCCCTTTTTTAAATCAGGAAAATAAATAGATGCGCCCTGTAATGCTTGCCCAGTGGCCTCGTCAATGACTTTGCCTTTAAGTTGTATATTTTTTGCTAATGGTTTCACATTGGCAAACAACTGCAAAGTCATGAATGAAATAAATAATATTGATAAATATTTGAACATTTTTTTATTGTTGAATTTTTGGAGAATAACTGCTCATGTAAGATAAAATATATAGTACACAAACAATATGACGCGCGTCACCTAGTGGTATGATGCCAATTAAGTGATTATCCAAAAATAGCAGGGGGTCCCCTAGATTCTAAAAACGAAGGTGCTGAGTCAATAATAAAATGAGTGAACTGAGTATTAACTGGTTTGCTTAGCACAATTGGCACTAGCTGTATTGCAACTAAAAAATTGATAAAGGGAGAAGCGACAACAAGATTATCGTAGGAACAATGAATGCTTGAATTTTCAATCTGAGCAATAGGTGCGTCTTTATGAACACTGCACTTTACTGGATCTGCGTGTTTGGCAACTATATCATGTATGCTTTTTTGGGGTGTTATACTAAATGCAAAAACCACTAGCATTACTAGCGCAATAAATTGCCTTATGGTTTTTTGGTATAACATATTTCAACCCCTTTTGTATGCTACAAAGTTAAGCCAAAAGTCCCAAACCACGCCCTATTCTTAATAAAATTAGAGTTTGATTGGGGCCTTCATTAATCTATTCTGCGATTAACTTATTTTTTTATGCTTTTCTTTATTACAAAGAATGCTAAAACAATGCTTATCGGTGTAAAAATAAATAATAAGATATCATGGGATACAATATATCTAAAAAAGAAAATAAAAATAAAAGCAAAAATAAAAACTAGGTAATTGAATATTGATTTCATGTTAATTAATTTATTGGACAATAAGTGTCATTACAATAGATTCCTGCTGAAACTTGAATTGAACCACATAATACAACACATGCAGGTGCGCCTAACCCTGCAGTACCAGTAATACAAGCTGCATGACATAAAATTGCAGTTGAAGTTGCAGCTGCTATACACAAATAATATTTGTAACCACAACCATCAACTTTGGATACTTTTGTTGTGGAGTTAGTTGCAATTTTTTGCTGTTTTGAAGGCAAGATATTAATGCCTTCTTTTTGAGAAAAAATTATATTAAATGCTTCTTCAATTTTATTAACTGATATATTATTATACTTTTGGTTTAATTTATCCCAACTTTTTTTAAAATCATCATCATAAGATTTTATATAATTATTTGCGCCCTCTCCTAATAATTTTTCGATTTGATTTTTTTCTTCGTTCATTGTAAGTTTTTGATTCTTTATATAAAGAGCTTTATTTTTTAGCTCCTCAATAGAATAGCCACTATTGATTGTTGCATTTTTTAAAAAATCACCTAAAGAAATTTGCGTTTTCAATAATTTTATAAAATTGGAATCTGTAGTTAATTGAATTGCTGAATTTAATTGTACTTGATCGGTTTTGGGTTTTGTACAGGAGATAATAAATATAATAAAAAATCCTGTAATAAAAGAACATAAAGTTTTACGCATAAAATATAGATTAATTAACTCCTACCTTCAGTTTGAGCGATGTGTCAGAATATTCCGCTTTCAATGAAGTGAAATTATAATCATATAATTATTCATGAGAAGTATTTATACGCTTCGATTTTAAATTTATTAGAGGAATTTCTATTTATTAATATGTTAGTAATACAATAAAAAATTAGAGATAAATCTAATGAAGATATTAATTGGTAGTATCAATATTAATTAGCTTTGGAGCATGTATCTTACCCTCAATTGATTTTAATTAAAAATAAATAGAATGAAAAAAAATAAAATAATAGAACAAATTTTAAAACAAGTAGTAATTTTTATTTTAAGTTATCAGTTATTATTTACTAATAATAGTAAAAATTTTATAATTCTATTCATCATTTTTTTAGTTTATTATATTTTGATGATTCGAAATGTACTATTTATTAAAGCAAGTTCGAATCTTGAAAATTTAGATCTACATAATGAACTTGAAAATGAAAAACGAAAACTTAACTCCTATTTTAGAAAGGCTTTGTTTATTTACAGCTTCATAATTATCGCTGTAATTATATTTCGTTATCCCTTTTGGATTCGCTTCTTCCGTTAAGGACTAGTTTAAAACAGAATAGTCCCGAATATTCGGGACTATTCTGTTTTATGATAAAGTAGATTTTCTTAATAAATAGGCTCCCCAACAGGATGCTCGGCCTTAAATGGATGATCAATTAGCTTTGTCATGGTAGCTGCTAATTGCTTTTGAAAAGCTTGCTGCTCCTTTGTTTGCTCGCCTAATGCACCTATATTTTTTACATTCGGTCCTAACAAGGCAAACCATATACTTGATGCGCCTTTTACATCTGCACCATGCGATGTCCATTCATTATTAAAGCCTCTTCCATGATCGGTGGTAACTAATATATAGGTATTGTCCTTATATCCTGGAGTTGATTGTGCCCAATCCCAAATTGCTTTAATATATGCATCTACCTGATGGGCTGCATCTAAATAATGATTGTAATCTCCATGATGCGCCCACTCATCTGTTTCTCCAAAGCTAATAAACATAGCTTTTGGTTTTTTAGATTTTAAATAATGTAAGGCTTGATAATTAGTATACACATCTAAGCATTCTACTTCCTTCCATGGTTGATAAGAATCGCGCAGCATATTTGATATTAATATTGACTGTTCATCTTTTAAAATACTTGAAATAGATTCGGTACCATTGATCACAGGAAAGCCAGACACTTTTTCATTTAAGATGCGATCAAATGCATTCCATGCAGCAAAGGCCGCAATTTTATTTTTATAACTTTCTTGCTTTTGTAAAAACGCAAATAAATTACTATTTGGATTAGGTGGATAATCATTGCTTTGAATTGCTGGATCAAAATAACCTGTTAATATTTCGCTATATCCTGGATATGAAAACCATTGGTTATTGGCTACATCCACTTTATTATTTTTTATTCGATTGCCATAAATTTGTCCCTGCTTCGCAATCGTATTCCAAAAAAAGGGTAATAGTTTTTCACGACGCTCCTGTGTAGTAGCACCACCATATTTATTAAATAAATAACTGCTATCGCCTTGATGGAATTTTTTTTGATTCACAATAGCGTCTTCCATTCCATTAAATACTTCCTGCCATCTAAAACCATCGGTTGTGATAATAATTAAATTAGGTGCACTTTTTTGATTCGCTACATTATTATTTTGTGCTTGTAATTGATTGACAAATAAACATGCCAATAAAAAGAAGCAGGAAACATTTAGATTATTTTTTTTCATAGAATCGCTATTTATTATTTTAAGCAGTTTAAAAATAAGAAAGATTCTATTGAACCCACATGATTAAATGATGAAGTGCTAAATGGGGAAATTGGAAAAAATGCATATAAACACCTGATTAACAATATTTTATAAAATATATTTGCTGGTAAAGGTTATTATTCCTATATTTAATGTTCAAACATTGACATAAAATACATACTATGAAATTATTGGATGCTTTAGAATGGCGCTATGCTGTTAAAAAAATGAACGGATCTAAAATTCCGGCCGACAAATTAAATACCATTATTGAAGCAACTCGTTTAGCTCCGAGCGCTTTTGGTTTAACTCCTTATTCTATTATTGTAATAGAAGATGAAGAAACGAGAAAAAAATTACAACCTGCTTTTTACAATCAATCACAAATTGTGGATGGTTCGGCAGTAATTGTTTTTGCTGCTTGGAATAATGTTTCTGAAAAAGAAGTTGCAGAATATATGCAAGACATTGCTGAACAAAGAGGTGTCCCTGTTGAATCCTTAAATGAATTTGCTGGTTACATTAATGGTTCATTAAAAAACTTAACAGCAGATCAAGCTAAGATTTGGGCTGATAAACAAACTTATATCGCTTTAGGTTTTGGTTTAGTTGCAGCTGCTGCTGAACAAATTGATGCAACGCCAATGGAAGGTTTTGTTCCTGCTAGCGTTGATGAAGTTTTGGGATTATCTGCTTTAGGATTACACAGTGTGGTTGCACTTACTTTAGGATATCGTGATGCTGCAAATGATTATTTAGTGAATGCTAAAAAAGTAAGAAGAGCACACCATAAATTAGTGATAAAAAAATAATCCATTCATTCGCCTACTTTTTTAACATCCAATTTTTAAATGCGGTGTAAGTAGCTGCCAATGGTATTGCAATTTTTTGTTTCTCAAATAAATTTTGAACGGATGGCGGAACAGTTATAGATTGACCTATAGCTGCTTCCACCACTTCGGGGAACTTAACGGGATGCGCCGTTTCTAGTATGACTATTTTAGCATCATCTAATTTGGCTAAATATTTTTCGGCCGCCACAAATGCCACAGCCCCGTGTGGATCTAATATATAATTGTTTGTTTTATATACGCGTGCTATAGTTGATGTAGTGTCTGCATCCGTAATACTATAACTAGTTAAAGCATGGGTTAAGGCACTATAATTAGATTGCATTATTTCCAAAATACGCACAAAATTACTTGGGTTACCTACATCCATTGCATTTGATACGGTTGCTACAGATGGTTTTACTTCATATTTTTCATTAGCTAAATATCGTGTAACAATATCATTGGCATTGCATGCTGCCACAAAATGTCCTAAGGGTAGTCCACTTGCTTTTGCTATCATACCCGCACAGATATTTCCAAAATTACCACTTGGCACTACTACATCCATAAGAGGATACTCACCTGCTGCATTTTCATATTTATCAACCCATTGTTGCCATGCGAAAAAATAATATAATTGTTGGGGCAACCACCTTGCTACATTAATTGAATTTGCTGACGTTAATTGGTAAGCCGCATTTAAATCGGCATCCATAAATGCTTCTTTCACGATCGCCTGACAATCATCAAAACTTCCCTCTACTTCCAATGCAGTGATGTTTTGTCCTAAAGTAGTTAATTGCATTTCCTGTATCGGACTCACTTTTCCTTTGGGGTATAATATAATGACATTCACTCCCGCTACTCCTAAAAACCCATTGGCCACTGCACCTCCCGTATCGCCCGATGTTGCAACCAATACAGTTGTGGTGGTATTGGATGGATCTTGTTTTGAAAAATAACCCAAACACCTACTCATAAATCTTGCACCCACATCCTTAAATGCTAGTGTAGGTCCATGAAATAATTCAAGTGTTAAAATAGGATCTGTTATAGGTACTAATGGAAATTCAAAGTTGATGGTCTCCGCACATATTTGTTGCAAGGCTGCATCATCAATGGTTCCGCCTACATAGGGTCGCATCACTTCAAAAGCCAAACTAGCTTTATCTAAGGTTTTAAATTTTTGTATTTGCTCGGCAGTAAATTGGGGGATCTCAGATGGAAAATACAATCCCTTATCTGGCGCCTGTCCGGTAATGGCAGCAGTTTTAAAATCTACATTGGGGGATTGTTTACCTAAACTATAATAATGCATTTTAATTAATTTATTTAAGCAACAATCTCTACACCATTTTGATTGATGGTGGTCACATAAGTATGATGTGGTAATTGTATGCTTTCATACAATTGATGCATTTCTTTTTCAACGGCCTCTGCTATTGACTGTGTTTTGCTTAACATAAAGATGGATGGCCCCGACCCTGATATACCACCCCCTAATGCACCTGCATTTTTACATGCTAATTTTAATGTATCAAAACCTGGTATTAAAATAGATCGAACAGGCTCTATGATCACATCTTCCAACGACCTTCCTATTAAATCATAATCGGACTTCATTAATCCTGCCACTAAGCCTGCAATATTTCCCCATTGCTTGATGGCATCTTTCAATAAAACTTTTTGTCTTAATATACTTCTTGCATCTGCAGTACGTACTTCAATTTGGGGATGCACAATGGTCACATATAATTGTGGTGAGGGTAAGGCTACTATTTCTAATGGAAAAATAGATCGCACTAAAGTTACACCTCCAAAAATACAAGGTGCTATATTGTCTGCATGTTTTACACCGGATGCTAATTTTTCACCATTCATCGCGAATCGCACTAAATCGTCCTTTGAAAAAATATTACCTAATAAATAATTGGCGCCTACCACTGCACCTGCCGAACTAGCCGCACTCGAACCCACGCCACTACCGGGTTTGATCAATTTGTTTATTTTTACTTCAAAGGCTAAATCGGTTACTGCTAATTTTTCGTTTCCTTTAAATTCTTCTATTAATGCAAGTAAAGCAGCGCCCGCTACATTTTTTTCCGGATCAGTTGGTAATTGATAATCATCTACATTAATGATAGTGATGGGAGCCGTACCTGCCTGCTTTGGAACCAAACGCATTTCCATTTCATCAAATGGATTGTTTACTGCAAAGCCCAATATATCAAAACCACACACCATATTTGCGACAGTGGCGGGAGCTTTTATTTTTATCCATTGATGCATTGGTACCATTAATCAAATAATTTTTAATGAGATCTACACCCTTGCAGCTCTGATGATATCTGCAAATACGCCTGATGCAGTTACATCAGCCCCTGCGCCTGCACCCTTTACCACCAATGGTAATTCAGGATACCTATTAGAATAAAACAATACTAAATTGTCCTTTCCATATAAGTGATAAAAATCGGAACTGGGTTCAATATGTTGTAGGCCCACTTTAGCGACGCCTTTCCCATTGGCGTCATGTTCAAAATTAGCTACAAATTTTAATTTGCAATTTTTTGCTGAAGCCGCTTCGTATATTTTTTTAAAATGAGGCTCTTGCTTTTCCATTTCTACATAAAAATCTTCGACCGATCCCTTAAAACAAGATTCAGGTAAAAATCCTTCATTTGCAATATCATTCATTTCAATTTGATTTCCCGCTTCGCGCGCTAAGATCATTATTTTACGCATTACGTCGGTACCTCCTAAATCCATACGTGGATCTGGTTCGGTATAACCCTCGGCCTGCGCTTGTCGTACCACTTTTGCAAAAGAGACAGTTCCATCGTATATATTAAATACAAAATTTAAAGTGCCTGATAATACAGCTTGTATTTTATTAATAGAATCACCGCTTAAAATTAAATTATTTAAAGTACCAATAATAGGTAAACTAGCGCCTACATTGGTTTCAAATAAAAATGATGCATTGTATTCGCGGGCTAATGACTTTAATTTTAAATAATTATCATAAGGCGATGAGCAAGCTATTTTATTACAAGCCACCACCGATACTGCCTTTCCTAATAATTGAGCATAAACATTAGCCACCTGCTCGTGCGCAGTCACATCTACAAAAACACTGTTTCTTAAATTATTAGCAATGATAGTAGCAACATATTGATTGATATCTCCTAAGGGCGCTTTGGTTAACTGTTCCCTCCAATTCGTTAAATCAATGCCTTCTTGATTGATAATTTGTCTTTTACTATTTGCAATCCCTACTATATTAATTTGCAAGCGCAAATTTTCCTGTATATAAGATGCTTGCTTTTTTATTTGATCTAATAATTTTCCGCCCACATTACCTACTCCTGCAATATAAAGATTCACTTGCTTATACGAAGTTTCAAAAAAAGCTTCATGCAATACGTTAATAGCTTTTCGAACATCCTGTGTCGCAATCACTGCCGTAATATTTTTTTCAGATGAGCCTTGTGCAATAGCACGCACATTAATACCGTTTCGGCCAAGCACCCCAAACATTTTTCCACTTACACCTGGGTGACTTTTCATTTGCTCTCCCACCAATGCCAATATAGAAACTTCTTTTTCAACAATTAAGGGTTCTACCTTTTGTGTATTAATTTCTTTCTCAAATTCAGCATCCACCGCTATTTTGGCCTGGTGTGCATCCTGTATATTCACCCCTACACAAATAGAATGCTCCGATGAACTTTGTGTAATTAAAATAATATTGATTTGTTTTTTCGCCAAGGCTTCAAACAATCGTTTTGAAAATCCTGGAATACCGATCATACCACTTCCTTCTAAACTCAATAAACAAATATCTTGTATACTTGAGATACCTCTAATAAAATTATCATCCTTAGGCGACTCATTTTGTATAATAGTACCTGGATGATTAGGCTCAAATGTATTTTTAATTAAAACCGGAATGTTTTTTTGCATCACCGGTTGTATCGTCGGAGGATAAATAACTTTAGCACCAAAATGTGATAATTCCATCGCTTCCTGATAAGAGATTTGTGGAATTTCCTTTGCATTGTGTACAATTCTTGGATCGGCCGTCATCATTCCACTTACATCCGTCCAAATTTCTAATTGTTCCGCATCCAATGCTGCTGCAAACAATGCCGCCGTGTAATCTGATCCACCTCGTCCTAATGTTGTTGTGTTTCCTTCCTTATCGGATGCAATAAATCCAGGGATCACATATAAATCAAATGTATGAGCAGAAGAAGCAAAATAGTTTTTAATATTAGTATATGTAAGTTCCTTATCTACAGCTGCATTTAAAAAATTAGAATCTGTTTTAATTAATTCGCGCGCATCAACCCATTGTTGTTTAATTCCTTTTGATTCAAAAGTAGCTGCTATAATTTTGGAAGATAATATTTCACCATAACATACAATCTTATCTTTCATACGAGGTGTCAACTCCTTTAACATAGACAAGCCTTCGCAATTGGCTTCTATATCGTTGATGACCTGTTTTACAATACTCAATGTGGCACTTTGTTGTTGTACTGGTATTAATACACGTACAATGTCTAAATGCTTTTGTTCGATATTTTCAATAATAGTTTTATAGGCCTCGTTACCTTGCGCCGCTGTTTGTGCTAACATTAATAATTGATCCGTCACGCCACGCATCGCAGAAACCACTACAATACTTGTTTGTTTTTTGACACTTTCTGTCACTATGGAAACAACACTTCCAATTGACTCCTCTGTTCCTACCGAACTTCCTCCAAATTTTAAAACTTGCATATCCCTTTCTATTTTTTGACCATACTATTACTGCTAAATTAAATAGCCATAAATATTATCGTCTTTATTTATTTCATTGTAATTGATATTGTATTGCTTCATATTATGTATGAGCAATTCATGATCCTTCTTTGACCTTAATTCCAATCCTACTAAAGCGGGCCCTGCTTCCTTATTATGTTTTTGTACATACTCAAATCTTGTAATGTCATCATATGGGCCCAACACCTTATTTACAAATTCTTTTAATGAACCTGGGCGTTGCGCAAATCGAATTAAGAAATAATATTTTAATCCTTCATAAATTAAAGAGCGCTCTTTAATTTCTTGCATGCGCGCAATATCATTATTACCGCCACTCACAATACAAACAATAGTTTTGCCTTTGATTTGTTCTGCAAAATCATCTAATGCAGCAATAGACATAGCCCCAGCTGGTTCTACTACAATGGCCTCCTCATTATACATTTGTAAAATAGTAGTACAAATTTTTCCTTCAGGTACCAATCGCATATCATCTAACACATCTTTACAAAATGAAAAAGTGATATCACCTACTCTTTTTACCGATGCACCATCTACAAACTTGTCAATGTTTTCAAGTTCAACAGGCTCTCCCGATTTTAAAGCCCAAAACATACTTGGCGCTCCTTCGGGCTCTAATCCAATCACTTGGGTACTTGGCGAATATTTTTTAAAATAACTTCCTACACCCGCACTTAAGCCTCCGCCACCCACAGGCATAAAAATATAATCAATAGGGTGCTGTGTAAATGATTTGATGTCTTCTAAAATTTCAACACCAACAGTAGCTTGTCCTGAAATAATAGATACATGATCAAAAGGTGGTACAAATGTCATACCGTGTTCGATCGTGTATGCTTTTGCTGCCACTGCAGTATCATCAAATGTATCTCCTACTAAAATAACTTCCACAAAATCTTCCCCAAACATTTTAGTTTGAGTTACTTTTTGTTGAGGTGAAGGGATGGGCATAAATACCACTCCCTTCACTCCTAATTTTTTACAACTATAAGCAAAGCCTTGTGCATGATTTCCTGCACTTGCGCATACTACCCCCTTCGCTAATATCTCGGGTGGTAATTGACTCATCATATTGTAAGCGCCTCTTAATTTATAAGATCGTACAATTTGTAAATCCTCGCGCTTTAAATAAACATTGCATTGATATTTACGAGATAAATTAGCATTCAATTGAAGTGGGGTGTGATTCACCACCGACTTTAATCGCTTTGCCGCTCCCTCCATATCTAGCACATGCTTATTTATTTTCTTTGCTTCACTCATAATAATTCCATTTTATTTGCCAGGTTGATTTTCTGGTCTTAAACTTCTTACTGTTCTTCCTGCTTGCCACATTTCACTATTGTGGATGGCAGCTAATTCTACTTCTAATTTTTCACGATAATCCGCTTTACTATTTAAATCAATAGAACGAGCGGATTCCTTTCCTGTCGCTACGCTATTATATAAGTCTGTAAATACAGGCAAGGTTGCATCACGAAATTTAGTCCACCAATCCAACGCACCTCTTTGTGCTGTTGTTGAACAATTCGCATACATCCAATCCATTCCATTTTCAGCAACCAATGGCATTAATGATTGTGTTAATTCCTCCACTGTTTCATTGAATGCTTCTGATGGACTATGTCCGTTTTTGCGTAACACTTCGTATTGCGCTGCAAAGATACCTTGAATTGCGCCCATTAATGTGCCTCTTTCACCAGTTAAATCAGAAAAAACCTCTTTTTTGAAATCGGTTTCAAATAAATAACCCGATCCGATCGCAATTCCTAATGCAATAACCCTGTCCCAAGCCTTTCCTGTGGCATCTTGGAATATTGCGTAACTGCTATTTAAACCACGGCCTTGTAAAAACATTCTTCTTAATGAGGTTCCAGATCCTTTAGGAGCTACTAAAAATACATCCACATCTGCTGGAGGTACAATACCTGTTTGTTCATTAAAAGTGATTCCAAATCCATGAGAAAAATACAATGCTTTTCCTTTGGTTAAATGTTTTTTAACGGTTGGCCACATTGCAATTTGTGCAGCATCACTTAATAAATAACAAATAATAGTGCCTTTTTCTAATGCTTCTTCTATTTCAAATAAAGTAGTGCCTGGTACAAAACCATCGGCTACTGCTTTATCCCAACTTTTTGAATTTTTACGTTGACCAATAATTACATTGACCCCATTTTCTTTTTGGTTTAATGCTTGTCCTGGTCCTTGTACGCCATATCCAATCACAGCTACGGTTTCATTTTTTAAAACTTCCTGTGATTTTGCTAATGGGAATTCGTCACGAGTGACTACATTTTCTTCGGTTCCTCCAAAATTTAATTTTGCCATTTTAATTGAGTGTTTAGATTTTTTTTGAAATTAATTTATTGTTTAAATTTTTTATTGTTGTTTACATAGTGAATACGGCTTCCCTTTTTCCTAAATATTCATTCTCGATCACTTCCTCACTAGGCTCTCTATTTTCAAAGTCTTTTAACTTTTCGTGAAAACCACTACTCTCCTTAATAATAGCGACACGAGCACTTCTTACAAACTCAACCAAACCGAATGGCTCCAAGGCTTTCATTAGTTTATTTGTCTCCTCGCGATGGCCAGTGGTTTCAAATACGATAAAATCCTTTCGTATTGCAATGGCCCTTGCGCCAAACTCTCTTAATAACCTTTCTACTTTTACTCGCTCTGTAATTTCCTCGGAGGTTACTTTATATAATGCCAATTCCTGCCATACGATTTCATCATTGGTATTAAAATAGGTTTTTAATACTTCCACCTGCTTTTCAATTTGTCGTACTAATTTAATTACCACATCTCGTGATTCAGATATAACAATCGTGAATCGGTGGATTCCCGCTATTTCAGATGGTGATGTATTTAAACTTTCAACATTAATTTTTCGGCGTGAAAAAATAATGGCAATTCGATTTAATAACCCAACTTGATTTTCGGTGTATACCGTAATGGTATATTCCTGCTTTTCTGTATTTGTTTCCATAGCTGCCATTTTTTACTTCTAAATTATTTTAATCGAATTTCTGAAACGCTACAACCCTGTGGTACCATAGGGAACACATTATTTTCCTTACCCACCATTACTTCTAATAAATAAGATCCTTTATGTGCTAACATCGTTTGTATTGCTTTTTGTAAATCCTTTCTATGTTCCACTTTGGCGCCTTCAATACCATAGGCCTTTGCAACCATGATATAATCAGGACTTTGAATATCAACAAAGGAATAGCGTTTGTCATTAAACAATTGTTGCCACTGACGCACCATTCCTAAATATTGATTATTCAATATCATAATTTTCACATCTATTCCTGTTTGCATGATGGTTCCTAATTCTTGAATTGTCATTTGTATTCCACCATCTCCTATAACTGCAATTACTGTTCTGTCAGGTGCGCCAAACTTCGCACCAATGGCTGCTGGTAATCCAAATCCCATTGTTCCTAATCCTCCTGATGTAATATTGCTGCGGGTTTCATTAAATTGTGCATACCTACAAGTCACCATTTGATGTTGCCCTACATCCGTTACCATGACTGCATTTCCTTTAGTAGTTTCATTTACAATTCGAATTACTTCGCCCATCGTCATTTCTTCACTACTTGGATAAACCTCATCTTTGATACATTGCTCATATTCTTGTTGTGTATAAGATGCAAATACTTTTAACCATTCTGTTCTGTCTTTTTGTTCAATGCCTAATGTAAGTAATGGTAAGGTTTCTTTACAATCCCCCCATACGCCCACATCTGCTTTTACATTTTTATCAATTTCAGATGGATCAATATCCAAGTGTATCACTTTGGCTTGCTTTGCATACTTATCCAATCGGCCTGTAACACGATCATCAAATCGCATACCCACCGCTATTAATACATCACATTCATTCGTTAACACATTGGGTCCATAATTGCCATGCATTCCTAGCATACCCACATTTTGTGGATGCTGCGTAGGCAAGGCACTTAATCCTAAGATGGTCCATGCTGCTGGCATTCCAGACTTTTCAATAAATTTTTGAAATTCTTTTTCGGCTTTTCCTAGTATCACGCCCTGTCCAAAAATCACCAATGGTTTTTTTGCTTGGTTGATTAATGCCACCGCTTCATCAATATAATTTTTTCGTATCACTGGCTTTGGTCGATAACTTCTTATATGATGACAAGGTGTATAGCCTTCGTAATTGAAGGATTGTATTTGTGCATTTTTAGTAATATCAATTAACACGGGACCTGGTCGTCCGCTGCGCGCTAAATAAAATGCTTTTGCTAATATGCCTGGAATTTCTGTTGCATCCGTAATTTGATAATTCCATTTTGTTACCGGCATGGTAATATTAATAATGTCCGTTTCCTGAAATGCATCGGTTCCTAATAAATGAGCAAATACTTGTCCTGTGATACAAACCAATGGCGTGCTGTCAATCATTGCATCCGCTAATCCTGTTACTAAATTAGTTGCCCCTGGTCCACTCGTCGCAAATACCACACCTACCTTACCCGATGTACGCGCATAACCTTGTCCAGCATGTATTCCACCTTGTTCATGTCGTACTA
Source organism: uncultured Bacteroidota bacterium (assembly GCA_903824725.1). Classification (GTDB taxonomy): domain Bacteria; phylum Bacteroidota; class Bacteroidia; order Chitinophagales; family Chitinophagaceae; genus Sediminibacterium. The sequence continues at coordinate 29,982 of CAIJXU010000060.1, read as the reverse complement.
AAATATGTTTTAGTTGATCATGATAATCATACAAGGCATCATAAATTGGCATAATGGCACCACCTGGATAACCAAAAATGGTATCTGCACCTTCTGCAATACAAGCTTCCAATACGGCTTGCGATCCCGTTAATGTAGTTGTAGCTGTTGCTGTTTTTTCAATTATCGTTTCCATAATCATCTTTTTATTTTTCATCTGTTACACATCCTTCACTTGCATCTTTCACTAATTGTGCGTATTTCCATAACACGCCATTGGTTACTTTTAAAACAGGCTTGGCTTGTGCAGCGCGTCGTTTTGCAATGGTGGCTTCATCCACTTTCAATGTCATTTGTCGAGTAGGTACATTTAATTCAATAATATCATTGTCTTCTACTAAACCAATTAATCCTCCTTTGTATGCTTCGGGTGTGATATGTCCAACCACAAATCCATGTGTTCCGCCACTAAAACGGCCGTCTGTTATTAATGCGACCGACTTCCCTAAACCCGCGCCAATAATAGCGGAGGTAGGTTTTAGCATCTCTGGCATGCCTGGTGCACCCACCGGTCCCACATTTTTTATCACCACCACATCTCCTGGTTGAATTTTTCCTGAATTGATGCCTGCAATCAATGATTGCTCTCCGTCAAATACCCTTGCTGGTCCTACAAATAAATCGCCTTCCTTTCCAGAAATTTTTGCAACACTTCCTCCTGTTGCTAAATTGCCATATAATATTTGTAAGTGTCCTGTTGCTTTGATTGGATTTTCCTTTGGATATATAATTTTTTGTTGATCAAAATTTAAATCTGGAACCGTTGCTAAATTTTCGGCAAGCGTTTTTCCTGTAACGGTTAAACATGCTCCATGCAACCATCCTTGTGCTAACATATATTTCATCACCGCTGGAACGCCACCATATTGATGTAAGTCCTGCATTAAATATTTTCCAGATGGTTTAAAATCGGCCAACACTGGAATTTTATCACTGATGATTTGAAAATCATCTTGCGTAAATGATACACCCACACTTTTCGCCATCGCAATCATATGTAATACCGCATTGGTGCTTCCACCTAATACCATAATCACCGCTACTGCATTTTCAAATGCTTGGCGCGTCATGATGTCTTTTGGCTTAATGTCTTTTTCTAATAATAATCGAATTGCTTTTCCTGCATCCTTACACTCTTGTTGTTTTTCGACACTTAATGCTGGATTGGAAGAAGAATAAGGTAAACTCATTCCTAGTGCTTCAATGGCTGCTGCCATTGTGTTTGCAGTATACATACCCCCACATGCACCGGCACCTGGACATGCATGTTTGATGATGCCCATAAAATCGGCTTCGTCTAATTGCCCTGCTATTTTTTGTCCTAATGCTTCAAAAGCTGATACAATATTTAAATCCTGTCCTTTGTAATGTCCTGGTGCAATGGTTCCTCCATACAACATAATAGAAGGACGATTTAATCGACCCATCGCTATCAATGATCCTGGCATATTTTTATCACACCCTGGTACAGTAATGACTGCATCATAATATTGCGCTCCACAAACTGTTTCAATACTATCTGCAATCACATCTCTACTTACTAATGAATATCGCATACCATCTGTTCCATTACTCATGCCATCACTCACACCAATCGTATGAAAGGTTAATCCCACTAAATCATTTTCCCAGATACTCTTTTTTACTTCGGCGGCTAAATCATTCAAATGCATATTACAAGTATTTCCATCATAACCCATACTCACAATACCCACCTGCGCTTTATGCAAATCAGCATCCGTTAATCCAATACCATAAAACATAGCTTGCGCTGCTGGTTGGGTTGGATCCAATGTGATTGTTTTTGAATATTTATTTAGTTCCATAATGTATACTTATAAATGAGTCTATAAAATTAATCTTGTTTTACTTCTAAACCTTAAAACGATCGTTTGTTAAACGCGTATTTAGGTTGGTTATCATTTTGTTTTAAATAATAGTTGATTTATGCAAACGATCATGATGCACATGCCCTTCGCCCGTGATGTGTCGATCAATATATTCACAAATCAAATCACCAATCGCTGTTGTTGTGTAATGATTGATGGGGTCAATATCTTTTGATACAAATTTGCTTTGTAAACACCATTGTGCGGCTTCACGAATAATAGCAGCTTCCACTCCTAAACCAAAATGATCTAATAACATCGCAGCAGATAAAATAGATCCCATTGGATTGGCAATGTCTTTCCCTTTGGCTTGCGGATAGGAGCCATGAATGGGTTCAAACAATGCTACTGTATTTCCTACTGATGCAGAGGGCAACATGCCTAATGATCCTGCTAATACAGATGCTTCATCACTTATAATATCACCGAATAAATTTTCAGTTAGTACCACATCAAATTGTGCAGGATTTAAAATAATTTGCATGGCTGCATTATCAACAAATAAATAATCAACAGTCACATCGGCATATTGTGAACACATTTTTTGTACCACTTTTCGCCACAACCTTGATGTTTCTAAAACGTTCGCTTTATCGACTAAGGTTAATTTTTTTCTTCTTTTTTGTGCATGTTGAAATGCAAGATGCGCTATGCGTTCAATTTCTACAACTGAATAAGAACAATTATCAGTGGCCACTGTTCCATCTTCACTCAATGATTTTGCACCAAAATAAATACCTCCCGTTAATTCTCTGTAAATGACAAAATCTACATTTTCCAACAAGTGTGGTTTTAATGGCGTTAAATGTTGTAAAGCCTCATACGTAGTGACTGGTCTAATATTGGCAAACAATTGTAATTCCTTTCTTAATTTTAATAAGCCTTGTTCAGGTCGCACTTTGGCAGTCGGATCGTTATCATATTTTGGATCACCAATAGCACCAAATAAAATGGCGTCACTAGACAAACAAATTTTTATGGTCTCCTCTGGTAATGGATTTCCTGTTTCATCAATAGCAATGGCCCCCATTAAAGCATATTCATAATTGAACTCATGCTGATAATTTTTTGCAATCGTATTTAATACCTTAATAGATTGCTGTGTTACTTCTGGACCTATGCCATCACCTAAAATGACTGCTATTTTCTTTTTCATACTATTACTAGTTTATCTATTTTGTTCAAATTGCTCAATCTCTTGTTTCATACTTAATAAATAATCAATATCATCATATCCATTGAGCATACATGTTTTTTTATACGCATTAATTTCAAAAGTTTCCGATACACCTGTTGTATCAATGGTGATGGTTTGCTTTTCTAAATCAATGGTTAATGTGGCTTCAGCCCCTTGTGCAAATATTTGTTGTAAAAAAGCATCCGTTACCGTGACTGGCAATACCCCATTATTTAATGCATTATTTTTAAAGATGTCTGCGAAAAAGCTGGACACTACTACCTTAAATCCATAATCCTGTATGGACCATGCCGCATGTTCACGCGATGAACCACATCCAAAATTTTTAGCAGCTACTAAAATATCGCCTTCGTATTGTTTTTGGTTTAAAACAAAATCAGCTTTGGGTTTGGTTTCATCATCTTGCTCATATCTCCAATCACGAAACAAATTTTTTCCAAAACCCACTTTGGTAGTGGCTTTCAAAAACCTAGCGGGTATGATTTGATCCGTGTCTACATTTTCGATACGCAACGGAATAAACCTACTTGTAATTTTTTGTAATGACTGCATTGTTAAATATATTTTATGCTACTTTTTATTTTTTAATTCAAGATGGTTCTGATGTCTGTAATTTTCCCTGTTAATAAAGCAGCAGCAGCGGTTAATGGGCTTGCTAGTAATGTACGAGCCCCTGCACCTTGTCGTCCTTCAAAATTTCGGTTGCTGGTACTAATGCAATACTCGCCTGCTGGAATTTTATCTTCATTCATTCCCAAACAAGCACTACATCCCGCTTGTCTTATTTCAATACCTGCAGCTGCAAATATTTTATCTAAACCTTCTGCTTTTATTTGTTTTGCTACTTCCTGTGAACCTGGCACTATTAATGTTTTTACATTAGGATCTTTTTGTTTTCCTTTTATAATACTGGCAACCAACCTAAAATCCTCGATACGTGAATTAGTACATGATCCAATAAATACATTTTGTACTGGCATGCCTAACAAACCTTGGCCAGCTTTAAGTCCCATATATTGTAATGCCTTTTCAAAATTTTGTTTTTCGGTCGCATCAGTGAAACTTTCTAATTGAGGCAAACTCGCTGTCACTGCTAATCCCATTCCTGGATTGGTTCCATAAGTAATCATGGGTTCGATGTCAGATGCATTAATATTAATTTCAACATCAAATTTAGCATCCGCATCTGTGTATAATTTTTTCCACTCTGCTAATTTTTTATTCCACTCCTCTCCTTTAGGTGCAAACAAACGTCCTTCGATATAATCATAAGTAATTTGATCTGGTGCAATGATGCCACCCCTCGCTCCCATTTCAATACTCATATTACAAATAGTCATTCTTGCTTCCATACTTAATGCGCGAATGGCCGATCCTGCATATTCAACAAAATAACCTGTTGCACCACTTGCCGAAATTTGTGCAATGATAAATAAGATGATATCTTTTGATACCACTCCTTGTTGTATGCTTCCTTCTATATTGATACGCATTACTTTTGGTTTGGTTTGCATCACACATTGTGCAGCAAAAACCATTTCCACTTCGCTGGTTCCAATACCAAATGCAATAGAACCAAATGCACCATGCGTTGAGGTGTGACTATCTCCACATACAATAGTCATTCCTGGTTGGGTGATACCAAGTTCAGGTCCTATCACATGAACAATACCTTGATGTTGGTGTCCTAATCCATATAATTCAACCCCATGCTTTTTACAATTGTCTATTAATGTATCAACTTGAAATTTTGATAATTGATCGGCAATAGGTAGATGCTGATTTAGCGTAGGCACATTATGATCGGCAGTAGCTACAATTTGTTTTGGACGAAACAAGGAAGCACCTCTTTTTTCGATACCACTAAAAGCTTGTGGGCTAGTCACTTCATGAATTAGATGTTGGTCGATATACAATACCGATGGCCCATCTTCAATGATCTTGACCACATGCTTATCCCAAATTTTATCGAATATTGTTTTTCCCATGTTCTAAAATATTTATTTTGAATAGGCGGTAGCGATGTCGACTAAGTCGTCATGTGTTACTTCCTTTTTTTTGTCGGCTAATTGTAAGAATATTGGATATAAAATATCAATGTCATTTCTTACATATTGATATCCTAATTTTTGTAATCGATGCGCTAATGCGCTTCGTCCGCTTCTTGCAGTTAATACAATTTTACTTGCTTCGGCGCCTACTAATTCAGGATTGATAATTTCATAAGTTTGCGCTTCCTTTAAAAATCCATCCTGGTGTATGCCTGATGAATGCGAGAAAGCATTAGCGCCAACAATCGCTTTATTAGGTTGCACCCCCATACGCATGATCTCTGAAACCTCATGGCTGATTGGGTTTAACAACCTTGTATTGATATTGGTATAATAACCTAAATCGGTATGTTGATTAAGCACCATCACAACTTCCTCTAATGCAGTGTTGCCTGCACGTTCTCCTAGTCCATTAATCGTACACTCAATTTGTCGCGCGCCACCCATCACACCTGCAATGGAATTGGCAGTAGCCAAACCTAAATCATTATGACAATGGCAAGATAAAATGGCTTTATCAATATTGGGAACATGATTTACTAAGTATTCCATTTTTGCTTGGTATTGATAAGGCAAACAATATCCTGTGGTATCAGGAATATTTAAAGTAGTAGCGCCTGCTTTCACAACCGCTTCAATGACGCGAGCTAAATATTCATTATCAGTTCGTCCTGCATCTTCGGCATAAAATTCAACATCATCTGTAAAGTTGCGTGCTAACTTTACCGCACTAATAGCGCGTTCAATAATCTCTTCTCTTGTTGAATTAAATTTATATTTGATATGCAAATCAGAAGTGCCAATCCCTGTATGAATGCGAAAGCGCTTGGCTGGTTTTAATGCAGCAGCAGCTACTTCAATATCATTTTGTACGGCACGAGACAATCCACATACAACTGTGTTTTTTAAAGTTTTAGCAATTTGATGCACAGATTCAAAATCACCTGGACTTGAAACCGGAAATCCAGCTTCTAAAATATCAACACCTAATTCTTCTAATTTGACTGCAAGCGCTAGTTTTTCCGCTGTATTTAATTTACATCCAGGAACCTGTTCCCCGTCTCTTAATGTGGTGTCAAAAATGAAAACTTGTTGGCTCATCGTTAATTCGTTTTAAAATTATATTTTAGATACCTATTTTAGGCTTTTATAAGAGGCTATTTTAGTGACATCTTACTGATTTTCAACCTTTTATAGATAAAAAAGGGGCTTTCGCCCTATTCTATCTCAAATTTACCCACTATTCACAAGTAATTCACATTATTTTTATAGTTAATTTACACTGTGTAATAGTTGAATTTTACAATTAATACATTGATTATCAATAAATTGACTATAAAATAGCTACGATGCCCAACCTAAGTACGGAGGCGATATTTATTTTAGTGAAATCCTTAGAAAGCGCCGAAAAACGCAACTTCAAATTGTATGTGAAGCGCAACTCGGCATCTGCTGATTTGAAAATCATTCAATTATTTGATGCATTGGACAAGATGAAGGTATACGATGAGGAGGAATTGCTGCGCAAAAATGAGTCCATTCAAAAACAACAACTGTCTAATCTTAAGGCACATTTATACGATCAAATATTGTCTAGTTTAAGAATTGTAAAACAAAACAAAAATATTGATTTACAAATTCACGAACAATTGGACCACGCAAAAATTTTATACAATAAAGGTTTATACATTCAAAGTTTACGCGTACTTGAAAAAATAAAAACCTTAACAAAGCAAAACAATCAGGTTACTTATTTATTGCAGGTTTTGTTTTTGGAAAAAAAGATTGAGTCCTTACATATTACTCGGAGTATGCAAGATAGGGCCAAACAATTAAGTGAAGAAATTGATGAAGTAAATCATCGATTAGATGTAATTGCTAAATGCTCTAATTTATCCTTACAATTATATGGTTGGTATATTCAACATGGTCATGCCCGTAATGATGATGATCGTATTGAATTGGATAAATTAATGCAAGATCCGATCATGGAATTAGTAAAATCATCTGAAGGATTTTATGAAAGATTATATCGCTATCAATGCTATTGTTGGTATGGATTTATTAATCAAGATTTTTTATTGCACTATAGGTATTCTCAAAAATGGGTCGATTTATTTGAAGCCAATGAGAATATGAAACAAATTGAAACAGCTCAGTATATTAAAGGGTTACACAATTTAATTACTTCGCATTTTGATTTAAGGAATTTTCAAAAATTAAAGGAAACCATTTCTATTTTAGACGAATACAGCAATACCCCCATTGTTTTAAATAATAAAAACAACCTCATTCAAAGTTTTATTTATTTATACATTGCTAAAATTAATCAACACTTTTTAGAAGGTAGTTTTAGTGAGGGATTAACCATGATACCCGCCATGGAAGCCAAGCTCAAGGAAATTGAACTTTACTTAGATAGCCACCGTGTATTGGTATTTTACTATAAAATTGCTTGTTTGTATTTTGGTGCTGGCAAGCCCGCCAAAACCATTGATTATTTAAATAAGATTATTAATTGGAAAGTAAATTTACGTGACGATATTCAATGTTACGCTCGATTATTACACTTAATTGCACATTACGAACTAGGAAATAAAGAAGTAGTGAATTACTTATCTAAATCGGTTTATCGATTCATGTATAAAATGAAAAACCTAAGTACGGTGGAAGAAATTTTATTTAATTTTTTAAGAAAATCGATTCAAAGCGGTGGAGTAGAAAATAGTTTGTTGAATACCAAAGCGAATATTAAAAAATCGTTCAGTGTTTTATTAGAAACCTTACAACCATACACCACCAATAAATTAGAAAGTAGGGCCTTTATGTATTTAGACATTATCTCCTGGCTCGAAAGTAAAATTCAAGGCAAACAAGTACAAGCCATCATTAAAGAAAAGTTTAATTAACGACTATCATTTTTTACTATGCGTATATCGCAGTGATTTCCTTATCAAAATTGGCTAATACTGCTTTGCGTTTGATACTTAACTTAGGTGTCATTTCGCCATTGTCAATATTCCACTCCCTTGGTATTAATGCGAATTTTTTTACTTGCTCCACTTGATTAAACAATTGATTATTCTCGCTTACTACGTTTTCAAATAAAGCGAGTACCATTGTATTTTTAATGATCTCATCATTGCTTACATATTGTATCCCATGTGATTTTGACCATTCTTTTAATTTTGCAAAAGAAGGTACAATGAGCGCGCTTACAAATCTTTGATTATCTCCTACCAACATCACTTGTTCTACAAATGGATTTTCCTTTAATTTATTTTCAATGGGTTGTGGTGCAACATACTTGCCCCCACTGGTTTTAAACAGTTCCTTTTTACGATCAGTAATTTTTAAATATTGACCATCTACTATTTCACCAATATCGCCTGTATGTAACCAACCATCGATAACGGTCTCGGCTGTTAAATCGGGGCGCTTATAATATCCCAACATTACACTTGGGCCTGCCACACAAATTTCACCGTCCGACTCAAGCTTGAATTGTACCCCTTCAATCACTTTTCCTACTGTTCCATACTTAGTACCACCGGCAGTTCTTAAATTAATACTTATGATGGGACTATTTTCGGTAGGGCCATATCCTTCATACACGCTAATTTGCGCTGCATTAAAAATGCGCAATAATTTAACCTGGCAAGCGGCTCCTCCTGTAACAATAAATTTTACATTATTTCCAATGGCTTCACGCCACTTTGTAAATATGATTTTATTGGCCAACTTTAATTGTAGTTGGTACCACCATGATCCTGGAATTAAATTATCATATTTTTCGCCCAACGCTACTGCCCAAAAAAATAATTTTCGTTTCAAGCCCGTTAACTCCTCCCCCTTCATCATAATTTTTTCAAACATTTTCTCCAATAATCTTGGCACAGTCGAAAATCCATCTGGTGAAATTTCTTTTAAATTATCCCCAATGGTTTCTAAGCTTTCGGCATAATAAATACTCATGCCACTATACATATAAATATAAGAGGCTAGTTTTTCAAAAATATGATTCAATGGTAAAAAGCTTAATACTTTTTGTTCGGGTGCATCTTGAAAAGGAAAAGATTTTTTACCCATCATTAAATTATAATAAACACTTTGATGCGTCAGCATGACACCCTTGGGTGTGCCTGTGGTGCCTGATGTATAAATAAAAGTAGCTACTTGTTCAACAGGTATGGTTTTTTTAATCACCTGTACCTGGGAAAGAATATCCGCATCCTTACTACAAATACTAGTCCAATGTTTTGCACCAGTGATCTTATCAAAAGTATATACCTCTTTTAAACATGGTACTTTATCCTTAATGGACATTACTTTATCATATAGTTCTTGATTACTCGCAAACATATATTGAACAGATGCATCATTTAAAATAAAAGTAAGTTCCAAGGGATTGGTGGTAGGATATACCGGCACCCATATAATTCCTAACTGTTGTGCTGCTAAATCGGCGATAAGCCACTCTGGTCGATTATTGCTGATAATGGCAATTTTATCACTGCCCTCTGGTGTAAAATTATTTCCCGACAATCCTAAAGTTAATAAACCGGCACTAAGTTCATTCACCGTTTGGGCTACCTCCGCAGTAGAATACTTACGCCATACTCCGTTTTCCTTTGCGGCAAACATATCCTGTTGAGGAAAATGTTGTAATTGATGATCAATACAATCAAAGAGTCGTTTGATTTCCATAAAGCAGGCAAATTTGTACGACAAAGTACAAAAATAGAGGCAGAAAAAAAAGAATTAGCGGCTACAAATAAATCAGATGGGTCAATAATCCGTCCCTTAATTTAGGCTCGAACCAGGTGCTCTTTGGCGGCATCACTTCCCCTGCATCCGCTATATTAAATAATTGGTCAATTGTTACTGGATACAAACTAAATGCAACGGCCATCTCACCACTATCCACTCGCTTTTCTAGCTCGCCTAATCCTCGGATACCTCCCACAAAATCGATGCGTTTGTCGGTGCGTTGATCCTGTATATTAAATAGAGGTGCTAAAATATTATTTTGTAAAATAGTGACATCTAATACGCCAATTGGATCTGCATCGTTATAAGTACCTGATTTTGCAGTTAAGGCGTACCATGTTTTATTAAGATACATTCCAAAATGATGGAGGGAACTAGGTTTATACGCTGCTGAATTTAATTGAACATCAAATTGAGTAGAAAGTGCAGTTATTAATGACTCCGCTGTGTGTCCATTCAAATCCTTGACCACTCGATTGTAATCCATGATTTGTAATTGATTGGACGGAAACAAAGTGGTTAAAAAATAAGGTGCACTCTTTTTTTCATCATTAAAAGAGAGTAGCACTTTTGCTGCGGAGGCGGCTCGGTGATGTCCATCAGCGATATAAGTACATGGCACTTCTTTTTCAAATAATTGAGTAATCTGATCAATAACGTCTTCATCGCTTACTGCCCAAAGGGTATGCTGAATGCCATCATCCGCTGTAAAATCGTAAATAGGCGTTTTAGTAGTTTTCCATTTATCTATTAATGCATCAATATTCACTTGTTGGCGATAGGCTAAAAATACATTGCCCGTTTGCGCTCCCGTAATTTTTATATGATTAATACGATCCAATTCCTTTTCGGGACGAGTGAATTCATGTTTTTTTATAATGCCATTGTTATAATCCTCAATACTACTTACGCAAACCAAACCGGTTTGTGCACGACCGTCCATAATTAATTGATAAATATAATAACAAGGTTTTGATTCCTTAAATAAAACATCGCGTTGAATAAATGCATTTAAATTATTTAATGCCAACTCATATACTTCAGCGCTATGCGTATCTATTGTATCTGGTAATCCAATTTCACTTTTAGTAATATGTAAAAAAGAATAAGCATTACCAACCGCTTCCGTTTTTGCTTCGGCACTATTTAAAACATCGTAAGGTTTACTTGCTACTTGTTTTGCTAATTGTGGCTGCGGGCGCACTGCTTCAAAGGGACTAATTTTTGCCATGGGCGCGAAGTTCGTTCTTTTTTGGGAGATTTTAATTTTTTAGGTGAAGGATTTCATTAGGTCGCAAAAAGTTTGCACACTTGATAATGGTAATGCATTGTACATGCTTACTCTTATTCCTCCTACTGTTCTGTATCCTTTGACACCAATCATTCCTTCTTTTTTACATAGGTCTAAAAAAGCCGCTTCTCTAGTTGGATCGGTTAAAAAGAAAACCGCATTCATAATACTGCGATCCTCTTTTGCAATAGGACAATAAAAAGCTGGTAACTGATCGATGGTATCATAAATCAATGCTGCTTTTTCATTATTGCGTTTTCCCATTTCTATTAAACCACCTTGCGCTTCAATCCATCTTAAAGTTAATAAGCTAACGTAAATCGAAAACACAGGAGGTGTATTTAATAAGGAACCAGCTTCAATATGTTTTTTATAATCTAATATCGCAGGAATGGGTCGATTTGTTTTTCCTAAAATTTCTTTTTTTACTACTACAATGGTAACACCCGCTGCACCCATATTTTTTTGCGCTCCTGCATAAATTAAATCAAATTGATGAAAGGCAGTGGGCCTACAAAAAATATCAGAACTCATATCACCTATTAATAAGCTACTTGTCTGAGGATATTGATGCCATTGAGTTCCCTCCACTGTATTGTTGGTCGTAATATGCAAATAAGTAGTTCCTTTGGGTAAGTCCAATTGCTTATTGATATAAGTATGTTTTTGATCCGTGCTGTCTGACACCACCGCAACGGGTCCAAATAATTTTGCTTCTTTTACTGCTTTATTTCCCCACACACCATTATCACAAATAGCAGCCAATCCATTTTCATCTAATAAATTCATGGGCACTTGCATAAATTGCATCGTTGCACCTCCCTGTAAAAAAAGTACTTCATAATCATCCCCTAAGCCCATCAATCTTTTAATAATTTGTTGCGCCTCGGTAACCACGTCTACAAAATGCGTAGTTCGATGTCCTATTTCTAAAATAGATAAACCAGTATTATTAAAATTATGAATCGCTGCAGCTGCTTGATCCAATACTTCCTTTGGTAAGATAGAAGGCCCTGAATTAAAGTTGTGTAATTGCATTTTATAAATTCGGTTGATCTTTTTGTTCCATTTCATCCACAGTAGTCACGCCTCCTGATACCACATACTTCATAGCTTCGGATGCATTTACTCCTTTTGGCATTCTTTTAATTCGTTCTGATGATACTATATATGTTATTCCAGATATGGCATAAGAGTGTGGCACATACACCGTAACATATTCTTTCATTCCAAAATGTTCTGTGCTTTTTTGTGTAATAAATCCAATGCGCCAAACGTCTGTTGAATCCACATTGACCAAAACGGGTTCATCAAACTTTTTTTTATTCCCAGCAAACGCTTCTAAAAAATCTTTAACAGATGAATAAATAATTTTTACTCCTGGTGTTTTTTCTAATAACTTATCAAAGATGGACATTAATCTTTCTACAAAAAATAATGACGATAGCCAACCTACCAACAATACTAAAGTAATGGCGACCAAAAAACCCAATCCAGTTACTTTAGGAACTTGTCCATTTACTTCGGCAAATTGAACCGGTAAAATAAAATGAAGCAGGTTAGGTAAAAAATTATCTACCCAATTAAATAAACTCACCACCACCCAAATCGTGACACCAATGGGTGCCAAAACCACTACTCCTTGAAAAAATAACTGAGCTATGGAACTTAATAGTTTTTGTCGGATCACTTTTGGCCTATCAATTGGCATTTTAGGTTGGATTTAGGCTCAAATTTCAAACAAATTTGCCATTTAGCATAATATATAAAGAATTAACCTTGGAAACTTTGAAAACGCTTAAAGTTTCCTTAGTTTTGCGCCTTCAAATCATGCTATGCAAAATCGTATACTGAATAAGGCTAGAGAATTAATGTTCCAAACGGGCGTCAAGCATGTCACCATGGATGATTTAGCCAATCAATTAGGTATTAGTAAAAAAACCATTTACCAATATTATAAAGACAAAGACAGTTTGGTTACCGCTGTGGTTGAAAATGAACTGGCTAACCATGCCCTTATTTGTGATAACAGCATGCTTGCTGCTGAAAATGCAGTGCATGAAATTTTCTTATTAATGGCAGTAGTGCAAGAAATGTTTAACCGAATGAATCCTTTGGCTTTATTTGAAATTGAAAAATATTATCCAATGGCTTATGAAAAAATTAAAAATCACAAAGACGATTATATTTTTTCAACCATTCGAACCAATTTAGAAAAAGGAATTAAAGAAGGTTTATATCGAAAAGAATTAGATGTTAATATACTTTCAAAATACAGATTAGAAACCAGCTTAATTGCTTTTAATATTCATGTATTTCCTGCTCAAAAATTTGACATACTAAAAGTGAATTTACAAATTATTGAGCATTTTGTATATGGTGTGGCCACCATAGAGGGTCATCATTTAATGGATCGATACAAATCTGAAAAAATAAAATAATTAGATAATAAAAAAATAGAAATGAAAAACGTTTTAATCCTTTTGCTTGCTTTTATTTCATGGGAACATGGTCAAGCGCAAAATAAATCAGTGTATGCTTTTTCACTTAATGAGTGTGTATCCTATGCTCAAAAAAATAATGTGCAAGTAAAAAATGCTTTGCTCGCTATTGACGCACAAGTACAAACCAATCGTGAAATTAGTGCTGCGGCTTTCCCCACCATTAATACCAATATTGGTGGAAATGATTATTTAAAAATTCCAACCTCTTTATTGCCTGCAGCAATTTTTGGCGGTGCTGCTGGAACCTATATCCCTGTTCAGTTTGGTACAAAGTTTAATGCCAACTATGGGGCTAATTTTCAACAATTATTGTTTGATGGTCAGGTATTTGTTGCCATTAAAGCAAGGGCCACTTCATTGGAATGGCAAAGAAAAAATGCTGCATTAACAGAAGAAGCCATTAAAGCTAATATTTATAAAATATATTATCAACTTTCGGCTAGTAAAACACAATTAAATATTTTAGATGCAAATATTGAACGCTTAACCAAATTAGCACACGATGCCGAGATCATGTATAAAAATGGTTTCGCTGAAAAATTAGACGTTGATAAAGTAAATGTGCAATTAAATAATATACAAACTGAAAAGCTAAAAGCAAACAATAGTGTTGCCATTGGATTTATGGGTTTAAAAATGTTAATGGGTATGCCTGTAAAAGACAGCTTGTCCTTAACCGAAGTGATTGATGAGAAGAGTTTAAATAATAATATATTATTTGAAAATGATTTTGAGTACGGAGTAAGAAAAGATTTTCAATACTTAAATACTACAAAAAAATTAACCGAATTTAATGTAAAGCGTTATCAATTAAGTTATTTACCAACAGTGAGTATGTCGGGGTCTTATTCTCAAAATGCGATGCGCACCAAGTTTGATTTTTTTGAAGGAGGTAGCTGGTTTAATACTTCAATCGTTAGCTTAAACATTAACCTGCCTTTATTTAATGGATTTGCTCGTGATGCTCGTGTAAAGCGCACAAAGATTGAGTTAAAGCAAATTGAAAATCAAATTGACGCATTAAAAAACAATATTGATAATGAAATTACACAAGCCAAGTTAAATTATATCTCCTCCGTAGCTACTATGCAATTTCAAAAAAAGAATATGCAATTAGCAGAGGCTGTATACCAACAAACTAAAAAGAAGTTTGAAACAGGAACAGGTTCTAATACAGAAATATCCGCTGCACAAGCTGATTTAGTAACTGCTCAAAATAACTATATGAATGCTTTGTACAGCGCTTTAATAGCTAAAGTAGATTTATTAAAAGCAACAGGAAAATTATAAAATAAATTAAAATGACAAAATCTAAAATAATGAAAAATTTCATAAACGTATTGACAGGTGGTTTAATTTTATTAGCTACGGCCTGCGGTGGTGACAGCAATTCAATCGAAGCAAAAAAAACGGCCTTGTCTGGTTATAAAAAGCAAGCGTTAGATTTAAGTATTAAAATTGCCAACCTAGAAAAGGAAATAAAAACAATGGGCGGCTCAAAGGCTGATAAAACAATATTGGTTACTATTGATACTTTATCTACACAAGTATTTGATCATTACATTGAACTTCAAGGAAAAATTGAATCAGAAAGTGTTTCCTATATTACCCCTCGCGCGGGCGGAGGTCAAGTAAGATCTATTTTTATAAAAAGAGGAGACATTGTAAAAAAAGGACAATTATTATTACAATTGGATAATAGTTTAATTAAACAAAGCGTCGCGGCTGCAAGTCAAAATATTGAAACTTTAAAAGCGCAAGCCGCTTTAGCAAAATCAATATATGAAAAACAAAAAAACCTTTGGGATCAAAATATAGGAAGTGAAATACAATTATTAACTGCTAAAACCAATGCCGAAGCCTTAGCCAGTCAATTAAAGGGCGCTACTGAACAAGTGGGTGTAATTAAGGATCAATTGGCATATACAAGTATTTATAGCGATGTGAATGGTGTTGCTGAGGAAGTGAATGTTCATGTTGGTGAAATGTTCATGGGTGCTGGCCAAATTAAAATTGTAAACACAAAAAATTTAAAAGCAACTGCATTGGTTCCTGAAAATTATACAGGAAAGGTACATGTGGGTAGCGAGGTGGCCTTAAATTTTCCTGATTTACAAAAAACAATTCAAACAAAAATTAATGTCATGGGCAATGTGATTGACCCATTAAGCCGAAGCTTTTTCATTGAAACTAAATTAACAGCTGATAATAATTTTAGACCCAATCAATTAGTGCAAGTGCGTATTAAGGACTATTCTAAAGCAAATGCAATAAGTATTCCTATTAATATTTTACAAAATGATGAAAAAGGTAAATTCATTTATGTTGCTGTTAATGAAAAAGGTAAAATGATAGCAAGAAAGAAAATGATTACGATAGGCGAATTTTATGGCAATAACATGGAAGTATTAAGTGGCTTACTTGTTGGAGATGTGATCATTGTTAGTGGTTATCAAAATTTATTTGATGGTCAATTTATCACCACAGTAAGCAACTAATTCAATCAACTCATTAAAAGATCACTATGTCCACGATACAGAAAATAAAAGAAAAATTTAAGGAGTTTAAACCTACTTCCTGGAGCATCACAAACAAAACTTCCATTTACCTGCTTATGCTATTTATAAGCTTAGGTGGAATTTATCAATTTTTAACGCTTCCTAAAGAACAATACCCTGACATCATTATTCCTACCATCTTTGTTCAAACCATTTATGTAGGGAATTCACCAAAGGATATTGAAAATTTAGTGACCCGCCCAATTGAAAAACAAATTAAGGGTATCACAGGTACCAAAATCACCAAATTCACCTCTAACTCACAACAGGATTTTTCGGCCATTACCATTGAATTTGGTACGAATGTCCCAACAGATGTCGCCCTTCAAAAGGTAAAAGATGCCGTAGATAAGGCCAAGCAGGACTTGCCTAATGATTTAACACAACAACCAAGAGTCATTGAAATTAGCTTAAGCGAACAACCCATTATGTATGTCAACATTAATGGTAATTACGATTTAGTACAGTTAAAAAAATACGGCGATATACTTAAGGACAAACTTGAAAACATTACCCAAATTAACAGAGTGGACTTAGTGGGCGCGCCCGAGAGAGAATTTCAAATTAATGTAGACAATTATAAATTACAAAGTGCGGGTATCACATTTGACGATATCACTTTTGCAATTCAAAGAGAAAACCTTGATTTATCAGGAGGTTTATTAGAAGTAGGCTCAATGAATAGGAACTTGCAACTAAAGGGCCAATTAAAAACAGCCGCTGATATTAGTAATATTATTATTCGCAATACCAATGGTTCGGCCATTTATTTAAAAGATGTTGCAAAAGTAATTGACACTGTGAAAAGCAATGAAAGCTTTGCACGTTTGGATGGGAAAAATGTAATGACCTTAAATATTATTAAAAGAAGTGGTGAAAATTTAATTGCCACTTCTGATGCAGTTAAAAAAATAGTGGATGCAACAAAATTAAACGACTTCCCTTCGGATTTGAAAGTAGTCATATCGGGGGATCAAAGTATTAGAACAAAAAGTTCATTTGCAGAATTAGTGAATTCGATTGTAATTGGATTTATACTTGTATTAATTGTACTTATGTTTTTCATGGGGGTAACGAATGCCTTTTTTGTTGCCTTATCAGTACCCTTAAGTATGTTTGTTGCTTTTGTGTTTATTCCAGGAGCCGAATTAATTGTGGGTTCTAGTATTTCGCTCAACTTTATTGTATTGTTTGCCTTATTATTTGGATTAGGTATTATTGTAGATGACGCGATTGTAGTGATCGAAAATACACATCGAATTTTTGTTCAAGGCAAAGGCAAGTTAACGGCCACCGTATCGGCTAAAATGGCGGCAGGTGAAGTATTTGTGCCTGTTTTAGCAGGTACCATTACCACTTTAGCGCCTTTTTTCCCTTTACTATTTTGGCCTGGCTTAATTGGTAAGTTTATGATCTACTTGCCAACGATGTTAATTTTTACATTAACCGCTTCCTTATTAGTGGCTTTTATCATGAACCCCGTTTTTGCAGTTGACTTTATGAATCATGAGGAAGAATCAGAGGAAGAGCGTTTAAAAAACAGAAGTAAAATATTTAAACAAAAATCATTTTGGATACCCATCATCATTGGTATCTTATTAGATATTTCAGGTTTTACTTTTTTAGGAAACCTGCTTATTTTCTTTATGGTATTAGTGATTGCGAATAGGTACTTTATCACATCCGCAATTCATAAATTTCAAACCATTACTTTACCTAACTTAATGCAGTTGTATGAAAATATATTACGACGCGCTTTAAGTGGTTGGAGACCCGTTAAGTTATTAATAGGCACTTTTGTTTTGTTAGTGATCTCCTTTGTTGTATTTGGTATTAGTGTAGCAAAGGGTCGTATCGGTATTGAATTTTTCCCAGTAGGTGATCCCAACCAATTGTATGTTTATTTAAAATTGCCAGTAGGTACACAAGTGGGCTATACTGATTCGGTGACTAAAGTATTGGAGGCTAAAGTAAATAAGGTGTTAGATAATGAACCTAGCAAACCTAACCCAATTGTTGAAAGTGTGATTAGTAATGTTGCTGTAGGTGCGGGTGATCCCATGCGAGGAGACCGAAGTCCTCACGCTGAACTTGGACGACTTCAAATTAACTTTGTAGAATTTGAAAAGCGTCATGGTAAATCAACCGGGCCTTATTTGGATGCAATACGCGCTCAACTAAAAGGAATTCCAGGTGCCGAAATCTCTGTAACTCAGGAACAAAGCGGCCCTCCAACAGATCCTCCTATAAATATAGAAATTCAAGGTGACAATTTTGATCATCTCATTAAAACCGCTGTTGGATTAAAAAATTATCTAGATTCAATTCAGGTGCCTGGTGTGGAGGAATTGAAGATGGATGTGGATTTACAAAATCCTGAATTAACCTTAACCATTGATAGAGACCGTGCATTAATTGCAGGTGTTTCATCGGCTCAAGTAGGTATGCAAATTCGTACGGCCTTATTTGGTAAGGAAGTTTCTAAAATTAAAGACGGCAAAGACGAATACAAGATTCAATTACGTAATGAAACTTTACAACGAAAAAATTTAGTGGATTTACTTAATATGCGTTTGTCCTTTAGAGATATGGCTGCAGGAGGTATGGTTAAAAATATTCCTATTAGCTCATTGGTGAAAGTGGAACCAACCAATACTTTAGGTAGTGTGAGACGTAAAGATCAAAAAAGATTAATTCAATTAAGTTCTAATGTATTATTAGCGCAAGGTTTTAATCCAACTTCAGTGAATGCGGTCATCTCTCAATACATTAGTAATTTTAATGGAGTTCAAGAAGGCGTTACAATTAATCAAACTGGTGAAAATCAACAACAATTAGAAACAGTTGCATTTTTAGGAAAAGCATTGATCATTGCTCTTATGCTCATTCTTTTCACTTTGGTGTTACAATTTAATTCCATTTCTAAATCAGTGATCATTTTAACCGAGATCCTATTTAGTATCATTGGTGTATTATTAGGCTTTTCTATATTTGGTATGAAAATATCGGGAGTGATGACGGGTTTGGGTATTGTTGGATTGGCTGGAATCGTGGTTAAAAATGGTATCTTAATCATTGAGTTTACAGATGTATTAAGAGCCCGTGGTATGAAAACAAAAGAAGCAGTCGTGCAAGCAGGTAAAACCAGAATTATTCCTGTTATGCTTACAGCTCTTGCCGCTATACTTGGATTTATCCCAATAGCCATTGGTTTCAATATCAACTTTGTTAGCTTATTCAGTGAAATGAATCCTCATATCTTTTTTGGTGGAGATAGCGTTTCCTTCTGGAAACCACTCAGCTGGACTTTAATTTTTGGTTTGATATTTGCATTCTTTATGACTTTGTTTATTGTGCCTGCAATGTATTTAATTGCAGAACGCTTACGCCGTCCAATGCGTCGTCACTTTGGTGGTAAGTGGATTAGTATGTTGGGTATACCTCCATTCACTTTTATCTTTTTACCATTGATGTTCGTGACTGCTTATATTCATAAGAGAAATGTAAAGAGAAGAAATCAAAATAACAATGCTGGTGGCGATACGACCATCAATGAATCATGGTATTAATGATTTAAGTAGTTGAAATAAAAAAAGCCGCCCTAATGAACTAGGACGGCTTTTTTATATGACTCCAATTTTATCTTACCAAAACTTAATATACAAGGCTGATAAAATCATTAAGATAGAGACAATTAATATTAAAGTTGTTTTATCTACTTTAAACATAGACTTATCAATATCAAATGCTTTTGGATTAATTTTTGGTCCCAACAAAGTAATCGCTACCATGAGCATGGCGGTAATAATACCTGCAATACCCATCGCCACTAAAAAAGGAATTTTATAAACCCCTTGTGCATTAGGATAGGCAGTGTAATAAAATGTTTCATTACCAAAAACCATTGGTGCAAATTCATTATAAAATAAAGACAATATAAATCCAGCTAAAATGCCCACTACGGCAGCTGTTCCTGTGGTACGCTTCCAAAACATACCTAATACAAATACCACCAAAACGCCTGGGCTAATAAAGCCGGTATACTTTTGAATAAAAGTAAATCCACCTGCGCCACCAATACCTAATATATCGTCCCATGTAAATACCACACTAATAAACATGGCACATACCACAACCCATCTACCTATCTTAACTAATTTTTCCTCACTGGCTTCGGTAGCAAAATATTTTTTATAAATATCTAATGTAAAAATGGTACTAATGCTATTTGATTTTCCTGCTAAGGATGCAACAATAGCAGCTGTTAAAGCAGCTAATGATAAACCTTTAAATCCGGAAGGTAAAAAGGCCAACACCGCCGAGTATGCGCCATCCATACCGCCTACTAAATGATTTAGATGGCCATTTTTATGAAGGACATAAGCGGCAATTCCAGGTAACATTACAATGACTGGCATTAATAATTTTAATAAGGCAGCAAATAAAATACCCTTACGCGCAGTGGGTAAATTTGCCCCCAAAGCACGTTGCGTGATATACTGATTACATCCCCAATAATTGATATTCAAAATCCATTGACCTGCAGCATACATCGCAATGCCCGGTAAGATCATATACTTATCAATATATTCTTGCGAAGACGATTGTGTAGGCTTATCCATCACCATATGAAAGTGATCGGGTGCTTGTTGCATTAAAGTAGTAAAGCCAGAAAGTATACCACCACCCATTCCAAATTTTTCACTCACCATGGACAATGCCATATAAGTGGTAGCAAGTCCTCCTATAATTAATACCGTTACTTGAATCACATCTGTATATCCAATCACTTTCATACCTCCCAAAGTAATAAACACTGCAAAAATGGCTAAACAAACCATGATTTCATGCAAGTGATTTTGTCCAGGTAATAAACCATTAATTGCAATAGATCCTAAGTATAAAATAGAAGTAAGATTTACAAACACATATAAGAACAACCAAAAAACGGCCATGATCAATGAAACCGTCTCGTTATACCTCACTTGTAAAAATTGAGGCATCGTGTAAATTTTATTTTTTAAATAGATGGGCATAAACCATACGGCAATAACAATAAGACCTAATGCTGCAATCCATTCATAAGCAGATACCGCAATACCTACAAAAAATCCATTCCCACTCATGCCAATAAATTGTTCGGCCGAAATATTAGATGCAATAAGCGATGCGCCAATTGCCCACCATGTTAAGGAACCTTCGGCTAAAAAAAAGGCTTTGGAATCATGTTCTTTTGTCTGCCTTTTTTTATAGATATAATATCCATAAGATAATATTAAAACAAAGTATACTAGAAATACGACAAAATCTAAAGTGCTTAATTGATAATTCATATTGGACCGTTTGTTTTGATTTATTATTTTGTTGAAAAAGTATATACCGTGGTTTGAGTGTACACCTCACCTGGCTTTAAAATGGTACTTTGAAATTTAGATTGATTGGGTGCATCTGGATAATGTTGTGTTTCTAATGTTAATGCACCATGCTTGATATAATTAATTCCATTTTTGGTATGGGTTAAACTACCATCTAAAAAGTTTCCTGAATAAAATTGTAATCCTGGTTCGGTTGTTGCTACGGTTAATACCCTTCCACTTAAAGGATCATACACATTGGTCACTTCTTGTAATCCTGCTGCTTTGTTCAATATCCAATTGTGATCGTATCCTCCTTGTACTTTATCTATATCATCTCCAATGCGTTTGGGTTGTGTAAAATCCATTGGCGTTCCCTTCACGTCCAATATTTCGCCTGTAGGAATTAATACAGTATCTACTGGTGTATATTGATTGGCATTCATTTGTAAGATATGATCATAAATGGTAGGCGACTTACCTGCAGATAAATTAAAATAGGAATGATTGGTTAAATTAATCACTGTGGTTTTATCGGTAGTAGCAGTATATTCAATTTTAATACTATTATTTGCAGTTAAGGTATACACCACTTGTATTTTTAAATTACCAGGGTATCCTTCCTCTCCATCTTTACTTATATAATTTAATTGAAGGCTACTGTCCCCTGCTAATGGTGTTGCAGTCCATACCACTTTATCAAAACCTTTTAAACCACCATGTAAAGATTGCCCATTATTATTAAGTGCCGCATGGTATTCAATCCCATCCACTTTATATTTACCCTTGGCAATACGATTTGCATATCGTCCTATGATGGCTCCAAAATAAGGGTTTGCTTTTTGCGTAAAACCACTCAATGAATCAAATCCAGTTAATACATCTCCCCAACTACTGTCTTTTGCTTTTGTGATGATTTTTGTTAGTGCCCCTCCATAATTAATAATACCTAATTGCATTCCATTGACATTGGTTAAGGTATATTGGGTAATCTCCTGCCCTTCAATGCTGCCAAAGGGCGCTTTGGTAAGCTTTGCGATCGCATTCATAGTAGACGAATTTGAATGATTAAAAGTACATGCGAGGTTTACAATTGAAAACAAAAGGATTATAAAAATCCCTGTCATTAATTTTTTAAGCATCATTTTTAAATTATTTTAAAATGTTCCTCTGTAATATAATTATTTTATATGAGTTCCTTGCTCAATTTGTACAGGATATACCTTTAATTGGCGTTTCGTTTTTTGATTATATAGGGTCGAAACTGTATTAATAATGTGATCTACTTCTGTTTCTTTTATAATATTAATAGTACATCCGCCAAAACCACCTCCCATCATTCGAGCCCCTACAACATGGGGGTTGCCGGTAACTGCATTCACTAAAATATCTAATTCAGGGCAACTGACATCATATAATTCAGATAGTCCTTGATGGGTAGCAAACATTTTTTGACCAAAAGCAGCAATATCTCCAGCTAATAAATCCTTAACCGCTAATTGTACCCTTTGTATTTCGTCAACAACATATTTACATCGCTCGTATACCTTGGTCCCCTCTAAGGATGCATTATTTTGTAAGCATTCTGCTACTTGTGTTGCACTTACATCACGAAATGTTTTTACTGCAGGATATTTTTGTTGTATAAGTTGAATTCCTTTTTCACATTCTAATCGGCGCGTATTATACTCTGTTGATGCTAATTCGTGTTTGATTTGAGTATCAAATAAAACAATTTGATAGCCTTGTAATACAAGTGGATAATAGCTAGATTCTAAATTTGCACAATCCAATAACATGACCTGATCTTTTTTTCCATGTAAACTTGCATACATATCCATGATGCCACATTTCACCCCCGCAAATTCATGTTCCGATTGCTGTGTCATTAATGCCATCTGCATTTTAGTTAAACGCAATGCATACATTTCATTTAATGCAAATAGTACAGCACATTCAACAGCAGCTGAGCTTGACAAGCCCGCCCCAATGGGAATATTGCCTTGTAAACAAATATCAAATCCATTATTTAGTTCATGAGATGCACTTGCTAAATACTTTTGCGCTTGCACTACCACTCCAATAATATAGTTGACCCAAGTAGTTGGATGTGGTTGTAGTGCAATCGCTTTCAAAATAACCAATTCGTTTAAATCGAGCGCATGCATATGTATGGTGCCATCCGTTCTTTTGGCCACCGCTACTTCAACACATTTATCAATAGCGGCTGGTAATACAAAACCATGATTGTAATCGGTATGTTCTCCTATTAAATTAATACGGCCTGGAGATTGTACTACGAGTGTAGCATCCCTATTAAAACATTGTTGAAAGGACACACGAATATCTTGCATTCCAAAATAAATATTAAGAGTAGGTATTAAAGTTAATGAACCTTTTGCAAACAAGCCGCGGCAGCGTCTAATGTTTCCTTGGTTTTAGCAAAGCACAATCGAATTACTTTATGATCGGTTGCTTTTTGATAAAAAGCTGACATAGGTACTATAGCAATACCAAATTCTTTTACTAACCTTTCAGCAAATACTTTATCGGGCTCATTGGAGATGGTATCATAACGATAGCTTTCAAAATAAGAACCTGAAGAAGGTAAGCGAACAAATTTTGTACTATCTAATAAGCCACGCAGATAATCCCTTTTTTGTTGATACATCGCACCTATAGATAAATATGCTTCCTTATTCGTCATGTATTCTGCAATCGCTATCTGCTTGGGTGTATCGCAACCAAAAGCATTAAATTGATGTACTTTACGATATTCCTTCATTAAGTTTTCGGGAGCAATACAATAGCCTAATTTCCAACCCGTACAGTGATAAGTTTTTCCAAATGAAAAGCAAACAAAAGTACGCGCAAACAAGTCCGGATATTTCATTACCGTTTCATGTTGCTTATTATCGTATATCAAATGCTCATATACTTCATCACTTATTAAATATAAATTATTAGAAAGAACAATTTCTTGTAATTGTAAAATATCCTCTTTGGTAAATACCACTCCCGTTGGGTTTTGTGGCGTGTTTACTAAAATGGCTTTTGTTTTAGGTGTAATCGCAGCCCTTAATTTATCCCAAGGGATACTGTATTCTGGAAATTCTAATTCAATAGGCACCACCACTCCCCCATTAAAAACAATATTAGGGATATAACTATCATACGCAGGTTCGAATATAATGACTTCGTCGCCTGGTTGTATGATGGTAGAAAAAGCACAAAAAATAGAGTAGGTTCCTCCTGGTGTAATCGTAATATTGGTTTCAGGATTGATGTCTACATTATATAAAAACTTTATTTTTTCCGCAAGTCGTTCTCTTAAAAGTGGAACGCCATTGGTATGTGCATATTGATTGCCCCCCGCTTTCATAGCCTGGTTAACACATTCGATGAGTTCGGGACTCATAGGAAAATCGGGAAAGCCTTGTCCTAAATTAATGGCATTGTGTTGAGCTGCTAATTGGCTCATTACTGTAAAAATACTAGTGCCGATATTAGGTAGCTTTGATTGCATATTAAAATTTAAAAAGTCAATTGATTAGATAAACGCTTCAATTCAATTTCAGCAATTTTTGCATTAAAGCGTAAGCTCACTAATCTAAATCCTGCATTTTCAAAACTTTGCTGTGCCTGCTTTACATCTACCATGGTCGCCTGTCCTAACTGAAATTTTTGCATGACTAATTCCAATAAAGATTGGGACATTTTAAAATTATCAGACTCGGTAGGAATTTGTTGAAGATTGTTTTGATAGGATTGATAAGTTTTGTACAACTCGGTTGATAAATCTAGTTCTGCATTTTTATATTGTAGTCGCGCGTTATTGGTATTTAATTTTGCAGTTTTTAAACCATGCTTAGCAGCACCTCCTCCATATAAAGGAATACTTAAGTTGAGGCCTAAAAAAGGACCATAGCTTTCATTTAATAAACTAAAGCCAGCGGCCGAACTACTACTTGTTACATTATAACCAGTACTAGCCCGTAATGTAGGATACATTAAAGCTTTTGTTTCCTTTTCAATAAACTGATTGATATTAATTAATTGTTCGGCTGATTGTAATATAGGATTGGCTTTTATTTTAGATTCTACTTCGGATAAACTTATTTTACTATCCACTTTAATATCTTCTTGAATGGTAATAGAAGTAGTAGTAGGTAATACCATTGTATTTAATAAATCTGCCTTGGCTTGATCAATAATCAATAATTGATTTTGTTTGCCTTGTATTAACGCATTCAAATCTAAATTTGACTGTAAATAATCTGCTTGATTGGCCACTCCAATTTTTTGACGCGTTTCAACAATGTCTAATCTTTGCTTTGACGCTTCAATTGATTTTTCGATGGTTTTAAGATAAGCTTGTTGACGAATGATATTGTAATATTGTTGCATGACCGTTGCCGTTGTATTGGCTAACTGAGTTTGCAATTGTTGCTCACTTTGTTTTTCGATTGTAGCTAACCTATCCTTGGTTGTCATGATACGATAGCCATTAAAAATAATAACAGATGCGGTTAAGCCCGCTGTTAAAGTATTACCATCTACCCCTGTCTTTGTAGTATTACGAGTAGGATCGGCAAATTTTTGCTCTATCGTACTTAAAGATTTATTGTTGTTGACCGTACTGGTCACCGTGGGCAAGGCGCCCGCCACTCCTATATTATTATTGTTTTTAGCAATAGCAACAGTATTTTCAACCAATTGAATGTCGTAACTGTTTTTAAGTGCCGTTTGAACTGCTTGATTTAAACTTAATGTAGTTTGTGCATTTGTTGCGCCAACTAATAAAAAAGTAAACACCAAAAATGTATAAACCCTTCCTAATTTTTGCATATTATAAAATTAACAACGCATCTCATTAATAAAAAATAAATTACACAAGTGGTTTACTTATTTTAAGCAACATTAACCCACCAATGTACCTACCTCTGCACCTTGCACGACCCTTAATAAATTACCTGGTTGATTCATATCAAAAACAATGATAGGTAATTTATTTTCCATGCATAAAGTAAAGGCAGTCATATCCATCACTTTCAAATTTTTTGAAATACAATCTTGGAAACTGATTTTATTAAACTTAACCGCAGCTGGATTTTTTTCTGGATCACTATCGTAAACGCCATCTACTCTAGTGCCTTTTAAAATCACATCTGCTTTCATTTCAATAGCCCTTAAGGATCCTGCAGTATCTGTTGTAAAATATGGATTACCCGTACCTGCACCAAAAATTACAACACGTCCTTTTTCTAGATGACGCAATGCCTTTCTACGAATGTAAGGTTCCGCCACTTGTTCCATATTAATAGCCGATTGTAATCTTGTATACACGCCAATTTTTTCTAACATGGCTTGAATGGCCATCGCATTAATCATCGTAGCCAACATACCCATATAATCACCATGCGCACGTTCAATACCACTATCTGCTTCATTCATGCCACGATAGATATTACCTCCACCAATCACAATGGCAATTTGAACCCCTAAGTCAGATACTTGTTTGATTTCATTGGCATATTGCTCAATGATTTTTGGATCAAAAGGATCACCGTTTCTTTGATCCCCTAATAATGCTTCCCCAGATAATTTTAATAATACGCGTTTGTATTTTGGCAGCATAGTAGTTGAATATTTAGTACTTGCAAGATAAGAATTTTGGACCAACAAAAAAGGGTCTCGATTGCTCGAAACCCTAATTGATTTTAATCTTATGTTCATTCCCCCCTGGGAATTTGTATCATTTGTATTTTTTGAACCAAGCATTGCTGCCCTTGGGATCATCCTAAGGCCACACGCTTAAATTCAGTCACTTTTAAAGCAGCATCCACTGATTTAACATGGTCACCTACTGTTTTAGAGCCATCTTTTACAAAAGCTTGTGCTAATAAGGTTTGCTCCTTAAAGAAAGCGTTGATTTTACCTTCGGCAATTTTAGCAATCATCTCCTCTGGTTTTCCAGCCATCTTTGGATCTTCCTTCATCGTATCAATAATGATCGCACGTTCACGACTTACTGTTTCAGCAGGAACTGATTCAGGATCTACCGCTACTGGATTCATCGCTGCAATTTGCATTGCCAAATCCTTACCAACTTCAGCTGCTTCAGCAGTTAATCCTACTAAAACACCCATACGGTAAGAGCCATGTATATAAGAAGCTACAAAAGGTGCGTCTACTCTTTCGAATTTAGCGACACCAATTTTTTCTCCAATAGAAGCTAATTTATCGTTAATCATGTCAGACACTTTAGTGCCATTCACGCTTACTTCATTTAATTCTGCAGCTGATTTTACATTATGCGCTACTGCTGCATCAGCAATGCTTTGTGCAAATGCTACAAACTCTGCATTCTTTGAAACGAAATCCGTTTCACAAGAAATACAAACTACAAAACCTGTTTTATGATCAGCAGAAGTTTGTGCAATGATCACTCCTTCCTTCGCTTCACGATCGCTACGCTTAGCAGCCACTTTTTGACCTTGCTTACGTAACCAATCTATCGCTGCTTCAAAATCACCATTGGTTTCTGTTAATGCTTTTCTGCAATCCATCATACCAGCACCTGTTGCTTGACGCAACTTATTAATTTCAGTAGCTGTTATTGTACTCATAAATTATATTTTTAAATAAGTGTGTGAATAATTTTGATAACAAAATGTTATCGAATAAAACAATTGGGTCATTAGTATCCCAAGGACACCAATAACCCAATTGGATAATTATTTATTTACCTGCTGGGCGACGCGTACTTTGAATACGACGCTTAGGTGCGCCTGGCGCTGTTGGAGCAGCTCCTGCACCACGCTTACCTCTTCCACCTTCGGCGTTAGCCTCAGCTTCCATGCGTTTTGCTTTTGCTTCGTTTTCGTTGTTGCCTTCTTCAGATTCATTGCTTTCATCATCCTTAGATGCTTGACGCTCTGCTAAACCTTCTGCAATAGCAGCAGTGATATAGTTGGTAATAATAGCAATTGATTTTGTTGCATCATCATTAGCAGGAATAGAAAAATCAACTTTGTTTGGATCACAGTTGGTATCCACCATTCCAAAAGTTTGAATTCCTAAACGCTTTGCTTCCGCTAAAGCAATGTGCTCATGTCCGATATCAACTAAGAATAAAGCAGCTGGTAGACGGCCCAATTGAGCGATACCACCTAATACTTTTTCCATTTTATCTTTATCGCGACCTAAAGTTAAACGCTCTTTTTTTGTTAAACTTTCAGCACTACCGTCGCTCAACATTTTTTCAATGCTTTGCATTTTTTTAACGCTCTTACGAACAGTATTGAAGTTAGTTAACATACCACCTAACCAACGCTCTGTAGCATAAGGCATGTTTACTTTTTTAGCACACTCACTAACGATTTCTTTTGCTTGCTTTTTAGTAGCAACAAACATGATCTTTTTACCACTCTTAGCAATTTGCTTTAAAGCAGCTGCTGTTTGTTGTAAATGATCGACTGTTTTATTTAAATCGATAATGTGTATCCCTTTTTTCTCAGCGAAAATATAAGGTAACATTTTAGGGTTCCACTTCTTCTTAAGGTGACCAAAGTGTACGCCGGCCTCCAGTAATTGCTGTTGTAGTGAAGTGTTATTTTCCATTTGTATAATTTGTTGTAATGAATTAATAAGTAATAAATCTTTGGATTAACGTTTACTGAACTGGAAGCTTCTACGAGCTTTCTTATGACCGAATTTCTTACGCTCAACACTACGAGGGTCACGCGTTAATTGTCCAGCCGCTTTTAACGAAGGACGTAATTCAGGATTCAATTCAATTAATACACGAGCAATACCTAATTTGGCTGCTTCGGCTTGTCCTTTTAAACCACCACCTTGTGCGTTAATGACGATGTCATATTTACCCATCAAGTCAGTTGTTTTTAAAGGCGCTTCAACTTGATTTTGTAAATACACTAATGGGAAGTAAGCTTTATAATCTTTGTCATTCACGGTAATTTTACCACTACCCTTACTAACAAAGACGCGTGTTACTGCTTCCTTACGACGACCAACTGCATTTGTTTGCTTTTCCATTTATTTATATTTGGAATTAATTAAAATTTAAATTCTTTAGGTTGTTGTGCAGTATGTGGGTGTTTGTCACCAGCATATACAAACAATTTCTTAACCATCTTACGTCCTAAACGATTTTTAGGTAACATCCCTTTTACCGCTCTTTCCATAATTACTTCTGGACGACGCTTGATTAAATCTTCTGCAGCTTCTTCCTTCTTACCACCTGGGTAACCAGAATAGTTTAAGTATAATTTATCGTGGAATTTGTTTCCAGTCAATTGTACTTTT
>CAIJXU010000059.1 GCA_903824725.1 uncultured Bacteroidota bacterium | reverse complement strand
GTGGTAGTAAAGTCTAAAGTGAAGTCTCCAATACAGCTGCTGGATGAAAAATATGCTACTGGCTTTTTCTCTGGAGGAGATGGTACTTCTTTTGATTTATCGACCGATCCATATGCACTTGGCTCAATTAGTGTATTGACCTTTCTACAATCAAAAGTGCCAGGATTGACTATTAATGCTTTTGGCTCTCAGGCTTCTGCCACTTGGAGAGGTAATAAAACTGATTTCTTTGTTAATGAATTGAACACACCATTAGAATCGGTACAAAATATATCCATAGCTGATATAGCTTATATCAAAGCCATTAGGCCTCCATTTTTTGGCTCTGCGGGAGGTGGTAGTGGTGGAGCCATTGCTATTTATACAAAGCGGGGTACTAGCACCAAAGGAAAAAATATAAAAAGCGAAGGATTGGAATATAAAGTTTTAGGAGGTTATTCTGTATTTAAGGAATTTTTTAATCCAGATTATGAGAAACCAACTGAAAATTTTGAAGTAGATCAACGAACCACATTGTATTGGAATCCTTATGTTCTAACTAATAAACGTAATCCTAGGATAAGATTAGAATTTTACAATAATGATATTAGTAAAAAATTACAAATAGTTTTAGAGGGTACGAATGCCAATGGAAAGCTTGCCCGTGTGGTTAAATATATAGAATAAGAAATTTATTTAAAAAAGAACCACTATTAGTTAAAGTTATCAAAGGTTGAATCCTATGATAATATTTCTTTAATTATTTTTCCAGACACATCCGTTAATCGGAATCGCCTTCCTTGATATTTGTATACCAAGTTTTCATGATTTAATCCCATAATATGCAATAGGGTTGCTTGAAAATCATGAACATGAACTGGATTTTTTATAATATTATAACTATAGTCATCAGTTGCGCCATAAGACATGCCTGGTTTTACACCAGCGCCTGCCATCCACATGGTAAAGCAACGAGGATGGTGGTCTCTGCCATAATTGTCTTTTTCTAATTTACCTTGGGAATAAACAGTCCTTCCAAATTCACCTCCCCAAATAACTAAAGTATCTTCTAGCATGCCTCTTCTTTTTAAGTCCATAATTAATGCAGCGGTGGGTTGATCGGTTTGTTTGCATTGTTGCTTCATACCTTGTGGCAAGGATCCATGATGATCCCAACCTTGGTGATACAATTGAACAAAACGAACATCTTTTTCTAATAATTTTCTAGCCAAAATACAATTGGCTGCATAAGTGCCTTTATCTCTACTTTCCGGTCCATACAATTCAAATACTTCGTCTGTTTCATTGGAAGTGTCCATCACGTCAGGCACTGAAGTTTGCATTCTAAAAGCCAATTCGTATTGTGACATTCTTGCCTCTACTTCCGGATCTCCCCAAATATCATTTTGCATCTCATTTAACTTGTTTAAATAACTGAGCATTTCTTTTCTATCTTTTCCATCGTATCCTTCGGGGTTGTTTAAAAATAAAACCGGGTCATTGCCTGATCTAAATTGCACCCCTTGGTGTTGTGATGGTAAAAATCCATTGCCCCATAATCTTGCATACAATGGCTGGTCTCTTGAGGCATTTTTTGAAACCAACACTATAAAAGCAGGCAAATTTTTATTTTCAGAACCTAAACCATAACTCAACCATGAACCAATCGATGGTCGACCAGGAAGCTGATGCCCTGTTTGAAAAAATGTAAGCGCCGGGTCGTGATTAATTTGTTCGGTATACATGGATTTAATGATGCACAATTCATCTACCACTTCTGCGGTATAAGGTAATAGATCGCTTACCCAGGTTTTACTTTTTCCATATTGCTTAAAGTCACAAAAAGATGGTGCAATGGGTAATATGGATTGATTAGCACTCATTCCTGTGAGTCTTTGTCCATTTCTTACCGATTCTGGAAGTCCTTTTCCTAGCATCGAACTTAGCATCGGTTTATAATCAAATGTTTCAAATTGGGAAGGACCCCCACTCATAAATAAGTAAAGCACTCTTTTTGCTTTAGGAGCTATGGTGGGTAAGGCGTCTAAAATTTGTTGTTCAAAGGTTTTGCTAGAAATACTGCCACTTAATAAAGTACCTAATGCCAGAGCACCTAAACCACCTGCAGTTTTTTTTAAGAAATCCCTTCTTTCTAATCTTTTATTCAACTGCTCAAAATCGGGATGCTGTATTTTAAAATCTGGATCGTGTCCCATACTATTATCTTTTTGTTATTGTGGCGTCTGAATTTAAAATGGTACTTGCTACCACGGTATTTGCTGCCACCAATGAGGGGTCTAATTTTTTATTTATTTTATATAAGCCTGTATTTAACCACCCTTTAATTTTACTTGGGTTGGATTTAAATTTATTGTATTCGTTTTGTTGTAAAGCGGTAAGTAATGCAATTTCTTTTGAGGTGGGTGATATTCCTGTCAATTTTCTGTATACATCATTGATGGCACTTTGACTATTTGGTTGCTTGCTCATTTCTTCCCCCATTATTTTAGCAGCTTCGATAAAAGTAGGGTCATTTAAAGTAACTAGGGCTTGCAAAGGCGTATTGGTGGATTGTCTTCTTACCACACAGGAGGCTCTTGAAGGACCATCGAAATTAGCAAGCGTGGGATTAGGCACTGTTCTTTTAAGAACGATGTATAAACTTCTTCTATAAATTTCATCTGTACTGTCCTGAACATAGTTGGTATTATTAATCTCCCACAATCCTTCTGGCTGATAGGGGTAAAAACTTTTCCCTCCAATTTTTTTATTTAGTATGCCACAAGCCGTTAAGGCATTATCACGAATCATTTCCGAAGTCAATCTATTGGCTGGACCTCTTGCTAGCATTTTATTTTCGGGATCTTTTTCTTTGGCTATCAAACTTGCTTTAGAATCTTGTTGATAGGTAGCAGACATCACTATTAACTTATTCAATTTTTTTACGTTCCACCCATTTTCTTTAAACTCAAGAGCCAGCCAATCCAATAAATCTAAATGACTTGGCATTTCACCTTGATTTCCAAAATCTTCTGCAGTCTTTACAATACCATTACCAAAGAAATTTTGCCATAAATGATTCACCGCTACTCTTGCCGTTAGTGGGTTGCGTTCATCGGTAAGCCATTGCGCTAAACCATATCTATTCTTTGGTAAATGGGTAGGGAATGGAAATATTCTTTCTGGTGTATTGGGAAATACTTCCTTTGATGGCGCATCGTATTGCCCCCTGCTTAATAAATAAGTTTTCTTTGGCTTGGCCATTTCCTGCATGACCATTAATTCTTTTATGTTTTCAGTAGAGTCTGAAAATATTTTTCTCTCTAATTGAAGTGCAGTTCTGGCTTCTATAATTTGGGAATCAATGGCTGAGGTATAATATTCTTTCAAAATTTCAAGATCCTCTTTGGTCAATTGTTTTCTTGACTTTTGAATAACTTCACCCCAATTGGCTTTTTTAGCTAAAACTTTAATTTCAAAAGTAGTTAATACTCTATTGTAAACACTAATCTCATCTATTTTTCCATCTTTAAAACCAAGGCCACGATACCACGCGCCAAATTGTAAGGCAGGCTCCTCTTTGTTAAAAAATACGATGTCTTTATATAATTGATCAATCACAGTTTCCATAGCCAATGGGGCGCCATCTATAAATAAATTTAATCCTTTGGCTTCCGAACTACCATCGTAGGTCATGGTTAACTGAATCCATTTATTTCGGGGGACATCCGTCAAGGCCATTTTGGTAATGGCATTGGAGGGTGCAGTGTGTGCCATGGTCATTTCAAGTCTGTTGTTATTCATCGACACATTGTATCCTTTAAAATTATATAATCTTTCTGCATTGCTTTTGTGAAAAATAACACCTTCTTTCATATCTTTTGGAATTGATAGCCAAACGCCAATTGTAAAAGGGTCTGATTTTCTAAAAATTCCAATATTTTTTAAATCTAAATAAACATCCCCATTTAATTTTAGGTGTTGCCCATTACTATTTTTTTCTAATAAGGGCTTCTCGATTTTAGTTTCCCAATCCTGCCTCATTATAGCATGATTGGTATCGGAGACACTATTATTTAATGAATCTTCGAATGTAAAATATGCCTGTAGAAAAGATTTGGATAGGCCATCCTGCTCAATGGTTTTATATTTTTCTTCGTCCACCCAATTTAAAAAGTCCATTCGAGTGCTTTTTGATACTTCTTTTAACTGGTTCTCCTTTTCATTTATTTTAGCCTTAATATATTGTATAGTTTTCTCTTCATCTTTTGTTGGTAATAATAAAGTAGGGGTGGGCATATCGTCGTTCCAGGAAATTTGACCCGCTTCTTTCACATTATTAAAAAAGCTATATAGTTGGTAATAGTTTTCTTGGGAAACAGGGTCGTATTTATGATCATGACATCTTGCGCATCCCACAGAAATAGATAAAAAAGCTTCCCCAAAGGTATTGGTGCGGTCCATTACATATTCAGTTTGGAACTCTGATTCTATAATCCCTCCTTCCATATTTTGTGGATGGTTCCTATTAAAAGCGGTGGCAATAATCATTTCCTTAGTTGGGGAGGACATTAAATCGCCAGCCAATTGATATTCTATAAAATTTTTGTAAGATAAATTTTCATTAAATGATTGAATCACCCAATCTCTATAAACGGACATGTCTCTTGTTCGATCAACCGTATAGCCGTAAGAGTCTGCAAAACGAGCTAGGTCAAGCCACTGTGTTGCCATTTTTTCTCCATAATGTGGAGAGCTCATTAACCTATCCACTTGTTTTTCATATGCATTGGCACTTTTATCATTTAAAAACTTATCCAATTCCTCTATAGTAGGGGGTAGTCCAGTTAAGTCCAATGAAGCTCTTCTTAATAATATTTCTCTTGACGCAGCGGGGGAGGGTTGAAGTCCTTCTTGTTGTATTTTACTAAAAACAAAATTATCTATTGGGTTATTTACATTTAAGTTAAAAATCATTGGGATAGACTTTTTTATAGGGGCTACAAATGCCCAATGAGGCTTATATACGGCACCATTTTCTATCCATTTAATAAGTATCGCTTTTTCCTTTGCACTTAAACTTAAGTGAGACTTTGGCATTGGCATCATGTATTCTGGATCCTTAGATATAATACGATGGAATAATTCACTTTTATTTAAGTTGCCAGGGAAAATTGCCACTTTGCCTGGGCTTTCTTTTAATGGAGCATAGGCTGAATCGGCAATATCTAATCTAAGACCTGCTTTTTGCTTTGTAATATCAGGGCCATGACAAGCGTAGCATTTATCTGATAAAATTGGTTTTACATGCTCATTATAATCGATGATGGTTGGTAATTCTTTATAAGCGGCCGCGACCTCTTCCGGTAGTTTTGAGCTTGCATTAAATGCAAACAGAAAAATAATAAAACCTATTATTAAATAATACTTTTTCATTTTTTTTGAAATTTAAAATCGCCCATTTCAATTTTTACATTTGGCTTTATTTTTACAAAATTTTCAATGCCCGCTTTGGTCACCTTTGTTTTCCAAAAATAAAGTACGGATAAATTTTTATACATCGACAATTGTTTTAAACTTTCATCTGTAATATTGGTTCCGTATAAGTTAAGTTGCTCTAATTTAGGCAATTGATATAGGTAGGTAATTGATTCGTCAGTAATGGCTGTGTTTTCTAGATTTAGTCTGGTGATATTTTTAAAATTACTGATGATTTTAATGTCACTGTCTTTTATGGGTAAATTAGAAAGTTTTAATACAGATAATTGATTTTTAATTAATTTTAAATCAGCTATGTCCTCACTATTGAAAGGCACTGCATTTATAAAGTTAGCAACGATAAAGTTAGATCCTTCCCCCAAACTGGTTAATATTATATTTTTATTCTTAAACAACTCTATGGTTGCATTATTAATTGCAATTGGCATATTTTCTTTTACGACAGATAGTAATTTAGTACCAACCGCTTTGACTTTATTTATTTCCATTAAATGCACAGAATCTGCTGTAGATTCTTTTAGACTATTTGTTATAGTATCTATTTTGTCTTCAAAAGAAGCTCCATTT
The DNA here is from genome assembly GCA_903824725.1 of uncultured Bacteroidota bacterium. Lineage (GTDB taxonomy): Bacteria > Bacteroidota > Bacteroidia > Chitinophagales > Chitinophagaceae > Sediminibacterium. The sequence continues at coordinate 982 of CAIJXU010000059.1, read as the reverse complement.
GCAATCCATTGCTTAATGGTCGTAATTTCTTGGTTAGTAAGTTGATGTTTACCCTTTGGAGGCATATGTTTGTCATCCTCCATTGGTAAAACTAAATTAGTGTACATTTTACTTTTTAGCGGGTTGTTCACTACCAATACAATATCCTCTTTGCCGCCTTTTTTTATAAATGATTCACTGTCTAAGCGAAGGCCACCTTTTTGTTTTAAAGGGCCGTGACAATTATAACATCGTACTTGTAAGATGGGTTTTATCTCTTCTTTGTATACATTATAACTTACTATTTTAATGGAATCCTTACTTTTTAAAACTGTTTCATTTTTTTTTGCTACTATAATATTTATTTGTTCAATATTTTCTTCTTTATTTGAACTAAATAAATAGTTTTCGCCATGTGTTAAAGTAGTCCCCAAATGCCCCGTTATTATTATTAACACCACCAAGCTAATGGCTAAAACTTTTTTATATTTATTAAAATAAATCGTCCATCCAATTGCAGCAGTGGCGATACCTACCCATTGATGTTTTTGTATTAATACGCTGTCGAACTCGCCTGATTGAGCTAATAGCCATCCAGTGAAACAGGCTAAAGTGGCACTAATACTTCCCACTAAGAAAGCCAAGGAAATAACTTTATCAAATTTGTTTAATTGGGGGCCTTGGTAAAATAGTAGAAAACCCCCTAGAAGCATGATGCCTATAGGCATATGTACAATAACGGGGTGGAAATGACCTATAAATTGCATCATTGTATACGGGATAGAAATGAATAGCAAGCTAGCTATTAGCAAATTAATCTTTAATTGCAAAATTTCAAAGTTTAATAATTCATCTAATAATAAGTCTACAAAAAAAGTAGACTTTTATTTGGTAATGTGAATTTACCTCCCTTTCTTTGTACCAATACTTTAGAATTTATCAAGAAGGGGAATAGATATTCGTTCCGGGTAGGATATTCCAGGTACAGGTAAGTTTTATTTTG
>CAIJXU010000058.1 GCA_903824725.1 uncultured Bacteroidota bacterium | reverse complement strand
CTATCTAATGTCAATACTTTTTTACTTTTATTAAAAATGCTATCATACTTTTTTGCAAGTATTCTTCTTTGGTTAAAAAAATACTCTTTTCTTTTAAATTGTTCTATACCAATAGCCGCCATTATATTACTCATATGATATCTCCACCCTTGCATTGTAACATCAAATTCCCAACTACGTTGCCCTGAAAATCGCTTTTCGGTATCATTATGTACACCTAAAAGTCGTAAATCTTTTATTTTCCTGTTAATAACTTCATCATTCGAAACGATACAGCCACCTTCACCACTAGTAATGTTTTTAATCCCGTCAAAACTAAAACAAACAATATCACCGAAACTTCCTATCAGAGCTCCTTCGTAAATTGTTCCAAATGCATGTGCTGCGTCTTCGATAACTCTAAGATTATTTTTAGAAGCAAAATTGTAAATTCCTTTTAAGTCTCCAACACCTCCAGTATAATGTACTGGAATAATAGCTTTTGTTTTTTTTGTAATTTTTTTTTGTGCATCTTTCCAGTCAAGAATAAGGGAGTCTTTGTCAATATCACAAGCAACTGGGATAGCTCCGGTTGCAGTTACTGCTTGAAACGAGGCTACATAAGTTAGTGAAGGAATAAGCACTTCATCTCCTTCCCCTATACCGCATGCCTGAAGAGCCAATTGAATTGAGGCAGTTCCGTTTACAACACAATTACATTCACGCCCAAAATAATTAGTTAATAGGTTTTCAAATTCTTTTACTTCTGAACCCATTCCAAGAAGCTCCCTATCCAGTACACCAGAAACTGCAGCTTTTTCAGCCTCACTTATACATGATTTTGAAAGACGAATTATTTCTTTATATTTTGTCATAATTATATGTTTTCATCCCAATTATAAGGAATTTCATTGCTATTTATAGGGTAAATCGAACTTTCGCTTGGCGTATATGGTATATCTGCACAATTAACTATTAGGGCTTTCTCTGTACCTATACATTTAAAACCATAACATATACCAGGTGGAATCAAAAGTCGAAAATACTTATCTGGGCGTCCCATTTCAAGTATTTCAATCTTTTTGAAGGTACTAGATGATTTTCGCATATCAAAAAGTACAATTTGTATTCTTCCAATGGGTAATGCTAAGTTTTGGGTTTGTAAGCTATGAAGTTTCCATGCCTTAATAACACCAGGCAAAACTTCAGAAAAATAACATTCGCCAAACTGACTAAATTCAGGAGAGTCATTACGTATCATATGTAAAACTGATCCTCTTGTATCACTTATTTCTTTGAGTGAAGTAAAGCAAACACCTGAAATTATTGATTTATCCACGTACGTTTTCTTTCTTTAGCAATATTTTCGTACTCAGAAATTTGAGCAAGAGTAAAATCATACATATCTATCCTCTCTTTATAAAAAGTATAATACCATGTACTTACTAATCGAATTGTTTCATGGTATTCTAAATTTGATTCCCACTTTAGGTTAAAAAGTGCTTTATCACAATTTAATTTAAGCAAGCCTGCCTCATGAAAAGGAACGTTTGCAGTAATTTTAAAAGGAATACTATATTCACTTGTACTCCAAAATTTTCTCATATCACTCAGCAATTCAATCACGGTTCTATTTTGTTCAGCTTTTGGCCCAAAATTAAAAGTATCACCATGTAAACTTTGTTCATCAAAAGTTTTAGCACCAAGTAATAAATATCCAGATAATGGCTCCAAAACATGTTGCCATGGTCTAGTAGCTTTGGGGCTCCTTATTTCAACTGTTTTATCTTCTTTCCATGCGAGCATACAATCAACAACAATACGGTCTTTTGCCCAATCGCCACCACCAATTACATTGCCAGCCCTACCAACTGCCAATCGAACTGGATGGTTATTTTTAAAAAAAGAATGGTAGTAACTTTTTATAATTAATTCAGCTGCTCCTTTCGAACCACTGTATACATCTTTACCACCTAAAGCATCTGTTTCTCGATATCCCCAAATCCATTCAATATTATCATAACATTTATCACTCGTTATCATAATGGCTACGCATGGTTTAGTAAATGACCTTAGCACTTCCAAAATATTCATTGTACCAATAACATTCGTTGCCACTGTTTCAACAGGGTCTTTATATGAAGTTGAAACAATTGCCTGAGCTGCCAAATGAAATATATAATCTGGTAGTTCATCATTAAAAATCTTTTTAACCCTTTCCAGATCTCTCACATCTGCATAATAATGTTTAATTTTACTCTCAAGGTCTAATTCCTCAAATAATGAAGGTGAGGTTGGTATATCCTTAGAAATCCCAATAACTTCAGCACCCATTTTTAGTAACCAAATTGTTAACCAACTTCCCTTAAAACCAGTATTCCCAGTAACAAGAACCTTACGTCCTTTATAATAATTTTCAATCATTTATCTAATTTTTAATTTATACCATGGCGCATTTCCAGTTTTCCATAATTCTTGAAGTGAATCACGGTCACGTATCGTATCCATACATTGCCAATAACCCGAGTGTTCATAAGCCATTAATTGCCCATCCTTAGTCATATTTTCTAAAGGATCTTGTTCCAAGATTGTTTTATCGTTTTCCAGATAATCAAAAACTTCAGGTTCAAAAACGAAAAAGCCTCCATTAATCCAACCTTCACCTGATTGCGGCTTTTCTTTAAAATTTTTAACAACACCATCAACTATATCCATTCCACCAAATCTCGCTGGAGGCCGAACTGATGTAACTGTTGCAAGTTTACCATGAGATTTATGAAAAGCTAGAAGTTTGTTAATATCAACATCTGAAACTCCATCTCCATAAGTTAACATAAATGTATCATTTAGGTAATCCTTCAATCTCAATAACCTCCCACCTGTTAAAGTGTTAATACCAGTATCAACAAGTCTAACGTTCCAATCTTCAGCTGTCGGATTGGTAAAATCCACTTTCCCAGTTTTAAGGTTAACATTAAAATCACTAGTTCTAGCATGGTAATTAAGGAAATAATCTTTAATGTATTCTGCTTTATATCCGAGTGCAAGCAAAAAATCATTATGTCCAAATTGTTCATAAATTTTCATTATGTGCCAAAGTATCGGATTTGAGCCAACTTCAACCATTGGTTTTGGTTTGATTTGTGTTTCCTCGCTTAATCTAGTTCCCAAACCACCACATAGAATTACAGTTTTCATATTTTCT
>CAIJXU010000057.1 GCA_903824725.1 uncultured Bacteroidota bacterium | reverse complement strand
TTTCAGATTTATATTTATATGAATTTAAATTATACTTATTCTGTAGGAATTCATTTAAACTGTTATTTACTAATGAAGTCCTACCTATGACTATGTCATTTAAATTAATTGTGAAGCTTGTAGCATTTACAAATTTCCCAAACAAATAACCATTTTCTGATTTCGAAAAATATACAACACGATCATTTAAAATTGACTTCTCCTTTAATTCGCCAAAACTCTGAACATTATGACCATTATACCTAACAATTCCCGACTCTGTAGCAATCCATAAAAAACGAGTTTTCTCATCAAATTGCAACCCCTTGATGGTATTGGTAGGCAAACCACTTTCTGTATTGAGTCGTTCAAAAGTATATTGTAATTGTGTAAAAGAGGAAGCCCCTAACAATAGGAGCGAAAATGTAAATAATGCCTTTTTAATAACTGATTTGATGCACATGTGCCAATTGTAAAAGATGCGTAAATGACTCCGCCTTTACTTTATCAAATATAACTGCTTTTATTGTAGAAATCGTGTTCATTTTAAGACCTAAAAGGGTGCTAATTTCCTTTGTCCTGTATCCATTTAATAAATAATGTAACACCTCCAATTCTCTTACAGCTAAAGTGGAAAAAGGATTCACCTCATTATCTACGACCTTAGACATAGCTAATGGAACAGATTTAATAAAAGATTCAACATGATATTTGATCTCATTTTCCGATACTCCTTTATATAAGTAGGAATGTATATTGTATTTTTTAAGAATTTTACCATAAACCTCAATTGGCTGCATTGAATGTATTAATATGGATAGCTTAGGATAGAGATTATTGATATTTTCAATAATTTCGATAGAATTACCATCTGGTAAAATGATGTCTAAAATGAGATGAGTATAAGGCTCATTTTTAAGTTGTTGCATTAACTGAGCGCAGTTCACTACCTCATCCACTACAGAAACTTGATATTGTTTGATTAATGAGCTCAAACCCATCCTTACAATGCTATGATCGTCCGCTATGATTACTTTGGTTTCCATGGAGTTATTGGTTCAATTTAAAAGGACTGTTCAATTGTAAAATTAGGAAACTTAATCCTTACTAATTGCCCTATTTGAGTCAATAGATTTAATTCTATACATAAGTCCTATTTTAAATAATTGGCCAAAATCATTTTTTTAACTGTCTGAGGACTCACTTTTTTACCCATTAAAATTGCTTTATTATTGACTAAATAAAATAAAGGATTAGTGAAGGCATCATAACTTTTTCTAATTACACTATTTAGTCCCAAATTGACATGTAAATAATGATTATTTAAATGATTATTTACAATAAAATCTTTCCATAAATTGACAGGTAAATTAGGTTCATTACAAACTGCAAATCGGCCAATTTTAATATTATACTTTGATTCTAGTAAATTTAAAGTGCTATCCATTATTGGCAATTCTACCTTACAATGTTCACAGGTAGGATCATAAAAAACAATAACTGTGAAATTATAGTCTTTTACAAATTCATGCAAATTTTGATCCTTACCTACTGTGTCTTTCATTATTATATTCATGCAAGTATCTTGCATTTTCAATAAACTCAAATTAGCAATTTCCTCTTTGTATACTGTTATTTGCTTAGGATCTATTGCTTTACATTTTTCATTTAACAAGTAATTCTCAACAAATGTCTTGTATACATCGGTATTATTAACAATTTCCCTGTTTTTTAATAATTTGGTGAAATAGTCTACAATGTATTTAGACATGTTCATTTTGCAATCCAACCCTTTCATGACCGAGTCTACGCCATTGCTAACAGAATCGGCAATAAGTGGATAATAAGAAAAATATTCATTCAATACCTGTTTTATATTAGGTGTAAACAAAAGCTTCGGCGTATTAAAATTAAAATTTCTTAAAAAAGTATTTCTAGCTTGGATGTTTTTTTTACTAGGGACAGACTCATCTAAAATATTTAAAGTATTAAAATACAAATAAAGGGCATCTGTCTTTTGCATCTTATCCATTGCATTTGTTCTAAAATAGACTAACTGATTTGTTTTTAATTTAAAATAGGCAGCCTTTTGCGCTAAATTGAATTTTTTGCCCTGCGATAATTCAGCAGCATAAAGCGTATCAAAATTTGATAATTTTTTTTCTAGTCGCTGATAGTCAACAAAAACTTTATTTTTTTCATTGCTAAATTCAATGAAATCTAAATAGTTCGCTCCTGTTAATTGCACTTTTAGACTGTCTTTATTTTCAAGCGAAAAAAATACTTTCGATTTAGATTTTGGAAAATAAAAATAATAAATACCCCCAATAATTGGCTTTTTTGAACTAATAGTATAGGTCCCTTTTGTCAAGTTGACTGTATCCTTAGGAATAAAGTTTTTTTCGTCAAACACCGTACCCCTAAAATAAATAATGCTATCTAATGTATTAATGGCTTTAATCTTAATTTGATATTGTGCAATAACAACATTTGTACAAAACAGATAAATAGAAATAGTTAAAAGTATCTTTCGCATGACAATGACATTATTTAATTAATCCTCCAATATTCCAAATTTTCCATTTTCATAATCTTCGAAAGCCTGCATAATTTCTTCACGCGTATTCATAACAAAGGGGCCATGAGGCGCAATGGGTTCATTGATGGGTTCCCCACTTAATACCAATACCACACTATTTTCTGACGCCTTAATAGTAAACTCGGTCCCTTCATTCTTAAACAATAAAAAATGATCCAATGGAACTTCTTCCTCCCCATTAACTATAATTTCGCCTTCAATAACAATTAAGGCAGTATTATAATGCGCTGGAAAGTTCAATTGAGCCAATCCTTCTTTCTGTAATTTGACATTAAATAAATTAACTGGTGTAAAAGTACTAGCTGCCCCCTTTTTATCAAATTGCGATCCTGCAATAATTTCAACCACCCCATTTTCCACATTTACTTTAGGAATTTCCGAGTTTTGAATTGCTTGATACTTTGGCGTACTCATCTTATCCTTCGCTGGCAGGTTTACCCATAACTGTACCATCTGAAAATCACCTCCTGTTTCACAAAAACTTTCTGCATGATATTCCTTATGCAATACACCAGATGCGGCAGTCATCCATTGCACATCCCCTTCCTTAATTTCGCCACCACCGCCCGCACTATCATGATGTGCCACACTACCTTTATAAGCAATGGTTACAGTTTCAAAACCACGATGCGGATGTACCCCCACTCCTTTAGGTTTTCCTGTAGGAGGAAAATGATATTTAGATGCATAATCTAACATAATGAATGGATCCATTCTTTGCATCGTTAACCCATACCCACCTGGAATAAAATTATGTACCCTAAATCCATCCCCTACAAAATGAGGCTGTCTAGGCGTCAATACCATTTCAATTTGTTTGATATCCATCTTATAAAATTTAAAAAAAAATAACGCACAAAGAATTTTGCGCGTTATTTAATATAAAATATTTAAAAATATTAATTACT
>CAIJXU010000056.1 GCA_903824725.1 uncultured Bacteroidota bacterium | reverse complement strand
TTTGAAATAGAATTATTTAACGGAGTCTAATTTTTAGATGAGGACTTATTTACAACCCTATTTTTGAAGGCAAGTTGCCACAGTGTTTCTGCTAGATTTAAATAAAATAAATTATTGGGATTGAAAATCTATTCTTCTGATTTTTATTACAACTCTTTATTATTCAAATCATTAAACTTTGAAATCATAGTTGGATTGCCCTTAGTCAATTTCTTTATAGTTAAATCATCCGCTTTATCATTAGCTAATCTTAAATTATTTTCAGAAGAGGTTAATGATTCTTTTGTTTTTTGAAGATTAACTATTGCCTTATCAATTTCAGCAATTGCTGATTGATACTGGCGTCTAGCCAAATCAAAATTCTTTGAGAACCCCTCTTTAAACTTATTGATATTATCTTCAAAGTTGGTAATGTCAATATTCTCGCTTTTCATTAATGCAAGCTCAGATTTATATTGTAAAGAATTCATAGCTGCATTTCGAAGCAATGTGATAATGGGTATGAAAAACTGCGGTCTTACAATATACATTTTGGGGTATTTATAGGAAACATCTACAATCCCTGTATTATAAAGCTCACTATCTGACTCAAGCATAGAAACTAAAACTGCATATTCACATTTCTTCTCATTTCTATCTTTATCTAATTCTTTCAAAAAATCATCATTTTTTTTCTTGGTTGCAGTTTCGTCCGCTTCATTCTTCATCTCAAACATGATGGAGATAATTTCAGTCCCATTTTCATCTTCCTCTCTATAAATGAAATCCCCCTTACTGCCTGTGCTTGAATCATTGTCTTTACCAAACTTAGCTTTAGGGAATGCTGTTGTGCGTAATTTATTAAATTCAATTTCACAATGTTGCTCTAAGCTTTCACCCAACATTTTTGTTGATAATTTTTGCTTTAAATCTTTTCTAAAATCAATCTCTTCGTCCTTGATTTTAATAATATCATCTTTTGCTTTTAATTCAGCTGCATATTTTTCTCTCAAAGTTTTTACAAGAACTTCTTTTTCTAATTCCTTGTTTTTAAGATCATTCTCTAAATCATTTCGCTTTTTTTCAACTTCCCCAACTGCTTTAGTAATTTCTATTTGTTTCTGTAAGGCTGCATTTTCTAATCTAGCTTTCATTTCAGCTAATTGCTTTTCCTTTTCGGCAAATGTTTGTTGAATTGTGTTTTTCAAATTTGCTTCCGCCAATTTAACTGCATCTAACTTAGATTGTTCTGCAAGTTTGAGTCTGGCATGAATTTCCTCTTCAAATTTTTGATCACGTACTTGGTTTAAAATATCAGCATAACCAGCTTCATCTATTTTAAATGCTTTTTTACAATGTGGGCATATAATTTCGTTCATCTTTTAATAATTTATTTATTAGCTTTTAAACACTGCTTTATACCCCGATTGGAGTATATTTTAAGACAAATCTAAGCGATTTAGTCGTTTTATCGATATCTATTGGCTAAGACTATAAAATTAAAGTTAAAGTCTTACTCTTTAATCAAATTCAGGGTTTTAGAAACAACGGGGGTAAATGGTTGAATGGTAATCCTGTTTTTTGGATTACTACTCACCTCCTATATTACATTTCACAAATTACAGGAAGCAAAAAAATAAAATTATTTACTTAACAAAAAAACAATGGGTATGTCTAATCTTTTATTCCAAGACAGTTCGCTATGATTGTCGCCTGGGAAAAATTGGGTCATCCAATTCTTTTTTGAATAGCCTTTATTTTTCATAACTATATCTACATTGTGTTGTAAGGGTGGATATAATGCATCCAATGTTTGATCACCATAATCAAAATAAATTTTATGATGCTTAGGATTAGGTAAATTATCCCTCATATAATTTAAAAAAGCATTAGGCACTGGATTATTGTCAACTGTAAATGAGCCAGGCCAATGTGTACTTAAACATGCTGCACCTCCAAATATGTTAGGGTATTCACAAATCGCATACATCGAAATTAAAGCGCCCATACTACTACCTGCAATAAAAGTATTCGCTTTGTCAGTATAAGTTGAATAATTTTTATCAATAAATGGCTTTAGTTCAGTCACTAAAAATTTTAAATAATTATCAGAAATAGGTTGAAAGGCTCCTTTGGATCTTGATGCCCTTTGTAGTTGTGCATTGATGGTATCTTTCTCGATGGTCGTTAAATTTTCAAATGGCTTTTGTGGAAAATATTCGGAATGCCTTAAACTTTGTCCATTCCATATACCCACCACTATTACATCCTTAATTTTATGCTCACGTACTAACTTAGTAATCACATCATCTACCTCCCAACTCTGATGATTCCAAGTGATATCTGCATCGTAAAGGCCTTGTCCGTCTTGCATATACAAAACAGCATACTTCTTATTGTCATTATAGTCTTCAGGAAGCCAAACATCTATATTTCTTGCATTTACATAATGAGAAGCAAAGTTTTCAATTCGTTTAATACTACCAGCTGCAACCTTTGGTAATTGTGCATGCGCCAGATTTACAAGCGTTAAAAATAAAAATGGTAGAAATCTTTTCATAAATCACTAAGGGTTAAAATACATCCTAAAATTAAGATTAGTTTGCCTATTATTTGTTAAAAATTAATATTGCAATTAGGGTGCCTTTATAGTAAATGTGGGAGTGAAAACTGGCGATATAGTTTAAATGGAAATATTGTCTTATTTTCAGCACTAATAATATAATATGGAAGTATATCACCCACATCATCCAACACAAAAAAAGAAATGGTCCGAATACATTATTGAATTTATAATGTTGTTTACTGCTGTCACCCTAGGATTTTTTGCCGAAAATATCAGAGAGCATTTAGCTGAAAATACAAAGAAGAATGAATTAATGAAAATTGTATCATTAGATTTACAAAGAGACTTAAAACAATTGGACTTTCATCAACAAGACTATGAAGTTAAATTTAAAACTTGTGATAGCGTGATAGATATGTTAAACTCAGATCCAGATAAAATAAATACACATACCTATTATTCACTTTTAGGAATCCATTTAGGCTATTGGAATTTTAATACCAATGATAAAAGCAGATCAGATGCAGATTCAAAAGGTTATTTTAGAAATTCAGAAAATACTGAATTGGCCTATTATATTTCAAAGTATAACTTCTTTTTACTCGATTTTAAAACAATCGAGGATGAAGCTACACGATATAGATTTAAGATGCAAGATGAAATGCAATACATGACAGAGGAAAAATATTTTAATAAATTAACTGTTCTTGATATTGGAAAAATTCCACAAACAATTGGGATAAAAGCGCCAGATAAAGAGGCTGCAAAGAGAGTGAAAAATATCACATTAAATTTTAAACATTTATATTTTGGAAGCATAAATGACATAGATTCGCTTCATTTATACGCAAATAAAGCTATTGATTTAATTAATAAAAAATATAACTAGGCAGGAATTAAGAGCTGTATAATTATTTAAAATACCCCATAATTTCATCGGCTATTAAACGATGGCCCTTTTCATTGGGATGATTCATTTGTGACATAAAATTGACTAAATCAAACCCTTCCTTTGTTTTATTTTTAAACAGTGTGTAAGTATCTATTAAACCCACTTTGAAATATTTTGATAATTGTCTTATTTGATCAGCATGCTGGTCAAGAATGGAGTGATCCTCTTTAATATCAACAGTTTGGTCAGGGCTCGGGGTTAATAAGATCACTTTTATATTTTTATCCAATGCCAAACGAATCATCTTTTCCCATGCCATCTTAGAACGTTCTAATCCAATTCCTCTGTCGTTTAAAGCATAATCAATAAACACTACATCAGGTTTATGTATCAGCACTTCTGTCTCGAATCTTTTTTCGCCACTTTCTGAATTTTCGCCACCAATTGAAGTATTGATGATATTCACTACCGTGAATGGATATACAGCCTTTATTTGTTCTAAAACAAGATAGGGATAGGAAGCGAGTGTGTTTACAACTGGAGTCTTAAAATAACCTGCTGGGACTGAGTGTCCGTGGAACACCAAATTGATTGTTCTGTTTTTTGGCCATTCAATCTTCATTTCAGCTTTAATTTTTTCCAAATAAAATACCTTGGATGCAACTTCTTGGCTATTTAGCTGGGTACTTGAAACTAAAATATATACAATTAGTAAGGTTTTTATGTTCATACTTTAAAGTTAAAGATCTTTTGTTAGACTATTGATTGAAAAAATAAAAAAAAACCCTTAGAAATTACTTTTATTATTAAAGTAAATTTGTATTTTAGCCATTCAAAAATAAAAAATTATGAAAAAGATGATTTGCGCAATTTTAATGAGCACAATATTATTTGCTTGTACCAACCAAAGTGCTCAAAAAGAAAAAATTGAAAATGACAATGTTAAATTTTACGGCAACGTTTGGGAAGTGGCAATCAATGAAGGCAGAATCAATATTTTAGATACCGCTTATGCAAGTGACGTGGTTTTACATACAGTACCGGAAATTAAAGGGAAAGACAGTGCTAAAGCTTATTACGCTAATTATGTAACTGGATTTTCTAACAGACAATTTATAGTGAAAGAAATGTTTGCTAAAGGAGATAAATTAGTAAAATATTGGGAATTTAAAGGAACGCACAGTGGCCCTTTCTTTGGTATACCTGCAACTGGTAAAACTATTGATGTAATTGGTTGTACCATTGCTACTATTGTGAATGGTAAGATTACCGAAGAGCAAGACTTCTTTGATAATTATGAATTCTTAAAGCAAATTGGAATTATTAAATAGTATTCTCCCAGTTTTATACCAAAGGCCATCTTTTATTAAGATGGCCTTTTTTTTGTATATTTAACTACATAGGATATTCAAAAAATTAAATTACCCTTTTGCTATGAAAAAAATATGTACAATACTTTTAAGTAGTATAGCACTATCTAGCTTTAGTCAAAAAATTCAAGTATTACCAAGTGCCAAACAAGTTGAATGGATCAATAATGAAATTGGTGTCATTATCCATTTAGACATAAATATTTTTGAGCCTACTACTTTTAACTACGAAAAAAAAGAAACGCTCCCTGCTTTAACCGCATTTAATCCTTCTAAACTAAATACGGACCAATGGGTTTTAGCCGCAAAATCAGCGGGTGCAAAATATGCAGTCCTGACAGCAAAACATGGAACGGGTTTTTGTTTATGGAATACCAAAGTGCACAATTATCATACAGGGAATACACCTATTCATAAGGATGTGCTTGCAGCATTTATAAAGTCTTGTAAAAAATATGGTATTAAACCTGGTGTATATTATAATACCAATATGAATACTTATTATGGTGCAGGCTATAAACCCATGTCAGATGCAGATAGAGCAAAATACAATCAAGCAGTATATCAACAATTGGAAGAACTTTGGTCGCAGTATGGTTCCTTATACGAAATTTGGTTTGATGGTGGAATTATGTCAGATAAAAAAACAGGGATTGCAAATAAAGTAAAAGTTTTATTAAAAAAATACCAACCCGATGCCTGTTTGTTTCAAGGTCCTCCAGGAATGAATAATATTTTAAGATGGGTTGAAAATGAAGACGGGCGAACACCTTATCCATTTTGGAGTCGCATCAATTCCGTGATTAATAATAAAGGACAAGAAGAAATTGTCAATAGCAAAGGGGACCCCAATGGTCGATATTGGGTAAGTGCTGAAGCGGATTTCCCTAATAGAAATAAAAATGCGTGGAATGGCGGCTGGCTTTGGAGAGCCAATGAAGAACAGCATTTATTTACGGCAAATGATTTAATGAGCAGGTATTATACATCTGTTGGGAACAATACCAATATGCTTATTGGAATGGGGATAGATACTTCGGGACTTTTTCCTGCAGCGGATGCTAAAATTTTTAAAAGCTTTGGTGAAAAATTAATAAAAAGAAATAAAGCAGTACTAGATTCCATAAACGGCATAGGCAATCAACATACCATTTCGTTTAAGAAACCCACTAAAATAAATGAAATTGAAATAAGTGAGGATATTGCTAAAGGTGAAAATATTCAATCCTATCGTGTCGAAGTGTTACAAAAAGGACAATGGAAACAAATTGCCGAAGGTATTTCAGTTGGTCATAAGCGTATTCAGCAATTTGATGAATTAGAAGTAGATGCTTGCAGACTCATCATTTTGCAATCAAGCAAAACGCCCATTATTAAAAATTTCAAAGCCTACTACTTTCAGCCATATCAAAAAAATGAGGATTACATTTTTATTCAAAAAGAAGAAAGAAGAAATGATACTACAAAATGGCAGCTTGTTTGGGAAGATAATTTTAACAAGGGAAGTTTAGATACAAATTATTGGGATCGTATTGGGCTTTTTACAACACCTAAATGGAAGATGCCCGTTGAGAAATGGAGAGAAAATATGGGTTGTTTTAGATACATCAGCGCGACCAACGACAGCGTGGTTAAGTTTGATAAAGAAAATATTTACCTAAGGGGCATCATTAATAACGACACTATTAATGGTGATCCACGCCCAATGTTAACTGGAGGTATTTATAGTTTTAACAAATTTGCATTTCAATATGGAAGAATTGAAATTAGAGTAAAATTAGATTCTGCCTATGGTGCATGGCCTGCCTTATGGATGCTTTCAGAAAAAGATATTTATCCCAATCAACACAATGGCGAAATGGATATCATGGAAAAATTAAATCATGACCAATTTGCATACCAAACAACACACAATCATTATACCATCACATTAAAGCAAGACATCCCTAAAAAATTCAATACTGGGAAAATAGATCCTAATGGTTACAATGTATTTAGTGTGAGCTGGTACCCTGATAAATTGGTTTATGCTATTAATGGAGTCGAAACCATTACCTATCCCAAAGTGCCTGGCGCGGGTACCTATCAATGGCCCTTTGACCAACCCTTTTATTTAATCATTGACCAACAATTAGAAGGAAGCTGGCCAGGTAAAGTAACCCAACCCAAAGAACTTCCCATTAATATGGTAGTGGATTGGGTTAGATTATATCAGTAATTTAAGGACACTCCGAATAATTTCCGAGCAATCGCATCTAAATCCTGCTGACTGCCTTTAAGATGAATGGTTCGTTGTATATGTGATTGGGAAGCGCCTGGCGCTAAACTTAATGCAGGTGATGAACTTTCTAATTCATAAAATTTACCCATTTGTTTACCATTAATAGGACCATCCGTATAAGCATTCAGGGCATCTCCTTTAAAAGGATCAATTTGATTTTTCCATAATGAGTTTACATAATCCATTTCTCCTTTTGGCATAGTGAATTGAATGATCGTTAATACTTTATTGATCGCATCAAAACTTGCAGCCATTTCCATTGCCCTTTTTGGTGAAAGTCCAATTTTACTTCTTTGTTTGGCATCTGCTTTAAATAATAAATAGCCATCTCTCACCTTTAATCGAGTCGTATCTAATTTTCCAAAATAATCATCCGTCACTATTTTTCCTAACGCACTCGTATCCCCTTTGTTAAAAGGAATTAAAACGGTGGTTTGATCATTTGCTTGAAGCATACTTAAAATCCAAATAGATAGTTGGCCAGAATCCTTTGTCCAAGAAAGTTTCCCTTGATTGGTTACGGTATTCTCTGATTCAAAACCAATGGCCTTAACAGATGCCCCCATGTTTCCGCCAATATAATGAGCCACTGTATCCCTATTTAAAAGTTTAATTTTTCTATTCACTATTAAATCAAGTGAAGTACCTGTATAATTAATTAAATGTATGTTTTTGTTAAACTGAACTTCGGTGTTTGTCTTGTTCACTAATTCAAAACCTTCGGTATCTAAACTAGGCGGCACAAACCAATTATCAAATACAAATTCAGATTTAGGTTTGAAAAATATGGAGAATTGTCCTCCTTCAGGGCCTAACCAAAATCTTTCCTCGCCACCAAATGCATTAAAATGAGGTGTTCTTTTTTGGGAAGCAATTAAGTCATGATTGATCCATCCAAAGCTAAATCCTTGATCCCCTTGCGCGGTACTTGTCATGACACGACCTTGGTATTGAGGTAATACTAAAATTTGAGCATCCCCTTCACTTAATACAACCATATCTGGATGGTATTTTTTTAAGAAAGCTTTATCATAGCCAAAACTTCCTTTTTCAAAAGGGGCAGTTGTACAAGCTGCAAACGCAAGAATAAGGATAATTGAAATTACTTTTTTCATAAACTTAAATTGATGATGGATTATATATTTTTAACAACAACCTGGCGCCCCACTGCATTCTTTTATTTGAATTTCGGTACGCCCAAATTTTATTTCAGCTTCTGTTGCTTCTCGAATTGATTTGATACATATATGATAATGTAAATTTTCTCCTGCCAATGGGTGATTGGCATCTATTAACATACTGTCTTTATTTTTTTGTAATAAAAGGGCTTCCTGTCCTCCTGGAATTTGAATAGCACTGCCTTCTTCCAACTCATCCACATTGTCAAATAACTCATTTTTTAATGTGTAGATTAATTTTTCACTTTTTAGTCCGTAGGCATTTGAAGCTGTTAACAATAATTCTACTTGTTCATTTACATGATGTCCTTCAAGCGCTTTTTCTACTCCTGGAAAAATAGCCATCGACCCATGTACATATTCCTCTGCATCAAAATCTAAATTCGAAAAAATGACGCCTTGGCTTTCAATTGAAATAGTATAATGAATACCCACTACTTTGTTTTTTGCAACTTGCATATTAGCTCAACTTAATTTGTAAATGTTGCCCTTCCTTTATTTCAATTTTATTATTAAACTGTATCGTGTATGCTTTGCCTATTTTTTTAACACTTGCTTGAATCTCATTGCCATTTAAAACAGCAGATACATGATTTGTTACCATATCGGCATCAAATGAAAAAGTATTTAAAACTAAGCTGCCATATTTAACTTGTAATGAAGCGGTAAATAAATTATTATTTGAGTTTTGTTCATAAGAGCCCCAGGCAGCAGCAGCGGTAAAAGGAACTTTACATTTTTGCGGATTCAATTGTGGCGCAAAACGAATATGTCCATTAGGACCATTGTATTCAAAACCACAGGCCGAAATAAAAGTACCATAACTGGCCATCGCGCGCGCATAGTGATCACTACATTCAATTTCATTAAAAGGATTGCGTTTCCCTGCATGGTATCTGTCATGAATCATTCGAGTTAAGATAAGCGACTCATCTATCATTCCTTCGGACATCATATGCGCTGCCACCTGATGTTCAAAACCACTCATACATTCATGAAAATAACCAAGCTGCCAAGTTTCATTGTTACCATAAGGCTTTGCTTCATTTTTTGGATTGGTATTCATGACCATTCCTCCTTCACCTGCTAAAGCATAGGGACGCCATCCTCTTCTTTCTTTAATGTATGGTCCTACATCTGGCGTAAAATTATATTTCCATAAAGCTTTTAATGCAGAAATGGTTTTTTCCTTATTTAAGATTCGGCCCAATCCTACTTGATGTGCCCAACTTTGTCCATAAACTTGATCTATATGACAGGTATTATAAGAGCCTAATTTTTCTCTTCCTTTTATTTCATCTGCTTTATGTATAAAGTATTCGCCATTAAAAAGTTTCTCTTCCATATTCTTTGTTCCAATGGCAACATAGTTCGCACAAATAGATGCAAAATTAGAATCACCCATTTCAATAGCCATTTGCTCTCCTGCCTTCACAGCAGCAATACATAAACCAACTAACCAAGCTATCTCGCCATCCCATACCGCATCTAATGTATTTTCAATGGGCGTATCCTCCATCCCATCTTTATTCTTATCTTGATTGATCACCCATGAAGTAGCCAACTTTATATTTTTCCAATTTTTTTGTAAGAATTTTTTATCGGGCGACATCTGATGTTCTCTAAAAAATCGAAGGATGGTTCCTGCTTGTCCATCTATTGCTGCTGTTTTCACCACTTCGCCTCTATACCAAATCATACCATCTGCAGTTAAGGATAAACCCAAATCAATGCGTTCTCTTGTATCTCGCTCGACCGCTGGGAAAATACGTCCCATAGCCTGAGCATACTGCCATACATGCATACATGTGCCCTCACAACATCCAACTCCTTCCCATGCATAAAATCTTCCACTTTCAAATCTATGCGCAGTGGTTGTAGATAAAGTAGATATGTTTAAAAAGGTACGCTCCAAAAACCACCAAGGTAATGTTGAATCATACCATGTAGTTTTCCATAAATGGGTTTGATTTGCTAATTGTGTAAAATGACTATTTACATACCTAGCTACTTCAGTTGCGTTTTTAAATTTTTGATTATAAAAACGGCCCTTGTCTTTTATCACAGGATTTAATAACAGATTGCTAAAATGCCATGATATACTATAATGAGCTTTAATGGTTTGGCCTCCTCTAATAATGTGTTTGGAACAAACAGAATTCATCAAAGGACCAGCGCTCACTATTTTTTCTGTGGTATTTTGATTCTGTGCTGTAAAAGTATCTGCTGTTAAGGGTAAAGCAAATGAGGTATTACCCCAAGACTTTGTATTCATTGAACCGATGGACATAGTGCCATAATCTGGTTGCTTGGCCTGATCTACTGTGCCATTGTCTTTGATACTACTTGTTAATAGCGTAGCTCCATTTATAAATTCAAAATGGTTCACTCGAGTATCCATATCTTTTATAGCACGAGGTGAAACTTTATTTTCCAACCAACCCAAAATGGAAACAGTAATGTCTTTTTTGGTATTATTTTTTATAGAAAAAGAATAGATGGTACAGGGTAATCCTGAGTTATTTTCATCTAATGGTATAAAGGGGGAATAAACATCTGCAATAATATCTAAGCCTAAATTTTTATCTATGTAATGAATTTTTGCCATTGGGTAAGTAGCTTCAAAAATGATGTCATCCCAATCAGCTGCTTCCATTTTTTTTATAATCGTATTTTTGCCAGATACTATTTTGAAAGCAAAGCCTTGTTCTATAGGTCTAATATTTTTTGCTGGTTGAACATAAGCCGAACCGTCCTGTGGCCTTACTTTTTTTCCAACATGTAAATCCAATTCCCAATCAATTGTCTTAGGATCTATTCCAGTTTGATTGGCATTAAAAATATCCCATAACCAAAGTCGTCCATCCCCTCCTAAATAAACAGTACCCGTAAAAATACCGCCCACTGGCATTCCAATAAAGTCTAATTCGTTTTTAGTTTTTTTATAGGAAGTGGCGAAACCTCTATGGTATAAGGATTTGATCCACTGTGGATCTAATTTTTTATCAATAGGAATATTGTGTAATAATGGACTTTGAATAAAAGGCCCCGCAATCGCTTTTGCTGGTGAATGATAAATTCCTGCAGCTAATAGTCCTGAACTTTGAATAAATTTCCTTCTTTCCATATTTCAATTTTTAAGAATCTATTTTATAAAAATTACTTATTCCCTTTTAAAGTATTTTGAATGGTTTCAACTAATCCGTTTTTTGAATAGTCGTGCCCTAACTGCCAAAACATAATGCCCCCTAGTTTATGTTTTAAAAGATATTTAGTTTTTGTTTCTATGCTGCGCTTATCGTCAAAAGTGGCATAATACTTTGTAGTTGGATTATAGGCGTAAGGGGCTTGCGCTTCTTCATCCCAATAAAAGGCATAGCCTGTTTTTTCTGAAATGCGATTAGGGAATTCATTGTAGCCAATAAATTGTTTGAATTTCCCACTTTGATATAAACCATTATTTTCTTCAGATGCTACTTCCCATGTTCTTGCATAAAACGCAGCTCCGATAATCATTTTTTTAGCGGGCACTCCTAGTTCTAATAAAACATTGACACAATGGTCTGTTGATTCTTTTTGTTTTACTGTACTAAACAATGCGCTATGATGTCCTGTCACAATCGAATTACCTCCAACTAAATCATAAGTCATCAAATTAACATAATTAACATAAGGCATTACCTCCTTCCAATCAATGGCTTGTTTAGCAAATTTTTCAAACCCTCCTGCCGCAAAAGTAATGGTTGCTTTTTTACCTAATTGATTTCTTAATTCTTTGACTAGTTCGGTAAAATTAGGCTTGTCCTCAGGCGTAAAACGGTGATCAGGGTAACCAGCAATAGCAGGATATTCCCAATCTAAATCAATACCATCGGATCCAAAATAGTCAGATAATGATTTTATAGACATTGCAAAATTACTACGCCCTTCCTTGGTACTGAACACTTCAGAACAAGGGGCGCAACCACCCCATCCGCCTAAGGATAGCAACACTTTCAAATCCTTATTTTGTGCTTTCATTGTAACCATCTTTTGAATGATTGCCGTATCCTTAGCACTTCTTATTTTAAGTTTATCGCCTTCTAAATGCCCAAAACAATATATAATATGGGTAAAATTGTTAGCATCAAAAGAATCTAGCTTTTGTAAATTTCCTGAATAATATGCAAGTACTGCCTTTTTTTGAGCAACTACAGGACTCGTTAAAAATAAAAATGCAAAGCCGACTACAACCGATACTGAAATTATTTTTTTCATACTATTCCCAATTTAAATTAGTAAATTTTTTATTGCGCGACATGATCACGTTTATAGTGATTCATTAATTCATCGCCACCGAAATCATTTTTCAAATCCCTTATGACAGAATGAATATGATTGGCATTGTTTTGTGTATTATCATATTCGATTATAAAACTAGGCCCTTGCACTCGATAGTAATTGGGTTGTCCTATTTTATTTTCGGTACTTCCAGCCCAAGCAAATAAAATTGATTCTAGCCCAGCTTCTTGAATTTCTTTTAGCATGCTTTCGGCAAATAAATGAGTATACCTATAAACATATACCTTAATTAATTTTAACATCAACGCTTGTTGAACAAGATTTAATTCAGAATATTTTATTCCAACTTTTGGACTAATATCAGCATTGCGTTTGTCAAAGGTTAAAATGTCTTTATAGGCTATGGTATCTATGATTGTTTTTTGTAGTTGTAATTTCGTTAATGATTGTAGTAACTGGAAACCTTCTTCTTTTTCATCTTTTAAAATTTCCATCCCTTTACTAGGCCCCGTCAATACCTTTGCCGGATTGGTTCCTAAAAATCCTGGCGTCCCTGATACCATTATTTGTTTATCAAACGAGAAGGTATAAGAAATATGATGACCCTCAAAGCGCCAGCCCCAAACGGTTTTATTAGATGGAATTCCAAAAATGGAAAAATGGTAATTTCCTGGATCACGGTATTTATCTTCGGGTTTTCTGTTCTCTATTTCTTTTAAAATAGATTCCATTGCAACTATATCTATTGCGTTTTTATATCCCTGTTCACTTAAACATGACTTTAGCAATGTAAGACCTGCTTTAGTTTGTTCAGGATTCAATTCATTAAATGTAATGCCTTTTCTTTCGATAGGCACAAAATGAAAATTGTACCGCTCATTATCGTCAAACGGAAATAAGGTTTCTAATTTTTGTTCGTTAGTTAATAAAGAAATAAAATGATTTGCCTTAACAACTGTCTCTTGTGCTTTAATTGTAATAATTAATATTAAGAGAGTATAAAGAAGTAAAAATATTTTTTTCATTAGCACTAACCTTTAGAATCGGTATTTAATTTTACAAAACTTCTATAGTTAATCAATAACACTGCTAAAATAATCACTAACCCAAAAAACTCTCTTGATTCTTCAATCCATGGTTGTTCGGATTTCATTGTAGCTGCAATATTTGTTGCATCATGGTATTTTATCCAATCGACTATGCCATTTTGATCTAATAATTTATACAATGCATAAATTATAAAAAATATAAATCCGCCTATATACGCTTGCTTATGAAATTGATTACGAGCAGCTAAATAACATAATACAGCTGGATATATATAAATGGGGATCCATAAATAAGGATCTGGGTCATTATATTGTACTGCAGCAAAAACAATAAAGATGAGAACAAATAAATAATTGAATATTTTCATAAAAGTTAAAGTATAATGACCACTTGTAAAAAGGATATTTGGTATACTGAATTTAGAACAATTTGTGCTAATAAAGCTTCGAGAGGGGACTAAAATTGGTGAAATTTGACTCCGATAATGCTATCTTGTAAGAGCAGCACATTCTTCTAATTTGATATTTATCTCTTAAATTACAAATAGTATGAAAAAAATGTACTTATTGCTTGCTTTATTGGGTGTTTTAGGATGGAGCTTACCAAGTGTTGCCCAAAAGAACATCATTGGCAATGCGCAAAAAATTGGGAAACTAATGGTTGCTCAAAGGGATTTCCCCTCTCAACTAAAATGGAACGAAGCTTTTCAAGCCTGTGCCAAATTAGGCGACGGGTGGCGTTTACCTAACAAGGAGGAGCTGAATTTATTATTTATAAATAAAGCAAAAATGGGTGGGTTTTCGGGACCATATTATTGGACGGTATCCGAAAGTAGTGATGGTCGTGCTTGGTTGCAATTTTTTAACGACGGCACACAAGACGATTACTATAAGATAAGCAAATGCTGGGTGAGAGCGGTGCATGATTTATAATTATCTCATTAAAATAAAAGATCCTGTTTTATTCACTGGTACATCCTGACCAGTTTTATAATTTTTATAATGATACTCTAACAAATAGCTATAGCCATCCATTTCTTGCATGACTCCTTTTTGATTTCTACCATCCCATCCAATACTTATATCATTGGTTTGAAATACAATTTGACCCCATCTATTAAAAATCTTAAAATTAAAAGCACCAGTAACCCCAGGGCTATATTGAACTTTAAGCTTATCATTTAATCCATCGTTATTAGGTGTAAAAGCATTGGGCAAATTTACATACACATCTGTAGTTACGATTATTTCATATTCATCTGTCACATTGCAGGAGGTAACTGTATCAGTTCGAGTAAGTGTATAATCGATTGACTTATCTCCTTTAAAAATTGGATTGGGTATATTATTATTGGATAAATAAGTACCCGGACTCCATTTATACATCACATAGCCTGGATCCATTTTAGTAACCAGGACAGAATCCTGATTAGCTAAAAAATAAAATTTGAAGGAACTGGGCGTTACAGCTGCTTCCACTTTTACCGTCTTCCCAATTACTTGATAAAAATATTTTGGACAATAATCGTTGGTCACATTTAATTTTATAGTATAATCTCCCCTTGCTAAAAATTTATGGGAAACGGGATTGGCTTTTAAATAATTAGTTCCGTCCCCAAAAATCCAATTATAATGAATACCATATTGATCAAGTGCACTAGTATGAATCACTAAAGGTACGCCTATACAAATAGCAGGATTCGTATTAAATGAATACTTGGTTATATTAAATGAAGTAATTTTTAATGCAGAAGTTGGCATTGAATTACATTGCCCATTATTCATGATAAGTTGATATGAACCTGGTGTATTATGACGATAACTTCCCAAGTTAGTCGTTGTTATTAAAGTATCATTGCGATACCAATTATAAAAAATGGCATTGGGTCCATTTCCTGAAAGGCTTACTGAGTCACCATTACAAACAACAGTATCAATAGCTGAAATAGTTGCAACAGGTAAATCTACTACTTGTATTTTAAAGTTATTTTTAAATGGATACACACATTTTTTTCTATCGGTTACTTGAATAGACAATTGCGCCTCACCAGGTAAAAGCCCTTTTATTTTATTATCTATGACGGATACATTGGGGTTGTCGGAACTATATAAATAACTAAAAGCTGGTGAACCGCCATTTGTTGTTGTGATCAAATTCATACTATCCTTTAAACATAAATAATTTTTTGGACTTTGGATGATGGGTATTTCAGGCGGTGGCGCTATGTTGATATCCGTTTTAGTTGTATTGTAACAGCTCCCACCCGAAAAAGCAGTAAGTGTAATTGGATAATTTAAATTTAAATGACTTGGAGCAGAAATATTTGCATAATAATGTTGGTAGGTTTTTTGAATAGCAGGATTATTAGTGGGGTCATTAACCACCGAATCGGGTGTGCCATCTCCCCAATTCAAAACTAATTTTCCAATATCCCCAAAATCAACCCAGGAGGTATCTATAATTTTTACCGATTGATTACTACAAAGGGCAGTATCATTTAGTATTTTGAATTGCGCTTTTGGCACAGCACCATTCACTCTAAAATGAGATGTGTCCGCAGATATACAACCTGTTATTTTATGGGTAAGTTTTAATGATACAAGATAATCTCCAAAATCATTGTATTGTACAATTGGATTTTGATCCGTTTTGGCTGCGGTGGGAATAGTAGGTAGTTTTTTTCCTAGCGGAGGTACTACATTAAAGTCCCATAAATAATTAAAAGAAGCAACAGAATGATCTGCAAGGAAACTTGTATCCTTAAATTGGGCATACTTATCATTTAAACATACCTCAGGCATTTCAAAGCCTACTGTTGGATTAGGATTGATATAAATGGATTTTATAAGGGTATCGCTTTTGCATCCTAAACTTGACTTCACTGCTAATTTAATTTGATAGTTACCCCACTTATTATACTTTTCAATAAAAGGAGTTTTTGCAATCTCATTTCGAATAGTGCGATTTCCAAAATTCCAATACCAACTACTTATAGTATCTAAATCAGCTTTTGAATTATCGCTGAATAAAATATCTCTTTGTTCGCACTTGATGGTGGCAATATCAAAATCAGGTATAGGTAATTTATTTACGATCACTGTATCCTTTTCATTAGTATTATTCACTGTGACAACACATGAATTTGAGTCCTTAATATTGATAATGCTATAAATCGTTTTTGTAGTAGGTGCAATAGTAAAAAAATTAGGAGAATGTGTAATATTAGATAGCGCCGTATTTGAAATACCATTGCTGTACTCTAATGTCCACGGGGCTTTACCTTTTAAAGTAAAAGCAATATTTTTTGCACTTCCATAACATAAGGTATCTAGTGATTTTAAAAAATGAATAGTGGGTTGGGGATTTACTTTAACAAATACACTGTCCATGGATAATCCACAACCATTAATATTGGCCACTACCACATACATACCTGAATCAATGTATTTTGCATTTTTAATAATCGGGTTAGAGACAGAATCCACAAAATTATTAGGTCCTGTCCATTTATATTTTACATTTAATAAATCGGCAGCTTCTAATTGTATATTAGAACCAAAACAAGAGGTAGAGGCTATCGTAGGCGATAATGTCACTTGTGCATAGTTTGAAAA
The DNA here is from genome assembly GCA_903824725.1 of uncultured Bacteroidota bacterium. Classification (GTDB taxonomy): domain Bacteria; phylum Bacteroidota; class Bacteroidia; order Chitinophagales; family Chitinophagaceae; genus Sediminibacterium. Next base: position 4,261 of record CAIJXU010000056.1, on the reverse strand, counting down.
ATAACCTAGTCGAGCACCACCACTACTCGTATTTAAAAAACCCAAATGAAATAAACCAGTACTATTGGTGATCGAAGTAGCTTGTGTAGTAGAAATTAAGTCGTTGATGTTGTTTATGCTAGAAACATTAATCCTTGCATACTGCCAAACATTATTAGTCCCATCCACTGGACTAAACATAGAAGAGGTTATTAATCCCGGGGTCCCATTTATTAAAAAGCTTCCAATATCGCCTGACTTACAAAAAAGGTTTAAATAAAATTCACTTGGATTAGGTCTTACAAAAGAAACCGATTGAGATCCTGTGCATTCAATACTTGGTAATGAAGTGGCTGCAGCTTCGGTACCTGTTCCCGTTAATTGAAATACATAGACGGGCTTATCTGTTGTGATATATGCAGTGAGATCCGAGAGCAATAATTCATAATGCTCTCCTTTATTGAATTTTTTATTTAGAGGAATCCCATTAATAAAAATTTCTGTATTGTTCTCTGTAGGCCAAATGTATATAAAGTCTGTTTGTGGGATAAAAGGATAATTTAAAACTCCTTTTACAACGATAAATTTTTTGCCTGTATTATTTATAGGTACAATTTGATCTCCAATAAGATCCCATCCCATAATCACGATAGAGTCATCATAAATTGTTACACAGATAGGCTTATTTGCTTTTACTTCAGAGCCTCCAAGATGGGTAGTAACTGAATAATTTATTGCATTAACAGCGTAGGTTTGACCTTTATTTAAGTTTATTGTATAAGTCACACCAGGTAGATGCCCAGCTTCATCTTTATTAGTTAAAGTAATATCTACTTGTGTATTATCTTCTGTTGCAATAATTGCAAAACCATTATGTGCTGGAAAAGAATAAGGAGTGCCATTTGTTCCGTTAGAACAGCAGCTATTATCAAATCTAGTCTGTGCAGGAATTAGAAAATCAATCCCCTTTGATACACTTCCCTTTAGTGGAAATATTTCTGGATTATTAAGTCTTGCGATTTCATAATAAGCAGATATGGAGGTGGTAGAAGAAATTAAAACGCCATAATTCAATGCGGTGTTGCCTGGTTTATTTTCAATAATAGGTAGATAGGGGCTAAAATCAATACTATAAGTTTGATTAGCTAAAACAGTAAAAACTATAGGGGTAAAATTGGGATTAGCGGGTTGCGAAATAGTAACATTCGCATCCTTGGAATAAGCAGTTATCCTAAAAAAAACAGGATTGTCTCCATGATCAGATGTTACTTCGGGCGCTGCAAACCAAAATTCCCTATCCGATTGTGCCATGACGGTAATAAATAAAAAACACCCTATACAAGTGAAAAAGAAACGCTTTAAAATATTTAATAACGGGCTAGGCAAAGACATATGTAAATTTACAAAATAAAAAGGATGATTTAAATCAGATAAGTATAATATAATTGGATATTTTGTATTTTAGTAGTCGTGGTATACATTCATCACTTCATTTAAAATTTTTAACTATGGGCATCATCTATACCATCCTTGAGCAAATAAATGGTTTTTTTGGAATGACAGGTTTACTTGAAATAATTAAAACAGGTAATTACCAATCGCTGCTTACCTATCAAGGCATTACATCTGCGCTACAACCTTTGCTCCCATTGGTTTTAGTATTAGAATTAGTCAGGGGCTTGTTGTATCGAAAATTCAATGTGATCAATTATAAAATTCCTCTTTTTTCCTATATACTAAATGCGATTTTAGGTAGGTATCTTTCCATTGGAATGGCTATTATTATGATTGGACTATTTGAAAAATATGCCATCTTGCATATTAGCTTTACTTGGTATTGGTTTGTATATGGATATATCATTTGGGAATTTTCCCACTTTATCTATCATTTTTTAGGACATAAAGTGCGCTTATTTTGGTGTCTTCACTCAACACATCATGCGCCTGAAAGTATGAACCTTTCTATTTCCTATTCACATTTTTTTTTAGAAGGTCCCTACGCTGATATCATTAGGACTTCAATTTGTATTTTGGCGGGTGTCCCTCCTCCTATGTTATTTGTGATTATGTTTGTTGATGGATTCTGGGGTTCATTTATTCATATTGGAGATACAGTAATAAAAGATGCTAGATTAGGATTTATAGGAAAACTTATTTTAACCCCTTCACACCATCGTGTACATCATGCCAAAAATCCAATGTACATGGACACCAACTATTGTAATTTATTAAATATTTGGGATAAGGTTTTCAAAACGTACCAATTAGAAATTAAAGAAATTCCAGTAGAATATGGGATTACTAGAACAGTTAAACCGAATCATTTTTTGGATGCCTACTTTGGAGAATTTATTGAATTAGGTAAAGACATTTACCATGCACCTGGTATCATCAATAAAATTTTATACCTTTTTATGCCCCCAGGATGGAGCCATACAGGAGATCATAAAACCGCTAAAGTGATGCGTGAAAAGTTTTTAGCTTCCCAAAAATAAAAAGGTACTTCATTAAAAGTATTTTATCTTCGACCTAATTAAATTTTAACTTAAACGATATTAATCAATTATGAATTTGCCATCCAACAATAGCCACTTTGTACATCATGTAATTTTTTACTTAAAAAATCCAAGCTCAGTTGAGGATAAAGCCTTATTAATAAAGGGTTTGCAAGAACTATCAAAAGTGCCTTGTATCCAATTTTCGAATATTGGTTCTCCTGCTGCTACCACTCGTGAAGTCATTGAAAAAGATTACAGCATTTCTTGGTTATGTATTTTTGAATCGGCAGAACAAGAGGGCGTGTATCAAGTGCATCCCATTCATCTTGCCTTCGTAGAAAACTGTAAGCATCTTTGGCAAAAGGTAGTGATATATGATGCCGAGACTTGCTAGGATCATTAAACCGCTCCTAATTTTTTAATTTCTCTAATTTGAAAAAGCAGAAAAATAATAATTCCCCAAACTACAACTACAATACTATACGCTAATAACTCTAACCAGATGGGTGAATGGCCTCTACGTGCAAACAATGTACGATGATCGAAATTAGATATATGTGATAACTTTAAACCCCAAGGCACGATCATTTCTGCACTTAAATTTCCATATACATCATTATCTATAACACTTGCCACTAAAACTAAATTCCCTTGGGTATCTCCAGGCAAGCTGTCTCTTTTAAATTCAGCAGTAACGCCACCTATTGAGTCGGTCGTGAATGTAGGCGTTTCGTTTACACTCAAATTGCCATCTAATCTTTTTACGCCAACTTGCATTTCAACTTCTACTATAGCAGTCCAAGTGGTATCAATTAATGCAACTAATTTAGCATTCACTATTTTACCTTCAACAGTATCAATTTGGAGCTTGGCTTTAGTAATTGCTAGCTCACCTTTGGCTTCATCAAATTGTTGGTTAGGGCTACTTACCGCAACAAATGTTTGATTGGGTGATTTTACCCATTCGTTTTTTGCACTAGGAGAAATTAATAAAACCGCATCTCCTACATCATTAGTGGTTACCGTACCTAACAAATTTGCCTTAGTTGCATCACTGGTAATATACACCGCTAATTTTATATCTGAAATATTTTTAAATTTCCCATCTACTTTAGATTTGGTTTTAAATATCAAATGATGCGTCGTATTATTGTTGTTAAAATAACGAATGCCTACCACTAAATTTCCTTTTTCAGGCTTTTGAGCCATTAAAGCAAGAGGCAAAAATCCTAAAATGAGTATTAAATTTTTATAAATGTGCTTCATTTTCATTGCTTTCAGTTTCAATAATAGTTTCATGTATAGGAACAATTGGGAAAATTCTCGCAAAAAATGTGATGACCAAAAGTGCGCCTGCTAAGGATCCTATAGCAATTGCCCATTCTTCCCAGGTGGGAAAATAATGTTTGTAGCTAGCTGGCACATCATACATGGGTAGGAATGGATGCAATAATGTAGGCGTTACAATCAAATATCTTTTAAACCAAGATCCTACCACTACTAAAATTCCAGCAACAAATGCCGCTTTGGGTTTTCGCCCTTTTTTGAAAATTAATATTAAGATTGGAATAATCATTGCTGTTGAAATTGCAAACCAAAATATGGGTGCATACTCCCCAGTAAATAGTCCTAATAAATGATGTTCCTCTGATTTTTTCATTTTAAAGGCAGGAACCAAAAATTCATTTACATTAAAATATAGATACAATAACGCCAATAAAACAACCACTTTACCCATTCTATCAAAGTGCATATCTGTAATGTATTTTTCTAGCTTGTAGTGT
>CAIJXU010000055.1 GCA_903824725.1 uncultured Bacteroidota bacterium | reverse complement strand
TCATCACTTATCCCTAGTTTCACAAATCCAAATGTTTTAAAAGAATTTAATTCAAAGGACAGCAGTTACACAAGTACGCCAGCAAAAAGAGAAGTCACTATTCGTGATTTATTGACGCATACCTCAGGCATTGATTATACAGCAATAGGAACACCAAAAATGAGCGCCATCTACTCCAAAGCAGGCATACCATCAGGATTGGGTGAATTTAATACAAGCTTATTGGCACAAATGAAGGTATTAGGTAGCTTGCCTTTACTACATGAGCCAGGCGAAAAATTTACTTACGGATTAAATACCGATTTATTAGGATGCATTGTTGAAATAGTAAGTGGATTATCGCTCGAAGCATATTGTCAAAAAAATATTTTTGACCCACTTGGCATGAAGGATACCTATTTTAATGTTCCAGCAACTAAAGCCGCAAGATTACCAACTGTTTATACAGAAAACGACGATCATAAAATTATTGAATGGTCACCCACTTTCAGAAATATAAATCCCAACTACCCATTGATGCCTAAATCGTATTTCTCTGGAGGTGCTGGATTATCATCAACCGCCTATGACTATGCCATATTTTTACAAATGTTATTGAATGGAGGAAAATACAATGGCAAACAAATCATTGCGCCTCGAACAGCTGAAATTATGACAAGCCCACAATTGGATTTTAAATTTAATGGACAGGATGATTTTAGTTTGGGCTTTATGATTACATCAGAAAAATCTGCTAATTTAAATTTCAGAAATAAGGGCTCATTCTCATGGGGAGGCTATTATGGTACAAGCTATTGGGCTGATCCTAAAGATAAAATGGTGGTGCTAATTATGACACAACAAAATCCTACCTCTCATTTTGAATTGGGTGGTATTATTGAAAGAATTATATACAGTAGTCGGGTAAATTAAGCTACACTGCTAAATATGCCTGTCTAATATCATTTTGTTAAATGATTTAAAAATGGAGTTTTACTCCATTTTTTTGTTGTTTCAATCCATGCTGCAGTATGTTCATTGATATTCATTAAAATATCCCAGGCTTCCACCATCAAACTTTTTTTAATGTTCGCTGTTTTATATACTTGGTTCAATTCAATTTTTCCAACCATATCCCCATTCAATAAATATGCAGTTTGATTGATGATCTTACCTACCACTTTTTTATTATGCCCAAAAAAACAATCCCCAATTAATATACCAATCACATGTTCATGATTGGTGTCTAAAATCATCATGTTTTCGATATAGGCAACTGTTTCTTTTTTTTGATCTTGAATTATATACATGGTTCTTGAATTATTTATTAAAATTTGTTTGTGTAGTTGTTAGAGTTTTGTGAATATCCTTTACGCTTTTGCGAATGTATTGTTCATTAATATTTCAACAATATCCTGGGTGGAATGTGTTAAAGCAATTGAAATTGAATTATTTTGACTGACCCAATTTTTGAAATGAGCTCCAAATTGATGGTCTATTTTTTTTAAGACCATTACCCCCATTTTCTTCATTGCCGCTGCATTGCATTCTTGTTCAAAATGATTTAAAATAGGAATGCTTAACAGTTTTTTATTCAAATACATGGCTTCGGCGGGTGTTTCAAAACCACCTGCTGTAATAATGCCAAAGCATCTAATTAAGCTATTCGTAAATCCATTGCTGGTTATTGGGAAATAGGTTACATTTTTTGAATTTGTGATATGATTGACTTGTTTTGTAAAAACTTCAAAATGAAATTCAGAGTGCGCATGCAAAAACGGAGTGATAACTTCAATGGTGTATTGTGGCACAGACACTGAAATATGGCCATCATTAATTTTCTTCGCAGTTATGATCGCCT
>CAIJXU010000054.1 GCA_903824725.1 uncultured Bacteroidota bacterium | reverse complement strand
TAAGAGTTTTATTGGCTTTATTTGAAAAATTGAGATAGGGTAGTTTTGAATGACCAACAAAGTTTGGAGGGATGAAAGAAATTTCATGGCAAGATTTTATTTTTGAGGAACTCCTTAAAAATATAATTTTTTAATTAAATTCTGTAAATGAAGATGAAAAAATTATCTCTAATGAATAAAATGAAAATAACAATCCATTTTGAAAGTTAATCTCTTTATTCTAGCTGCATCTTTCGTCAATAAGGGGAGCACTACAAGACAAGTCCCGTCACGAGCAATCGAGACGGGACTTTTTCTTTGTCTATCAATCAGTTAGGGTAGCTGCATCTTTTGTTTTTTTCTAAAAGAATTTTTAATTTTGGTCTAAATCAAATAGACTCAAAATGAACGCACCTTTCAGCAAGTACCTCTACATTGGATTTTTACTCTTAGGACTATTTCAAGCATTTTTTTCTAAAGATTATATGCAAGCAGCAGCATCTCTGGGTATAGGATTAGCATTTGATCCTTTCAATCTAGAACAAAAGTGGAATGACAGACCGACTTGGCAAAAGGCAGTTATGATTATTCACCTTGCATTGGTCGCAGCAATGTTTGGTTTTGGCGTAGGCTTAAATGACAAATAAATGATTTATGTGTAATTTAGAAACATGAAAAAAACACTTCTGTATTTAGTGCTTAGTTTATTGATCGTTTTTGAATGCCTTAGGGTTTACTTAATTATGCCAATGCCAGGTAGTCAAAATTTAAATTCAATTGACCTAGCTTACTTTTTAGGGTCAAATAAACATATCATTCGCATAGTCGGATTTTTATTACTTATAAATCCAATTATATATATTTTTAAAAATAGTTTAAAGAAACACATTATTTTATTTTCAATTTTTGGAATTATTTATTCGCTTATTTTTTATGTATTTACATTTAAGATGGAAGCAGACAAAATGTTTTATCAACCTACCGTCGTCAGTTTTTCAAATATTTCAAGTAACAACATTCCAACTAATAAATTAATTATTGGAGTTGATATGGATGGAGTTACAAAAGCATATCCAATTCAATTGATTGGCTATCATCATCAAGTAAGAGATACCATAAATAACAAACAGGTGATGGTGACCTATTGTACCGTGTGTCGAACCGGAAGAGTGTATTCACCTATTGTTAACGGTAAAGTTGAAACTTTTAGATTAGTTGGTATGGACCATTTTAATGCTATGTTTGAAGATGCAACTACAAAAAGCTGGTGGAGACAATCTAATGGCGAATGTATTGCTGGCGCATTAAAAGGGTATAAACTTACCGAAATCAAATCTGAACAGGTAGCCTTAACTGCATGGGTAAGAAGCCATCCCAACACTTTGGTCTTACAACCTGATGCTAAATTTAAAGAACAGTTTAAAGGGATGGATAATTATGATAAAGGTAACTCCAAAAGCGGTTTAACCAAAAGAGACACTGCTTCTTGGAAAGATAAGTCCTGGGTCATAGGAATTCAAAAAGGCTCCTTTTCTAAGGAATATGATTGGAATCAAATTGTAAAGGAAAGCATCATTCAAGATTCAATTCCGAATCTTTCTTTGCTTATTTTAATAGAGCATGACAGTGCTTCCTTTCATACCTATAGTCGTAAATTGAATAATGAGACACTTCATTTTAGTAAAAATGGGGATTTAATAAAAGATATGAACACGGGTTCGCTATGGAATTATGATGGTGTATGTATAGAAGGAAAATTAAAGGGTACTGTTTTGGAAACAATTCCTAGTTACCAAGAATATTTACATTCATGGGAGTTTTTTCATCCCAAAACGGTCCGTTACTTAAAGTGAAATAGTATTGGGAATAAAAAGCAAACTAATGCTGTCCATATTCCGTAAATAGGCAAAAATGTTGCGATACTTGATTCCACTACTTCTACTCCAGCTTTACCTTTTGTGGTCATCAATAGTTTATATGAGACCAATACAAGGTTTATAAATATGAGTATGTTTCCTCCTAGTACTGCTATTCTGTTTGGTGTGATACCCCATTCCATAATTCGAAAAGTTATTGCAGAAAGTGCAATACTATTCACAATGATGGTTAAAATGGATAGTCCAAATAATAACACCAAACTAAATTTGCTTTTAGAAGTTTTACTTGTTTCGGCAACCGAAAATAATATTAATGCCAATACTCCAATTAATAACACATTAAAAACCAAAAGTAAATTTCTGTCATTATAAGGGTATTTCCCTGTATAGATAACTGCAATCAAGTAGATAAATAAATTTAAGAATACCAATGGTGTAAATATTTTTGCAATAATGGGTGATACCTTATTAATTAATTGCGGGTTGACTTGTATCAAGTAAGTTGCAACAATAGGAATAGCAGCAATCCCCCATATAGCTATGTGTTGAACATAGAATTGTTCAATTTTAAGTCCTATTAGTTCAAATAAACCAAATGTGATGACACTGAATAACATGCCTGATATATACATGATAACACACATGATAACTAAATCACCATTGAATTTTAAAAAATCAATTCGCTTTTGATGATCCTTTAAATGAGTTCCTAAAAATGCATAACCTAGTAAGGACCATAAAAACAAGGGCAAGTGAATTAGGGCTAGTATTATCGAATTGCTATTATTACTATCCGGCAATAAATTAATATAGACTACTGATACTAGTATGGCTAAAGCCGGGAATAGTATTTTTTTAAATTCTACTTTTTGTTTCCAAATAAAGTAACTACTTAAAAAAGGAAAAATAATAAAAGCGGCATTTCTTGAAAAAAATCGTTCAACATTAATTCCTTTAATATTAGAAATATTAGCAATGAGACCAGCTAGTATCGCAATTATAATAACAAACTGTATTTCCTTTCTATTGCCAAAGTATACTATTTCATTTTCATAATTGAGTCGTTCATTCCAATATTGCAACCCTATATGTTCCTTATGTTCGGGGTAAACTAAATTAAATTCCTTTTTAAAAATGGACTTGTTCCCTCTATATAATTTTTCAAGTTCATGAGGGTTATTTATATTATTGAGGATGTCGTTTCTCATGATGTATTTTTATTAAAATTAAATTACTTATTCCATTTTATTTCAATTTATTTTTAATTACAAAATGGATATCATAGTGTCTCTAAAACCTTTTTAAAAGATGATATTAATCAGTTTATTGATAACGATCGCTTTACATATAATAATGGGATATATCATTCATGAAATAGCCTTCTGAATCAATATTTAACTATATTTATTCCATGAAAAAAATAATATTTTCCCTTATTTTATTAGTGTTTCTTAATTTAAGTTATAGTCAATCTTTGAATTCTGTATGGTCGGGTATTTTAAATGCCGGCGGACAAAAAATTGAATTACGATTACATTTAATTCAAAATGAGGATAAAACATATTCATCTAATTGGGATGTGCCTTTACAAAAAGCAATTGGTATCGTTTCCTCTAAGACTGATTTAGTGAATAGCCAATTAAATATTGAAATCAAGGCCATCGCTGCTTCTTATTCTGGTAAAATGAACGCCGAAGCCAATAAAATTCAAGGTACTTGGACACAAGCTGGGCATGATTTTGAATTAAACATGGAGCCTTATTTAACTTCGAATCCAAGTATAATTGAATCTAAACCACCAGCACCTAAGCCACAAACCCCTAAACCGCCCTTTAGCTATTTGTCAAAAGATATCATTTATGAAGGCGCCAAGACTAAGCTTACTTATGGCGCTACACTTACTTATCCAACCAATCCTTCTAAATTCCCATTGGTTATTTTAATTACAGGGAGCGGGAGACAGGATAGAGATGAAACAATTTTTAATCACAAGCCTTTTGCTGTTATTGCCGATGATTTAACTAAAAAAGGATACGCAGTATTAAGAGTTGATGATAGAGGTACCGATAAATCTACTGGCAATTTTATAGAGAGTACCACCGAAGATTTTGCACAAGATGTTGAGGAACACATCCGATATGCTAAGACTTTGCCAATGATTGATACCAATAAGATTGGATTATGTGGTCATAGTGAAGGTGGGCTCATTGCCCCTTTAGTTGCGTCTCGTAATAAATCAGTTGCATTTATCATTTTAATGGCAGGTCCAGGGATTAAAATTACCGAACTCATGGCCTTGCAAAACGAAGCCGTTCTTAAGTCGGTGGGTGTGGGTCAAAATGAAATAGATTCCTATCTCCCCTTATATAAGAATTTAATGAAGCTTGTAACTCAATCTACTGATCAAAAAATGGCTATTGAAAAATCTAAGGAATTAACCTCGCAATGGTTTAAGTCCACTAACAAAGATTTTGTTTTGGCAACAACAAATATAAGCACCGAAGCAGATATAGATAAGTATGTGGGAGCCATGGTGGGTCAACTTTCTACCAAATGGTGGAAATATTTTGCAAATTATGATCCACAACCTACTTTACAAAAAGTAAAATGTCCTGTACTCGCCATTAATGGCGGAGCAGATATACAAAGTGTTGCTGATCAAAATTTAAAAGGTATTCAGAATTCTCTTTTAAAAGGAGGAAATAAAAAAGCAACTATTATGAAATTTGATGGATTAAATCATCTATTTCAAAAGTGTACAAAGTGTAGTGTTAATGAATACGGAGAACTAGAAACCACTATTGAACCAGTAGTTCTTGAATATATATCTAATTGGCTTAAAAATATAATATGAAAAAATTAACCTTAATCTTATTGAGCTCCCTATTGTTTATTTGCTCATATGCACAAGACGGTACTAAGAAAAAACTTGTATTAGACAAAAGCAAACCAGTATATGAGCTTGATGCTTCTTGCGGTACCTGTATGTTTAAAATGAACGGAAAGGGTTGTGTATTAGCTGTAAAGTATGAAGGGAAATCCTATTTTGTAGAAGGCACCAATATTGACGACCATGGTGACGCGCATGACAAAGAAGGCTTTTGTAATGCCATCAAAAAAGCCAAAGTCCAAGGTTCGGTCGTAGGGGATAAATTTTTAGTGACTTATTTCGAATTGATAAAACCGATCGATCCGAAGTAGTCAATCTAGTTTTTATACTTACCTTTGTATTCAATGAAACGGTTATTTTTATATATACTATCCTTTATTTTTATCATCACTTCGTCTGGTGTCATGGTGAACATGCACTATTGCATGGGGAAAGTAGCTGGTTCAAGTATTTCATTAATAAATCACGTTTCATCTAAGTGCGACAAATGCGGGATGGAAAAAAGCAAAACCAATGGAAAAGGTTGTTGCCATGATAGTAATAAGCTAGTTAAAAATACGATCGATCAAAAATTAGCAAACTCGTCTATTAAAATAGATAATCAATTTGTAAATTTATTTTCATTTGAAAATAATGAATTCAAAATAATTTCCTTTCCTCCATCTGATAGCATCACTATTCGCTATCACGCACCGCCACTGTATTGCGGTGTCCCCAATTATATATCTCATTGTAGTTACCTTATTTAGTTGCTCATTTTATTTTTCACCTAATTAGTTGTCATTACAATTAATTGGGAGTTGTTTTTTATATTTTAAATAATAAAAAATGAGTTTCAAATATATCGCGTTGCTTATAGGTTTACTTATAAGTTTAACATCAAATGCACAGGTAGTTTCTAAATCTAATTTTACTGATACATCATTCAAAGTGTTTGGTGCCTGCGAGCAATGTAAAAGTAGAATTGAGGAGGCTTTAAAAATAAAAGGAATTAGTAAAGCCATTTGGGATGTGGATAACAAAATGGTGAGTATTCAATTTGATGTTACTAAAATTTCCATGGACAAAATCGAAAATAAAATTGTAGAGGTAGGACATGATTTAATCCATAAAAAGGCTAAGACCATCATTTATAATGATTTGCCAGAATGCTGTCATTATCGCGAATTAGATTCTACTATTTCACATTCAGACAATGTCATACCATCATCTACTATTAAAGGTGTGGTATTACAAGAAAATAATATGGGCAAATTTGAGCCTATGTCAAATGCGAGTGTGTATTGGTCAGGCACTAACATTGGTGTCATTACAGATAGCTTTGGAGTGTTTTCACTTATCAATGACAATACCAATACAAAGTTAATAGTAAGCTATGTTGGTTTTAAATCAGATACCATTACTGTAGATAATACTAATCAACTCAAAGTAATACTTGCTTCTAAAAATCAATTAAATGAGGTAACAGTATTCAGTAGACCCAATGGGACTTATATTCCTTTTTTAAATACCATCCGAACACAAGTCATGACGGGTACCGAGTTACTAAAAGCGGCCTGTTGTAATTTAAGTGAGAGCTTTGAAACCAATCCCTCTGTGGATGTGTCCTACAATGATGCAGTAACCGGATCAAAGCAAATTCAGTTGTTAGGGTTAAGTGGTAATTATACCCAATTAACCATCGAAAATTTACCTGGCCCTAGGGGACTGGCCACTTTATTAGGATTAAATTCAATTGCAGGCCCATGGATTGAAAGTATTCAGTTAACGAAAGGAGTAGGGTCTGTAGCTAATGGATTTGAAAGTATTGCTGGTCAAATTAATGTAGAACTAAAAAAACCTGAAACTGCCGAAAAATTATTAGCTAATGTTTATATCAATGACTTTGGAAAAACAGATTTGAATTTAAATTTATCTCACAAATTAAATACAAAGTGGTCCACTGGCTTGTTGCTACACGACGATTTTTTAAACAACAAACAACTTGATTTTAATAAGGATGGCTTTAGAGATATACCTACAGGTAACCAGTTAAGTATTGTGAATCGATATAAATATGATAATGCAAAAGGTTTTTTAACACAGTTTGGTTTTAAAATTTTAAATGATAAAAAAGTAGGCGGTCAAATTGCATTTGATCCTGCTTATGATAAACTATCAACGCAACATTATGGCTTAGGCATTAATTCAGAACGTTATGAGTTATTTGGAAAGATTGGATATATTTTTCCTCAACAAAAATATAAAAGTATAGGCCTTCAATTAAATGCAGTGAATCACGAACAAGATTCTTATTTCGGCCAAACGATTTATAATGCTAAGCAACAAAGCTTTTATGGTAATTTAATTTATCAATCAATTTTTAATTCAACGATACATAAATATCGAACTGGTATTAGTTTTCAATATGATAAATACAATGAACTTTATAAAGTGAATGTTTATAATAGAAAAGAGATTGTCCCTGGTGCTTTTTTTGAATATACTTTTACCCCCAATGAAAAATGGGGTGCTGTTATTGGCTTAAGAGCCGATCACAATAATATATTTGGTTCCTTTTTAACACCACGCGTCAATCTCAGATACGAACCCACCAAAGGAACTGCTATAAGAATGAGCGCGGGTAGGGGTCAAAGAACTTCAAATATTTTTGCTGAAAACAACAGTGTTTTAGTGAGTGCGAGGATGCTTGAAATAAATACAAATAATGTGGGGCTTGCATATGGGTTATCACCTGAAATTGCATGGAATAAAGGCCTAAGCCTTGATCAGAAATTTTTATTATTTGGCAATAATGCCACGATTGGGCTAGATTATTTCAGAAATGATTTTGTCAATCAAGTAGTGGTGGATATGGAAAATCCCCGCAAAGTGACTTTTTCTAATTTGAAAGGCGCATCCTATTCCAATAGTTTTCAAGCCGAATTAAATATGATACCTCTAAAGAAATTCGAGATTAAAATTGCCTATAGGTATTTTGATGTAATGCAAACTTATAATGGAAAATTACTCGAACGTCCTTATATCGCCAAGCATCGTGCATTTTTAAGTTTTGACTATGCTACACACAATGACTGGAAATTTAATTATACCATTACTTATAATGGTGCTAAAAGGATTAACAATACCTCTGAAAACCCTATTGCTTATCAATTGACCAATTATTCACCTAGTTATGTTTTGATGAATACCCAAATCACCAAAACCTTTGGGAAAAATTATCCAATGGATGTGTATATAGGATCTGAAAATTTAACCAATTATTTTCAATCAAATCTAATTGTTGCTGCAGCTGATCCATTTAGCCCTTATTTTGATGCTTCGATGATTTGGGGCCCCACTTCGGGAAGAATGCTTTATTTTGGCTGGAGACTTAAAATAAAATAGTGGCTTTAAGTAATATCCTTAACTAATCCCATTATTTTTACATTTATGAAGTCAATAGCGGTGCTATTATTTTTATTCTGGTCCAATTTGATATTGGGCCAACCCCAATACAATTGGAATGACAAAGTACAGACTATTTACGAATCCATTACAGCTTTAAAAATTCCTGAAGCTCGAAAGTTAATTGCAATTGAAAAATCTATAAATTCAGACAATTTAGTTTATCCAGTATTGGATAGCTATGCCGACTTGTATCAACTTTTTTTCAATGAAAATAGTAATGATTATAAAATATTTTATCCGCAATTTGAAAAGCGAATAGATGTCCTAAAAAAGGGGCCAAAAAATTCACCCTTTTATTTATACTCTCTAGGATTATTACATTTACACAAAGCGATTGCAGCCATTCGATTTGATCGTAATTTGGATGCAGCCTTAGAGTTTAGGAAAGCCTATTTTAACTTTAAGGAAAATATACAATTATATCCTAGGTTCACTCCGAATAATTTATATTTTGGTGTATTAACTACGATCATTGGCTCAGCTCCTGCTAATTATCAATGGATGTTAAATTTCCTTGGTTTTAATGGAAATATTGTGAAAGGGAATGAATTGGTTTTGAGTTATATCAATAGCAAAGATGAATTTTCTAAAATTTGTTTAAATGAGGCTTTACTTATTTATCCGTATTTAATAATGAATTTTGAAGGAGATACTAAAAAAACATTTGATTTTATTGAGCATGCTAATTATGATTTTAAGAAAAATCATATTCATGCCTACATGGCAACCAATTTATATTTAAATCATCAACAATCAACTAAAGCACTTGAAATTGCCAACGGCTTAGAATTTTCATCTGCCTATCTAAATATTCCATTTTGGAATTATGAAAAAGGGTTTGCCTATCTTAATCAAATGAAATTAGATTTGGCTCAAAAGGAGCTATTGGAGTTTATAAAAAAGTTCAAAGGCAATTTTTATATTAAAGATGCTTATGAAAAATTAAGTTGGATTGCTTATTTGCAAAATGATATGAAACAGGCAAATGAATTTCGTAATGAAGTGATTATACATGGCTCACAAATTACCGATGCAGATAAGTTAGCCTACCAGAATGCAATTGCTGGGGTTTGGCCAAATATATTACTACTTAAAGCACGTATTTTAAGTGATGGGGGATTCCAAAAACAAGCACTTAGCACATTATCAGATAAAACGACCTTAGACTTTCAATCCCTAGCGGATAAGGCCGAATTCTCCTATCGATTAGCTCGTATTCACGATCTAATGGGTGATGAAGCTCAAGCCATTAAGTATTATAAATCAACCCTTATTAAAGGTGCTAACTTACCAGCATATTTTGCTTCAAGGGCAGCACTTCAATTAGGTTTATTATACGAGAGCCATAAAAATTTCCAAGAAGCGTTAGATTATTACTCAATTTGTCTAGGAATGAAAAACCACGCATTTAAAAATTCTATCGACCAAAAAGCGAAGTCCGGAATGTTGCGTTGCAAAAAATAATAATTTATTTTGCTAATTGATAACTGTATTTAAAAAGTTTAATTACATTTTTAAATTTCTCCATATCAATAATTAAATCTTTTCTTTCGTAATCTTTAAATGGTAATAAGTGGTCATTGTCGCCTTGTAATTTTCTTAAATTTTCTAAAGCTAAATATCCAAAAGCAGGAATTAGAGATAAAATAATACGCAATCTTGTCATTTTTAAATGAGCATAAGGTAATATCTCAATACTTTTTATAAATAATTTCAGTTGCTCATTATATACTCGTTCAATATCAATAATTGTATTTTGAGTATTTGCAAATGTTTGAATGCCTTCGTGGGTATCTTTATAAATATCATACAAGTCATTTGTCATTTGGATCAAACCACCTAAATGATACCAACATTGATCAATTATATCACTCGATGAAGTTTCTAAGTAATGACGACACATGAGTAAGCTATAACCTCCTTTTCTTTTAGTGATAGATAGTATAGTTGATAGTGGTATCTTCTCATTCACTTGTAGGGTGGAATCTGTTTGTGCTTGTTGAATCTGATTTAATATATTTTGATACTCTATTTTATCTTTTACACTATTTAATAGTTTTAAATGGGCATCCATTAAAACAGATTCGTTAAATGTAGTAGGTTTAAATTTTTCAGGATGCAAAAACATGTCATCTAGTATTTCCTTACTTACAATTTGATCATCTATTAAATCGTCATATAAGCTTGCCAATATAAAATAGGTTTTATTATTGTTCTTTTCATTTTCATTAGAAAACCTGCCCTCTAATTTTAAAAAACCATCATTAATAATAAGTTGTTGTAAACTCTGAAATCTAATTATTTTCTTAAATGTATTATTTGTAAATTTTCCGTTAAATTTTACTTCAATACCTTTTAAGAATTGTACTCCCTTTTCTTGTGTTGAGCGTAGTCCGAATATCATACGAGATATAAATCCTATAATAAAATAACAAAACTTTAATAAATACATAATTAACTAAATTTAGAATAAAATTTCGATTTAGTATTATTTTTTAAAATCTATTTATTTAAATAATTTCGTTATTTTTAATAGCTTAAACAACTTTCTTATGAAGCATTTCAAATATTTAATTTTAATGCCCTTCATGCTAATCATGACAGCAGTTCAAGGTCAATCTAAAAAGAAAGCCGATGCTACTAGCTTTAGTTTACAATTGGATTATTTAAGTAATTATATTTATAATGGACGTGCTGATTCTATTAAAGCACCATATCAAACTACTACAGCTTCGCTTCACTTAGCCAATGGTTTCTTTTCTAATTTTAGTGCGAGCTATTTATTAACTAAAGGAGCACAACGTTTCGATTATTTTCAATTGGATTTAGGATATGAATATAAAATTGGTGAAAATATATATGGTGATATCTATGGGTCTAAATATTTTTATGCTGGGCAATCAAATTTATTAAATGGAAATATATCTACTGATATTGGAGTAAGTTTAAATTATGATTTTAAATTTTTTCAATTAAATAGTATTACTGATGTTTTCTTTTCTGGGAAAACCGATTTTCAATTCACTCCTGGTATCGAAAAAACAATTTATTTAACTAACAACCAATCATCTAGTTTAAGCATCAACCCATATTTATATTCTACTTTTAGTACCTTGAATTATTATGAATCAAATATAACGCGTCGATTAAATGGACCAAACGGAGCAAAAGGGAATAAGGGATCAAATACAAACGCGCCAATCATTCAAAATAGCACCACTTTATTAGACAAGGGCCTTAAATTACTTAATATTGATTTTTCTATGCCCATCACCTATGAAAATAATCGTTTGAGTTTAATTTTCTCGCCAACATATTCCAATCCATTTAATAAAATTAGTACTATTACTACTAATACAGTAACACCTATTTCAGGTATTCCTACTTCCAATTCTTTTGATTCAACTCCTTATTCAGAATTACATTTATCAAATCAATTTTTTTATCAATTCAGTCTTATTTATAAATTTTAAAAATGAATCTAACCAAAACCACTAAAATTTTACTAGTCGCTTCAAGTTTATGGTATTTTGGGGAAGGTTTATTCGGCCCTTTATTTGCAATCTATGCCGAGAAGATAGGAGGCAATTTATTAGACATCACTTGGGCATGGGCACTTTACTTAATTAGTACAGGAATTTTTTATGTTATAGTTGGTAGATATGTTAACCAATCCAAATATAAAAAACATGTTATGATTTTTGGCTATGCTCTTAATGCATGCTTCACTTTTGGTTATATGTTTATTGAAAATGCAAATCAACTTTTTATGTTACAAGTTGGATTAGGAATAGCCGAAGCTTTAAGTGCTCCTATATGGGACGCTTTATTTGCATCTAATATGGAAAACACTGAAAATACTTTTCATTGGAGCTTGGCAAGCGGACATACTCATTTTGTATCTGGTATAGCCATTGCAATAGGCGGTCTCATTGCTAATTATGTTTCTTTTAACGCTTTATTTTTAACAATGGGAATCATACAAGTGATAGCTACACTTGTTCAAGCCAAACTATTATTTGAACCAACCCAAAAGTTGGAAGTTTAATTTCCTTTAATTACTACTACTTCATTTGCATTCATACTTATGCCTTTAAAATGATGTACCTTTATGCCTATCAATAATTAAATGATACCATTTTGAAGTTTATAGATTTAGGTTTGGATCCCCGTATTTTAGAAGGAATTGATGCCATGGGGTATGAAAATGCAACTGAAGTGCAACAACAGGTAATGCTTCCTATTTTAGAAGGTAAAGACATCATTGCTGCTGCTCAAACTGGTACAGGTAAAACGGCCGCTTTTTTACTGCCTTTATTACATCGACTTTTAACTTCACCTCATCATGCAGGTGATATCAACGCAATGGTCATTGTCCCGACCCGTGAATTAGCCATTCAAATTGCTGAAAGTATTGAAGGGCTTTCCTATTTTACAGATGTAAGTTCTATTGCTGTTTATGGTGGTGGAGATGGCAATTCATTTGTTACCGAAAAAAAAGCACTTACGAGTGGTGTTGATATTGTGGTATGTACACCTGGGCGTATGATTGCTCATTTAAATATGGGCTATGTGAAATTGAAAGGACTTAAATATTTGGTTTTAGATGAGGCTGATCGAATGTTGGATATGGGATTTTCGGATGACCTTTCTAAAATTTTTACTTTTTTACCAGCAGTTCGTCAGAACTTATTATTTTCTGCCACTATGCCTTCGAAAATGAGGGTACTCGCAAAAAAATTATTACACAATCCTGTTGAGATTAATATTGCTATTTCTAAACCGCCAGAACAAATTGTACAAAAAGCCTTTATTGTATACGAAGCACAGAAAGTTCCCATTATCATTGACATGTTAAGTTCAAAAAAATTTTCCAAAGTCATTGTTTTTTGTTCTAAGAAGTTAAATGTAAAACAGTTAACCGCTAAATTAAAAAGTGCAAACTTAATGGTTGCCGAAATACATTCTGATTTAGATCAAAAAAGTAGAGAGCAATATTTACAAGATTTTAGAAATCAAAAAATAAATATTCTTGTTGCAACAGATGTTTTAAGCAGAGGTATTGATATTGATGATATCGATTTAGTTATCAATTATGATGTGCCCAACGATGGCGAGGATTATATTCACCGTATTGGAAGAACCGCTCGTGCAGCTACATCAGGAACAGCTTTTACCTTAGTGGATGAAAAAGAACAAGGCAAGTGTGCCGTGATCGAACAATTACTTGGAGCGCCCATTTTAAAAGGCAATGTTCCTGCAGAATTTGGTCCTACTCCTAATTATAATCCCAAATCGATTCCTCAAAAAGGTTTCAACAGACGCAGATAATCAAATTTGTCCAATATTCTATTTTGGATTACAATTTAAAAAATGAATTATGAAATCAACCATCTCTAGTAAGCTTCAAGAAAGATGTCAAGGCCTTTGTGAATTATGTTCTACCGATAAAGCAACAAGCGCTTATGCAGTTAGTCCTAAAAATAATGATGTGATTGAAAATGAAGTGGCCCTTTGTGATCAATGCTTGTCTGTTATCGAAGGTAAAGAGGCAGGTAATCACTGGCAATGTTTGGCGGGTAGTATTTGGAATGCAGAGCCTAGTGTACTTGCTTTAAGTTACCGTATTTTATATGGCCTTAAAGATAATGAGTGGGCCAATGAATTATTGACTTCGGTTGATTTTGATGAAACAGTAATCACATGGGCAGTTAGTGCATTTCAAAAAGATGCGGTGCATTTAGATAGCAATGGAACCGAACTCCAAAATGGGGATACCATCATTTTAACGCAAGGTTTAAATGTGAAAGGGGCTAATTTTATGGCGCCCAAAGGTACTATAGTACGAAAAATTAGATTGGTACCTGATAATCCAGAACAAATTGAAGGCAAGGTTAATGAGCAAACCATTGTCATATTAACAAAGTTTGTAAAAAAATCTGCTTAGTATTCGTGATCTATTTCACATCAGTTTTTTTTAATTGTAATAATTGAATAGGTTGGGTGATTATCCTGATATAAAATATTAATTTATTCCTATATTTACAATACGAGTGTAATCTATTGTACATTTTAAATATTTTATCTTTTCAATCTATTATTAAATGAGAAAATTATTATTTTTTATTGCCATTTTTATTTCATTTTCACTTTTCGCACAGGAGCATAATGCAAGTTTAAAATACACAGTGCCCTCTGATAAATTAGTGCAAGCCAAAATTCAGGAGTGGCGTAAAATTAAATTTGGATTGCTCATGCATTGGGGTACATATAGCCAATGGGGCGTAGTAGAAAGCTGGTCCTTATGTCCGGAAGATGAAGGCTGGACGCAACGAAAAGGTCCTTTTGCCAAAGATTGGTTTGGGTATAAACAAGCCTATGAAAACTTACAAACCACTTTTAATCCAGTTAAATTTAATCCTACCAAATGGGCGCAAGCTGCTAAAAATGCGGGAATGAAATATGTAGTATTTACTACAAAACATCATGATGGCTTTTGCATGTTTGATACCAAGCAAACGGATTATAAAATTACAAGTGTAAAATCTCCTTTTTCTAAAAATGTAAAAGCAAATGTTACAAAGGAAGTTTTTAATGCTTTTAGAGCACAAGGTTTTATGACTGGCGCTTATTTTTCTAAACCAGATTGGAATACACCAGACTATTGGTGGAAATATTTTCCACCTAAGGATCGTAATGTTTCATATGATCCCAAAAAGTATCCTGAGCGCTGGAACGCGTTTAAAAAATTTACTTATAATCAAATCGAAGAATTAATGAGTGGTTATGGTAAAGTGGATATTTTATGGTTGGATGGCGGTTGGGTTCGCCCTTATAGTTCTATTGACACTTCGGTTGAATGGCAACGCACAATTACACATAATCAAGATATTGACATGGGCAATATTGCTGCAATGGCAAGAACACACCAGCCAGGTTTAATGGTTGTAGATCGTACCGTTCATGGCGAATTTGAAAATTATGTGACACCCGAACAACAAGTACCTGCCACTTATTTACCTTATCCATGGGAAAGTTGTATGACCTTAGGAAATTCCTGGTCATATGTTCCTAATGATCAATATAAATCATCTCGAAAGGTGATTCATTTGCTTACAGAAATCGTTTCAAAAAATGGGAATCTACTTTTAAATATTGGGCCAGGCCCTGATGGTGAATGGGATCCTAATGCTTATGCAAGATTAGAACAAATTGGAAAATGGATCAATATCAATGGTGAAGCCATTTATGATGCAGATGCCGATCCTGCATTACCAGGACAAGGTAAATGGGTGTTCACTAAAAAGCAAAATTGTATTTATGCAATTTATCAACTTGCCGAAAAGGAAGCCATAGCTGAAACTTATAGTTTAAAGATAAAATTAGGCCATCCAATTAAGGAGGTTCAAATTTTAGGTATGGATCAAAAATTAAATTATAAGCAAGACAATAACAATCTCACCATCACAGTGCCTTCCTCAAAAATAAATACCAATACCGAAGCATTGGTATTTAAAATATCATTTAATTAGCCTCACTAATTTTCAGTTTTAATTTTCATGATGCATATTAGTTTCATTACTAATATGCATCATGTTTTATGCTTATTTAATAGACTTCCTTTATACTATTAAATAGAGTATATATGAAACGCTTAAAAGATAAGGTGGTGATCATCACAGGTGCCGCAGGAGGAATGGGAGCGGCAGAAGCCAAGTTGTTTGCACAAGAAGGCGCTAAAGTAATGGCCACTGATAATAATGTTGAATTATTAAAAGAATGGGTATTAACTGCTCAGTTAGAAGGATTAAATATTTCGTATCTAAAATTAGATGTCACTAGTCAACTAGACTGGGATCAAGTAGCTGTAAAAACGGTTGAACTTTTCGGTAAAATTGACATTCTAATTAATAATGCAGGAATTTATCCTGGTTTTGTGAATTGTGAATCAACTACGATGGAACTATGGAATAAAGTGATGGCCACTAATATCACAGGTCCATTTATTGGTTGTAAAACCATCATTCCTTTTTTAAGAAATTCGGGCAGCGGCGCCATTGTAAATATTGCTTCCATTGCAGGTTTAGTAGGAGGTAATGGTACTGCTTACTCAAGTTCAAAAGGGGCGTTATGCTTATTAAGTAAGGACCTAGCAGTGGAATTAGCAAAAGATAATATTCGGGTAAATACAATATGCCCAGGGGGTGTTTTAACGCCCATGACAGAGGCCTTATTGAAATCACCTGAGATGTCCGATATGATTAAAAACATGTCACCACAGGGCCGCATAGCAGATCCTATTGAAATTGCTTGGGGCGCGCTTTACCTTGCTTCTGACGAAGCCTCCTTTGTCACTGGCACCGAATTAGTCATTGATGGAGGTTCGGTGTGTAGATAGTTTTTATGTCAATTAAATAATTAATCGTAATTTTACGATTAATATGGGAACTACCAAAACAGCCGAATACACCTCAAAGGAATTAAGTATTGCTAAATACGCAAAAGCACTTTCACATCCTGCAAGAATTGCAATTTTAAATTTATTATTAAAAAAACAATCCTGTATTTGTGGCGATATTGTTGACGACTTGCCTTTATCTCAATCTACCGTTTCGCAACATTTAAAGGAATTAAAGGAAGCAGGTTTGATAAAGGGAGATATTGATGGGGCTTCGGTTTGTTATTGTATTGATGTAAAGGAGTGGAATAAAGCAGTATTACAATTGAATGGATTATTTGAAAAAATGAACATAGCACCAGTTAAATGCTGTTGATAAAAATATTTTAGAACATTTTTAAAAAATTAAAATTTTAAGTATGCAAACCGAAGCGCAATTAAAAGAAATCGTAAAGAAAAAATACAGTGAAATTGCTTTACAGGATAAAGAAACAAATATGTCCTCTTGTTGTGGGGCTGGAGGCTGCTCCACTGAGATTTATAATATTATGTCAGAGGATTATACTGCCTTAAAAGGTTATAATGTCGATGCTGATTTGGGTCTTGGCTGTGGACTTCCAACTCAATTTGCTCAAATTAAAAAAGGGGATGTAGTGGTTGATTTAGGAAGTGGCGCAGGGAATGATTGTTTTATTGCCCGACATGAAACGGGTGAAACAGGCAAAGTGATTGGTATTGATTTTACACCAGCCATGATTGAAAAAGCCAGGTCAAACGCCGAAGTGAGAGGTTTTAATAATGTCGAATTTAGACAAGGAGATATTGAGTCGATGCCTATTACTTCAAATGCTGCTGATGTTATTGTAAGCAATTGTGTCCTGAATTTGGTACCTAATAAAGACGCCGTCATTAAGGATATATACCGAGTATTAAAACCTGGCGGTCACTTTAGTATTTCAGATGTTGTTTTAGTGGGCGCTTTACCCGAAGGGTTAAGAAAAGATGCCGAAATGTATGCTGGCTGTGTTTCTGGAGCAATTCAAAAGGAAGTATATATGGAATTAATACATGCGAATGGCTTTGAACAAATAACCATTCAAAAGGAAAAACCCATTATCATTCCAGATGACATTTTAATTAATTATTTAACACCTGAGCAACTTATTGCTTTTAAAAATGGGGATACTGGTATTTTTAGTGTTACGGTTTTTGCAAAAAAACCAACAAGCGAAAATAAGTGTGTTCCTGGTGGAGGCTGTTGCTAATTCAAAAATTAATTTTAATGAAAAATATTTTAGTCTTATGTACAGGTAATAGTTGTCGTAGCCAAATGGCAGAAGGGTATTTGTACTTTTTTGCTAAAGGTAAAGCCAATGTATATAGTGCAGGTATTGAAACACATGGTGTAAATCCAAAAGCCATTGAAACCATGATGGAAGATGGGATTGATATTACAAATCACACTTCCAACAACATATTAGAATATAAAGACATTGAATTTGATTACATTATTACAGTTTGTGATCATGCAAAGGAACGCTGCCCTTATTTTCCGAGTAAGGCTTTAAAATTCCATTATAATTTCCCAGATCCAGCAAAAGCGATAGGTGCGCCAGAAGAAATCAAACAATCCTTTGCTTCCACAAGGGGATTGATAAAAAGATATTGCGAGGAATTTATAAAAAATCATTTCTAGTAACAGTTCACTTCATGTTTTATTAACATTAGGTCTTGCAAATATTTTGTAATTTAGGTTATTGAAATAAACGACCAACTATGAAAAAAACAATTTTACTCAGTATATCATTATGTTTCACTTTATTGATCAATGCCCAAATTATTCCTGCGCCTATAACCCTTCCTAATGGCTGGAAACTAAGTCCAGTGGGAAAATCCTTTGGCTTAGGCGACTTACCATTAAACATTGCTGTTAGCAAAACAGGCAATTGGATGGCAGTTACTAATAATGGGCATGGAGTACAAGTCATTCAATTAATAGAAACTACTTCTAATAAAGTAGTTGATTCCATTGTGATTGGTAGATCGTTTTATGGTTTACAATTTTCATCAGACGAAAAATATTTATATGCATCTGGTGGTCATGATAATATGATCATAAGGTATGCTTTAAAAGACAAACACTTATTTAATAAAGATACTTTTAAATTAGGAGCGCCATGGCCGAATGCCATTGGGCCTTCTGGTATTGCACTTGATGAAAAGCGAAACTTATTATATGTTGTCACCAGAGAAGATAAACAACTTTATATATTTGATTTAACAACTCGTAAAATTGTAAAAAAATTAGGATTGGATGGGGAAGCGTATACATGTGTTTTAAGTCCAAATAATAATGAGCTCTATATTAGTTGTTGGGGATGTGATCAGTTAAACACACTTGATTTAACCACATTCAGATGGAAAACTTCGATTAAAGTAGGGGATAATCCCAATGAAATGGTGGTTTCGCCCAATGGAAAATATTTATACTTATGTAATTCTAATGATAACAGCGTTTCCGTAATTGATCTAACGACACACCATGTTATTGAGACATTAGATGCTGCACTTTATCCAAATTCGCCAAGCGGTTCTACTACCAATAGTGTAAGTTTAGATTTTTTACATAAACGATTATATATAGCAAATGCAAATAATAATTGCATCGCTGTTTTTGATGTGAGCAAACCTGGTCAAAGTGTAGGTAAAGGCTATATACCCGTTGGTTGGTATCCAACTTCGGTGAGAGTATTGAATAATAAATTATGGGTTGCCAATGGAAAGGGGTTTACATCTAAACCCAATCCATTTGGTCCATCTCCGGTTCGTCCAAGAGAAGAAGTGATTAGTCATGGCGCTTCTTTTAAACCTGGGTCTGAAGTAGAATATATAGGTGGAATTTTTAAAGGTACAATGAGCGTTATTGATTTACCTACGGATAAAATTTTATTAAATTATACAAAAGCGGTTTATAAAAATGCTCCTTATTCAGCAGCTAAAACTATTTTTGCCGATTCGACAGCACCTGGATTTCCTATTCCAATGAAGATGAATCAAAGTTCGCCCATCAAATATGTATTTTATGTGATTAAGGAAAATAGAACTTATGATCAAGTTTTATCAGATATACCAACGGGTAATGGTGATACCAGTTTATTATTATTTGGTAAAAATATAACGCCAAATCAGCATCATATTGCTGAATCATTTGTTTTACTTGATAACTTTTATGTTGATGCAGAAGTGAGTGCAGATGGACACAATTGGACAATGGGTGGTTACGCTACCGATTATTTAGAAAAAACATGGCCAAGTAGTTATAGTAGTAGGGGAGGGACTTATGGTGGCGAAGGAGAGCGAGAAATTGCGAATAATAAAAATGGATTTTTATGGAATCAGTGTAATAGATATGGAGTAAGTTATAGAACCTATGGGGAATTTGTTTCTTCCAATAATCCTACGATTCCTATTTTAAAAAATCATTTTTGTGCCAAATATCCATCCTATGATTTAGGTATTACAGACGCTTATCGTTTTCAAGTTTGGAAAAAAGATTTTGATTCCTTATTGGCTATTAATAAAGTTGCTCAATTTAACACAGTTCGATTTGGTAACGATCATACAGAGGGTTTAAGATTAGGCAGGCCTACTCCTTATGCCCATGTTGCAGACAATGATTATGCAGTGGGTTTATTTATTGAAGCATTATCAAAAAGTTCAATTTGGAATGAAACGGCTGTATTTATATTAGAAGACGATGCACAAAATGGCTCTGATCATGTGGATGCACATCGAAGCACGGCTTATGTGGCAGGTGGTTTTGTTAAAAGAAATTTTGTTGATCATACCCCCTATTCCACCAGCTCCATGTTACGAACAATGGAGTTAATTTTAGGGATACCTCCTATGACGCAGTATGATGCTGCTGCAATGCCACTTTGGAGATCTTTTGATTCCACCGCTAAGCCTTTTGTTTTTTCAGCTATCGCACCTAAGATTAATACCAATACTCGAAATACAGCTCGTAATGAATGGCAACAAAAATCGGAGCAATTTAATTTTGCTGTTGAAGATGCAGTCAATGACTTTGAGTTTAATAAAGTGTTATGGCATGGATTAAAAGGGAATGTACCTTACCCAGCACCACGCCGTGCTGCTTTTGTAACACCAACAGATAATGATTAAAATCATTAAGAATAGATCAGATATTGGCGCGGGTACCCGCGGCTCAGATATGGGTATTGATGCTATTGAAATAGCTGCGATTAATCAAAATAATGATTTTTTTCATCGTCACTTATTTTTAGATGTTGCAACGCATAATGAATCCATCTATCAAAAAAATACAAATGATTTCGCTAAACGTATCGAGCAGGTAAAGGAACAATGTCAAAGAATAGCGAACGCTGTAACAAGTACGATACATGAAGGAAATTTTCCCATGGTATTATCTGGCGATCACTCATCTGCATTAGGTACTATGAGCGGAATAAAAGCAGCTAACCCGGATAAAAGATTAGGCGTTATTTGGATAGACGCTCACGCCGATTTGCATTCTCCATTTACATCGCCATCTGGTAATATTCATGGTATGCCAGTCGCCGCAGCATTGAATATGGATCATATCGAATCCAAAATCAATGAACCTAGCAATGCGACGATTTCTCAGTGGGATATTTTAAAAAATATTTCAATACCAGGACCCAAAGTAGTTCCTTCTGATTTAATTTATTTTGGTTTGCGTGATTATGAATCTGCAGAAAAAAACATTATCGATCAACATCATATTCAATTTTATAAAGTTGAACAGATGAGAGAAAAGGGATTATTGTATTGTGTTAAAGAAGCAATTCAACAGTTAAATAATTGCGATCAAATTTATATTTCATTTGATGTTGACTCTATGGATTGTGACACCGTCTCCTATGGTACAGGTACGCCAGTACCTGTAGGGTTTTCATCAGAGGAAATAACACAAATCATAGAGCAATTTTTACTAACGGGAAAAGTGTGTTGTATTGAATTTGCTGAGATTAATCCACTTTTAGATAACAAAGGAAATAAAATGGCCGAAACGGCCTTTCTGGTTTTAGATCAAATCGCAAAAAGTTTAATCCTTACTAGTAAATAGAATACATAAATAAGTGCCCTATCCATTCTATTTAATTTAATAAATTGTACAATATTGATCCTAATGCTTTATTTTTAGGGCCTAAAAAAAATATATGTCAACTAAAATTACCATTAACAATAATGGCTCTTTAAAAGTAGAAGGAGATTTCACCATAGTAGATCGTGCTGGGAATACTTATGATGTTGCAGGACGAGAAGTGATAGGACTTTGTCGTTGCGGATTAAGTAAAAACAAACCTTTTTGTGATGGCGCGCACAATGGCAATTTCGAGCATGAAGCGACAGCTTTTGCGCTTCCTCCAAAGAAAACATCATAAACACATTGATCATTTGAATTGGCAATAAAAATGAATAAATTATCCTCTGTCCTTGACCAATTAGAATCAAAAATTACCCATTTTTCCGAAACCAATTCAATGGTTTCTGATGCTACTGTGGGTTGGCATATTGAACATAGCTTACTAGTAATTATTCAAATTATAGAAGCCATGAAAAATGCAGATCCTAGTTTATATCAATGGCGTTTTAATAAGAAAAGGGCAATTGTTTTTTTCTTAAAAAGTTTTCCAAGAGGCCGTGCTAAAGCACCTGCATCCGTATTGCCTTCCTCAACTATTACTCCAAATTCATTAACTGAAAGCTTCGCAAAAGCTAGGGAAAGTATAAAATCATTGGATGCCATGGCACCTAATCACTATTTTACACATCCCTTTTTTGGGCAGTTAAATATTAAGCCTAGTCGTACATTTTTTGCGATCCATACCAACCATCATCTTAAAATCATTAATGATATTATCGTTAAGGATTAATAAACTTATCTGTTGCATTAACAATTTCGGTACTTTTAAGTATCAAATAATATGTTATGACTACTTCTAAAATGGCACCCGATTCACGTAGAAAGTTTATTAAAAACATCTCCTTTGCATCCGCTTTCTTACTTACAGGTAAATGGACAACTTTAACTGCTGCAGAAGTAATGTCGTATCGTGATAAAGTGAAGCTAAGGTTTGCAGTAGCCTCTGATGCACATTATGGTCAGCCAGGTACCCCATATGAACAAATGATGGACACCATTACACAACAAATAAATTTGTTCCATCAACAAAGTCCGTTGGATTTTTGCGTAATGAATGGGGACCTCATTCATAATGAAAAATCATTCATGCCCTTAGTGAAATCTAAATTAGATAGTTTAATCATGCCGCTCTATGTTACTAGGGGTAATCATGATATGGTTTCGGATGCGTATTGGAATGAAATATGGGGTATGCCCTTAAATCATGATGTTGTTGTAAAAGACAATGCGATATTATTAGGAGATACTTCCAATGAAAAAGGTTTGTATGTTTCACCCAATTTAGATTGGTTATCCAATAAATTAGAAGAACACAAAAGCAAAAAACATTGTTTTATTTTTTTACATATTCCTCAAGCCAAATGGACTGCCAATGGAATTGATACCCCTGCTGTATTTGAGATCATTAAAAAATATCCGAATGTAAGGGCGGTTTTTCATGGGCATGAACATGATCAAGATGGCGTGAAGATGGTTGAAAAAGTACCTTTTTTATTTGATGCACATATTGGAGGAAACTGGGGTACGCCTTACAAAGGATTTAGAGTAGTAGAACTAATGAAGGATAATACGATGATTACATATATGATGAACCCTACTGATAAGATGAAGGAACTTAGTTTGTAATCATTCTAATATATAATTCTTCCACTTTTGTTCTTGCCCAAGGTGTTTTTCGCAAAAATTTCAAACTTGATTGAATACTTGGGTTGCTATTAAAGCAATTAATTGGGATATGCTGTCCTAATACTTCCCAGCCAAAATAGGCTACTAGTTCAGTAACTATAAATTCCAGGGTTTTTCCGTGTAAAGGGTCATTGGACGCTTGTTGCATATGCAATATTAAGTAATTTGCCGCTATGCAAGCACACCGTTATTTTGTATTGAATAAGCCCATTCATATGGTGTCGCAATTTGTAAGCTGTCATTCGGTAAAATTATTATGTGATCTAGATTTTGCATTTCCCCCTGGCACCCATGCTATAGGTCGCTTAGATCAAAATTCAGAAGGTTTATTATTGCTAACTACCAATAAAAAAATAACAAAGCTATTGTTTCAGTCATTGGTACCGCATAAGCGAACTTATCTAGTCCAAGTTCAAAATAAAGTGATTCCAGAAACCTTAATACAATTAGCTAATGGTATTGCTATCAGTGCTCCTAATGGAAACAGTTTCATAACAACACCTTGTGAAGTCATTCAAGTGGATAAGCCTTCTTATTTATGGGAGGCAGCCGATTTTTTACATGAAAATGTACAAAACAGCTGGCTGCAAATTACCTTAACTGAAGGTAAATTTCATCAGGTTCGAAAAATGGTTGCCGCTGTAAATCATAAGTGTATTCGGCTTATTCGAACTGACATAGAGGATATCAGTATTGTCAATTTACCTCCTGGAGCCGTGCTTGAAATGAAGGAAGATGACTTTTTTTCTATGTTACACTTGTAACTTTTATTAAATTACATTAACAATTCAGATAAACATGAAGCACATTAAACAATATTTATTTTTATTAGCCCTATTAATTACTACTCATATAGCTTTTGGACAAAGTATTGATTATACGAAAGCTGATGCTGCCATTAACTTATTTGTGGATAGTAATAAATTTAGTGGTGTTGTATTGATAGCAGAAAAAGGGAAAGTCAAATTTAAAAAGGCAGCGGGCTATATTAACTATGCCGAACAAAAAAATTAACTACTTCGAGTATTTTTGAATTAGCATCTGTTAGCAAGCAGTTTACCGCAATGACTATTATGATGTTAAAGGAAAAGGGCTTATTAAATTATGACGATTTAGTAGAAAAGTATATCTCCATTCCTTACAAAGGTATTACCATCAGACAATTGCTTACCCATACCAGCGGCCTCCCTGATTATCAGGCAATGATGGATGCGCATTGGGATAAATCAAAAGTAGCAGGCAATGAGGATATTATCAGTTATTTAAATACTTATGCCCCTGCTAAATTATTTGAACCAGGCACTCAATATTTATACAGCAATACTGGGTATGTACTATTGGCTAGTATCACCGAAAAAGTAAGTGGTCGCGATTTTGTTGAATTTTGTACAACCGAAATTTTTCATAAACTAGATATGAGTCATACTGCTATTAGGAGTTTAAAAGAAAAAGCGGCAATTAAAAACTTCGCCTTAGGACATGTTTTTGTAACTGAAAAACAGCAATACATTCGGGCAGATTCCTTCCCTTCTTCTAATTATACAATATGGTTGGGTAATCGAAAAGGGCCGGGTCGTATTAGTTCAACGGTGGATGATTTATTAAAGTGGGATCAGGCTTTATATACCAATAAATTAATTAGCCAAACTACTTTAGTAGATGCTTTTACTCCAATGGCTTTAACAAATGGAAGCATTTCAAACTATGGGTTTGGATGGGACTTAATTCCTAAAGAAAACATTGTTTGGCATAATGGTGATAACCCAGGTTATAAAACAATTATAATGCGTTTTTTAAACAATAGGGCCACTTTAATTATACTTTGTAATAATGCGTCAGAAGATTTTGAACGGCTGGTTTCTATTTTGAAAAGTACGATACTCTCTAGCTTGTAAATTTTGGGAAGATGATATATATCATTTTTTAGTAGTAAGGTAATTTAACATTTCTTGTAAGAATTGCTTTACATTAGTGTTAGGCAATGATTAGAATTAGAATTTTCTTGATTCATATTTGAATAAGTTAAATAAATATTTATGCCAACGATTAAGGATTTATTAAGTAGTAAAAATAGAAAACTCATCACTGTTTCTAGTTCCACGAGCATTTTTGATGCTTTAAAAATAATGGCGACTGCTAATATTGGCTGCCTCATAGTTTTAGAAGGAGAAGAGTATGTTGGTATGTTTACTGAAAGAGATTATGCTAGAAAAGTAGTATTAGAAGGAAGGGCTTCTAATACTACCACTGTCGATGAGATTATGATTACTGATATGCCTATTTTAAATAGTTGTGACACCATTGAAGAGTGCAGTAGAATAATGACTGAAAATACTTTACGGTATTTACCCGTTTTTGAAAATGGAAAGCTAATTAATTTAATTAGTCAAAGTGATATAATCAAACATACAATTGACTCTCAAAAATCACTTATTGAACATTTACAGAATTATATGAATTTAAAATAGGTCAAAAAAAATCGAAAAACTATTTTAAATAAAAAAGCCTACTTCTATATTAAATAGAAGAAGGCTTTTTTGATGAAGCGACTTTACTAAGCTTCTATATTTTTAATTAAGATTTTAATACGGGTAGCTGAATCACAGAGGCGTCATGATAAATACGAATGGTAGCTTTTTTGAAATCGCTATCCTTGGCTTGGTAAATGTTCATGAATTGTTGTGGATTTCTATCTACTAGTGGGAACCAGCTACTTTGTATTTGTATCATCATGCGATGACCTTTTTTGAAAGTATGTGCAATATCGGGTAAAGTAAACTTAACCGAAGTTGGTTTATTAGGTACAAATGCTTCTGGCTTCTCAAAACTATTTCTATACTTGCCTCTCATTATTTCACCTCTTACTAATTGCTGATATCCGCTCATTAAATAATCTTTTTTATTAGTTTCATATTCAAAATTATCTGGATACACATCTATTAACTTTACTACAAAATCGGCATCGGTACCTGACATGGCGACCATTAAATCAGCCACCACAGGGCCTCCTAATGTAAGGTCTTCGGTTAATACAGGCGTTTTGTATACTAGCACATCAGTTCTTCTTGAAGTAAATTTCTGATCATCATCCATATATTCTCTGTAATGTCTTGCTGGCTTGCTTTTCATCATATAGTTATCAGATATATATGGAACTGGTTTAGCCGGGTCGCTAATGTATTCTTCATAACCAGAAACACTAGTGGCTTTGCTGCCTGCTTTTAAAGTCCCATGGTCACTTAATAAATACGATTGCATTTTCATGTCAGCCATTGGCCAAATTGGTAATTGTCTCCATTCATTACTACCAGAGAAAAAGATATTCGCTTCTTTAATTTTATCAATACTACCTTTATTTTTCAAGTAATAATTAAAGAAGGGGAGTTCTATATTTTGTCCATACCATTCGCTAGTATTACTTCCGAATTGAACATTACCTAATTGACTTCCATCATTACTTGCCCATTGCCCATGGTACCAAGGTCCCATGACCAATTTATTATTATTCTTCGCTTTGGCTTCTATGGCTTTGTATAAATTCCAAGCTCCAAAACAATCCTCTGCATCATATAAACCACCAACAATTAAAGTTGCAATTGAAGGATTAATATCTTCTACATGTTTTCTGGTGTTTCTTACTTGCCAAAATTCATCATAATTTGGATGTGCCATTAAATCATTCCAGAATTGAATACTATCACCCATCAATTTTGTATAATTTGGAATGGCGCCTGTTTGTAAGTAAAAATCAAAATTATCTGGGTTGGTGAAATTAAACCCTTTAGGTCCAACAGTGGTTGGTTTAGGTCGGGGCTTTCCAAAACCTGAGTAAAATGCAAAACCATCTGCTAGCATAAAAGCGCCATTGTGGTGAAAATCGTCACCAATAAACCATTCTGTAACGGGCGCTTGAGGGCTTACTGCTTTTAACGCAGGGTGGTTACTCAATGTTGCTAATGTGGCATAGAAGCCTGGGTAGGATATACCAAACACGCCTACATTGCCATTGTTATTGCTTACATTTTTTACCATCCAATCAATTGCATCATAAGTGTCTGTTGCTTCATCAATTTGTCCTGCTTTTTTATTAGGGATATAAGGTCTTACATCTTCAAAACTTCCCTCGCTCATCCAACGTCCTCGCACATCTTGTATAATGAGTATATAGTTTTCTTTTAAGAAATACTTTCTTGGAGAATTCCAATAACTTTTAAAATTATTGCCATAGGGTGCGCAAGAATAGGGCGTTCTTTCTAAAAGAATAGGATGCTTTTCAGTGTTATCTTTCGGAGCATAAATGGTAGTAAATAATTTAATACCATCACGCATGGGTATCATTAGTTCTGTTTTGGTATAGTTGTTCACTACCCAGGCAGAATCTATTGTTTGCGCAAATGACAAAAAGGGAATAAATGCAAGAAGTAGAAAAAAATACTTTTTCATGAAATGTATATTTAGTTAACCTAAATATACAAAAATTAAGACTCTACCATATCATATAAATGATGAATCAAGCCGTCGGCCAAGCCAATTTTTGGCACATGAATTTCTGTGATATCAGACCATTTGCAAATTGCATTGTAAATACTGAGGGCTGGAACTATTACCTCTGCTCTATCTTCCTTTATGGTGTATTTGCGCATTCTTTCATCAATCGAAAGATGACACTTTTCATAATCATTTCAAAAACTGGATTGATCATGATACACCCAAATCCTTAACATTAACTCATTCGACTAAAGATATTGTAGATATTTTAATGCGAAATGAAATTGCACAATAAACAATTTTTATAATTTAATTTTTTAAACATGTATCTAATTCAAAATCAAAACAAAGAAACAGTGGCGTATATTGAAAACATGATGATTTTAGACCATCAACATGAGCATGTGATTGGAATTTTAATTGGAGATTGTTTTTTTGGACGCAACAAGAAAGTGGTTGGTAAAATATTTAATCAAACTGCATACCTACTAAATGGTGAACTAGTAGGTAAAATCGAATTAAATAAAGAGTATAAAAGTTCAAGTATTAAAAAAAGTTTAATGCTTGAAGCTTGGGATATACTTATGAGTATTTCTGAACATACAGCTGCATGGATTGAAGTAACCAAAAAGTGGAGCAAAATTCCATTTGCTAAACATTTGGAATAATCTTAATTCACCATACTACCATAGATCATTCTTTCAATTATACCTGTAATTTCCCCATGTGAATTGGGATTTTGTTGTGTCATGATAAGCACTACCATTTTATCTTTTGGATCAGCCCAATAGGCGGTACCATAATAACCTCCCCAAGAAAAGGAACCCTTATTTCTTAAATTAAGGTTGGCAGATTTTTCAGAAGTGATTGAAAATCCTAAACTAAAATCATCTTTATCATTCTGAGGGCTGACCATGATGGCAGCTGTTCTAGGTGCAATAATTTGTTTCCCGTTGTATTTTCCACCATTCAAAATCATTTGTAAAAAGATGGCATAATCATATGCAGTGGAAGATAATCCCGCACCACCTGAAAAATAAGTTTTAGGTACAATAGGGTAATTAGGGTTGATATTTCTGAAAGTAGGTGACCATTCAATGATTTGATGTTCGTCGTTTTCGGTATACACAGTTGGCATTCGATTTGCTTTTGCAGTAGGAACATTAAAATAAGTGTCTTTCATCCCCAATGGATCAAAAATATTTTTTTGACAATAAGCTTCTAATGATAAACCGCTAATGACTTCTACTATACAACCTAATAAGTCGGAATTTAATCCGTAAGTAAATCTTTCTCCTGGTTGATGTAACAATGGCAAACCACCTAACACTTTCATTCGATCTAATAAACTTGCATTAAAATCACCTAAGCCAGATGGAATGCCAGCTTTGGTATAAATGGCGCCCATATTTGGCGTTCCAATATCTGTATAATCAATACCTGATGTATGTGTTAATAAATCACGAATGGTGACTTCTCTTTTAGCAGGTATGGTTGTGTAACTGCTATCTTTAGGATTAAAATCTTTTAATACTTTAGGATTTTTAAAGCTAGTGATGATAGATGATACTTTTTGATCTAACCCAATTTTTCCTTGTTCAAATAGTTGCATGATCGCTAAGCTAGTTATCGCTTTTGTTTGACTCATGATGCGATAAATTGGATTCGAAGGCATTGGTTTTTTACTCGCTTCATTTATATATCCGAATCCTTTATGGTAAACTACTTGATTGTCTTTTACTATTATTACTGTTGATCCAATTAACCATCGGTTATGTACATATTTATTTACAAGTGAATCAATTTGTGCAAGCTTGGTATAATCAAACTTGTTACTTTTCACAGTTTCAAAAGAAAGAACTTGACTATAGCTTGTTTTTGAAAATACAAAAGCTAATGTTAGGATAATTGCGGTTATTTTTATTTTCATATATCTAATTTAAAATTTTTATTTCGTTTCAGAATTTGCTGGGAACCATGTTCCAAATTTAGTTAAATCTACATTGCCACCTGATAAAATAATGCCCACTTTTTTACCTTTAAATAGGGAGGCATTGCGCATGGCAGCGGCAAAAGGTACTACACAGCTAGGCTCCACAATAATTTTCATGCGCTCATATACTAGTCTTAAGGCCGCTATAATTTCTTCTTCTGAGACTAATAAAATATCTGTTACTAGCTCTTTAATGATGCCTAATGTTTGTTCACTTAATGTAGTCATTAAGCCATCCGCAATGGTATCTATGAAAGGGGCCTTTTCAACTTTACCTGATCGAATACTAAGTATGGCATCTGCTGCGCCTTCGGGCTCTCCACCATATACTTTTAAACTTGGTTTAAAATACGATGCTCCTAAACAGGTTCCAGAAAGTAATCCACCACCACCCACTGGGGTAATGACCACATCTAAATCAGGCACATCTTCCAAAAATTCTTTAACACATGTAGCTTGTCCAGTGATGACACGATAGTCATCATAGGGATGTATAAATTCGGCACCTGTTTCTGCGACTACTTTATTTAAAGCGGTTTCACGCGCTGCTTGATTGGCTTCGCAAATAATGACTGTGGCGCCATAACCTCTAACAGCATCTACTTTAACTTGTGGCGAAGATTTAGGCATGACAATATATGCTTTGATACCTAGTGTTTTGGCTGCATAGGCTAGTGCTTGTGCATGGTTGCCTGATGAATGTGTTGCGATGCCATTTTGTAATTGATCTGCACTTAAACTTAATGCAGCATTCATTCCCCCTCTAATTTTAAAGGCTCCAATCTTTTGAAAATTTTCACATTTAAAATAAAATTGAATGCCTGTCATTTCATTGATACTCTGGTTGGTCATCACAGGTGTATGATGTATATAGGGTTGAATGCGCTGCTGCGCTTTTTCAATATCTTCTTTTTGAATGCTCATAAATTTATTTTAAATGATCCACTGTAATATTTCCAAATATGAATTTAATGAATAAATGACCAATTTTACATCCATGACTACTATTATTAAGCTCCATTTTTTTAATTCTAGTAGTTTATTTATATTTAGTATCTATAGTAAAACAAACAGTTATGCCAAACGCTTCATTATCACAACAACAAATTGCTAGCTTTCATAAAGACGGGTATCTCATTGTCAAAAATTTTATAAGTAAACAAGCTGTTGAAAAGCTTTATACAACAGCCACAGCTGATCATTCAATGGAAACTAATTCCATTAATGTAACAGATCAAACGGGTAAAAATTCAAAATTATCATTATGGTTTACCCCAGGCAATGATGTATTTGGATACATGACCCGAAGTGAAAAAATGGTGAATAGTGTTGCCGCCTTGTTGGATAGTGATGCTCCTGTTTGTCATTTTCATTCTAAGCTCATGCAAAAGGAACCAAAAGTAGGGGGAGCCTGGGAATGGCATCAGGATTATGGATATTGGTATAAAAATCAGTTTATGTTTCCTGATCAATTGTTAAGTGTGATGGTGGCATTAACGCCAGCCAATAAACAAAATGGTTGTTTGCAAGTGATTAAAGGTTCTCATAAATTAGGCCGTATCAATCATGGCTTTGCTGGTGAACAAGTAGGGGCGGATATGGTCATGGTTGAAAATGCACTCAAATCAATGGATTTGGTTTATGTGGAAATTGAACCAGGGGATGCTTTATTTTTTCATAGTAATATTTTACATCGATCCGAAGCCAACCTATCTGAAAACGCAAGATGGTCTATTATATCTTGTTATTCCTCTCAATCTAATTTAGCCTATAATGAAACTTCTACTTCATGGAAAACTCCGATTGAGGTAGTTGCTGATGATGCTATAACTAATTGGGAATCAACTAGTTTATACCATGCTGATTTTCTAAAAAAAGAAAATGACCCTGCATTAAAGCCCACTGGATGGGAAAAGTAGAAAGGTAAATAACACCTATATTATAAGCAATAGGTGTGCTTGCATTTATTTCTTATTTTTAATGACAACATTACCTTTTTTAAAAAGGATAAACATGTTCAAATTGTTATGTATTTATTAGGCATTGATATTGGCACTTCTTCAATTAAAGTATCGGTGGTAGAAGTAAATAGTACTAAATGTATTGCTTCTGCTCAATATCCAGATAATGAATCGGCCATCACTTCCTTGCAAATTGGATGGGCCGAACAATCTCCCGAAATGTGGTGGGAGCATATGCAAAAAGCCATTTTAAAATTACATGCTACAAAAAAATACGAATCGTCTGACATTAGTGCAATTGGTATTTCTTATCAAATGCATGGTTTAGTGTTAGTAGATAAAGATCAACAAGTACTTCGAGATAGTATTATATGGTGTGATAGCAGGGCAGTTGAAATAGGAGATGCTGCATTTAATCAAATAGGGCATGAAAAATGTTTATCCCATTTATTAAATTCTCCTGGAAATTTTACTGCTTCAAAATTAGCTTGGGTAAAGAAAAACGAGCCCGCTGTTTATGAAAAAATTGCACACGTGATGTTGCCTGGCGATTTTATTTCTATGAAATTAACCGGTACCATTACCACCAGCATTTCGGCTTTATCTGAAGGTATTTTTTGGGATTTTAAAAACAACGAACTATCCAAGGATATCATAAATCATTATGGATTAAATCCATCTATGCTACCCAGTGTCCAACCTGTATTTAGTGATCATGGGCATTTACTTTCGCACATTGCAAGTGCACTTCATTTAAAAGAAGGTATCCCAATCACTTATAAAGCAGGCGATCAACCTAATAATGCTTTATCATTAAATGTTTTGGAACCAGGCGAAGTAGCAGCCACAGCAGGCACTTCAGGGGTTATATATGGTGTGACAGACAGCATTACTTATGATCCACAATCAAGGGTAAATACTTTTGCGCATGTAAATCATACCGACAATTTAAATAGATTAGGCGTATTACTTTGTATTAATGGTACTGGCATTTTAAATAGTTGGGTAAAAAAAATGGCAGCCTCTCAAATGGATTATGCCCAAATGAATACAGCCGCTGCTGGCATCAATGCAGGAAGTGATGGTTTGCAAATCATGCCTTTTGGAAATGGAGCAGAGCGTATTTTTAATAATAAAATAATTGGCGCACAATTTATTAATATAGATTTTAATAAACACAGCCAAGCACATATTTATAGAGCAGCACAGGAAGGGATTGCTTTTACATTTAGATATGGTATTGATATTATGCGTGAAAATGGAATGTCTCCAAGTATTATTCGTGCTGGATTTTCCAATATGTTTTTGAGTGATGTATTTACCGATGCTTTTGTGAATGCAACAAATGTGCCTGTTGCCTTGTATAATACGGATGGAAGTGTTGGGGCAGCCATAGGCGCAGGAATTGGTTCGGGTGCATATAAAAATGCCAATGAAGCTTTTAGTAATTTTAAACCTATTAAAGTAGTGGAGCCCACTAGGGAAAAGCTATTTAATGAACTATATTTGAATTGGAGAAATGCGTTAGAAAAATATTTGTAATTCGTTTAAAAAAGAAAATTATGTCAGTAGTATTAGGAGAAAAAGAATTTTTCAAAGGAATTGAAAAAATTACATTTGAAGGACAAGGAAGCGATAACCCTTTAGCATATCGTTGGTATGATGAAACCAAAGTGGTAGCAGGTAAGCCTATGAAAGAATGGCTTCGATTTGCAGTTGCTTATTGGCACAGTTTTGTTGGAAATGGAAGTGATCCATTTGGTGAACCTACTTTAATATATCCATGGAATAATAATGCTGACGCGGTAGGGCGTGCAAAAGATAAAGCAGATGCTGCTTTTGAATTCATAACAAAATTGGGCTTGCCTTATTATTGTTTTCATGATGTAGATGTAGTCGATTTTACAAACGATGTTCATGACAATGAAAAACGATTACAAGCTTTAACTTCTTACTTAAAAGCAAAGCAAGACGCAAGCGGTGTTAAATTATTATGGGGTACTGCGAATGTTTTTAGTAACAAAAGATATATGAATGGGGCGTCTACCAATCCTGATTTTCATGTACTCGCGCATGCTGCAACGCAAGTAAAGGGGGCATTAGATGCTACAATAGCATTGGGTGGAGAAAATTATGTTTTTTGGGGAGGTCGTGAAGGATATATGTCTTTGTTAAATACCAACATGAAAAGGGAAAAGGATCATTTAGCTAAATTTTTACATACAGCTAAAGACTATGCTCGAAAAAATGGCTTCAAAGGAACTTTTTTTATTGAACCTAAACCTTGTGAACCTACTAAACATCAATATGACTATGATTGCGAAACCGTCATTGGATTTTTGCGTCAGTACGATTTATTGAATGATTTTAAATTAAATATTGAAGTGAATCATGCAACACTTGCTGGTCATACTTTCCAACATGAATTACAAGTAGCAGTGGATGCTGGTATGTTAGGCAGTATGGATGCCAATCGTGGTGATTATCAAAATGGATGGGATACGGATCAATTTCCAACCAATCTTAATGAGTTGGTAGAATCTATGTTGATCATCATTGAGGCAGGTGGTTTTCAGGGAGGTGGAATTAATTTTGACGCAAAAAGACGCCGTAATTCAACGGATGCTGCCGATTTATTTCATGCGCACATTGGAGG
Source organism: uncultured Bacteroidota bacterium (assembly GCA_903824725.1). Lineage (GTDB taxonomy): Bacteria > Bacteroidota > Bacteroidia > Chitinophagales > Chitinophagaceae > Sediminibacterium. The sequence goes on along the minus strand of CAIJXU010000054.1, from coordinate 61,246 downwards.
AATTGATGCTTTTGCTCGTGCTTTAATTACTGCAGATTCAATTTTACAAAAATCAGAGTATAAAAAAATTCGTTCAAACAGGTATTCTTCCTTTGATGCAGGAAAGGGTAAAGATTTTGAACAAGGAAAATTAACCCTTGAAGATTTAAGAAATTTTGCAATTGAAAATGGAGAACCTAAAACCACTAGTGGTCAACAAGAATATTTGGAGAATATTATTAATCGATTTATTTAGTTCATGCAAACTGCCAATAAAAAATTAGGTTTATGGACAACCACTTCCTTGGTATTAGGGAATATGATTGGAGCAGGTGTCTTTTTAATGCCTGCCACACTCGCTTCTATTGGTGGCATTAGTTTGATTGGATGGATTTGTGCTGCATTTGGAGCATTTTTATTAGCAAAAGTATTTGCTAATTTAAGTAGGCTATTACCTGAATCCGAAGGTGGCCCTTATGCCTATTCACAAAAAGGGCTGGGTGATTTCGCAGGCTTTTTAGTAGCCTGGGGTTATCTAGTTTCAGTTTGGTTTACGAATGCAGCGATTGCTGTTTCCTTTATAAGTGCATTGAGTGCGTTCATTCCAATTTTAGCGACCAATCCATTAGTTGCAGTGATTGCAGGGCTGGCTACTATTTGGATTTTAACTTGGGTGAATTCCTTGGGTATTTTAACTTCTGGAAAATTACAATTGGTCACTACCATTTTAAAAGTAGTTCCATTGGTGCTCATTGGGATTGGCGGATTATTTTTTATTCATTGGAATAATTTTTTACCCTTTAATGTTTCTGGCACTTCTACTTTTTCTGCGATCACACAAGCCACAACTTTAGCTTTCTTTGCTTTTTTAGGAGTGGAATGTGCCACCATACCTTCGGGTAGCGTTAAAGATTCGGCTAATACAGTTGCAAGAGCAACCATGATTGGGACACTGTTAGCTACATTTGTTTATATCATTAGTACGGTGAGTGTAATGGGGATGATCCCAATTTCAAAATTGCAACATTCACTCACCCCATTTGCAGACGCGGCGGAAATTATCTATGGTAGTTCAGCAAAATATTGGGTAAGTGCCGGTATTGCCATTGCTGCATTTGGCGCTCTGAATGGTTATATTTTAATTCAAGGACAATTGCCATACGCCATTGCAAAGGATAAATTATTCCCCAAAGTATTTATGAAACTAAATGCAAATGGTGTACCTGCTTTTGGCTTAGCCATTTCAAGTGTTTTTGTTTCGTTGTTTATGTGTATGAATTATACAAAGGGATTGGTTGACCAGTTTAAATTTTTAATTTTATTAAGCACTTTATCCGCGTTGATACCCTATTTGTTTTCAACAGCAGCATATATGATCATTCGACTCAAACATAAATTTAATTCTAAATTGGTTCTCTATTCTGCAATATCTTTAGCTACTTTATCTTTTTTATTTTTTATGTGGATGGTTTATGGCACTGGACAAGAAACCGTATTTTGGGGCTTTTTGTTAACCATATCCTCTGTCCCCATTTATGTTTGGGCAGTTTGGAAAAGAGATAAATCTTAATACAAATACGCAACTTCCATTTTCAATTATAAACTTCATTAGTAAATGAGTCACTTATTTCATTCTGAATCAGGAAAATTAAAATCTTTATTTATAAAAAAAGTGTCTGCTGCCTTTATTGATGATGCGCATATTGAAAAGCATTGGGCTAATTTAAATTATCTAGACAAGCCTATTATCCATAACGCCCTTGCTGAATATGAATCATTTGAAAAGATATTGCAAGAACAGGGCGCTCAAATATTATATTTTCCAGAAGACAGTTCAGTGAATATGGATTCTATTTATTGTCGTGATGCATCAATTGCTACAAGTAAAGGGATGATTATATGCAGGATGGGAAAAGAGGGTCGAAAAGAGGAACCTGCCGCACAACAAAAAGCCTTTGAAGCAAATGGTATTCCAGTATTGGGTGTCATTGTTGCACCTGGTACGATTGAAGGTGGTGATGTTGCCTGGTTAGATGCAAACACTTTAGCGGTTGGACATACTTATAGAACCAATGAAGAAGGTATTAGACAAGTGACAGTATTATTACAACCATTGGGAGTCAATGTCATCACGGTCCCTATGCCACATTACAGAGGTCCTTCGGATGTATTTCATTTAATGTCAGTATTAAGTCCTGTTGCTGATAATATAGCCGTGGTTTATTCTCCATTGATTCCAATTGTTTTTAGAAATGAATTATTAGCGCGTGGATTTGAATTGGTGGAAGTACCTGAAGAAGAATTTGATAGTATGGGTTGTAATGTATTGGCATTAGCGCCACGAACATGCCTCATGGTGAAAGGAAATCCGATCACTAAATCAAGACTCGAAGCAGCTGGCTGCAAAGTAATTGAATATGAAGGTGCTGATATTAGTGTTAAAGGCGGTGGCGGTCCTACTTGTTTAACAAGACCCATATCGCGTGGTTAAATTATTTGAAAGTTATGGATTCAATCTTTATTTAAAGGCGCGCACTTCTTTTTATAAAGTTATACAAGTCGTATTTTAAGCCCATCTTAAGTTGTGCGCTATAAATTCCTGTCATGCCAGAAGTAAAATAAGCCATGATACATGCGAGTCCTACAAAAATTCCACTTGATAATCCAAATAATTCTATTCCTAATACGATAGAAGCTATGATACAATTGGTGGCTCCTGCAAATACAGCAACAAAGCCCATTCCGGCTAATAAAGCCATTGGTAAAGGAATGAACCAAATTAAAATATTACCCAATGTTGCTCCTATAAAAAATAGGGGAGTCACTTCTCCTCCTTTAAATCCTGCACCCAATGTAAATGCAGTTAGTAAAATTTTAATTAAAAAATCATAATGACCAGCAGGATGTACAAATGCATCTATGATTTGAGGTATTCCTAATCCAATGTATTGAGTGGAGTTAAATAATACAATAAACAATGCAATAACAATACCACCGATAAAAGGACGCAATGGAGCAAATTTTATTTTAAAAAATATGCCTTCAAATAATTTACCAAAATATATAAATACAAAAGCAGCTAAACCAAAAATAAGTCCTGCAACCATTGTCCAAGATAAATTAGTGAATGATAATGTGGGGATGGATGAAATAGAATAAATAGTGTGTTTCACTTGCCATGCCAAACAAATATGGTGAGCGCCATATGCAGTAATGATACTAGGAATTACATCTGCCCATTTTATTTTTTTAAAAGACATTATTTCCAAAGCAAAAATAGCACCTGCCATTGGCGTTCCAAACACAGCAGCGAACCCCGCACTAATGCCTATAATTAAAATCGTCTTTCTTTCTGTGGTATTTAATTTAAATAGGCGCGTTAATTGATCAGCGATAGCTCCACCCATTTGTACTGCAGTTCCTTCTCTACCCGCAGAACCACCACCAACATGCGTTAGAAGGGTGCTAAAAAAAACAAGGGGCGCCATGATGAAAGGAATAGGCTTTGAGTAGCTTACAGTTTCAGCATTTTGATGTGTTTCTATAATTAGATTATTCCCTTTCTTACTTTCCTCACCATAATAGTAATATGCTAATCCAATAGCTAAACCAATAAAGGGTAAAAAATTGACAATCCATATATGATCACTGCGCCAAAGTGTGACAAGATCTAAGGATATTAAAAACAGGGCAGTGGCGGATCCTACAATTCCACCCACTAGAATGCAAATGATTATCCATTTTATCATTGATGAAAAAAAGATATTCAATTTACTTACTTGCATTTTTATTCTCTTTTTTACTTAACATCACAATGGCAATAATCACCCATATTATATTAACTAACATCGAGGGGTAAGCCTGATGATAATAAGTATTTACAACAAAAAATAAACCACCAATAATATTGGCAAGTACATATACTTTGCTAGATGCAGGCAATTTACCGGTTATATTGAGTGCATAAGAACCCACAATTAATACAGAGGCAATCCAGCCCATCACTTCTATTAGTATACTCATGTAATAAAATTAGGTTAAATAGGATAAAAGGGTCATCAAATGATGTTTAAACTTTAAGCAAAATCCAAAATATTGACTAATTTTATTCTCGTATGGAAAAATCTTACAATCAGCTCCTAGAAAATAATAAAAAATGGGTCGCAGATCAATTGTCTATTGATCCTTCTTATTTTCAAAAATTAGCCAACAGTCAACACCCAGAATATTTATGGATAGGTTGTTCGGACAGTAGGGTACCCGCTAATCAAATTACCGGAACTTTACCAGGGGACATTTTTGTGCATCGCAATATTGCCAATATGGTGATTCATAGCGATATGAATATGTTAAGTGTATTATCCTATGCAGTTGAAGTATTGAAAGTAAAACATATTATTGTTTGCGGACACTATGGTTGTGGAGGTGTTTTGGCCGCGATGGAAAACAAACAATTCGGTTTAATTGACAATTGGCTCAGACATATCAAAGATGTATATCGTTTACATTTTAAAGAGTTAGATGCTTTACAAGATACCAAGTTAAGAGCAGATAGATTGGTGGAACTCAATGTGATTGAACAAGTACAAGATTTAGGAAAAACCTCGATTGTTCAAAATGCATGGAAAAGAGAACAACCATTGCATCTTCATGGTTGGGTATACGATGTGAAAGATGGCCTTATTAAGGACTTAGGAGTTAATTTTAAAGGAACCAATGATTTACACAGCGTTTTTCATTTGGATTAACTAGGCAAACTTCATTTTTTGGGATACGTTTTCTTAGTAATTATGGTAGTTTTGTTGAACTACCCACATCTTATTTTTCATTATTATTCAACTGATTTCCAATATTTTATATTATTTTAAAGGACAATATTAAAGTTAATATTAAGTTCACGTTCAGTTAACAATTCGATAACATAGGAGTCTAATATTTGCGGTATAAATAATTATATCGTGAAAAGGTTACTACTCTTAATTTGTTTTATTGTTACTGCATTCATAGCACAAGCCCAAAAAGCTAAATTATCTGGTAAAGTTACAAGTGCCAGAAATGAATCTTTAATAGGCGTTACCATTACTTTAAAGTCAGACAGAAGTCAAGTCACTAAAACAGATGTAGAAGGTAGATATAGTTTCAATATAGATGTCAATAAAAAGTATAGTGTTGCTTTATCCTATGTTGGATATAAGGCGAAAACTATCGAAAATATTAATGCTTCACAGTCAGGTGAAGAAGTTACTTTGGATATCTTATTAGAAGAGTCAGGAGTAAAATTAGCAGACGTAACAGTGAGTGCCAATAGATCAAGTAATAAAGGCGCTACTGATAACGCATTAATTTCATACCAAAAAAATACCAATACAGTCGCTTCTGTTATTTCTGCAGAATCTATCAAACGTAGTCCAGATAGAAACACAGCTGAAATTTTAAAAAGAACACCTGGTACTTCAATTCAAGAAGGAAAGTATATTGTAGTAAGAGGTTTAGCAGATAGATATAATCAAGCAATGTTGAATGGTATTTTATTAACTAGTACCGAGCCGGATCGTAAAACTTTTTCTTTTGATTTATTTCCTTCGCAAATCATTGATAATATCATTATTAATAAAGCATTTGTACCGGAATTACCTGGAGAGTGGGCGGGTGGTTTAATCCAAGTAAATACGAAGGATATTCCTACTAAAAACTTTTTAAATATACAAATAGCAACTAGTTATAATACACAATCAACAGGTAAAGATTTTTTCAAAGACAAGGGTGGTAAAACTGATTGGTATGGCATAGATGATGGCACGAGATCCTTACCAGCAGGTTATACCACTAAGTCTAATTTTGATACCTCTAATATTGCGTTTAAAACTTCTTTAGGAAAAACGATGTCAAACCATTGGGTGCCAGTTAAATCTGTTGCATCTCCTAACTACTCATTTCAATTGAATGGAGGTTTTGCAAGTACTTTGTGGGGTAAGAAAATTGGTGGTATGATTGGTGTTAACTTTTCTGAAAATCAAAAAATTCAAGACAATTTAAATCAACAAAATACTTTAGAAGCCAATAAATTTACTGCCATTTATACGTATGATGATAAAAAATTCATTACTGATATTAACATGGGCGCGATTGCCGGCTTCTCAATTTATTTGAATCCATTAAACAAAATCAGCTATAAAGCAATTGTAAATGTAAAATCTAATAATTCATATACTCAAAGGTATGGTAATGATTATTCTAGAGGTGATTTGATGAAAGGGAATGAATTTACTTTTGCTCAAAATACTTTTTTCACCAATCAGTTAAATGGCGAACATAGTTTAAACAATAAGTTAAAATTAAATTGGTACGGCGCTTTTAATATTTTGGATAGCTATAGTCCCGATCAAAGAAGATTATTATATACCAAAAGTGCTACAGGGTCTGATGCATATGTGTTAAATATTTCGAATTCATTGTCTCAACAATCAGGCAGCCGTATTTTTCAAAGCTTAAGTGATTATATATATTCAGGTGGTGGCGATTTAACCTATAAGCTAAAACAAAATACCATTAAAGCCGGTTATTTTATTCAAGTAAAGGATCGTATTTATGATGCTGCCTTATTTGCTAATTTTTTACCTAGAGACAATCCAACTTTAAGAGCTTTGCCTGCTGATGTGGTATTTGCTCCTGAAAATTTTGGTAATGGTACCGACAATATGTTTGGTTTTGATGCCATCAAAGGACGTAATTTCAGATACATGGCAAATACTATTTTAAATGCGGGTTATTTGCAATTTGATAATAAAGTTTCTGAAAAAATAAGAATGGTATGGGGTTTACGTGTTGAAAATTTTGATCAATTAATAGGTAGCGTGAAAGTGTGGGATCCAAGACATACTTATTCTAAAGTGATAGACTATTTACCTGGTGTAAATACCACTATTAAATTAAATCAAAATAGTAATTTAAGAATTACGGCTTCACAAACAGTGATTCGTCCAGAATTAAGAGAGTTGTCTTCTTTGAATATATTTGATTTTGAATTAAATGCATCTGTTCAAGGTAATCCTAGTTTAAAGCGCACAAAAATTACGAATACGGATATCAGATATGAATTATATCCTGGATCTGGAGAAGTTTTTACAGCAGGTGTATTCTATAAAAATTTCGATAATGCTATTGAGCAAATATTTAGCGAAGGTTCGGGAGGTGCAAGTACTTTCTCCTACCAGAATGCAAAAACTGCCACTACTTATGGTATAGAATTAGAAGCTAGAAAAAAATTAAATAAATTCTTTACTTTTCAAGCAAACGCTTCTTTAATCAATAGTAAAATTAAAGATGAGAACTTGAAATTGGAACGTCAATTACAAGGGCAGTCACCTTATTTAGTAAACGTAGGTTTATTGTATGATTTAGTTGAAAAAGGGTTTAATGCAACTTTGTTATTCAATCAAATTGGAGAGCGTATTTATTTGGTAGGGGATATGCAAGCGGGTTCGGCTTCTCCAGATATTTATGAAGCGCCAAGATCTTTAGTTGATTTTCAAATGAGTAAAAAAATAATGAAAAATAAAGCAGAAATTAAATTCACTGCCTCTGATTTATTAAATCAACAACAAACATTTTATCAAAATTTAAGTACCAATAATCCTAAATACGAAAAAGGAATTGATGCGGTTCGTTTTTCTAGAAAATTTGGTACCACTTTTGGAATTTCCTTTAACTATTCACTATAACACATAACAAATACATTAAAAATTTTTTTAAATACAAAAAACAATGAAACAGCTATTAATTTTATCATTCGCTTTTTTAGCCATTACAGGTTGTAGAAAGATCGAAACTGATGGAGAAAAAGAAATCGTAATCGTAAACCAACCAGTGATTCCTTCAGGACCTACTGCAAATACAGTTACATTATCAGGAAGAATTACCAAGGATACAACTTTGTATGCTAAGGATTTTAACTATTTACAAGGCATAGTGTACATCACTAAAGGGGTAACATTAACCGTTCAGGAAGGTGCTACAGTAAAAGGAAAATATTCTGGATCAGATGTATCTGCTTTAATTATTTCTAGAGGGGCTAAGTTAATAGCAAAAGGAACTGTAGACAAACCGATTGTATTTACTTCTGCTTCTGCAAATCCACAATCAGGTGACTGGGGTGGTATCGTTTTATGCGGAACTGCACCTATCAATACTAGCGCTACTTCAAATGGTGCTTCAGTTACAGGCTTATATCAAGTGGAAGGTGGCGTAGATAATGCAAATGGCGATGGTTTAGCAGGAGCTGGAGATGCAGCTTTCCCAACCGTAAACCCAGCAGATAATTCAGGTATTTTACAATATATCAGAATTGAATATGCAGGATATGCTTACCAACCGGATAAAGAAATTAATAGTTTAACCATGGCTGCTGTGGGTAGTGGAACTACTATCGATCACATAGAAACTGCTTTTGGCAAAGATGATAGCTTTGAGTGGTTTGGAGGTACAGTAAACTGTAAGTATTTAATCGCATACAAAGGTCAAGATGATGATTTTGATACAGATAATGGATATAGCGGTTATGTGCAATTTGGTATTGGTATTCGCGATTCTGTTATTGCAGATATTTCTAAATCTGAAGCTTTTGAATCAGATAATAATTCTTCAGGAAGTACTGCTACTCCAAAAACAACAGCAGTATTCTCTAATATGACTGTGATAGGACCAAAAGCTACTTTGTCTAATGTAGGTAATAGCTTGTTTTTAGCAGGCGCTCAAATTAGAAGAAACTCTGGTATCTCAATTCAAAACTCGGTTTTCATAGGCTGGCCTACTGCCTTATTAATTGATGCAACTACAGGTTCTCCAACCGATTTAAATATTGCAGATAGCACAACCATTCGTTTTAAGAATAATACTTTAGCTGGTAATACTGTTAATGTGAAATATTCAAAAAGTACTTCTGCTGCTACTGGTGCTGATGATGCAAGTATGTTGGCATGGGTTTCAAATGCAGGTTATGGTAATGCGATTACGACTAACGCAATAGATGCAAAGTTGATTCAGCCATTCAATTATACTATGTTTGATCCTACACCTTATGCAGGTACTGCAGGTCCTGCTACAGCTAACTTACCAGTGGGTGTTGTAGGAAACTTCAACTATGCAAGTAATGGTAGTTTCACAGATTCTAAATTGCAAGATGCATTTATTAAAAAAGTTACATTTAGAGGCGCAGTTGGTTTAAATGGCGAAGATGCAACATGGTGGAAAGGTTGGGCTAGATTCAATTACTAGAATATAATTAATAGATATAAAAAAAGGCTGGCTTCGAAAGAAGTCGGCCTTTTTTATTATGCTTTCGTTTGTATAAATTAATTATCCGTTAAACGCATCTGCAACGCCCTTATGTAAAATTTTTCCTGCTTTAATATTTAAACCTTTTGCTAAAGCTGCATTTTCAACACATGCTTTTTCCCATCCTTTATTTGCAATCGCAATGGCGTAAGGCAAAGTGGCTTGCGTTAAAGCGCGTGTAGAAGTTTGTGGAACGGCACCTGGCATATTAGCGACACAGTAGTGTAAAATATTTTGTTCCATATAAACTGGATTTTCATGTGTCGTTGGTTTGCATGTTTCAATACAACCTCCCTGATCCACTGCTACATCAACTACAACAGTACCTGCTTCCATCATTGCTAAATCTGTTTTCTTAATTAAATGTGGCGCTTTAGCACCATGTAATAAAACAGCCCCTATCACTAAATCAACAGTTGGTAATTTTTCTTGTATGGCCATTAAAGTGGAATACTGTGTCACCACATTGGCTGGCATCACATCTGATAAATATCTTAATCTTGTTAAATTAGTATCCATGATGGTGACATTGGCACCTAAACCTGCAGCCATTTTTGCAGCTTGTGTTCCTACGATACCACCACCTATAATTAATACTTCTGCTGGTTTTACACCCGGAACACCTCCTAATAATTTTCCTTTTCCACCAAAAGGTTTTCCTAAATAATAGGCTCCCACATTGACTGCCATTCTTCCTGCTACTTCCGACATAGGAACTAGTAATGGTAATGATCCATCAGGTAATTCAACTGTTTCATATGCAATACATACTGCCAATGATTTCATCATCGCATCCGTTAATTCTTTTGACGCCGCAAAATGGAAATAAGTAAATAAAATTTGTCCTGCTTTAATTAGTGGGAATTCCGCCGCTAAAGGTTCTTTTACTTTTATAATCATTTCAGCGATTGCATATACTTCGCTTGCAGTTGCTAAAATTGCAGCACCCGCTTTAATATAAGCCTCGTCTGAAAATCCCGAACCAGCTCCTGCTTTGGTTTCAACATAAACCGTATGGCCTTGTCTTACTAAAGCATCTGCTCCTTCAGGGGTTAAACCTACTCTGTACTCCTGAATCTTAATTTCTTTTGGGCATCCGATAATCATAAAATTGGTTTTATTTACTGCATAAATATCATCAAAAAGGAAATATTATGACTAAATATCAAATATTCAGTAAATATTACTATAAAATTTAGTATTTTAAGAAATTGTCGGTAATTTTGACTGCTGTTTTGCCCTTAGGCAGAAATTATTCCTTCACCTTGAATTTGACTAACTATGAGTTTAGATTCCATTGATATTGCCATTTTGAAAATTTTACAAAAAAACGCTTTGGCAAAAATTAAAGATATCAGTGCTCTAGTGAACCTTTCCATGAGCCCAACACATGATCGCATTAAACGTTTGGAATTAGAAGGGTATATTCAAGGGTATGTGGGTATTTTAGATAGAAAAAAAATTGACCTTGGTTTAATTGTACATTGTCACGTGACCTTAGACAAACAAACCACCAATAACTTTTCCGAATTTGAACAAATTATTGCTCAGTACCCCGAAGTAATTTCCTGTAGTTTGGTATCTGGCAATTTTGATTATTTTTTAAAACTAGTGACCAAGGATGTGGAATCTTACAACAAATTTTATCAAGAAAAATTAGCAGTGCTTCCCATGGTTGCACATATTAATAGTTTGTTTGTGATGGATGAAATTAAAACTACAACCGAACTTCCACTTTAAAAATATAGTATGTATCATGTTCCACATTTTAAAGCCAAAGACCATCATGAAGTAATTCGCTTAATGCAGGCCCATCCAGCAGCCACCCAATCTCAATTTCATTGGAAATTTAGTATGAAAAAATAATTTTAATCATAAAGTATAAACAATTAAAAATGGCAGGCATAAAAAATTTAATCTTTGATTTAGGGAATGTTTTATATGATATTGATTTTAAAATTATGAACGATGCTTTTACTTCAATAGGTATCGAAAATATAGAGCAACATTTTACTTTAAATAAATCCAACCCACTTTTTTTAGATTTGGAAATGGGCTTTGTTAATGAATCTGAATTTTGTGATGGCTTCAGAGTATTGGGAAATTTACCTTTGTCTAATGAGCAAATTATATTTGCATGGAATGCTTTGTTGGTGGGTTTTAGAAAAACAAGTATCGCTTGGGTACACGCAAACCAAGATCGTTTTAATATTTTTTTATATTCCAATACCAATCAAATTCATTATGATCATTTTATTCCTGAGTTTGAAAATGAAGTAGCCGATTATCCATTTGAGACCTTATTTAAAAAACCGTATTACTCTCATGAAATGGGTATGCGAAAACCCGATCCCTCGTCTTTTACTTATATATTAGAGCAACAAGGTTTATTGGCAAGTGAAACCCTATTTATTGACGACAATGAACCCAATATTATTGCCGCTGCAGGGGTAGGGATTAAAGTACTGCATCTAAAGGAAGGAATGTATCTAGAAAATGAGATTGAGGCCTATTTATAAAGGTTATTTCTTCTTAACTTCCTCAAATTCAATGTATTCTGCTTCAACTGGAGGTCCATCCGCCTTTTGGGTATGGGTGGCATTTTGGTTAAACTTCGCATTGGCTGCAGCCTGTCTGTTGGCTTCAGCCGCCTTGGCTTGTTCCATATTTTGACGCATGGTATTCACTCCATTGCTCACAGGAACTACCACATTAAATATCAATTTGTATAGGAAATACACCATTATACCGTAAAATATCAACTTACTCATAGTGCAAAAATAAGGGCTCTCACAATAATTTTGGGATATTTCATCCTCTTTTATTACCTTTGGTCTAGTATAAAAGCTATCGAAGGGAACGAAATCGTTCCCTTCTTCTTTTTTAAATATGGAACCAAGTGTATTAATAGATAAGGTAAAAGCAGTCATCGACCCTTTTTTAGAAGAGGATCAAAGCTATTTTTGCGTTCAGATAAAAATTAAACCTACTAATAACATTAAAGTGTTTTTAGATGGGGACAAAGGGTTGCCTATTGAGCGATGTACTTTTTTTAATCGAAAATTGTACAAAGCCATCGAAGAAGAAGCTTGGTTTCCCGAAGGCGATTTTTCATTAGAAGTGTCATCGCCTGGTGTAGACGAACCTTTAATATTGAATCGTCAATATCAAAAAAATATAGGTCGCAAAGTGATGGTTACTTTAAATGATGCAAGTGAAAAAATAGGTCAACTGATGACAGTTTCGGATAATGACATTGTATTAGAGTGGACCGACGGAAAAGGAAAAAAAGCAATCCAACAACAATTGCTGATCCCATTTGAGAATATTAAATCAACTATAGTTCAAGTTCAATTTTAACAAATCATCAAGCGTAAAGCTTGAAAAAAAATTATGTTATGGCAAGTATAAATTTGATCGAAGCTTTTCAGGAGTTTAAAGACGCTGAAAATATTGATCGCCCAACGATGATGAAAGTGGTAGAAGATGTTTTTAAAACTTTGATCAGAAAAAAGTATGGTAGTGACGAAAACTTTGATGTTATCGTGAATGCCGAAAAAGGAGATTTGGAAATAATTCGTCGTCGTCAAATTAGACCCGATGATGATGTTGACAATCCTTTAGAGGAAGTACCTTATTCTTACGCAATCAAGATAGAGCCTGACTTTGAGATAGGTGAGGATTTATATGAAGAGGTAGATATTTTAGACTTTGGTCGTAGGGCTATATTAGCAGCTAAACAAACTTTGGCTTCTCGTATCAATGATCTTAAGAAAAATGTTTTAGTAAAAAAATATTCTGATCGTATTGGCGATATTATTAATGCTGAAATTTATCAAGTTTGGAAAAAAGAAGTTTTGTTATTAGATGAAGAAGGAAATGAATTGATTCTTCCAAAAACAGAACAAATTCCTCAAGACTTTTTTAAGAAGGGGGAAAATATTCGTGCAGTAGTAGCAAGAGTGGATATGAAAAATAATTCACCTGTTATTATTTTATCTAGAACAAGTCCTTTATTCTTAGCTAAATTATTAGAAATTGAAGTACCTGAAATATTTGATGGTTTAATTACCATTAAAAAAATTGTGCGTGAACCAGGTGAGCGTGCTAAAGTGGCCGTTGAATCTTTTGACGATCGTATTGATCCAGTAGGTGCTTGTGTGGGAATGAAAGGAAGTCGTATCCATGGTATTGTAAGAGAATTAAAAAATGAAAATATTGATGTCATTAATTTTACAACTAATACTCAATTATTAATACAACGTTCATTAACACCTGCCAAAATTAGCTACATGAATATTGACACCGAAACAAAGCGTGTCGAAGTATACTTACCAGCTGATCAGGTTTCTTTAGCCATTGGCCGTCGTGGGGTGAATATTAAATTGGCTGCTGAATTAACAGGCTTTGAATTAGATGTTTATCGTGAAGACGAGGAAATCGTTGATGAATTTGACATTGATTTAGATGAATTTAGCGATGAAATTGAAACTTGGATTATTGATGAATTCAAGCGTGTGGGTTGTGATACTGCTCGCAGCGTTATCAAGCTAAGTGCCGATGAACTAGAAAGAAGAACCGATTTAGAAAAAGAGACCATCGCGGATGTGCGTCGAATTTTACAAGAAGAGTTTGATAAAGGTGAATAACCTTGATTTTTGAAAGTATATTTGTATTAGGTTACTCGTTCCCATAAAAAGGGACAAAAAACATTAGAATGTCAGAATTGAAATTACCAAGATTGTTAGCAGCTGCTAAGGAGTTCAACATCGGTCAAGATACCTTGATTGAGTTCCTAGCTAAGAAAGGTTTCCCCAAGGATGACCTTAAGCCAGCGGCTAAATTAACGGAGGATCAGTATTACGCTTTACAAGCTGAATTTCAGGGCGACAAAGTGGCCAGGGATAAAGCAGATCATGTTGAATTGCCTAAAAATGCAATTACTGATAAAGCTAAAAAGCCAGAGGAAGCCGTTGCCAAAAAAGCACCTGAAGCTGAAGAAGCGGATGCGCCTAAGGCAAAAGAAACTAAAGTAGCTGCCGATAAAAAAGCAAGTAAAGCTGAAAAGACAATTGAAGAAGTTCCTGCTGAACAAGTAACTACCAATATCAAAGTACCTGAAGTAGAAACACCAAAGGTCATCAACAAGATTGATTTATCTCAAATTGATTCCTCTACTCGACCTAAAAAAGCAACCAAAAAAGCAGATGCTCCCAAAGAGCCAGAAGCCAAGCCAGCCGAAAAAGCACCAGCTGCTAAATCGGCATCCAAAAAATCAGCTCCAGTCGATCATTCTATTGCGCCCGAAAATGTGCATGGTAAAATTGAAAATATTAGGGCTGACAAATTAGAAGGTCCAAAAGTGATGGGTAAAATTGATTTACCTGTTAATAGCGATACAAGGCCAAAACCAATGAGTCAGGAGGAAAAGCGAGTTCGTAAACGCATTCCTACTCCAACAGGTCGTCCTCCACAACAAGGCGGTGCGCAAGGTGGAGGCAATCGTCCAGGGGGCGGAGCCCAAGGTGGAAACAGACCAGGTGGTAATAAACCAGGTGGTGGATACCAAGGACAAGGGGGCAATAGACCAGGTGGTAACAGACCAGGAGGTAATCGCAATGCACCACAAACACCCGAACAAAAAGAAATTGGTCAAAAAGCCATTCAAGATAAGATCAAAGAAACACAGGCTAAATTATCAGGCCAAGGAGGTCGAGGTAAAAGTTTGAAATCTAAATATCGTCGTGCTAAAAGAGAAGAAGCTGCAGAGAATGAACAAAGTGAAGTAAGAGATAATAAATTACAAGTAACTGAATTTGTAACTGTAAGTGAGTTGTCAAGTTTAATGGATGTCAGTTTTGCTGATATCATTAGCAAGTGTATGAATTTGGGTATCATGGTTTCTATTAACCAAAGATTAGATGCGGAAGTCATTGAATTAGTAGCAAGTGAATTTGCTTTTGAAGTAGAATTTGTTGGACTAGAAGATGTAGAAGAAATGGATGAAGAAGAAGAAGCAGAAGATTTAGCCAACTTAGTGGAGCGTCCTCCTATTGTTACCATTATGGGTCACGTAGATCACGGTAAAACTTCTTTATTGGATTATATACGTAATGCCAATGTTGTTGCAGGTGAAGCTGGAGGTATTACACAACATATTGGTGCATACGAGGTAACCTTACCAAATGGTAAAGCCATTACTTTCTTAGATACACCGGGTCACGAAGCGTTTACAGCGATGCGTGCAAGAGGTGCTAAAGTAACCGATATCGCCATCATTGTAGTAGCAGCGGATGATGCTGTAATGCCTCAAACAAAAGAGGCTATTTCGCATGCGCAAGCTGCGAGTGTTCCCATGATATTTGCTGTCAACAAAATTGATAAGGACGGTGCTAATCCACAAAAAATATACGAGCAACTTTCTCAAATGAATATTTTAGTAGAAGCTTGGGGTGGTAAATTCCAAAACCAAGAGTTGTCTGCTAAGCAAGGATTGAATGTAGATACCTTATTAGAAAAAGTTATTTTAGAATCTGATTTATTAGATTTAAAAGCCAACCCAAACAGAGAAGGTACAGGAACCATCATTGAAGCCTCTTTAGATAAAGGGCGTGGTTATGTCGCCACTATTTTAGTACAAAACGGAACTTTAAGACAAGGTGATTTAATTTTATCTGGACAATATTATGGACGTGTAAAAGCGATGTTTAATGAGCGTAATCAACGTATTGATTCAGCACCTCCTTCTACACCAGTGGTGATATTAGGTTTGAATGGAGCACCACAAGCGGGTGAGAAATTCAAAGTATTTGAAGATGAGTCCGAAGCAAAAGAATTAGCTACTAAACGCGCTCAATTATTAAGAGAGCAAGGTTTAAGAACTAGAAAACATATTACATTAGATGAAATTGGTCGTCGTTTGGCCTTAGGTAATTTCAAGGAATTGAATATTATTATCAAAGGGGATGTGGATGGATCAGTTGAAGCCTTGAGTGACTCATTACAAAAATTATCTACCGAAGAAATTGCTGTAAGAGTTGTATTAAAAGGGGTAGGTCAAATTTCTGAATCAGATGTATTGTTATCTGCTGCGTCAGATGCCATTATTATTGGATTTAATGTTCGACCTAGTATGCAAGCAAATAAATTAGCTGAAACGGAAGGGGTGGAAATCAAATTATATTCCATTATCTATAACGCCATTGATGAAATTAAGAGTGCAATGGAAGGTATGTTAGAACCTAAGATTCAGGAAAAAATTACTGCAAATGTTGAAGTAAGAGAAGTATACAAATTTGATAAAGCAACCGTTGCAGGATGTTTTGTATTGGATGGTAAATTGAGTAGAAATAGTAAAATACGTATTATCCGTGATGGTATTGTGGAATACCCTAAAGGGGAAGGGCAAGCTGCAGAATTGGGAAGTTTGAAGCGATTCAAAGACGACGCCAAGGAAGTGGTTTCTAATATGGAATGCGGCTTAACGATTAAAAACTTTATTGACTTAAAGGTGGGGGATATCGTGGAAGCATTTGAAGAAGAGGAAGTAAAGCGTACTTTATAAAATAATTAAGATATGATGCTTGGAAAAATCAACCTAGTATCTGACCTTTAAACATTAATTTAATTTCGATGAAAATAGTTAGCATTGTTTTTTCCATTGTTTTTTTATCCTTTTCCGTTCAAATGAATGCACAGGTTAAAAAAGTATTAGCAGATAAAATTGTGGGAACGGTTGGTGATAAATATATTTTAAAGTCCGACATCGACAATTCCATTCTTGACATGAAGCGACAAGCGCAAGGTCAGGAAAATGTAATACTCCCCTCAAGCTGTCAAGTAGTAGAGCAACAAATGATGAGAAAAGCATTGGTTTTGCAAGCTGAGAAGGATTCTATTTTAGTCACAGATGAAGAGGTTGAGAGTGCCATTGATAGCAAAATCAGAAGTTTTCTTCAGCAATTTGGTTCTAAAGAAGTGCTAGAAGAAGTAGCAGGCCGTAGTGTTTTTCAGTTAAAGGAGGACTTTAGAACAATGATTAAGGAGCAAAAATTGGCTGAGGAAATGCAGAAAAAGGTAGTGGATAAAATTAAAATTACACCTTTTGAAGTGAGGGCCTTCTATAATAAAATTCCATCAGATAGTTTGCCTTTGTATGAAAGTGAAGTGAATATGGCTGAAATCATTGTGCATCCTAAAGCCAATCGTGATATTGAAGAATATGTAATCAAACAATTATCAGATTATAGAAGACAAGTTGAAGCGGGCCTTAATAAATTTGACCAATTAGTGAAGTTGTATTCTGAGGATCCAAGTGCAAAAGACAACCTTGGCCAATTCCATTTAAATAGAAATGAAAAAACTTGGGATCCTGCTTTTATGGCGGGCGCTTTCCGTTTAAAAGAAGGACAAATTTCAGCACCCATTAAGTCTAAGTTTGGATATCATATTATACAGCTCATTTCTCGCTCAGGAGATGATGCCGTGGTGAAGCATATATTACGTATGCCTCCCATTACCAAAGATGAAATTAATGAAACAAAACATTTCTTAGATAGTATAAGAAAAGAGATTCTTGCCAATAGAATGACTTTTGGGGAAGCGGTTAATAAATATAGTGATGACGAGAATAGTAAGTTTAGCGGTGGCGCTATTTCTGGTTCAGACGGTTCCTCCTATGTTAATATTGACCAATTAGATAAGGACATGGTCATTCTATTACAAACTTTAAAACCAGGCGATGTTTCTGAACCACAGATCACAACAGATGAACGTGGCAGACAAACTGTTAGATTGGTTTATTTTAGAGAACGAACTACACCACATAAAGAAAATTTAAGAGAAGATTACAACCGTGTTTCACAGCGCGCTTTGGATGAAAAAAAGCAAAAGCAAATTGAAGCGTGGTTTAAAGAACATATCCCTAATTATTACATTTTTGTAGATACTGAATATCATGCTTGCCCTGAATTAATAAATTGGAGCAAAGCAGCTGATGCCATTCTTACTGAAAAAGTGTATTAATTTTATCCGTCATGAGTGATGAAATCAAACATGAATGTGGGCTAGCTTACATTCGACTTAGAAAGCCTCTTTCTTATTATCTTCAAAAAAGAGGATCGGTCACCTACGGCTTAAATAAGCTGTATTTGTTGATGGAAAAGCAACATAATCGTGGACAGGATGGCGCGGGATTAGCCACTTTAAAATTAAATATTGAGCCAGGGAATCCTTTTTTATATCGACTTCGTAGTAACGCACAACAGCCTATTGCAGATTTGTTTTATAAAATAGGGCTAGAAATTCAAGAGTTAGAAAAATTCCAACCAGATATTACCAAGCACCCTGGATTAATGAAAGGGCATTTGCCATTTATGGGTGAAATACTTTTAGGACATTTAAGATATGGGACACAAGGCAAAAATAATATTGAATTTTGTCATCCATTCATCAAAAGAAATTTAGTTCCTGGAAAAAATTTGGCTTTAGCGGGTAATTTTAATTTAGTCAACACAGATGAATTATATCAACATATTCAATTAGAGCCAGGCGCATTTGAAAAAGAAAGTGATTTAGCTGCTATGATGGAAGTGATTCATCATTTTTTGGAGAAAGAAGAACAGCTCAACCCCAATCAGCCTAATATAGTGAATGTATTAAAAAATGCAGTTCCTTTATTTGATGGAGGTTTTACAGTAGGGGGTTTATTGGGCAATGGATATAGTTTTATAATGAGAGATGCGCATGGCATTAGACCTGCTTATTATTATATTGATGACGAGGTCATTGTTGCTGCAAGCGAACGCGCTGCTATCAGAACTACTTTTAATGTTGCCGAAAATGAAGTGTTGGAACTCATGCCAGGCATGGCTTTGGTGGTAGATGATCATGGAAAGTATTCAGTTGAACAAATTATTCCTGCAAAGGAAAGAAGAGCATGCTCCTTTGAGCGTATCTATTTCTCGAGAGGAAGTGATGAAAAAATTTATCGCGAAAGAATTGCTTTAGGAAATCATTTAAGCAAGCGTGTATTAGATCGAATAGAAAAAGATTTAAAAAATACTATATTTTCTTATATCCCCAATACCGCCGAAGTGGCTTTTTATGGTTTGGTAAAAGGCATGGAGGAATATTTGAATAAAATAAAAGTAGAACGCATTTTAAGTTGGGGCAATGATGTAGATCCGGAGAAGTTAGAAGCCATGGTTAATCGAAAAATTAGACAAGAAAAAATTGCAATTAAGGATGTTAAATTAAGAACATTTATTACAGAGGATGCCAATCGTAATGAAATGGTTCAGCATGTATATGATATCACTTATGGCACGGTTCGAAAAGATGAAGATACATTAGTAGTGATTGATGATAGTATTGTACGCGGTACTACCTTAAAGGAAAGTATCATTCGAATGTTATCAAGACTATCTCCTAAAAAAATTATTGTCGTATCCTCGGCACCACAAATTAGGTATCCTGATTGTTACGGCATTGACATGAGCAAGATGGGCGATTTCATTGCTTTTAGAGCCGTGATCGCATTATTGAATGAAAAGGGAATGACCAATGTGATTGACGATGTTTTACATAAGATTAAAGAACTTGAAACACAAGGAGCCTTACATACTGAAAATGTGGTTCGTCAATTATATAAGCCATTTACTCCCGAAGAAATATCAGATAAAATTGCTCAATTAATAACACCAGATAATATTACAATTCCAGTAGAAGTAATTTATCAAACAATTGAGGATTTACATGAGTGTTGCCCTACCAATACAGGAGATTGGTATTTTACAGGAAACTATCCTACGCCAGGTGGCAATAAGGTTTGTAACAAAGCTTTTGTGAACTTTATGGAAGGTAAAAATGTAAGAGGTTATTAATAACCCTTATACGCGATAGCAAATAGCATTAATATTCATTCCTGCTCCTACTGAAGCAAAAATTACAATATCACCTTTGTGTAATTGATGTTCCTTATATTTTCCTCGTTTTACTAAGTCGTATAAAGTGGGGATGGTGGCTACTGAACTATTTCCCAAATCATGAATACTCATTGGCATTATGTTTTCTGGAATGGTTCTGATATTATATAATTTAAATAAGGCTTTAATAAATCCTTCATCCATTTTTTCATTGGCTTGGTGCAAAAAGAATTTTTTTACATCATGAATATCTATGCCTGCTTTTTCAATACATTCTTTCATTGCCAAAGGCACATTTTTAATGGCATATTCATATACTTTTCGACCCTTCATTTTAATATAACGTGTCGCTTCCTCTCCCTCTGGATGATAGGACTTGCCTAAATACAAATAATAGGTTTCATCCACGCAATGACTTTGCACACTAGAAGCTAAAATGCCACTTGTGCTTGTGGAATCGCCTTCAACAATACAAGCTCCGGCGCCATCACTAAAAATCATACTATCTCTATCATGGCTATCTACCACTCTGCTTAAAATTTCGGCACCAATGACCAAACATCTTTTAGCCATGCCTGATTTAATAAATGAATCTGCTTGAATTACTCCTTGAATCCAACCTGGACAACCAAATAATATATCATAAGCCACACAGTTTGGGTTTTTAATACCCAATTCATGTTTTACCCTTGAAGCAATTGCAGGAATGGTATCTGTTTGAATTGTTCCGGGCAATACATTACCAAAATTATGGGCTACAATGATTTGATCAATGGTTTCAGGATCAATACCCGCATCGGCTATTGCCATTTGTGCAGCTTTGGTCGCCATCTCCGAAGTATTCATATTTTCTTCGGCATACCTTCTTTCATAAATACCCGTTATGTCCTTAAACTTTTCAAATATTTCGGCATTAGGTGTTTTAATCAATTCGCCATCCTCTCCATAAAAGGTATGATCTTCAAAAGATTGATTGGTTTTAATAATGCTAGGAATATAACTTCCAGTTCCGCTTATGATGGTTGCCATGTTGAGGGGCTTTAGTAAGCAATGTTTGTGTAAAGCTAAGGTAAGCTTAATAAATAATGTTAAATGTATTTATCGCCTTTATGTCGTTTCACTTCTGCCACATATTCTTTGATAGACTGTTCTTTTTCTTTACTACAGATGAGTAATACATCTTTGGTATCTACTATAATAAAATCATCTAAACCTTGCACTACTACTAGTTTATCCTTAGGTGCATTTATCATACACTTAGTAGCATCAATCACAATGACATTGTCTGAAGCAACTGCATTGCCAAAGTAATCTTTTTCAATGTTTTCATAAGCACTGTTCCATGTACCTAAATCACTCCATCCAAAACTAGATGGGATCACAAATACATTATCTGCCTTTTCCATAATAGCAATGTCAATCGAAATATTAGTACACTGCGGATATATTTTTTGAATTGCTTTTGCTTCATCAGGCGTGTTGAAGAATTGTTTTTGTTGATCAAACAATTCATACATTTCTGGTTGGTTGATTTCAAAAGCAGTTAATATAGTGGAAACTTTCCAAGCAAAAATACCTGCGTTCCATAAAAAATCGCCACTTGCTAAAAAGGAGGCTGCAATTTCTAAATCAGGTTTTTCGGTAAATGTTTTTACTTTATAAATACCCTTAGCTACTTCGAGGCCTTCGTATTGAATATAACCATATCCCGTATTGGGATGTGTAGGCTTGATACCTAGGGTAGCTAAGGCTTTTATATTCGCAACAAAGTCAAGTGCTTGTAGCGTAATTTTTTGAAAATTATCTTCTTCTAAAATTAAATGATCACTAGGGGCAACAACAAAACAAGCTTCTGGATCAATCTGATTTAATTTGAATGATATATAAGCGATACAAGGAGCTGTATTTTTTTTACTAGGCTCTGCTAATATATTTTGAACAGGTAAATTAGGTAATTGTTTTTTTACGATATCTACATATTCTTCCGAAGTCACTATATAAATATTTTCCTCGGGTATAAATTTTGTGTATCTATCGTAAGTCCATTGTATTAAAGTTTTACCGGTATTTAATACATCCAAAAATTGCTTAGGAAACGAAGTCCTGCTCATGGGCCAAAAGCGACTTCCTATTCCTCCTGCCATAATCGCAACATAATGATGTTTATTTTTCATATCAGCGCTCATTGTTTTTTATAAAATACCTTCCTTCATTAAATCATGAATATGGATCATTCCTAAATATTGGTTGTCCTTCGCTACAATTAGTTGGCTGATGTCCTTTTGTTCCATCAATGCTAAAGCTTCAACGGCTAATGCAGTGGGTAAAATGGTGGCAGGTCCTTTATGAAAAATATCTTGTGCAGTTAAATGTTGAATACTATTATGCTGCTCTAACATGCGGCGAATATCTCCATCGGTAATAATACCCAATACATTATTGTCGGCATCTGTAATGACAGTAGCGCCCAATCTATTTTTTGAAATATCAATAATCACATCCTTGATACTTGTTTCCTTTTTAACACAGGGTTTGGAATTCGTGTCAGCCATTTTTTGGACAGTCAATGTTAGCCTTTTGCCCAAATTGCCACCTGGATGAAACTGTGCAAATTGTAAGGCACTAAATTGTTTCATTTCCATTAAACATACTGCAATGATATCGCCCATCACCATTTGTGCAGTGGTGGAAGAAGTTGGGGCTAAATTATTAATACAGGCTTCTTTTTCAACAGTCGTATCAATGATAAAATCAGATTGTAGTGCCAAAAAGCTTTGTTTATTTCCCACCATACCAATAAGGGTATTTCCAAACTGCTTTATTAATTGCACTAAGCTTTTGATCTCTGGGCTCTCCCCGCTTTTACTTATAACAAAGACAATGTCATTGGATTGAATCATTCCAGAGTCACCATGGATGGCTTCGGCTGCATGAAGGTATAGGGCAGGGGTACCCGTTGAATTAAAGGTGGCTACAATTTTTTGTGCTATGATGGCGCTTTTACCAATACCACTCACCACCACCCTTCCTTTGCTATTTAAAATAGCATTAACTGCCTGCTCAAAGGAAGCATCTATAAAACTATTTAATTCATTTATGGCACCTGTTTCAATCGCTAAAGCTTTTTTAGCAATAGATATAATGTTTTCTTTCATATTTGATTTTCGCGACATTGTCAATTCTGACGGGACAAAGTTAATGTTTCATACACTTTACACCTCAATTTTTAAGAATTTGCTAAAATGAGTATATTTTTTAAAAAAGGCCATCCAATTGAACCTTTCATGCATTATTTTCGTTAACTTAATGGAAGTTCACTTTATACAATAGGCTGATTCTAAGATAATTATAATGGCGACTACAAAAAAAACCATCTCCAAAGCCCCTAAAATCCCTAAAAACGATAGGTCCTTGGATAAAGCAACACTTTTAACTGCTTTGTCGGATCATTTTGGATTTTCTGAATTTAAAGGAACACAGGAAAAGGCCATCATGTCCTTAATGAGTGGCCGTGACACTTTTGTGATCATGCCCACTGGTGGTGGCAAGAGTTTATGTTATCAATTACCTGCATTAGTATTACCTGGATGTGCCATTGTAGTGTCTCCTTTGATTGCGTTAATGAAAAATCAAGTGGATTTAGTGAGGGGCTATAGTGAAAATGAAGAAGTAGCGCATTTTTTAAATTCTTCTTTAAATAAAGGACAAATTAAAATAGTTAAAGAGGATTTGATTAGTGGCAAAACTAAATTACTGTATGTCGCACCTGAAACTTTAACCAAACAAGAGAACCTTGATTTTTTTAGTGATTTAACTATTTCCTTTTTTGCAGTAGATGAAGCGCATTGTATTTCAGAATGGGGTCATGACTTTAGACCCGAATATCGTCGCTTAAAAGAAATGATGGAAGAGATTAATCCTAGCGTTCCCATCATTGCATTAACTGCCACTGCTACACCCAAAGTACAAAGTGATATTGTTAAAAATTTAGCATTGCGTGATCCTGAGGTTTTAATATCTTCTTTTAATCGTGCTAATTTATATTATGAAGTGCAGCCTAAAACTAAAAAGGAAGTCACTGTAAAAAGTATTGTAAAATATATTTCACAACACAAAGGCAAGAGTGGTATTATTTATACTTTAAACCGTAAAACCACCGAGGAATTAGCCGATTTATTATTAGCTAATAACATAAAAGCAGTTGCTTATCATGCAGGCTTAGATCAAAAACTGAGAGCACTTAGACAAGACCAATTCTTAAATGAAGATGTGCAGGTAATTGTTGCTACCATTGCATTTGGTATGGGTATTGATAAACCAGACATTAGGTTTGTCATCCACTATAATATTCCTAAATCTATTGAAAATTACTATCAAGAAACAGGTCGTGCAGGAAGGGATGGGTTGGAAGGCAATTGTATTTTATACTACTCGCATAAAGATGTTTCAAAGCTGGAACATTTTTTAAAAGATAAGCCATTAAGTGAACGTGAAGTGGGATCTCAATTAATTGACGAAACAGTAGCGTTTGCCGAAAGTGGTGTTTGTAGACGACGCAGTTTATTGCATTATTTTGGAGAGCCATGGCCACAAGAATATTGTGGAAATTGTGATAACTGTTTGCACCCTAAGGAAAAAATTGAAGCAAAAGCTCAATTGGTTAGTTTGCTTCAAGTGATACAAGCATTGGATGAAAGATTTGTTGCTGATTATGTAGTGCAAATTGTATCTGGTGAATATACTCCCCAAATAGGTTTATACAGACATGAAAAATTACCTGTATTTGGAATCGGAAAAGATTTTGACAATTTATTTTGGAATAGTTTGATACGTCAAGCGATGTTGGAACAAATGATTGAAAAAGATATTGAAGAATATGGGTTATTAAAATTAACGGACAAGGGTAAAAAATATTTAAAAAAACCAGGACCATTTAAATTTATTTTAAATACTGTTTTTGATGACAATGCAGATGATGAGGATGAAAATGAATCTAACGTAGGCGCTTCAGCTGATGATAAGTTGTTTGAAATGCTTAAAAGTTTAAGACAATCCGAAGCTAAAAAAATAGGACTACCTCCCTTTGTCATTTTCCTTGAAAATTCATTACAGGATATGGCCACTTTGTATCCCACTACATTGGCTGAATTAGAGCGATGCCAAGGGGTGAGCAAGGGGAAGGCCATAAAATACGGGAAACCTTTTATTCAAATTATTGAGCAATATGTTGCCGACAATAATATAGAAAAACCAGATGATTTTATCATGCGGTCGGTGGCGAATAAGTCTAGCAATAAAATATATATCATACAAAACGTAGATAAAAAAATTCCATTGGAAACCATTGCAAAAAATAAAGATTTAAAATTAGAAGCTTTATTGGAGGAAATGGAGACCATTGCGGCTAGCGGCACTAAATTAAATTTGGATTATGCCATTGATGAATGGCTAGATGAATATGATCAAGCAGAAATTTTAGACTACTTTAAAAACTGTGATACTTCCTCTTTGCAAATTGCGCAAGAAGAATTAAGCGATAATGACTATAGCTGGGAGCAACTCAAAATAATGCGCATTAAATTTTTAAGCGTAGTAGGAAATTAAATTATACTATTTTTTAATGTAATGTTGCCCAACACTTAAATAGGTGTTTACCCTTTCTGCAACATTATTTCGAACACTTAAATAAAATAAATTATAATCTGCAAAATGGTAGTTAGGTGGGTTGTATAAAAAACTCCCGAAAAAATGTGGTTTTTTAATCCAAAGTATTCCTTCGTGATTTATTGCACCTGAAACTTGAGGAGTAATTTTTTTATAATTATATAATACAGTACCTGGATTATCTTTTCGTTCAATACTTGTTATTTGATCACTCCAACTTAAAGGATTGGTAACGATAGAGGTGTAAGTTTCTTTACTTACCCAATCGGGTGTATCTCCATCCTTAAAAGTGCGCCAAGCACATATACATCCTGTGGAAGTGGGCGTTGCGCAAGGCTTTAATTGAGTATAGTCTGCCGGATTAATAGCCATACCTACTATATAGGCTGCTACTAATTTTTTAGCTAGTGGTTGATTGTCAAAAAATTCTTTTAATAATCTTTTTGCATGAGTAGAACCTTGACTATGAGAGGCAATAATCATTGGTCGTCCATTGTTATCATGTGCCATATAATATTCAAAGGCCTTTTTAACATCTTGGTATGCTAATTCAAAAGCAGCCAATGCGATTAAGGTATCGCTATGTCCAATGGGTGAATAAGATTTAATATGCGCTTGACGATATCTTGGTGCAAAAACTCTGCCTGCTATATTAAATATACTTGCCTGGTTTAGAATGGTGCCGTAATCGGTAATGATATTTGTTTTAATGTCCTTCAAAGAGGCGTTCCATCCATAAGGTTTTGAAGTATCAAGATAGGTGGTAGGGTGGATAAAAAAAACATCTACTTTATCTCGAGGTTGAAATTGATTGGCTAATGCTTCTGGAAGACTATCGGAGGGGTCTTTTTTATTGGGATGGGCTGCCCAGTAAATCAAATTACTATAATCCGGAACATCGCTATATCCCTCTTTTTCGTAACTGGACGAAAACTTGCTATAATTACTTTGAGCACAGCTGCTTATTATAAATAATAGGAGGATAAATTTTATAAAACGCATATGAATGGATTATTATACTAATGGTAAACCCAAAGTTAAATATAAAATTAGTAAAAGGCTCCTTCCTGCTGTGTATTATGCTAAATTAATTTATGGAGGGTATCTGTGAAAAATATTTTATTTTTAGGTTAAACTACTCAATTGCCCATTTTTCGTCATATCCCTTTTTTACGTGCCGTATTTAATTACAGTATAACTGCATTTGGAGGGCCTCAAGTAGCGGTAGCGTTAATGCAGAATCAATTTGTTGAAAAACGAAAGGATTTGAGTGCAGAGGAATTGATGCAATACAATGCCTTTTGTCAGTTATTGCCTGGAGCCTCGTCTACTCAAACTATTATATTAATTGCATATAAAAGAGGAGGCACCTTGCTTGCATTTTTAACTTTATTAGTTTGGATTTTACCTGCTACTTTTTTGATGGCCTCTTTAGCAATATTGACGACGGGCTTCGAGCTCACACAAGGATTAAAAATGGTGGCTTTATTACAACCCATGGCGATTGGGTTTTTAGCAAGTGCGGGTTTATTATTGTATAAAAAAGCAGTTCAAAGTACCATTACTTTTTTTATATTTTTATTTGCTTGCTTAATTACTTTTATTGGTTTTAAAACACCATGGACTATCCCCATCATTATAGTATTAGCTGGCGTGATCACTAATTTTAGTAGTAAAAGAATTCCCAATGATGGCCCTGCTCCTAAAAAAATAAAATGGAGCAGCTTGATTATTTTTATTTTATTATTTGTATTTGCTGGTATTTTATCAGAGCAATCAACTCGACATCAGTGGAAATATCAAAAAGCATTTAATTTATTTGAAAATAATTATCGTTTTGGTAGTTTGGTTTTTGGAGGAGGTGATGTACTTATTCCTATGATGTATGAACAATATGTCACTAGGCCCAACTCAGATAGGGTGAAAAAAAATAAACGAGATGTTTTGAAATTATCAAGCACTGAATTTTTAACTGGCTCTGGGTTTGTGAGGGCAATACCAGGTCCCATTTTTTCAATTGCGAGTTATACAGGTGCTGTTGCATTTAAAGAAAAGGGAATAGTTTGGCAAATAACAGGCGCCATCATAGCAAGCGTAGGCGTATTTTTACCTAGCTTTTTAATTGTATTATTCTTTTTTCCACTTTGGCAGATATTACAAAAATTCGCTGTCTTTTATAGATCTTTAGAAGGTATACATGCTTCGATTGTTGGAATCATGATTGGTGCCACCTTTTATTTAATAAAGGATATAATAATACAACTACAACAGGGGAGTGCATCTGATTATTTTACTTATCCTATAGTTTTTGTTATAAGTACTTATTTATTATATCAAAATAAGTTAGCGCCACAATGGATTGCCTTATGTTGTTTTTCTCTTGGAGGAATTATACATTTATTAAGTTAAAAGGTAAAAACCTGTTAATTGTATAATAAGGAGGCGTTTTTGATGTTTCCTTTCTTAATATTGCAACCATAATGAATAAAAGCGCAGTCTACCTTCTTTTTTGTACACTATTTTATGGTGCCCAATTGAATGCGCAAACCATGACCATTAGTGGAAATGTCTATGACATTTCTGGATTGAGGCCTATTGAGTCAGTCATGGTTTATAGCTCGACTAGTCATGCTGTCACTGATTCTTTAGGTAGATATTTGATTACAGTTAAAGTAAAAGATTCACTTTGGTTTTCTTTATTTGGAAGGAATACACAAAAATATGCTATTGACACCATCGACGATCTTCATCATTTTAATATCATGATACATGTTGCTGGCTTTGATCTGCCAGAAGTGAGTGTTCGTAATTCCTACTTTAAACTAGATTCTATACAAAACAGAGCAGATTATGCAACCTATTTTAATTATCGTCCTCCGGCATTAAAAATGAGTACTAATCAAAACTTTTTTGGTCCGAATGGATTAACCTTTGGGTTTGATTTAGATGAAATTATTAATTCGTTCCGTACTAAGCGAAATAGAAATTTAGAATTTCTACAGAATAGGTTATTGGCACAGGAGCAAGAAAAATATGTAAACTATCGATTTACTAAAAGATTTGTCCAAAAGTTAACCCACTTAGAGGGGTCAGAATTAGATAAATTCATGACATTCTGTAGGCCCGATTATACTTTTTTAGGCCTCTTAAATGACTTAGAATTAGGCTTGTATATTCAAAAAAAGTATATATCCTTCAAAAAAGGTTTGTAATTGTCTGCCATTCATCTATTTAGTTGCTCATAAAAGCATTTTTTGGCTATCTTTAAAGATAAAATTGTTTTGCTTTGAGAAAAATAAACCTACTTGTAATAACCGCCTTGTGGTTGACTTTTGGATGTTCTAAAATGCCAAAGTCGGTCGATAAATTCAATCCGAATACACCAGTTTCGGTAGATATTGCTGTGATCGAAAATCAAATCATTGATAAATCAATTGAAGTCAATGGATCGGTAATAGCCAGCGATTATATCGACTTACATCCTGAGAGCAATGGCCGTATTGTTTATTTACAAATCCCCGAAGGTAGAATAGTACAAGCAGGTACCGTTTTGGCAAAGTTAAATGATGCAGATTTGCAAGCGCAATTGGAAAAAATTAAAGTACAATTAGAATTAGCAAATATCAATGAACAACGAAACAAGCAATTATTAAATGTGAAAGGGATCAATCAAAGTGATTATGATATTTCATTGCAACAAGTAAAAAGTTTTAAAGCCGATCTTGCATATACACAATCTTTAATAGATAAGACCATTGTCAAAGCGCCTTTTACAGGTCAACTAGGGTTAAGACAAGTGAGTGTAGGTGCCTATATTAATAATGCAACCACCATTGCTTCACTTCAAAAGGTAGATCAATTAAAAGTAGATTTCACTTTACCCGAAGTGTATCAAAATTTTATTAAAATTGGTAAAAAAGTAAAAATACAAAGCATTAGTGGAGGTAATACTATTTTAACAGCAACCGTTTTTGCAATTGAGCCACAAATTATTGCAACTTCAAGAAACATTAAAGTACGTGCCAATTTACAAGGAAAATTATTGCCTGGTTCTTATGTTAAAGTAGCGTTAGGTGAAAATGAACAAAAACCAACCATTATGGTTCCTGCTAATGTGGTCATACCCGATTCTAGAAACAAGCAATTGTCGATTGTGCAAGGAGGCATAGCAAAATTAATAGATATCGAAACGGGTTTCCGTACTACTTCCTCTGTTGAAATTACTAAGGGATTAAAAGTGGGAGATAGTATTATTGTTTCAGGTATGTTGTTTGTAAGACAAGGCAGTTTAGTTAAAGTAGCTAAAACGGTTAAATTAGCAGACATCACTAAATAGTTACTTGCTTTAAATATTTATAATAAGTTATCATAGATGAATATATCTGAACTTTCTTTAAAACGACCAGTGCTTGCCACTGTCATGAATATTGCCATTGTACTTTTTGGACTTGTAGGCTTTTCCTTTTTAGCTTTGCGTGAATATCCCGCAATCGATCCTCCCATCATCAATGTGCAAACTAATTATACAGGAGCCAATTCGGAAGTAATACAGAATCAAATTACAGAACCACTAGAGAAATCAATCAATGGTATACCGGGTATTAAAACGATTAATTCATCTAGTTCCATTGGTTCCTCTAATATTACCGTTGAATTTAATTTAGGTGTTAATTTAGAGACAGCCGCGAATGATGTGCGTGATAAAGTAACACAAGCAGCACGAATTTTGCCAGATGACATTAGCAGTCCACCAGTGGTTTCAAAAGCGGATGCCAGTTCTGACTTTATTGTATTGATGACCATCAAGAGTAAGTCGAAAAGTATTTTTGAATTAACAGAATACGCCGAAAATATTTTACAACAACGCTTTCAAACCATTGACGAAGTGAGCAGTGTGAGTGTAAGGGGTAAACGTTATTCGATGCGTATCTTCCCCAATTCCGATTTACTGAATGCTTTTGGCATTGCATTTAATGATATACAGATTGCATTGATGAAAGAAAATGTAGAATTGCCAGCAGGAAAAATAAATGGAACCAAGGCTGAATACATTATTAGAACATTAGGTCGACTCACTACTGAGAATGATTTTAGATCCATTATTCTAAAACAAGATGCTACTGGTATCGTTAGGCTAGGAGATGTTGCAAAAGTAGAATTAGGCCCAGAGCAAGAAGATCAAGCAGTTTATTTTAATGGGGTACAGTCGGTCATGATTTCGCTTGCACCACAACCGGGCGCAAACTATATTAAAATTGCAGATGAATTTTATAAGCGATTGGATGAAATTAAAAAATCCAATAAGACAGATATTATTTTTGATGTTCCTATCGACAATACTAAAAATGTAAGACGTGCATTGCAAGAAGTAAAGGAAACTATTTTTATCTCTTTTGCATTAGTGGTATTGGTGATTTTCTTCTTTTTTAGAAATTGGCTTATTGCCATTCGCCCATTAATTGATATTCCTATTTCATTAATGGCTACCTTCTTTATTATGTATCTTTCTGGGTTTTCGATTAATGTGTTGACTTTATTAGCTGTTGTGTTAGCAACTGGATTAGTGGTGGATGATGGAATTGTCGTCACAGAAAATATATTTAGAAAATTAGAAGAGGGCTTGAATTTAAAAGATGCCGCAAGAGAAGGAAGTAAAGAAATTTTCTTTGCCGTTATTTCAACTTCTATTACGCTAGCAGTGGTATTTATGCCTGTTATATTTTTAGAAGGATTTGTAGGTTCTTTATTTAAGGAATTTGGAGTGGTGGTTGCAGGGGCGGTGTTGGTTTCTGCCTTTGTCTCCTTGACTATAACGCCTGTCCTCAATGTTTATTTAAATCGTAAAGATGGTAAGCACGGAAAATTTTATGAAAGAACAGAACCCTTTTTTAAAGGTTTAGAAAATGGGTATAAAAATTTACTAGAGCGCTTTTTAAAAATTCGTTGGATGGCCTGGGTCATCATCTTGTCTTGTATTGCTATTATAGTTATTATAGGTAGTACTATACAAACTGAATTAGCGCCAATGGAGGATAAGGGAACTGTTCGTGTCACCATGACTGGTCAAGAGGGCACTAGCTTTGATGACATGAGAACTAATTTATTAAAAACCATTCGATTAATGCAGGATTCGATACCCGAGCATGCTTTTACTTGGGGTAGTGTACCTGGATATGGTGGATCAAGTGGAAGTAGTAGTGCCTCTGGTAGAATTGGTTTTGTCCCATTAGATGAACGCAAAAGAAGTCAATCAGAAATTGTGGTTGATTTAAATAAAAGATTAAAAAAGTTTAAGGATGTAAGGGTGTTTACCATTGAGGAGCAAACAATTTCAGTGGGCATTATGTCAAGAGGTTCATTGCCTGTTCAGTTTATCATTCAAAATTTAGATTTTCAAAAAATACGGAATGTCATTCCAACGTTTTTAGATGCAGCAAGAAAGGATAAGACCTTTCAAAATGTGGATGTGAATTTAAAATTCAATAAACCTGAATTTGATTTGAATATTGATCGTATGCGCGCGCGTGATTTAGGTTTAACAACTGCAGATATTTCCCAAGCATTGCAATCGGCATTTAGTGGTGCCAGGTCGGCTTATTTTGTAATGAATGATCGCCAATATGAAGTCATCACGCAAGTACCAAGGTCGGACCGAAGTAAACCTGCTGACATCAATAAAATATATTTAAGAAACAATCGAGGTGAAAGTATTCCTATTTCAAGTGTTTTAACGGTTACAGAGAACAGTAATCCACCAAGTTTATATCATTATAATAGGTTTAATTCGGCTACTATTTCTGCTTCTTTGGCAGAAGGCAAAACCATTGGAGATGGTGTTGCTGCTATGGAACGCATTGCGAAAGATAAATTGGATGAAAGTTTTCAAACTGCATTGAGTGGACCTTCTCGAGATTTTAAAGAAAGCGCATCTAATATTTCATATGCTTTAATACTAGCATTGATTTTAATTTATTTAGTACTTGCTGCTCAATTTGAAAGTTTTAAAGATCCATTCATTATAATGATTACAGTGCCATTGGCCATTGCGGGTGCGCTATTATGCTTATGGTTATTTGGCCAAACCTTAAATATATTTTCCGAAATTGGTATTATTATGTTGATAGGATTGGTAACCAAAAATGGAATTTTAATTGTCGAGTTTGCAAATAAAAAACGAGCAGCGGGTTTAGAATTAAAAGAAGCAGTACTCGTAGCGGCCTCACAAAGATTCCGCCCCATTTTAATGACCAGCTTAGCAACAGCCTTAGGGGCATTGCCTATTGCCATTAGCATAGGGGCTGCTGCTACAAGCCGTAAGCCACTTGGAACAGTGGTAGTTGGAGGACTTTTATTTTCGTTAATACTCACTTTATTTGTGATTCCAGCTGTGTACACCTATGTTTCAAGTAAGCATAAGAGAAATTTAGATTAATCTATTGGTAACATAGTTGGAAAAAATGATCAACGATTACAATGTCAAATCAAAGATTTATATCCTTAGATGTTTTTAGAGGCATGACCATTTGCTTAATGATCATTGTCAACACCCCAGGTGATGGAGGACTTACTTTTGCTCCGCTTTTACATGCGAACTGGAATGGGTTTACACCCACAGATTTAGTTTTCCCTTCTTTCTTATTTGCGGTGGGCAATTCAATCAGTTTAGTGGAACCTCATTGGGCCAAGCTAAATGCTTCGTCGGCGTTATTAAAAATTTTTAAACGAACAGCGCTTATTTTTTTAATAGGATTTTTAATGTATTGGTTTCCTTTTACTGGGCCGCTCTCTCAAACTCGCATCATGGGTGTATTGCAACGAATTGCACTTTGTTATGGATTGGCTTCCTTGATTGCATACTATATGCATGAACGCGTCATCATGATTTTATCGGCGCTCCTATTATTAATGTACTGGTATCTTTCTGTTCATTTTGGTGATGCAGGAAATCCATTTGGTATGCATAGCAATGCAGTTTTAAAATTTGATACCTGGCTTATGGGCGAAACCCATTTATACCATGGTGAAGGTTTTGCATTTGATCCTGAAGGTTGGTTAAGCACCATTCCCGCTTTAGTGAATGTGCTTATTGGATATCGTGTTGGAAGATTTATTCAAGAAAAAGGTAAAACTTATGAAGGATTGGCATTGTTGTTTATGTGGGGTGCTGGCTTTATCTTTTTAGCCTTTATGTGGAATTATCAATTCCCTATCAATAAAAAATTATGGACTAGTTCATTTGTGATGCTAACAGTAGGTATCGATATGGTCATTATTGCAACTATTATATACCGTATTGAATTACAAAGACAATTACAGTTTTCGAGCTTTTTTACCATTTTTGGTCAAAATCCCTTGGTCATTTACCTTTTTTCAGAGCTACTTGTAGCCTGTTTATTTATGTTTCATGGCCCCAATGGACTACCATTATTCACTTATTTGTATCAAAATAGCTTTGCTCATTTAGCACCTTATTGGGGATCCCTGGGATTCGCCTTTGCTTATATGTTGGTTTGCTGGCTATTGGGTTATATATTAGATAAATATAAGATATATATAAGAGTGTAAATCTTATTACTCCATTTTATCCCTTTTGTTTTTTTAGGAGCCTTAAACCATGTACCTTTGCACCCTCAAAACAGTACATGGAAATAAGAAACATCGCTATTATCGCCCACGTTGATCATGGTAAAACCACCTTGGTAGACAGAATTTTACACGCTACAAAAGTATTCAGAGACAACCAGGAGACTGGGGACTTGATCATGGATAGCAATGAGCTTGAAAGAGAAAGAGGTATTACCATCTTAAGTAAAAATGCATCAGTTACCTATAAGGATGTTAAAATCAATGTTATTGACACGCCAGGTCACAGTGATTTTGGTGGCGAGGTAGAACGTGTTTTAAAAATGGCAGATGGCGTTTGTTTATTAGTAGATGCTTTTGAAGGCCCGATGCCACAAACGCGTTTCGTTTTACAAAAGGCTTTACAATTAAATTTAAAACCAATTGTTATCATCAATAAAGTGGATAAAGAAAACTGCCGCCCTGATGAAGTGCATGATGCCGTTTTCGAATTATTTTTCAACTTGGATGCCACAGAGGAACAATTAAATTTCCCTACTTTTTATGGTAGTGGAAAAAATGGTTGGTTTAATGATAGCTTAACAGCTTGCGAAGATATTTTTCCTTTGATGGATGGTATTTTAAAATATGTGCCAGGTCCTGATGTTAAAGAAGGACATACACAAATGCAAATTACTTCATTAGATTATTCTTCATTCTTAGGTCGTATTGCCATTGGTAAAGTAGAAAGAGGAACCATCAAAGAAGGTCAAAATATTGTATTGGTTAAAGCGGATGGAAGTTTAAAGAAGAATAAAGTAAAAGAATTATATGTTTTTGAAGGAATGGGAAAGCGCAAAGTAACTGAAGTAGTTTCTGGCGATTTATGTGCTGTAGTAGGATTAGAAGATTTTAGTATTGGTGATACCATTGCGGATCCGGAAAATCCAGAAGCATTACCTGTTATTAGTGTTGATGAACCAACTATGAGTATGACTTTTAGTATTAACAATTCACCTTTCTTTGGTAAGGAAGGTAAGTTTGTTACTTCTCGACATATTCGTGATCGTTTGATGAAAGAAACTGAAAAAAACTTAGCATTACGAGTTGAAGAAACAGATAGTGCTGATAGTTTCTTAGTATTTGGTCGTGGTATTTTGCACTTAGGCGTATTGGTTGAAACCATGCGTCGTGAGGGATATGAGTTAACAGTTGGAAACCCTCAAGTTTTAGTAAAAGAAATTGATGGCCGTAAACATGAGCCGTTTGAAATATTGGTAGTGGATGTACCTGCTGATTTTAGCGGTAAAGTGATTGACTTAGTGACTCAGAAAAAAGGAGAGATGTTGATCATGGAATCTAAGGGTACCATGCAACATTTAGAATTTGACATTCCTTCAAGAGGTTTAATTGGTCTTCGTTCTCAAATGCTAACACAAACTGCTGGTGAAGCTGTTATGGCACACCGATTCAATGAATACAAGCCTTGGAAAGGACCTATTCCTGGACGTAGCAATGGTGTGTTGGTGGCTAAGTTTAGTGGTTTAACAACGGCGTATTCCATTGATAAATTACAAGACAGAGGACGTTTCTTTATTGAACCAGGGGAAGAAATTTATGCAGGACAAGTTTTGGCCGAGCATATTAAGCCAGGTGATTTAAATATCAATGCGGTCGAGATGAAAAAATTAACCAACCACCGTGCGAGTGGTTCTGATGATAGCGTTCGTATTACACCAAAAGTGCAATATACTTTAGAAGAGTGTATGGAATATATTCAATTTGATGAGTGTATTGAAGTAACTCCAAAATCAGTAAGAATGCGTAAATCTATATTAGAC
Source organism: uncultured Bacteroidota bacterium (assembly GCA_903824725.1). Lineage (GTDB taxonomy): Bacteria > Bacteroidota > Bacteroidia > Chitinophagales > Chitinophagaceae > Sediminibacterium. The sequence continues at coordinate 24,942 of CAIJXU010000054.1, read as the reverse complement.
GAAAATAACAGAAGTAAGGCCACCAAGGCCAGCTCTAATTAGTTTTACTCAAGTAACAATATAAAAAAATTCCCCCCGAGTACTCGGGGGGAATTTTTTTATAAGGGAATATTTTTTTAAAAAAAATAATTTCAATTAGATGGGTTTATTCAATGCCTTCCAAAGTAAATCTTTTAATTTAACTAAGTTTTTTTGTGTGGCAGAGGAAATAAAAATATGTGGAATATTTTTAGGAAGCTCCTTTACAATCGCATCCGTTAATTCTTGATCTAATAAATCAGATTTGCTAATCGCAATGATGAATTCCTTTTGTAATAATTCAGGATTAAATTCGGACAATTCGTTTTTTAGAATTTCAAATTCTTTTTTATGATCATCACTGTCAGATGGAATAATAAAGAGTAAAACAGCATTTCGTTCAATATGTCTTAAAAAGCGATGTCCTAAACCTTTGCCTTCGGCAGCTCCTTCAATGATACCAGGTAAATCGGCAATACAAAAGGATCGATTGTCACGATAAGCCACCATGCCTAACTGAGGTGTTAAAGTGGTAAAAGCGTAATTAGCTATTTTAGGTTTGGCAGCCGTAATCACGGATAATAAAGTAGACTTACCTGCATTGGGAAATCCAACCAATCCCACATCTGCTAAAACCTTTAATTCAATTTGTTTCCAGCCTTCAATACCATCCTCTCCTGGTTGTGCGTGTTCAGGCACCTGATTGGTAGGGGTGGCAAAATTAGAATTACCTAAACCACCTCGACCTCCTTTGGCTAATATAATCTCTTGACCATCGGTTAAAATTTCGGCTTCTACTTTTCCTGTTTCTTCATCTCTTGCAATGGTTCCTAAAGGCACTTCAATAATAATATCTTTCCCATCCTTACCGGTACAATTATTTTTACTTCCTCCCTCGCCATCTTCTGCGATCACATTTTTAAAATAGCGTAAGTGGAGTAAGGTCCAAAGCTGAGCATTCCCTCTTAATATAATATGACCTCCGCGACCTCCATCGCCTCCATCAGGGCCACCTTTTGCGGTTAGCTTATTGCGCATCAAATGTCGCGCACCAGGTCCACCGTGCCCGCTATGGCAAAAAATACGGATGTAGTCTATAAAATTATTCTTCTCTGACACGAGGTTTTATTTTGCGCAAAGTTAAGCTAATCCAAGTAGAGCCAACTGATTATTAAAAAAACGGCCCTATTGGGTTGAAATGGAGTTTTTCTGAAGGAAACTTTGGTGCTTTATTTATTGAATGGCTTATTTTGATAATTTCAAACCATCAATTAAAATGGTGACCATATTTTGTTCTAATTCGGTCGCTGTAATTTTTTTAGTAGATCGGTGCCAACTTTCAATACCACTTACGGCATGTAAAAATATAAGTACCACCGTAGGGGCATCAATAGGTTTGATTTCTTTGTTTCTGATACCTTCTTCAATAATGGCTGCAATCCTTTTGCGGTATACTCTTCGTTGATTTTGGAAATTGGATAAATAAGGATCTGATAAGTGTTTCCATTCTCTATCACTTACATATACTTCCTCATAATTATGAATCATTTCAGTAATATGGAATCGTAATAGTTTTTCCATTTTTTGAAGGGAGGAAATATTTTCAGATTCTATTTCGTCCATTTTTAATACAAACTTATTAGCGACACTAAATACCAATTCGTGCAATAATTCACTTTTTGATTTAATATGGTTGTATAAACTAGCGGCTTCCACCCCAACGGCTTCAGCAAGGTCGCGCATACTTGCGGCCTTATATCCTTTTTCTCTAAATAGAGTGGCTGCCTTACGTACGATCACATCTTTTCTTGAACCATTCTTTTCGGTCTTAATTCTAGCCATAACTCTATTTTTAGTGATTTGTTAGCACAAAATTATAGATTTAATTCTTTAAATATGAATAATTTTTAAAATAAATAGGCTTTTTGTTAGTTTTTGATTATCAAGGCTTTACCAATTTTGGGTCTTCCTTTAAGCAATCGGAATTTAATTAACAGTAAAAATCGTAGTTTCGCAGCTGAAAATAAAACCATCCACATGTCATTAGTTGTAGTAGGATCCATGGCCTTTGATGCCATTGAAACCCCATTTGGTAAAAGTGATAAAATAATAGGCGGTGCTGCTACTTATATAGCATGGTGTGCTTCTAATTTTACCACAGTGAAACAAATTTCAGTGGTAGGTGGGGATTTTCCTCAATCTGAATTAGATGCCTTATCCAATAGAGGGGTAATTTTGGAAGGTGTTCAAATCAAGAAAGACGAAAAAACATTTTTTTGGAGTGGTAAGTATCATTTAGATATGAATACCCGTGATACCATTGAAACACAATTAAATGTATTGGAGAATTTTGAACCAGTGGTACCAGACAGTTATCAGGATTGTGAAATTTTAATGCTTGGAAATTTGGTACCTGCTGTACAAAGTAGTGTGATCAAGCAAATGAAAAAGCGTCCAAAACTAATTGTAATGGATACAATGAATTTTTGGATGGAGATCATGATGGACGATTTATTACATACCATAAGTTTAGTGGATGTCTTAATGGTCAATGACAGCGAAGCGCGTCAATTGAGTGGAGAATATAGTTTGGTGAAAGCGGCTAAGAAAATTATGGCAATGGGTCCTCGTTATTTAATTATTAAAAAAGGAGAACATGGGGCATTGTTATTTCATGAGTCGGAAGTATTTTTTGCACCCGCATTGCCATTAGAGGAAGTATTTGATCCAACTGGAGCAGGAGATACTTTTGCAGGAGGCTTTGTAGCCCATTTGGCAAAAACAAAGGACTTATCATTTAATAACATGAAGTCGGCTATCATTGTGGGTAGTGCTTTAGCGAGTTTTTGTGTTGAAAAATTTGGTACCCAACGCTTAACTGAAATAAATGAAGCGGATATTAAAGAGCGCATACAATCGTTTGTTCAGTTGGTCAATTTTGACATTGAGTTGGTTTAAATTTGGTAAAATGAGGGTATCGAATTATTTTCGTGTTCGATATTGATTAAAAAAATTAGATGCAAAAAAATAAACATACAAAACAAATTAAGAAACCCCTATAAATAGGAAGGTGCTGATTGTTTGTATGCTAAATATATTCAGAAGCCTTCCAGAAATGGAAGGCTTTTTTGTATGGGTCAGAAATGGTTTATTAAAATAGTAAAAATAAAAAATATGAAAGTTGCAGTAGTAGGTGCCACTGGTTTAGTAGGTACAAAAATGTTACAAGTGTTAGCGGAACGAAATTTTCCAGTGACTGAATTAATTCCTGTTGCTTCTGCTCGTTCTGCGGGTAAGGAGATTATATTTAAAGGCAAGGCTTACAAGGTAGTCAGTATGGAAGACGGTATCGCTGCAAAACCAGCGGTAGCATTGTTTTCAGCGGGTGGCAATACTTCATTGGAATGGGCACCAAAATTTGCAGCTGCAGGTATTCGCGTGATTGATAATTCATCAGCATGGAGAATGGATCCTACTAAAAAATTAGTAGTTCCTGAAGTGAATGCATCGGTATTAAGTTCAGAGGACTTCATTATTGCTAATCCCAATTGCTCCACGATACAGATGGTGGTCGCATTACAACCTTTACATACAAAATATAAAATCAAAAGAGTGGTGGTGAGCACTTATCAAAGTGTGACGGGTACAGGGAAAAAAGCAGTAGATCAATTGAACAGTGAAAGACTAGGCAGTACATTAAGTGCCGACGATATGGCTTATAAATATCAAATTGATTTAAATGTGATTCCTCAAATTGATGTATTTCTTGAGAATGGTTACACCAAGGAGGAAATGAAGATGGTTAAAGAAACCAATAAAATCATGATGGACGATAGCATTCGTGTCACAGCAACTACAGTAAGAATTCCGGTCATGGGTGGACATAGCGAAAGCGTTAATGTTGAATTTAAAAACGATTTTGATTTAAAAGAGTTAACCACTTTGTTATCTAATGCACCTGGTGTGATTGTGCAACAAGATGATGCAAGTCAATTATATCCAATGCCATTATGGGCGCATGAAAAAGATGAAGTGTTTGTTGGAAGATTACGCAGAGATGAATCACAAGCAAATACTTTAAATATGTGGATTGTTAGCGATAACCTTCGCAAAGGAGCTGCAACAAATGCGATACAGATTGCTGAATATTTAGCATCCAAAGGAATTATTTAATTAGGTCTATAAATTCTGCTTCGGTAATAATTTTTATAGTAGCAATTTTTTTAGCTTTTTCTAACTTACTTCCAGCATCTTCTCCAACGACTAGGTAATGTAATTTACTGCTTACCCCACTTAGGATATGTCCCCCTCTTGACTCAACATTACTTTCGGCTTCTGAGCGTTTAAGTTGTGTTAGGGTACCAGTGAATAAAAAATTTAAACCAGCCAGGTTCCCATCTGCCTTTGCGTGTTCGGTTTGAGTCATGTTTAAACCCAATGAGGCTAGTTGTTCTAGCAGTTCAATGTTTTTGGCATCATGAAAAAATTGGAAAATACTTTTAGCCACTTTAATACCCACATCTTCAAAGGACTGCAATTGTTCCTCGGTAAAATTTTGTAAATCTAAAATATGATGTATTTGTGAAGCAATAGTTTTAGCTGTGGTTTCGCCTACAAATCGAATTCCTAATCCATATATGAGTCGATACAAAGGTTGGCTTTTTGAATTGGCAATGGCGACTTTTAAATTTTCAATACTTTTTTTACCAAAGCCTTCTAGCCCACTTATTTTTTCTAATTCTAATTGATAAAGTGCTGGTATGTTTTGTAACAAGCCCAGCTCATAAAACTTTCTGATATTGGCTTCGCCAAAACTTTTAATATCCATTGCATCCTTACTCACAAAATGGATAATGCGTTCTACAATTTGTGCCTTACATAAAGTATTGTTACATCTCCAAACAGCTTCGGATTCCTCCTTCTCTAATTCTGAGTTACAAACAGGACAAGTAGTAGGGAAAATTATTTTTTTCTCAGTACCCTTTCTTAATGAGCTGATGGATTGTACTATTTGAGGAATCACATCACCAGCACGTTCTATGATCACCGTATCGCCTAATCGAATATCCTTCTCTTTTATATATTCTTCATTGTGCATCGAAATGCTGGAAACCGTTACGCCTCCTAATGCTACGGGTTGTAGTTTAGCCACTGGTGTTACAGCACCAGTACGACCAACTTGAAATTCGACGCTTTCAATTATAGTAGTGGCTTGTCTTGCTTTGAATTTATATGCAATCGCCCAACGGGGATGGTGCGAAGTCATTCCTAATTTTTCTTGTAATGGCGTGTCGTCAATTTTTATGACCAGTCCATCAATATCATAGGGCAATTGATCACGGCCTATTTCAAATTCGGTGCAATAGTTAATTACATTTTGTATGCCTGTTATAATTTTTCTTTCCTTTTGGGGTGATCTAAATCCTAAGTTCCATAATAAGGATAAGGAACCGCTATGGCTTTGCAATAAGGGTGTTAGTGTTGCTCCTTTAATGGGGAGCACATAACTAATATGATAAATAAAAGCATCTAAGTTGCGCTCGGCTACTTCCTTAGGATCCTTCATCCTTAAACTACCCGCTGCTGCATTTCTTGGATTGGCTAAAGTAGCTTGTTGTTTCAATTTCAATTTTTCATTGAATACAGAAAAAGCATCTTTACTCATAATTACTTCGCCTCTAATTTCAAATTGCTGTATACCAAAGGAGGATAAAGGAATACTTAAAGGGATCGATTTAATTTGTTTTATATTTTGAGTAATCACTTCTCCTGCTATGCCATCGCCTCTCGTGCAAGCCCTCACTAATAAATCGTTTTCGTATACCAATGAAATACTTGCGCCATCAAATTTTGGTTCCACACAATAAATCAATGGCGTCGTGCCTGCTCCCTCCACTGCCTTACGGTCAAAATCAATTAAGTCCTCTGCATTATAGCTGTTTTCTAAACTCAACATGGGCACCAAATGCGGCTCAGTCGTAAAGTTGGCATTTAAACTATTTCCTACTCTTTGGCTAGGAGAATCTGGGGTGATTAAGGAGGTGTTGGCCGATTCTATAGATAATAATTGTTGATACAATTGATCATATTCATAATCACTAATGAGTGGTTCGTTTAAAACATAATACTGGTATTCATTGAACCTTAAAAGCTTTTTTAAGCTATTCAATTCAATGGTATGCGGATGCTTTATATATTCTTTAGCGAGTTCCTGAAAGGCGTGTATTTGTTCTTTTGGGTACATGGGATAAAATGTCTGCTAAAATACAAATAGTTTTAATCTTTTATTTCGTATTTTCGAAACTATAATTCGCTTTTTTGAAACCAGTTATTAAAAGGCAAAGCTAGTTTGCCGACTCCTTATATGAATTTGATTAAGAAAGATGCTATAAAGTTAGTACAAACCTATCCAACTGTACCATTAACAGTGGATTGTGTCATATTTGGGTTTGACGATAATTCCCTGAAAGTGCTCACCATTAAAAGTGATTTACCTCAATTTGAAGAGAAATTGTCCTTGTTAGGGGATACGATTTTATCGAATGAGGATTTAGGTAATGCTGCCAATAGGGTCTTGCTAGAGCGAACGGGTATGCAAGATGTTTATTTAGAACAAGTATATACATTTAGTCATCCCAAACGACATCCGGGAGGAAGGGTAGTGACTTCGGTATATGCTTCCTTATTAAACATCAAACATCATGAATTAAAAATTTTGGAGAATGAATTAAGCTGGCATATTGTAAAGGACATTAAGGAAATGGCATTTGATCATATGGAAATTTTAGATACTTGTCACAAATGGTTGCAAAAGCGTATTCAAGAACATCCATTGGCATTTAATTTATTGCCTGTAAAATTTTCATTAAGACAACTACAAAATGTGTACGAAGCCATTTTGAATACCTCATTAGATAGACGCAATTTTAGAAAGAAATTTGCAAGCATGGGCTTTTTAATTGATATTAATGAAATGGAGACCCAAGTCACTCATCGCCCAGGAAAACTGTATTCATTTGACTTTAAGGCCTATCAATTACGCAAGAAAAATTGGTTCGGAATAGATTTTTAAAAAAGAAGCCGGCTTGCCCATAATTTGATACCTTTACATACCATTAAAATTTGGCATTATTATGTTGTATTCAATGACAGGTTACGGAAGAGCAGAATCCATTTTAAAAGACAAAACTTTTTTAGTGGAGGTGAAATCCTTGAATGGCAAGCAATTTGATGTGCGCTTAAATGCCCCGTCTTTATTAAAGCCTTATGAAGTTGGAATAAGGAATAAACTCAATGAGGAATTATACAGAGGAAGTGTTGAATGTTCTATTTCTATAAAATCTAATGGTGCTTCAAAACCAGTGAGTGTCAATAAAGAACTTGCAAAGTCTTATTATCAACCCATTATGGAACTGGCCCAAGAATTGGGTATGGGAACCGAAAATATTTTGAGTACCCTTTTAAAAATGCCCGATGTGGTGTCATCCACCAACGAGGTGTTGACCGAAGAGGAATGGCAGTTTTTATTTGCTTTATTAAAACAAGCCATTGATCATTTAATAAAACATCGCGGGGAAGAAGGTAAATCGATTGAAAAGGATTTATTAGAAAAAATCATTGCTATTGAAAAGCAACAAGCTGTCGTTGAAATACATGAACCCAATCGCCGCGAAAAAATTAAAGAAGGCATGGTTAAGTTATTAGAGCAACATGTAGGCGCAGATAAATATGATCATAACCGATTAGAGCAAGAACTTATTTATTATATTGAAAAAATAGATATCTCCGAAGAGAGCGTCCGTTTAAAAAATCATTGCGATTATTTTAAAGACATGTTAAAGGAATCAGAGCCTTGCAAAGGAAAAAAACTTTCTTTTATTTTACAGGAGATAGGAAGAGAGATTAATACCACGGGTTCCAAAGCCAATGACGTGGATATTCAAAAGGCTGTCATCATGATGAAGGATGAGTTAGAGAAAGCAAAAGAGCAAATTTTAAATGTATTGTAAAATGCGGTCGTTCATATTTCATATATTATTTACTGGACTATTATTGAGTTTGTTAATGTCTAGTTGTGAGCCCATTCAGTTATATGAGCAAAACACCATCTATCCCCAACATGAGTGGTCGAGCAAGCAGGTAAATCATTATCAGTTTAACATTACGGATACCAATGCATTGTATAAAATATTTTTTGTAATAAGACACCACAATACCTATCGCTATAAAAACATCTGGTTGCAAATGGATACGCAATCTCCCTTGGATTCAGTTGTCAAGCAGACGCTTAATTTACAGTTAGCAGATGATCAAAAGGGATGGTTGGGCGTTGGGATGGACGATGTGTATGATCAAAGAATTCCTATTAATGCGGTCCCCACTAAGCTCAAGAAAGGGGTATATCAATTTAGTATGCAACATACCATGCGGGAGGATCCACTTTCTGGCATTTTGTCAACAGGCTTGCGTGTCGAAAAAGTCCATTTATGAAAACAAGAAGGTTTAAAATAAACAAATTAAAATTTGTCAATTTTATTTACTGGATTTTTTTGACTTATATGATTGCTGCCTTTGTTTGGTGGTATGTTTCACTCGAAAAGCAAAACAATGAAATAGCTTTCGTCAAATTTCAATCTATTCGATTGGACGATCCTGCCTTAACCGAAAAAGTAAAAAGTATCGAGACGTATGAAGCTCGTAAAACAAAGCAATATATAGGCGAGGGCATCACTTTTTTATTTTTATTTTTATGGGGGGCTTTGTATGTATATCGATCCTTATTAAAACAATTAAAGTATTCCAATCAGCAGCAAAATTTTATGATGGCGGTTACGCATGAATTAAAAACACCTATTGCCATTACCCAATTGAATATAGAAACCTTACTGAAGCGGGACTTAGACGCGACACAACAAAAAATGCTGATTGAAAATACTTTAAAAGAAACACACCGACTGGATGCGCTTTGTAATAATATTTTATTAGCCTCTCAATTAGATATGGGTCAGTATGTTTCTGACATGCAGGTAATGGATTTATCAAGTACACTTCAATCTGTGCTTCATTCATTTCAAGAGCGTTTTCCGAATCGGAATTTAATTTTAGATATAGACTCTTCAATTTTTATACAAGGCGAACCTTTACTCATTCAATTATTAATTAATAACTTATTAGACAATGCGCATAAATATTCGCCATTGACAAGCGCTGTTAACATATTACTTAAGACGACATCCCATGAAATTATATTAATGATAAAAGACAATGGAGTAGGGATTCCTGAGGAAGAGAGAGAAAAAGTATTTGAAAAATTTTATCGAATCGGAGATGAGTCTACAAGAACCACCAAAGGCACGGGCCTAGGTCTTTATTTATGTAAAAAAATAAGTGCATTCCACCATGCTTCTCTTAAAGTGGAACCCAATATGCCCAACGGGAGTAATTTCATTTTAAATTTTCCATTAAGATGAGTATACAAAAGCATACTATTTTAGTAGTAGAAGATGAAGTTCATTTGCACGAAGCACTCAAATTAAATTTGGAATTAGAAGGGTATGAAGTAAGTTCTGCTTTTGATGGGCCCAATGCTTTACATCAGATACAACATGCACATTTTGATTTAATTATTTTAGATGTGATGTTGCCTGGTATGGATGGCTATACTATTATTGAAACAGTGCGATTAAATCACATCAACACACCTATTTTAATTTTAAGTGCAAAAAATTCGAGCGCGAATAGGGTGCAAGGTTTAAAATTAGGCGCTGATGATTATTTAACCAAACCCTTTAATTTGGAAGAATTATTATTACGTGTTTCAAAATTAATTCAAAAATCAGGAACACCTACCCCTACACTTCTTTCCAACGATGCTTATTCTTTTTCAGGTCATACTGTTTATTTTAAATTATTACAAGCCACCTTAGCTAGCGGAGAAAAAATAAATTTGACTAAAAAAGAGGCGATGTTGCTAAAGTTGCTCATTGAAAATAAAAATACCATTATTACCAGAGAGCGCATTTTGCAAACAGTATGGGGTTATCAGGTATTTCCCAATACCCGTACCATTGATAATTTTATTCTCAATTTTAGGAAATATTTCGAATCAGATAGTAAAAATCCCCTCCATTTTATATCGATCCGTGGGATCGGCTATAAATTTCAAGATTAATCGATTTTTAAGCAATCTTTAGCCCATTTTGTCGTTAATTCTAGTAGTTAAACTACTAAAATGTCATTGTCGTCCATAAAAGATTTTGTTGAACCTATTAATGTGGCCCATATCTCAAAGGATGAGGGCTATAGGGATACTCAATTAGGCAAACATATCAAAGTAAATGAGGGGTCGATTCCGGATATTACGGATGCCGATATTGTCATTATTGGCGCAGGTGAATGCCGCGGGGCAGGTTTTGCATTAAATGGACATACTGCAGCTAATGCGATAAGGACGGCTTTGTACGATTTGTATTATTGGCATGCGCAGGTGAATGTAGTAGATATTGGTAATGTGAAAATTGGTCAAAGTATTCAAGATAGTTATGCTGCCTTGAGGACGGTTATTTCCGAGCTGATTATACAGAATAAAAAAGTAGTGATTATTGGGGGTGCTCATGATTTGACTTTGGCGCAATACCATTCCTATACTTCTATTCCTACTTTAGTGAATGCGGTTGTGGTAGATGCTAAAATTGACTTAGACCTTGAAGCACGCTTACCTAGGGATCATTTTTTAGAGGAATTATTTACAGGCTTACCCAATCATTTAAACCATTATAGTCATATTGGTTTCCAAAGTTATTTTATGCATCCGCATATGTTGGAGACTATTGATAAACTTAGATTTGATTGTTTTAGATTAGGTAAAGTGCGTGAAGGTATTGAGGAAATGGAACCTGTCATTAGAGATAGTCACATGATGAGCTTTGATATTAGTGCCATACAAAATGCACAAGCCCCTGCTAATTTAATAACACCCAATGGATTTAATGGAGAGGAAGCTTGTACCTTAATGCAGTATGCAGGCATGAGCTGGAAAACAAGTACGATAGGATTGTTTGGGTATCAAGCCGAATTAGATGTACATGGTATGACAGCGATTCAAATGGCACAAATGATTTGGTATATTATGGATGGTGTTCAAAAAGGAAAAAAGGAAGCGCCATTAAGTGATTCGGATAGGTTTAAAGAATTTCATATTGCTTTTTCAGATATCGAAACTAACTTTTTACAAAGTAAGAGTACCGGCAGATGGTGGATGCAAATGCATAATAATGAGTGGGGTCCTTGTAGTTATAAGGATTATTTAGTAGCTTCCAATAACGAAATTCCAGAAAGATGGCTAAGGGCTTTAGAAAGGGAGTAGTTCATTCATCCCATTTTATTTCAATTTTATTTTGCTGTGTTTTAAGTGCATGTAGTATTCAAAAGGCGCAAAAAACATTATTACATACAGATGCTTTAAAGGGGGCACATATTGGTATTGCTGTATACAATGACACCAAGCAACAATGGATAGATCAATATCAAAGTGATCATTACTTTACGCCAGCTAGCAATACAAAAATATTAGCGACCTATGTTGCTTTAAAATATTTAGGAGATTCTTTGTCAGGTTTTAAGATGGCAGAAAATGCAGATACCCTATTTTTAACGCCATTGGGTGATCCGAGTTTCTTGCATCCCGATTTCACTTATCAACCAGTAGTAGATTTGATTAAAAATTCCAAAAAACAAATAGTGATTAATGTAGCAGAATCAGATGATCACTTTGAATCAATGGGAAATGGTTGGGCATGGAATGATTATGCAGAAGATTATCAACCTCAAAGAAGCAGAATGCCCATCTATGGTAATGTGGTTCATTTTTATCAGAACAATGGCAGATTAGGGATACAGCCTTTTTATTTTTTCCAAGACATGATCGATGTAGCAAGCGGTTATCAAAAAAATTGGACAAGAAATCCATCTGGAAATGTTTTTTATAATACGGCGAAACAAAATACAGCCCCTTATTTTCAAGTTCCTTTTGATACTTATGCGCAGCCACAATTACCTGTAGCGCTCTTAGGTGATACTTTAAAAAAAGAAATTCATTCAGTAGTCTATTCTTATTTATTGAACAGTAAAATAATTAAAACAGTACCCACTGATTCTTTATTAAAGATAATGATGCGTCGAAGCGACAATTTTTTTGCTGAGCAAGTATTGTTAATGGCGAGTGAGCAATTATTAGGAAAGATGGATGACGCTGCATTTATTGACACGGTACTTAAAACCGATTTTGCTTCACTACCACAAAAAATGCGATGGGCAGATGGAAGCGGTTTAAGTAGGTACAATTTAAATACCCCTGAAAACTATATTGCTATTTTAAAACAAATGCAAGATCAATTTGGACAAGCACGTGTTGCTAATATATTTGAAACAGGCGGGGTAGGTACCCTTTCTTCCTATTATAAAGATTTTCCTGGTGAACTACATGCTAAAACAGGAAGTTTAGGTAATCAGATAGCATTGAGTGGATTTATATTCACTCAAAAAAATCAGAAATTATATTTTTCAGTATTGGTTTCTAATCACATGAGTCCTACAAGTGCAGCGGTACGAAAAGCAGTAGAAGCTTATTTAAGAACGGTTGCGAGTAAAAATTAAAAAAAGGGACTACCTGCTAAATAATCCATCTAAGTAGCCTTCCTTAAATTCGACATAAGTAGGTGCCCCAGAGGCGGTAACATTGGGGATATCACATTGGCTCAACATTTCAATAATAGAATGCATTTCCTTTTGCGTAAGCGATTGTCCTGCTTTAATGGCCATCTGTCTTGACATGCAACGTATTAATTTTTCACGCTTGCTGTATTTTACCTCGCCACTAAAATGTTTGAATTGTTCAAGCAATAATTCAATCGCATTTTTTTCATTACCCGATAATATATCGGCCGGGATACCTTGAATGATAAAGCTATTGTTTCCAAAGGATTCAATTTCATAACCAATAATGGCTAAGTCTTCTAACATTTCGTCTAATAAGATGGCATCGCTGGGATTTAATTCTAAGACAACTGGGAATAAACTTTTTTGAGTGGCATGAGGTTGGATACTCGCTTTTTGATATTTTTCATACAATACCCTTTCATGGGCTAATTGTTGGTGTAAAATAATACAACCACTTTGTGTAGGCGCAATGATATAGGTTTGATGTAATTGTAATAATACAGTGTCTTCGATTACGCTCAATCCCTCTTCTTCCTTATACAAACCCATTGATGAGGATTTTACAATATAGGAATCAGGCGATACCTGCATTTCTCCCATTTCATTGCTTTGGGAATGGCTACTCGGAATATTAGTAAAGAAGTTTTCTAAATCGGAATTTCCTGCTTTTTCGGATTTAGGAATTAAGTGAGCTTGATTTTTTTGCGTAAAGCCAGCATAAAGAGAATGGCTTGTGGCACTTTGTATTTTGTCGGCTGTAAATGGTTTTTGAATTGCGTCCAATTGTTGGATATCAGCATCTAAAGAAAAATCAAGTGAAGGGGCAATACTAAACTGTGCAAGTGCATGTTTCACGGCTGCTTGAACAAAAGCGTATATAATTTTATCGTCCTCGAATTTAATTTCTTGCTTAGTTGGGTGTACATTGATATCTATTTGTGAAGGGTCAACATCAATGTATAAAATATAACTTGGATAACTATCCTTTGGCAATAAACCTTCAAAGGCATTGGCTACAGCATGATGTAAATAGGCGCTTTTAATAAAACGACGATTCACAAAAAAATACTGATCACTTCTTGTTTTGCGCGCCGTTTCGGGCTTGCCTACAAAACCAGAAACGGTTAAGTAATCGGTTTGTTCTCCAACAGCTACTAATTTTGTTTGATATTGATTGCCTAATACTTGAATGGCTCTTTGTTTAAAGCTACCACCTTCCCAATGATATACATCCTGTCCATTACTACTTAAAGTAAAAAGTATTTCAGGAAAGGATAAAGCTACTCTTGTAAACTCTTCAATGATATGTTTTAATTCGGCTGAATTACTTTTTAAAAAATTACGCCTTGCAGGCACATTAAAAAATAAATTCTTCATTGAAATGCTGGTCCCATTTTCATGTGCAACCGAATTGCATTCAATAACCTTGCTATTTTCAATTTCTACTAAAGTGCCTAATTCGTCCTCGGCTCGCTTGGTTTTTAAACTTACTTGCGCCACTGCCGCAATAGAAGCTAAAGCTTCACCACGAAAACCCATGGTTCTAATTTGAAAAAGATCCTCTATCGTACTAATCTTACTTGTGGCATGTCGGGCAAATGCATTTTGGGCGTCACCTACACTCATGCCCTTGCCATTGTCAATTACTTGTATCAAGGCTTTTCCAGCGTCATTGACAATTAATCTAATTTGAGTGGCGCCTGCATCTACGGCATTCTCCATTAATTCCTTTACGGCACTAGCCGGCCTTTGAATCACTTCGCCAGCAGCAATTTGATTCGCAATGTGATCAGGAAGTAAATGAATAGTGTCCGACAATTTTTAATGTTTTAAAGTGTGTAAAAGTAGTAAATTTGCCACTTAAAATTTCATCTTATGCTGAGAACTGCGGACATTCAAAAACTACCCCATCATTTTTTACCGTCTAATTTTGAACTCACCCAATGGGAAAGCCTTGAGCCGTATTTTAAAGCCTTAGTAGACAGGGAAATTACCGACAAAACCAGTCTTGAAAAGTGGATGCAGGATTTGAGTGAATTGGAGGCTTTTATAAGTGAAGATGCCTGTTGGCGTCAAATTAAAATGACTTGTGATACCACTGATGCCAGTTTGGAAGCGGCATTTACTTTTTTCTGCATGGAAATTCAGCCTAAAATTCAACCTTATGCAGATGCTTTAAATAAAAAATTAATTCAATGTTCTTTTACGAGCAGCCTAGATCAAAATGAATATTTTACTTATTTACGATCTGTGAAAAAAAGTATTGATTTATTTAGAGAACAAAATATACCCTTACAAGCGGAGTTAAGTGTATTGCAACAACAATATGGCACCATTGCTGGAAGAATGACCATTACTGTTGATGATAAAGAATATACTTTACAACAAGCAGCGCAATTTTTAGAAAGTGAAGACCGTTCAAAAAGAGAAGAAGTGTATATAAAAATACAAGAGCGCCGTTTACAAGATAAGCAAGCGATGCATGATTTATTTACATCGCTTATTCAAAAAAGACATCAAGTGGCATTGAATGCTGGCTTTCAAAATTATCGTGATTATAAGTTTGTTGAATTAGGTCGATTTGATTACAACAAAGAAGACTGCTATCAATTTCATGAAGCGATTAAATTACATGTCCTTCCTATCATTGATAAAATTTATGCGCGTAAAAAAAATAAATTAGGATTAACCACACTTAAGCCATGGGATACCGAAGCAGAACCTACTGGTACCAAGCCTTTGCGCCCATTTACCGATGGAAAAGATTTATACAATAAGTCAGTCACTTGTTTTGAGCAAATCGATCCTTTTTTTGCTGACTGCTTAAAAAAGATGGATGCATTAAAACATTTTGATTTAGAAAGTAGACAAGGTAAGGCGCCGGGAGGATACAATTGTCCATTAGCAGAATCAGGTGCGCCGTTTATTTTTATGAATGCAGCGGGCCAAATGGGAGATGTGACTACCATGGTACACGAAGTGGGACATGCGATTCATTCATTTTTAGCGCATCCATTACCATTAAGTGGTTTTAAAGAATATCCAATGGAGATTGCAGAAGTAGCAAGTATGTCCATGGAATTATTTACAATGAATCATTGGCAAGCATTTTTTGATAATGACGAAGATTTAAAACGTGCACAAGAACATCAATTAGAAAGAACCATTACTATTTTTCCTTGGATTGCGATCATTGATAAATTCCAACATTGGGTGTATGAAAATCCAAATCATACGATTGAAGAGCGAACACAAGAGTGGACAAAAATTACAAAAGAATTTTCGACAAATAGTATTGATTATTCAGGATTAGATGTGTATCGAGCGATAGGATGGCAAAGGCAATTACATTTATTTGAAGTGCCTTTTTATTATATCGAATATGGGATTGCTCAATTAGGTGCTATAGGTATGTGGATGCAGTATCAAAAAAATCCTTCACTAGCTTTAGAAAATTATATGAATGCTTTAAGTTTAGGGGGGACTAGAACGCTTCCTGATCTATATAAAACAGCAGGCATTTCCTTTGACTTTTCCTCTGCCTATGTAAAATCTTTAATGGATTTCACGAATGAGGCCTTAGAAAAATTGTATCAATAGGTTGGGAACTAATTTGATGAAGGTCCTCTATTGGGTCCATTGTTAGGCCCATTATTAGGTCTGTTATTAGGACCATTATTTGGGCGATTCATTGGTGGTCGGCTAGGCCCAGGCCCATTATTAGGTCGATTATTATTCATAGGCCTTCCTCCATTATTTCCTTGTTGTTGTCCACCTTGACGAGGGGGACCTGATGGTCGATCGTTTTGATTTGGACGACGCTCATTATTATTAAATCGTTGTTGGTCTCTGCGTCGACGATCATTTTTCTCCAAACTCTTTAAACTAATTTGACCCACTACATCTACAAAATCAGGTTCTACTTCCTTAGGCTTCCCACTGGTTACTTCCACCGCTTGTAATTCCTCAACAGCAATACCTTGTTGGTTTAATTTTTTTATTTCCTTCACACGCTCAATGGTTAAAGGATAATGTTTTGTGTTATTAGGTAAGGTATACCACATCAAATTTTTGAAAATATCTTTTTTAATCAAAAATGCTTGTCCCATCACTGTTTGTAAATTGTCTGCATAATCAGGGAAAGCTTGTAATGCATCTAAGTAAGTATCTAATTCAAAATTCAAACAACATTTAAGTCGACCGCATTGACCACTTAATTTAGTTTGATTGATTGATAAATTTTGATATCTCGCAGCTGTTGTGTTGACACTTTTAAAATCATGCAACCAAGTACTACAACATAGTTCCCTTCCGCAACTCCCAATACCACCCACTTTGGCAGCTTCTTGACGGATGCCTATTTGACGCATCTCTACTTTTACTTTAAATTCGCCTGCAAATATTCGGATGAGTTCTCTAAAGTCAATACGATCATCAGCAGTATAAAAGAAAGTTCCTTTTTTCCCATCTGCCTGAATTTCTACCTCACTTAATTTCATGGCTAATTTTAGTTGCCTTGCTGCAGCACGACTCCTAGCTAAAATTGCAGCTTCTCTACTTTTACTTATTTTGTAAGCTTCTATATCGCGCTCATTACTTGGTCTAAGAATTTTTTTAATCTCGACACTAGTTTCTTCAATACCTCTTTTTTTAAGTTGTAACCTTACTAATTCTCCGGTTAAACATATTTCTCCAAGGTCAAAGCCATTAACGCCTTCGACAGTGACATAGTCACCCTTTTCAAATTGCTGATTACTTAAATTTTTGAAGAATTCCTTTCGACTTCCTTGGTTAAAGCTTACCTCGACCACTTTGCATTGACTATTGATATCGTCAATCGCTAAGTCACTTAACCAATCGTGCACATTTAAACGGTTACAACCACCTGTGCTACACCCGCCGTTGCTTTTGCAACCGCCTGGTTTACCAGTTCCACATGATCCACATCCCATATATCGTTAATTCAAACTGTTAATAATTAAAATACCCTCGCATATCACCTGTTCACTTCGCTGTTCCTTATGATGCTTCTGTCAAAATTAAGGTTTTGTTCTGAATGATATGGTACAACTTGATACTAAGTGCCATAAATAGCATTTTAGCATTGGCATTCCTTTCTATGTAATAAATGGCCTTATCTAGTTCATTTACAATGCTTTCCATCTGACTTACCCCGGCAATTTTATTGATTCTGAGGGCAAAATCCTTTAAATCACTATCCAAAGGGAGGTCGGTCCCCATGGTTTTCAACCTAATACTATGCTCTAGTAAATGGTTAAAATACTTCAGAAACTGCTTTTGTTGCTCTCTTCCCATCTTATTCAATTCCTCTACCCATTTCAATTGGGCCAAAGGGCCTGTTTTTAAAATGGCGTTTAACCAATCCTTAATTAAGCCAATATAATCCTGGTCACTGTGCTGGATTAAATGCAGGGCCTCCCTATAATTGCCATCTGATAAAATAGCAATTTGTTTTGCTTTTTCAGGTGCTAATTTAGCCCGCTGAATTAAAGCAGTTTCAATTTCATTTGAACTTAGTCGAGGCACTTTAATAAATTGACATCTACTTAAAATAGTCGGTAAAATATTCTCCTCAGAGTTGGCGACTAAAATAAAAATAGTATTATCAGGGGGCTCCTCAATTAATTTTAATAATTTATTACCTTCTTTACCCAAATATTCAGGCATCCATAATACCAAAACTTTATAAGCACTTTCGAAACTTTTAAAAGATAATTTTTTTATAATTTCATTACACTCATCTGCGCTAATATTTCCTTGTTTATTTTCTGCTTTAATAAATTGCAACCAATCAAATGCATTGCCATAAGGATATCCATTTATAAATTCGCGCCATTGTTCAATAAAATTAGCACTGATATTTTTTTGACCTGGCTTTTCTGTAATGGTAGGAAATGAAAAATGCAAATCGGGGTGCATGAGTTGACTTGCCCTATGATACGCTGGTAAGTTTTCAATTTCTGCAGGACTATAAAATACAGGCTTGATAGGTTCTGCAGGAGCTCCAAATAAATCTCCGCTAGCAGTAGCTTGATTTGGAATACTAACGATGTATTGAGCAAAGGCAATGGCCAATGGTAAAGCGCCTGAACCTTCAGGGCCCACCATTAGTAATGCATGGCTCAGCCTTTGCTGATGCACCATATCCACTAATTGTTGCTTTAATTTTTCCTGCCCAATCACTTCGCTTAATAACATGTAACGAAGATAATGTTTACTTTATAAAGCATCGATAAAAATCAGGTTGGATTCCTATTTCAAATAGGCTAAAATTTCAGCGCCATCTGGTTTAACACTGCTTGGGAAGTAAGCCAACATTTTTCCATTTTCATCTAATAAAAACTTATTAAAATTCCATCCAATGCTTGCGTCTAATACGCCATTTTTTGCTTTTTGCGTAAGCCATTGATAGATGGGCGCTATTTGCGCACCCTTCACATCAATTTTATCGGCTAAAGGGAAATTGACACCAAAGTTTTTTTCACAAAAAGCAACAATCTCTTCATTGGTTCCTGGCTCTTGACCACCAAATTGATTACAAGGGAAACCAATGATCACTAATTTGTTGCCATATTGTTTGTATACTTTTTGCAAAGCCTCATATTGTGGGGTATAACCACATTGAGAAGCGGTATTCACTATTAATATTTTCTTGCCTTTATATGCAGCTAAATTAATTTGTTTCCCGTCAATACCCTTTACTTTAAAACTATGGATACTTTGGGCACTCGAAAAAATGGCAATGGCCATACATAAAAAACTTAAAATAGATTTCATTTTATTTTGATTTAACGCTTTGAAAAGAAACAGTAATTTATAAATATAACAACAATACTACAAAAAAGTTTAAGTTAGGGTATAGGCGGCGGCTATAAACTGAATATCAGCAGGCCTGGCTTGTTTTAAACATAAGCAAGCCGATTCGGCAGTGGCCCCGGTTGTAATAACATCATCCACCAATAACAGCCTTTTATTGAAAAGGGCAGTCGAATTCTTTAGTGAAAAAAGGCGATTGCTGTTTTGTCCCCTTTCAATTCGGCCTTTTTGGGTTTGTGTATGGGATGGCTTCTTTTTATATAAAACCCTCTTTTCAATGGGGATGGCCAACACATGAGCAATACCTTCACAGATAATATAAGTTTGATTATAACCTCTATTTCGCTCTTTTTTTCGCCTTAGCGGAACAGGTATTAAATAATCAATATGATTAAATCGATTAGACAATTTCATTGTCTCTGCAATGATATGTCCCAACATCCATCCTGCTCTTTTATTTTTCTTGTATTTTAATTCAAAAATTAATAATTGTACAATACTATTTTTGGTAAAAAATAAAGCTGCTCCACTTGCGCCTAGTGATACCCTGCCCCAAAATATTTTTTCAACGACATTGTTTTCGATTTGTAAAAAATCGGTGAAGGGGAGTTTCGCATAACAATTGGAACAAATTACATTTTGATTGGGAAGATCCTCTGAGCCACAATGCAAACATATTTTTGGAAATATTAAATGCAAAAAGCCATCAAAATACTTTTTTAAAAAAAGGAGCATTTATATTTTATAAAATAGGGAGGCGTTAAAAAAATAATCGATAGGCTTCATCCACTCTTTCAACAGCAATAATTTGTATACCGTGTTTTTTTTGTTCTAATCCTTTTTTATTAAACTCGGATATGTATATTTTTTCAAACCCTAATTTTTCTGCTTCTGCAATGCGTTGTTGTATGCGATTCACCGCTCTAATTTCTCCATTCAATCCCACTTCGCCGGCAAAACAAATTCCTTGTGGTAATGGGATGTCTTCATAAGAGGATAATAAAGAAAGTATAATGGCTAAATCTAAGGAAGGATCTTCGATTTTTAATCCACCTGCAATATTCACAAATACGTCTTTCATTCCAAAAGCAAATCCTCCTCTTTTTTCCAACACGGCTAATAAAAGTTGCAATCTTCTTAAGTCAAATCCAGTCACAGTGCGCTGTGGCGTGCCATATACGCTTTGCGTAACAAGGGCTTGTACTTCAATTAACAAGGGGCGCATTCCTTCCATGGAAGCGGCAATGGTACTACCACTTAATGTTTCATTGCGTTGCGCAATTAAAAAAGCAGAAGGGTTGTTGACTACTTTCATTCCTTCGCTTGTCATTTCATAAATCCCTAATTCACTAGTACCTCCAAATCTATTTTTTAAAGTGCGCAACATACGATAAGCATAATGCCTATCTCCTTCAAATTGCAATACCGTATCCACCATGTGTTCCAAAATTTTAGGACCTGCTATGGTGCCTTCCTTGGTGATATGGCCAATTAAAAAAACGGGGGTGCCTGTTTCTTTTGCAAAACGTTGAAATTCGGCAGCGGTTTGTTTTATTTGCGATACACTTCCTGCCGCTGCGTCAATTAAGTTAGATTCTAATGTTTGAATTGAATCCACAATCACCACCGTAGGTTTTAATTTTTTAATGGCTTTAAAAATTTGTGCAGTATGTGTTTCGGTTAGTAAATAAAAATTTTCGTTTTGTAAATTCAAGCGATCGGCTCTCATTTTTATTTGTTGTATACTTTCCTCTCCACTGATGTATAAAACGATTTGGTCCTTCATCATTAAACCTTGTTGTAAAAACAAAGTACTTTTTCCAATACCAGGTTCGCCTGCTACTAAAATAATAGACCCTAACACAATACCACCTCCTAAAACTCGATTCAGTTCCACATCTGAACTATCAATTCTTTTTTCAGATTGACTATTTACTTCATTTAATGAAATAGCTTGATTCCCTTTTTGATTTTGATGGTAACCTTCCCAATCGGTATTGGTTTCCTTTCCCTTTTCAATCAATTCTTCAGTGAAGGTGTTCCATTCATTGCAAGCGGGACATTTACCTGCCCACTTTGCAGCTTCATATCCGCAATTATTACAAAAAAACGCTGATTTAGCTTTACTCATACCATAAAGATAATGGCTTAGTTGAAATTGACACACCGTATTTTCCGAAAATCAATAACTAGTGGTCTTAATATATTAATAATTAGTATTATGTATTATTAAACAGGCCATTGGGCTTCAAAAACGAAGCGCCCATTTTCATCTTTTCATTAAAACTAGTAAATCTTAATTTCCTCTAAGTGTTCATCTAAGAATTTATATTCCACTAAGTGGCTAATTGTAGACGCCTGGGACTTCAATTTAATTTTATATTTTTTTCTCCAACCTTTAATGATACTATTAAAAATTCCCTTGGTTAAATGTGAATGAATGATTGGATGAACAAGAATCTGTAAATTTTTATGACCATGTGTCGTCAAATAAGCTAGTTTTTTCTCCATCTCATCTTCCAATAGCAAAGTAGCTGTAATATTACCTGTTCCATTACAAGCAGGACAATCTTCAGAGGTATTAATATTGACTTCGGGGCGAATGCGTTGACGAGTGGCTTGCAATAAACCAAATTTTGATATAGGTAATACTGAATGCCTAGCGCGGTCGGTTTTCATGAAGTTTTCCAAAGACTCTTGCACCTTACGACGATTGTCTGGTAGCTTCATATCAATGAAGTCAATCACGATGATACCACCAATATCTCTTAATCTTAATTGCCTTGCGATTTCCTCGGCAGCTTCCATATTGGTTTGTAGTGCATTTTCCTCTTGGTTGTTGGAAACACTTTTAAAACCACTATTCACATCAATGACATGTAATGCTTCGGTATGCTCAATAATTAAATAAGCCCCACTTGGAAGGTTTACTGTTTTTCCAAAGGAGGACTTTACTTGTTTGGTAATGCCATATTGATCAAAAATAGGTTGATCCCCATTATGTAAACTTAAAATATTGCTTTTACTAGGAGCGATTCTTTGTAAATAACTTAAAGTAAGATCGAATATTTTTTTATCGTTGACTACAATTTTATTGAAATCCTCATTCAGTAAATCTCTTAATATACTAGTAGTTTTACTTGCTTCGTTCATAATGCGCGTAGGAGGCAAGGCACCTTGTAAATTGGATTGGATATTTTTCCAATTTGCTTCAAGGGTTAATAAATCCTCGTGTAGTTCTGCAGTGGTTTTTCCTTCTGCAGCAGTACGCACAATCACACCAAAGTTTTTTGGACGAACTGCTTCAATTATTTTTTGTAATCTTTTGCGTTCATCACCAGAATGTATTTTTTTAGAAACGGCAACAATTTCATTAAATGGAGTAAGAACCACAAATCGGCCTGCTAAGGATATTTCACAAGTTAACCTTGGTCCTTTAGCTGCAATAGGTTCCTTTAAAATTTGAACCAATACATTTGGCTTACCATTTAGTACTTCACTTATTTTTCCTGTTTTTACAATTTCAGGAGCCGATTGAAAACTGGCGAAGTCCAAACTTTTATCTTGATCATTCATCGCTAATTGCGTGAATTTAATGATAGATTTAGCATAAGGGCTTAAATCGGTGTAATGTAGAAAGGCATCTTTTTCAAAACCAACATCTACAAAGGCTGCATTTAATCCAGGTATAATTTTCTTGACTTTACCTAAATATAGATCGCCAACGGACCAGCGGGCGTCCATTTTTTCGTTGTGTATTTCAACCAACTTTTTTTCCTCTAACAAGGCAATTTCAACCCCATCTAAGGAACTATTAATGATTAATTCTTTGTTCACTTATAGCAACTTTGTTAAAGCACGCATAGCGAAATAAAACGCAAATACTGCCTTATAATTATTTGAAACACGACCACTTTACAAAGGAAGGAATAGGTAAAGGTAAAGTTGCTAAGTAGGTAAGTGGTGTGCAATTTTAAAATATACAAGCGTATTTGAATTCAAATACGCTTGTATAGAAAATGAATTATTTATTCTTTTTCTTATGTCTATTTTTTCTTAAACGTTTCTTTCTTTTGTGAGTCGCAATTTTATGACGTTTTCTTTTTTTACCACAAGGCATGTCCGATATTTTTTTTGTTATATAATATTATTTCTTTAATTGTTGTATTCTCTTGTCAATTGCATTGGTGAATTCTTTCGAATTCATTTTATTGGATTGTTTTACTTTTAAGTAACACTCCAATGCCAATGGTTTTTGGTTTGTTAATTCATAACATTCAGCTAAGTTAACCAAGGCTTCGATATTATAAGGTTGATCTTTTAATATCAATAAAAACCTTTCGATCGCTTTTTGGTTTTGACCGGATTTTTTACCTCCTAAAGCCAATACCATTTGACCATAAATGTTATGTGGATTTTTGTCTACTACTTCCTTGATCTTTAATATGCCCTGCATAGGGTTGTCTGAAATATTGCCAAACAAATAACAGGCGCCTAAGTTTATTTTTGCAGAATCATTATTAGGATTAATAACCAATGCTTTATCTAAAAGAACTTTTGCATTACCTGCCATCCATTTTAGGAAAGCGGGCGGTGCTTCAGGGTCGGTCAAGTTATCAACCAACTGCTGGGCTGCAAAAGTGAGGCTTTTTTCAGAACTTTCCAACAAAGCTGTACTGTAAGTATAATATAAATAAGGACCCATTTTATGAGCAGAATCGGCCCAAAATCTAGATAATTGCTTGTAAATGCGAATACTGTCCGCAATAGATGATTTATTATCTAATTGGTTTTCAATGCTTAAGAGTGATAATTTTTGATCGGAAGGGAGGTTTAATTTTGCACCTTCTAACACAGATTTGGAGGTAACTTCCTGATTTTCAGTAGCGGTGGCTATAGCTGAGGCATCCGCTTTTTTGTTTCTTGGAGCAAAAAAGTATAGCCCACTAATTAAGGCAATAGCAATAATAACAACAATAAATTGAGGCTTTTTCAATGTAAATCGATTTCAAGCAAAGGTAGCTTACTTCCGTTTGCTTTTCACATCGTTTACAAATTCTTTTGCAGGCTTAAAGGCAGGAATAAAATGTTCAGGGATTTCGACCGCTATATTCTTTTTGATATTGCGTCCAATTTTTGCGGCCCTTTTTTTAGTAATAAAGCTCCCAAACCCACGGATATAAATGTTTTCACCGTTGGATAAGCTTTCTTTTACTTCCTTAAACATCGTTTCTAAAGTAACTAGTACATCCACTTTTGGGATTCCAGTTTTTTCAGAAATTTGATTAATGAGATCAGATTTTCTCATGAAGTTTGGTTTTAGGTTCAGTATTAAAAATAAATCAATTTTTTACCAATTACAACTATATC